>CBDDRW010000059.1:0-4186 GCA_965233175.1 uncultured bacterium
ACGGAGAGACCGAGGAGCGACGGCAGCATCAACTTACCGATCCGCCGTACCCCGGGATGGCCCGGTGAGAACCGAAATCCGAACAACATGCTTCGGAGGCGCAGACCTGGCAACTGCATGGCAAACTGCGCCATGCCTCCCACGACCACGCCAAGGGCCACACCAAGGATCGGCTCTGGCATCATCGGCGATACAAACAACGCGCAGCCGATGATGAAAATATTGAAGAACACCGGTGAGAAAGCCGGCGCCGCAAACGCGCGCATGGAATTCAGGATCCCCATTGCCAGCGCAGCGAGACTGATAAAAATGAGATAGGGAAACATGACCTGTGTGAGAAGGGTTGTTGCGCTCAGCTTCGCCGGATCGTCATGAAATCCAGGCGCCAGGAGCCAGACGATCCCGGGCGCGGCGAGAATCCCCACGATCGTGATCCCGATCACAATCGTGAGCAACGTCGTGAAGACGGCGCTCGCCAGTTCCCACGCGTCACGTTTTGACTTTTGAGTGTGATACTCCGTGAAGACCGGAATGAAGGCGGAAGACATCGACCCTTCCGCAAAGAGCTCACGAAGCAGGTTGGGGACACGATACGCCACGAAGAAGGCATCCGCCGCAGGCGTCGCGCCAAAAAGGTTCGCCAACACCATGTCGCGAACAAACCCGAGGATTCGGCTGGAGAAGGTGGCCACGCCAATCACACCGGCAGCCTTGACCACCGAGCGCGTCTCATCCTGCGTATTCGTTGGAGCTGGAGTCACTGCCGTAGGATCGGACATGTATCGAGATTCTAGCGGAACGATACTGAGCAGTCTATCAAGCCGGTGATTATGGGTAGGGATACTTTCTTGATCGCTCAGGTCTGTAGCACAAATGATCGATCATGCTATCATGTATAAAACCATGGTGATTCGGAAGTGAGACCACCAGATGTCGCTTGAACCCTCTTCACATTTACCCGGCGGATTTCAAATCACGCACCGCACCCTCGGCATCTACCAGGGAAGCGCGATCGAGCTGGCATTTTGGTATCCCTCATCTGGCATGCCGGAATATGGACTCTGCCGGTTCGCCACGAAAGAAAAGGCTGAATCGTATCGTAGCTACCTCTGTTCCCCTGCCTGCCCGGAACCGCTTGACGAGAAGGATCTCACCATTGAACCCTATGACCTTACTGCACACGAGGAACTGATCAATAATCATCCGCTTCATTCTGCCTGGGAAACTCCGATCTGACAGGATGCTGAAAAAGTCCGCTAGCTTCGTTCTCTCCTCGAAAGCATCCTCAACGTAGCCCAGAGGCTACGCCTCCGGTACTTTCATCGGTTGCGGCCTTGCTGACAAACTTTTGAGCATCCTGCGTGAAACGTTTTCCTATTGTTACAGATGCGGACGGCCAAAGCTTTAGCCTGCTAATCGCGTTCAGTCGTACTCTGTCAACGATGGCGTGGCGGACGGATGGGATTCGCTGACCAGCTCAGGCGGCCACACCGGCCTTGGGGGAGGATTTGTCTGGCTGATGCAGCATTTGGGCGTGAACGAATGCAAGCAAGCGCTTATTTTCTTGAGCGGCTCGAAGGAACTTGAAGGCAATGCCGCGAGCACTCACAGAACGCACCATCGCGGCGACCTCGAGAGGGTGTTCACCTTCACCAAGAGACAATTGCAAATAGAAGATGTCGTCCTTATGAACCTGGGTCTGACTCTTGATGATACAGCCGCCCATGGAGAGATCGAGCACAGTTCCTTCACCCTGAACCTTTCCCCCGGAAAATGAGAGATAGAGTCGCACAGGAATCCTGAGGTGTTCACGGCGATCGAGAGGATGCGTGGAACTGTCCAGCCAAAGATGGGACGCGAGAAAACGATGACTGCACGACGGACAAAGGAATGGCGCCACGAAGAGCAAGGAAGCAAAATGCTCGCGTGGCGATTGCGGGGCAGACCGCAAGGATCCAGCTTTTTGGCAACGAGGGCAGCTCAGAATCCGGCTCATATCAACTCATCTATTCATTTCCACGCATCGCTTCGCTGCGTATCGCGACAACACGGCACGACATCCTTACCGAGACATCGGTGAAGGCGATCCGCGCGGCGTGATCCGCCTGACTTGCGGTTCACACTGATCGGATGCGTTCGCTCCGGCGATAATTGGATCGAGCACCATGACACAGTTTCGCCCACTTTCCTTAGCCGCGTAGAGCGCTTTGTCCGCTTGATCGATCAGCTCCAACGGCGTCCGCGCGCCTAATGCCGTCGATGAAATGCCACAGCTCACGGTGATACCCAGACAGGATGCGGCTCGCACCCTTCCCCCAGCCTCCGTTTCAATCAGAATTCGAATACGTTCCGCCAGAGCCGGGGCTTCTGCCAGCGTGGTGCGCGGAAACATCAAACAGAACTCCTCTCCGCCATAGCGGCCGGCCATGTCCATCAATCGTAATCCAGCGCTCAGACAGCCGGCAACGGCTTGAATGGCTTGATCCCCCACAGCATGTCCAAATTGATCATTAATGCGTTTAAAATGGTCGATGTCCACCATCAGGCAACACAGTTCGGTGTGATGCCTCTGACTTTCGGCAAACGCGGCTTCGAATTGCATGTAAAAAGCGCGGCGATTGAAGCATCCTGTGAGTGGGTCTCGAGATGCAAGCCGCTCCAGCGCATCATTTTGCCGCAAGATTTCCGCATGCGCCTCTTCAAGATCCGCCACAGTTCGTACCAAATCTGCGTTCGTTTGTGTCAGTTTCTCGTTTGCGCCCTGGAGTTCTGCCGTTCGTTTGTCGACCTGTCTGTTCAATTCATCCAGTTGCCCTGCCACCGCATGCGCAAGATCCCATTTTCGACAGAGCGCGGTGGCACACTGCAACACTTCAATGCTGTTGAACGGTTTCTGAAGAATCAGCAACTTGTCGTTTTGGCCGATCCTTTTTGTGATCTCCTCCCACGGGTAGTCGGAGAATGCCGTGCAGATAACCACCTGAAGCTCTGCATCCACTTCCCAGAGGCGTTCGATAGTTTCCAGACCGTCCCACCCAGGAGGCATTCTCATGTCAACGAACGCCACCGCATAAGGACGACCCTCTTCACGAGCACGATGGGCCAACACCAATCCCGCTCCTCCTTGATCGACGCAATCCACCTGGAATGGGTCGTGCCGCCAAGGGGTAGACGATTCGCCAAACAAAGAAGACCGCATGAACGACATACCATCAAATACCTGTGGCTGAAGGATGTTGAGAAAGTCATCATGAATGACCTTGTTGTCATCGATGACCAGAATATGTCGATTAGGCTGCTCGGGACGCATGATGATGATTCCGCTCTCCAACTTGTCTCATATCCCGCCGGACATTGAGGCACCTATCGCCAAGATGATTCAGCAACTCACTAGATTCTAGATCGTTTCGACATTATCCACCACGGTGACATATATCGATGAACGCCAGCGCATAGGGGACAGTACTCCCCTTACGCGCTATGGATTATACTGTACTCTTCTCGTCCCTGACTCCCGAGGGCGGATTCGTAGCCCTCTCGTGGCGGAAGACTTGAGCCTCTCCGAATTCGGTCACTTCTAATCACACCGATCCAGTGCGGTCTGAAGGCTTCGCCACCGACCATCGACCGGTTGCTCTGCGCACCTAGCTAGGACCACGGTACGTCTTTATTGTGAATTGTCATCATTTTTCTGCCTTCGGCACAGGCCCAGGTGTACATGGAAACGATCGCACACACCGTGTTTTTCTTTTTGCTCGCCCCATTCTTAGTAGGGTAAGTACAAAAGCTGGGGGGAGACATACTGCCAACGGCAGAAGCCCGACAGAACGGTAGTTGTGATGTTGAGATTTTGACTTATATGTATACGGTGGCTGCCTTTTTCCTCACGATGGTTCGTGGTGAAATCGCAAAGCCTCGTCGCGAGACCGACGCGTGGAACCGCAGGATGTTCAAAAGCGTCGTCCGACGAGGCCGCAGCGAGCGAAATGCCGAGGCGTACTTTCCAGTACGTTGAGGCATTGAGCGATGCGAGAACGAAGTCGGGGCGGTTTTCAACATCCTGCTAGGCGCTTTTGAAGCGGGTGACCTTCGCAAACACAATCGCAGCAAAAGGGAGCGCCAGTCCCAGGAGCAATTGCGCGATGAGGAGTGAGCCGAGCTGGCTGTAGTCGGCGGGAGTTTGGAT
>CBDDRW010000060.1:0-93481 GCA_965233175.1 uncultured bacterium
CTTTGGCTAGAGAAGCAGGATTATGTGGTGATACTAGAGCAAACCCACAGAAAACATGGGACTTTTTATTTCCTAATTACGGGCTACCATGTTAGTGGAGATTCAACCAGGAGAAGACTGAAAGGAAAGTGGGAAAACAGAATACGAATAGTGCCAGAAAAACAATCGCCGCCCCCCGAAGGGGACGGCGAAAGATCTCCTTCCACACATGGTGGATGAGGCTGAACTACGTTTTCAATAAGAATGTTCCCAGCTCATATGGATCGATTATCCCATAACTGGGTTCTTTGAGGTGCACCATTATGGTTAAGACTTGGATAAGTGTCAACCCCCATGAACATAAAACATAGCTCTAATAATCTACCTGTCAAGCTTCCACTCTTTTTTTGATATTAGCCCCATTTAGATTTTTAACATATACCTAGAAAGGGTGGTCCTGGTACTAGGTTTCTCCCTGGCCGGTGCCCTACACTGCCCCTACAGACTGAGTTTCAGATAACGATAAAAATCCTAACATATTGATTTATTGGTGCGCCCGGAGGGACTTGAACCCCCAACCCTCGGATCCGAAGTCCGATGCTCTATCCATTGAGCTACGGGCGCATTCAGCTATTTCAAACACTTCGATAAAGGGCTTGTCAAGGAGGGGATTACCGCACAGCCTGATTTTTTTATATCAGAAATATAATCGAACGGTCTCATAGCAACGCAAGTAGTTTCTCAACCAGTTGATCGATTGAGCGATCGTCGGTCTTGATCACATGGTCGGCTGCCGCTTGATATTTCGGCGTTCGCTCTCGCAACACATCTTGGATTTCATCGACGAACGACTTGGTTCCCGTCAACGAGGGGCGCTGAGTATCTCCACCGATTCGTTTTGTGATAGTCCCGACTGAGGTCTCCAACCAAAAGACAGTGCCATTCTTCTTCAACGCCTCGACGTTCTGCGTTCGAAGTATGGCCCCACCCCCGGTATCGATGACAAGCTGGTCATGGCCGGCGAGCTCCCGACAGATATCGGACTCCAAATCGCGAAAATATTCCCACCCCTCTTGGGCAACGATCTCCGGAATCGTGCGGTGAGCACGTTTGACGATCTCGGCATCGGTTGACACGAGCTTGTGCCCCAATCGCGCCGCAAGTCGTCTGCCCACTGCGCTCTTGCCGGCGCCCCGATACCCGATCAACACGATATTCATGAAAAGCGCGATTCCAAGACGGCACGCATGACATCAGCTGGAGCAATCTGATTGGTCCAGAGTTCGAACTGTGCTGTAGCTTGATGGAGAAACATCTCACGCCCTGGAATTGTGCGACAGCCTGCCGCCTTCGCATCTTTCAACAGTCGGGTATCCCGAGGGTTGTAGACGATATCCATGACCGTCAGCCCTTCATGGAGCAACGGCGGAGGGACAGCGGTCTGGTCTACTTTGGGCGACATGCCCATTGGCGTACAATGGATAAGCACTTGAGTCTCCGGGAGAATCCTTCGCAACGTCTCTTCATCGAGAGATGATTCCTGCACGGCCATCCTCGTCTTGGACTGGAGGTCTTGAGCCAATGCAGCACGTTCCTGGCTGTCGATCCCCAGTATGGTCAAGCGACCAATCTCAGTCTCTTTCCCAAGGGCGAACGCAATCGCGCGTGCAGCGCCTCCAGACCCCAGCATGACGACTTGATGCCCTTTCAAAGCCACACCGCTCTCACGAAGCGCGCGCAAGGCACCGATCGCATCGGTGTTATATCCTGTAAGACTCCCGCCCGCTGACACGATGGTGTTGATCGCCCCGATATGACGTGCCGTTGGCTCGACAGAATCAAGAAAGGAAACAGCTGCCACTTTATGGGGAATAGTTACACTCGCACCGCGAAAATTCCCAAGAGCGCGAAGACCCTTGATCGCATCACCAATCGCCTCCACACGGAAGGCCAGATAGACGAAGTTCAGCCCAAGCTTCTGAAATGCGGCATTATGAATGGCAGGTGAAAGTGAATGCTCGACTGGATTGCCGATGACTCCGCAGAACTGAGTCTGTGCGTTGATGTTCATAGTGTCGAGCTGTCACCGTGTCTTCTTCGCATTTTGACCAATGGACAAGCGCCCATAGCTGTACGTGAGACGTTTCCCTTTTGCATGGGGTGCCTTCTCACGAAATAGTCATCCCTCCATCGATGGGAAAGGTCCCACCAGTGACCCAGGCCGCCTCGTCTGAAACTAGATACAGGACCATATTGGCCACCTCTTCCGGTTTCCCAGCCCGACGGAGAGGATAGTGAGAAAGAATGGGGTCCAGTAGTTCTGGGTTGCTCATGAGTGGAGCGGCCATTGGCGTATCGATGAGCCCGGGGTTGACCACGTTGCATCGAATGCCCTCCTTAGCGTAATCAACCGCGAGGGCTCTGGTCACGGCATCGAGCGCCCCTTTGGAGGCGGCATAAGCCGATAACGCAGGAAGGCCAACCAAGCTGGCGACGGAAGAGATATTGACGATCGCTCCATTCCCCTGTTTGAGCATCTGCGGCAAGACTGCTCGCGTGATGCGGAACACCCCGGTCAAGTTGATGTCCAGGACCTGTGCCCAGGTTGCATCGTCGATCTCGTGCAGGCGCTTTCCAAAGTCTCCTATTCCGGCATTATTCACGAGGATATCGAGCCGCCCGAACTGCTCCACAGTCCGACGCACCGTCTCCTGGACATGGGATTCATCGGTCACCGATCCGACAACGGCAATGGCCTTGCCTTGATCCTTCACAATGTCGTTGACAACTCGATCCAGCTCTCCTTGCCGCCTGCCCGTGATCACCACCGATGCCGCTTCGCGCGCAAAGGCTTTTGCGATCGCTTCACCGATACCTGCGTTGCCTCCCGTCACAACCGCAACCTTTCCACGCAATCGATTCATCGCTCGTCATCCTCTCGTTCTTCGTGAATATCAGCGACCTCACCTAGAGACTCGCCCGCTTGAACTGCAGGCCACAAACCAGACTCGATTTTCCTCGCCACCGTGATGAAGCCCGAATGGGCGACCATTCTGTGATCCGGCCGTACGCTGCGTCCCTGAATGGACCATGTCCTCAACAACGATTCAAATGTTTCGACCATGCCAAAGACGGTCGCTCGCTGAAGCGCCTCAACCGTCTGCACCACTTGGGGGACGGTGGGAACAAAGCTCACATAGATGCCGCCGGAGCGTAGGACCTGCGCGGCATGCGGGACGACCTGCCAGGGCTCAGGAAGGTCGAGGACAAGACGATCGAATGGTAGACCATCCTCGAACAAACTAATCCCCTCGTACACGTTCCGGCGGAGCGGGATGAGATTCGAGACTGGGCCCATATACCGTTCAATATTCGTGATCGCCGTTCTGGCAAAATCCTCACGGGCTTCGCAGGTCACCACCAAACCACGGGGCCCCACGGCTCGCAATAGCGCCATCGTCAATGCTCCGGATCCAGTTCCCGCCTCGAACACGCGTGCGCCAGGATAGACATCCGCCCACATCGGAATGAGAGCAAGATCTTTTGGATACAACACCTGTGCGCCGCGCGGCATCTTCAGCACGTAGTCGCCGAATGTGGGCCTCAACGCCAACATTGTTTTATTGCCGGAGAGCACGGCGATCGACCCATCAGGCTTTCCGATGAGGTCGTCGTGGGCAATTTTGTGGCCACTCAGTTGGTAGAGATCTCCCGCCTTCAGGGTCAAGGCATACTGCCGGCCCTTCTTGTCCACCAGATGGATACGCTCGCCTGATTGGAAATATGACATGGGAGCCCATTCTAGAAGTGCCACGTCTGGTTTTCAATAACACAACAACCACGATGCCGGGTCGGTCGCTCGACCTCTGCCGTACCGCTTCTCGGGGAAACACGTGAGTGCCCTGATGACAGTTTCCCACTGAGCCACGCTTGTTCAGAGCGAAACCCGTAATACTCACGCACTGTCCACAACTCAGCAATCTCCGGATGCGCATCGCAATCGGGACAGCGAATAATCCGTCGCGACATCCTTGTCCCTTATCGACTTTGCCGCCTGTTTTCAAAGAGTCACATCCAGGAGTCATTGTGGCGATTACGCTTCTTACCCTATAGCCATACGTACACATCTGCAGCAAGGTTGCCTCACCTCAGTCTCCGATTTCCTCATTAGGGCGTTCTAATAGTGCAGCTTTTTCCTTAAGATTGCGATCCTCCGTTCTTATGGAAAATCCAGCATAAGATTTGCTCCGTAGAGAGATAACAGAATGCTCAGCAGGACGCGCCTAAAATTGAATCGTTTGACGGATCGCTGTCTCTCATAGACTAGGGGCCGACGATGAGGCGGAGCAAACCATCAGTTAATCAGAGGAGGGGCGACGATATGAAAGAGAATCTATTCCCAACCCCTGAGTCGGACGAGCTTGTCGAGCTTGCCAAGGATGTCGATGCGGACGACCCCGAGGCGAGCGATCTCCTGGATGTCATCGAGCGAGATACATCGGACGAAGAACACCGTGAGGAGCCGACGAAAACAGTGACTCGCACCGCTGTGAGCGGGGGTCCATTCATGTTGGAGTCTCTCTACTTTCGTTCCTTCGGCGAACGCGCTCTCTTGACGAGAGAAGAAGAAGTCGAACTAGCAAAGAAAATCGACGCCGGGACCACCACCATTCGGAAAGCGTTGCGCCGCGCCATACAAATCCTTCTCCGTCTCAAACGTTCTGACTCTGTACTCGACGCGCAACGCACATTTCAGGCGGTCAGAGGTTTGAGTGGACTCTCGGCTACCGCAATCGATAAGGCCCAGCAGAGCCTCACCGACATGCTCGAACAGGGAACGGGACCACTCAAACTTCCAGTTGGTATTGCCAAACAGCTCAGGGAAGAGTTAGCGACTCTCCGCTCTGCTCGGCTCGTGCTCGAACGTGCAAAAGACAAACTGGTGCGTTGCAATCTACGGTTGGTGGTGGATGTCGCAAAACATTACACAGGCCGAGGCCTGACGTTGTTGGATCTCGTGCAAGAAGGCAATATCGGATTGATGAAAGCGGCCGAGCGCTATCAATACCGCAAAGGGTTCAAGTTCAGCACCTATGCGACTTGGTGGATTCGCCAAGGCATCACACGCGCATTAGCTGACCAATCACGGACCATTCGGATTCCGGTTCACCAGACTGAAGCTTCGCACCGGATTCTCCGCGTAACCAGACGACTTGGCCAACAGCTGGGCCGGCCGGCGCGACTCGAAGAAGTGGCCCAGGCACTGCGGATGAGACCCGAGCGACTCCTCGAAACCACGCTAGCCTTTCAGGAGCCGGTTGCCCTGGAGAAGCCAGTAGGTGATGGAAGCACAGAATTGGGGGAACTGCTCCCGGACCTGCAAGCCGTCCCACCCGATGCCCATGTACACCGGACTGAAATGTCTCACCAGCTTGAACGCATTCTCAGCACGCTCACGCCCCGTGAGCAAACCGTCATCCGGCTGCGGTTCGGTATCGGTCAGGATCAGGCATGTACACTGGAGCAAGTGGGGCAGAGTCTTTCGGTGACAAGGGAGCGAATCCGCCAGATCGAAGCGAAAGCACTCAAGAAGCTGAAAACCCCTGCGGTGAAGGAAATGTTTGCCTCCATTCAGTAGATGACAGCATCAGGAATAGCAAGGGGCGAGGCCTGGCCTCGCCCTTTTACGTTCTATGACTTTCACCCTTGGAAGCACTTGTGCGACAATGAGGCCGACTCGAATAGACGAGACATCATGATACGTATGCGCACATCCCACTGGAATTGCCTCGATTTTTACTACTCCATCATTCCATCCCTTCTCCTGCCTGTCGCCGTGAAGCCCAGAGAGCTGGATACTTGCGCTGAGCCAGCGATGGGATTGGCCTTATCTGGCCAACAATCTCTGTTGGTATCTTCGATGGTGCCTATTCCCACACACAGGATGCCGACAACTCCTACGCAAACCCTATCACGATTCATCTCCGCCATCGGGACTCCCTCGATCTCGATTCAGAACTCCACACTGCTGAAGGTCGCTCTGTGAGTGACGTCGATGGATCACACCTATCCCGCTCCTTCTCCTGGCAGAGGATTGGACCTCTCCCGACGCCGACCCCGCAAGTAGGCACACTCGCTCGATTTATACAGCCGATCCCCTTTACCGAAGCTTGGGAGCTCCAGAAGCGACTACAGAAAGACAGGATTGCGGAGAAACAACAGGATGTCTTGCTGCTCCTTGAGCACCTGCCTGTCTATACCCTTGGCCGCACCACCCAACCTGTACATTGGGACTGCGGAGAAGAGATCCTTCGCCGCACGGGTGCGAGTCTCCAGTTCATCGATCGTGGCGGCTCGATCACGTACCATGCGCCGGGACAGGTCGTGGGCTATCCGATCCTCAAGCTGTCGCATTATTGCTCAGGCCCTAAACAGTATGTATGGAAGTTGGAAGAGGTGCTCATCCACACGCTCTTACGATGGGGAATTGAGGGCTATCGCATGAAAAAGAACCCTGGCGTCTGGGTACGCTGGAATCATGCTGATGCGAAGATTGCCGCGATCGGAGTCCGGATCGATCACGGGGTCACGATTCACGGATTTGCGCTCAACGTCGACCTGGACCTCTTCCCCTTTTCCCTGATCATGCCTTGCGGCCTTGCACAGTGCCGTATCACATCTATGGCTGAAATCAGGCAGTCCCCCATGTTGGCCACAGTGGTCGCGCAACAGGTGGCGGAGGAATTCGCGCGAATATTTGACATTCAATGGATGAATCTCTCACCCGACATCCTGATTCAGGGGAACTGTGACGACCACCTCACATCGACGTCCCGGCTTCACACCTGACAAAAAGGATCACCCTATGCATGAACTCGACACACCAACGTTCCGGCTGGCAGTGGCACAGTTCGATCAAGCAGCAGAGGCGATGGAGCTCGATCAGAATTTACGCGAACGACTGAAACTTCCACAGCGATCGTTGATTGTTAGCCTCCCTGTCAGGATGGACGACGGCCGGGTCGAGGTCTATACCGGTTACCGTGTGCAGCACGATTCTTCCCGCGGCCCTACCAAGGGGGGCATTCGCTATCATCCGGATGTGAATCTTGGGGAGGTTGCGGCGCTGGCCATGTGGATGACGTGGAAATGCGCGTTAGCCGATCTCCCCTACGGCGGAGCCAAGGGTGGCGTCGCAATCGCCCCCAAAAAATTTTCACAAGCAGAATTACAACGATTGACCAGGCGCTATGCCGCGGAAATTTTCCCCCTGATCGGGCCAGATAAGGACGTGCCGGCACCGGACGTCGGCACAGACAGCCAGATAATGGCCTGGATCATGGACACCTACAGCCAGCAGGTAGGATACTCGGTACCGGGTGTCGTCACAGGCAAACCCTTATCGATTGGAGGAAGCCTCGGTCGTGAAGAAGCCACCGGTCGCGGGGTAGTCTGCGTCACCATGGAAACGCTTCGCCATCTCAAGCTCGATATTCGGGACACCACCGTGGCAATACAGGGGTTCGGCAACGTCGGGGCTCATACAGCACGGATCATGCAAGAATGTGGCGCACGTGTCATCGCCGTGAGCGACGTACACGGAGGCATCTATAATTCGAAGGGGTTGAATATTCCCGAGCTTCTTTCACGCTACAAAGCTGCAGGCCAACCGCTTCGCGATACCAAGCTGGGAGACTGGCTCTCCAACGAAGAATTGCTTCAGCTCGATTGCAGCGTGCTGGTCCCCGCCGCGCTTTCCGAGCAGATCACCGAACGCAACGCGACGAAACTGCGCTGCCGGATCCTCGCCGAGGGAGCGAACGGCCCGACGACCCTGGAGGCGGATCGCATCTTGCAGGACCGTGGAATATTTATTATTCCTGATATTCTGGCTAATTCTGGAGGCGTGATCGTATCCTACTTCGAGTGGGTGCAGGATCTGCAGCGGTTTTTCTGGAAAGCCGCTGATATTCAAGAGCGATTGCAAGATATCATGATCACCGCTTTCCATCGGACATTGCAATTCTCTATCTCCAATAAAACTTCTATGCGTATGGCCGCTCTGATGAGCGGTATCGACAAGGTTGCCCAAGCGCATCTTCACCGTGGGCTCTATCCATGAGCGCCTCGCGTCGTGAGTACGGGGTTTGAGGATCCTGACCCTCGACACGCTTGCGCTCCTGCCACTCCATGCGCTAGGGTAAATGGGCTGAATCATCGGAGATCTGCAGGATGGATCGCGATGCTGTGCTGTCTCTCTGGGAAACTCACAAGGAAGAGCGGTGGCCTCAAGTGGAAAGCCAGTTCGAGGGACCGCTCATGACACTGGATACCGTGATCAGTGGATGTGTCGTGTATTTCCTCGATAGCCCCGAAGGGCTGGATCCCCAACGGATCGTGATCCTTGAAGATTGTGTCACAGATCTGGATAACCTGACCGGCGAGCTTGACGAGGATTGCCGATCCTATTTCCAACGGCTCCGGCAGCTTGGAGCCCTTCTCATCACTACCCATCACGCCATCTAACCTATTCCCTAATAGAGCTACGTGCATTCGGATCGTCCCACGCTACCCTTTTACGACCGCGACGGAGTTTCGACACCACCCTCCCTCAGTGAACCTCGGTCCCCTCCTCGCCTATCGCAACCGTTCTTGCAAGTTCTTAGACCATTCGATAAAATGCCACACACTGCGTTGTTCCTACCAATTTCGCCAATACATTTCATGCACCATACGTCGTGTTGACTTCATGGGGGAAGGAAGTGTCGATGAAGCATGTACTGCGAGTCGCCGCGCTGGCCTGCATAGTATTGGCAGGAATCGGCGCATGGGTACCTCCTGGCTATGGCGAGCCCTACGAGTTGAGCAAGAATGACGTGATGGACGCCAAGACCTTGAAGAGCGCAGAAATTTCGCTGTTTGGGGTCAAATTGGGAGATTCCGAAGCAAAAGCAGTGGATTCGCTCGTGAACGAGAAAATCCCCGGAGTAAAAGTAGAGCAAGAAGCCTTGTTCATCTTCTTGCTCGATCAACGCAAGCCGACCGGCCCAATGGCAGGCGTGCGCATCCAGGACGGCAAGATCGATTTGATCTTTATCAATAATCGATTTTCCTATAAGACTCGCGGTATCTTTCGCAACGTGCTGAATAGCGAAAGCCCCGATGACGTGCGAAAACTATTGGGGCAAGAAGACTATGGGGACGAAAACGTGATGGGCGCCATACTCGCGTACGATAAGCAGGGATTCGTCATCAATTATCTTGGGAAAGATGTCAATGTGGAGTTTTCCCCTTCTCGGTAGCAATCAAGACCGGACGGTTGCCCTCAACGCATGTTTGCGGCCTCAATGACATGACTTCCATTCGTTTTTCCCGGTGATGCACATGAGGTCCCTTCTCGTAGATCCGAGGAAGAACCGAAGAAATACATTTCTGACACAGCTCTGCCGTCCCTCGTCTTGGCTGCATGAGAGCCTGCCGATCGATTAAATAGGGGAATTCAGCGTGAAGTTTCTGCTGCCTGCAACCCGTAGGTGATGAGATTCGTTGCAGTATTCCAGCGACGCTTGGAATTCAGAATCACAAGGAGAAGATCGCTCCCGTTCTGTGAGACTTTGGCAATAAGGCATCGACCGGCTTTGGAAGTAAATCCTGTCTTGATTCCTTCGACACCGGGAATACGCCCTAGTAATCTATTTGTATTGTGCAACACATAGGCACGATGTCCATTGACCGGCGTGATAACCGCACGCTCCTCACGCACCAATTGTCTGAAGATCGGCTGATCGAGGGCGATGACACTCAACGTCGCAAGGTCTTCGGCCGTCGAGTAATGGTCCGGGCCGTCGAATCCGCACCCATTGCTGAAATGGGTATCGGACAAGCCGAGTGCCGCAGCCTTGGTGTTCATAAGGGCTACAAACTGCGATTCGTCGCCCCCCACATGCTCCACTGCTGCAAGACACGCATCGTTGGCGGATACGATGAGCATGGCCTTCAACAGATCATCCAACCGAAAGATCTGCCCTGCCTTCACGCGTAAATGCGTCTTGTGCGCTCGCGCGGCATTGGGACTGATCGTGACAAAATCATCCAACTGACCTCGCTCTAGAATGACGAGGGCCGACATGATTTTCGTGAGGCTGGCAGGGGACATGCGTTTCCCCGCATCATGTTCATACAACACATGCCCGCTCTTGAGTTCCTTGAGGAGAATGCCATGGGCTGGAGCGATTCGCCACGGAGGGAACCGATGCGGAGCGATCGCCGCGCGAACAGGGACAGAGTGAACCCGGGTGTTCTTCGCGAGAGCGACGGATGGCGCGAAGGTCTCGGCACCGATCAGGAGCAAACCGATAAATCCTCCAACCGCGCATGCCAGAAATGGCTTCAGATGATAATCTCTTGCCTTCATGAAGTCGTCGCTCCTACTCATAGGGTGAACGATTCCCGCACCTTTCCTCCACGAAACCCGCTGTCGATCACTTTGTGAAAAAAACGGAGCAGATCCGCAAGGTCAATCCAAAACCCGCAATTCAGGCAGCGGGCATAGAGCCTTCGATTCACCAACGTATAGTGGCGTTCGACCATCATGAATCCCTTACATCTCAAACAATGCATCGATACATCTATCTTCAAATTCCAGATCTATTGAAGTCGTTTCATCACCAGTGCCACGCAACCTGCCAACAATCCTCCGCCGAAAATCGTGGTCGCAAACGAGAGATACGCGCTGGTTCCACTGCCGGGTAAAGATCCGTCGAGCAGCTCTCGCACCCCTCCCTGCACCATCAGCACGGAAAGAGTGAGCAATGCTCCAATCGCAAACCACCATCGAAAGGATCTCACGATGTCCTCGAACCCAGAACTCCAAAAGGCCGCGGGGAGCCAACTCTCGGTCACTCTAGCCGAGGGTCGGTGGGCTGTCAAGAAGACTGCCGTTTGACTCACATCAGCCGTCGACGTGCCTTACGGGGATGGTACGGCCGGAGTGGACGCCGCTTTCAATCCTCGATGTAAAAAAACGGAGACGCTTCCATTGCCGTTATCCGCTGTCACGAGTCCAGGCTCTTCTGCCTCCTTCGTAGTGACTCGAAATGTCGCAAGGGCAAAAGGACCCGGCTTTGTCCGATAGTTTCTCGGCGGATATTCAAACGTTCCATCGCCTCGGCCAAAGAGAATGGAGAGATCGCTCGACTGAAGATTGACAATGGCCACGTCGATGTGGCTGTCGCCATTGAAGTCACGAGCGTACCCGAAGTTCGGTCCTGCGTCTGCACCAGAATCTCTCCCTGCCTGAAATGCCCCATTCCCTATTCCGAGAAACGTTGTAAAACTATCTTGCTGACCGTTGATCACGAGGAGGTCAAGTATCCGGTCACGATTGAAGTCGGCGAAACTCACTCCGAGCGGTCGCTTTCCCGTCCGATAGTCGGTGGGAGGGCGAAACGTACCGTCGCCATTCCCCTTCCAGATTGAAACCGCATTCGACATCGGCCCCCCATTGGTCACAGCCAAATCAATCTTTCCATCGCCACTCAAGTCGGCCATCGCCACAGACGTGGGCGTATCTCCATATTCATACTGCGCCCCATGTGTGAACTCACCGGTACCAGTTCCCAGAAAGACTTTAATCTTGTCGTTTCGCAATGCGACGACAAGATCGAGCGCCTGATCGCCGTTCAGATCGTCGCTGGCAATAGCAATGGGAGTGCGATGTACGGGATAGCGCGGCCCTTCTTCAAATTTTCCGTCACCCCTGCCGAAGAGCACGGACACTTCATCGCCTCCAGAACAGGCCAAGACCACATCGGGATACGAATCGCGGTTGAACATCCCCAGAGCAAGCGAACGCGGTTCTTTACAGACATTTAATTGGACCTGGTCACGAAATGTGCCGTCACCGTTCCCTAAAAGAATCGACATCGTATTACTACCGATGTTGGTGGTAATCAAATCCGTCAATCCATCTTGATTGATATCCGTGGGGGTGACAGTCGTCGGGTTCTTTCCTACTTTGTAACTGGCGAAGTAGTAGAAGAGATCCGGTGGGGCGTAGGGATCTTGCTTGTTGCAGCCGCTTGCCATAAACAGGGAGGCGCCGATCGCCACGGCCAGAACACCCCATGACCAGCACCTCTTATGGCCGCCGACGATTCTGGTCACGCGATCTCCCTCATGCGAGGCGCAGACAACGTGGTGATTGATCTGTCTGTGCACGCCCTTTCACCCAGGCTCTCCCTCTGAAATGAGCGGGGCCAGTATACAGACTGCCGCTTTCTCATGGCAATCAATGCTGCGGAATGACCATCCCCACCACCCCACCACAATTTCCCCAACCTAAGCCCACTCATCAACGGCTTTGAAAATAGCGCAGAGGTTAAGGTACAATGCTGGTCTTGTTAAGGAGGACTCCATGAGCAAGATGATGACGGTTGAGCTATCGATGTACGGAATCGCCGAGGTACTGCACTGGTGTCACGACCGCAATAAAGGCCGTGTCCCCGGGGTGGATACCGCAGGCTTCGATAAGATGAAGGCGCTCCTGGCTGAGAAGCCGCAGTCAGGTGATTATTTTACCCTCGATCAATTTTGGAAAACGAGGGTCACTTTGAACCTGACCGAAGAGGAAGTGGCAACGATCGATCGCTGTCTCTACGATATCCCCAATTTCGATAGTGAGCCTCTCCCGCAAATTCGACATAAGTTTTGGCCGCAACAGGTGGCTGCCCACTGAAGAGCCGGGGCCGTCCTCAAACGGCCTGGCTTCTAGCTCATAGCGATTCGCCCAGCCTATTCGTCTGAGATGAGGCCGAGAACCATACGACGTACCTGTTGTGTTTTGATGCGAGCTTGCAGAAGAACATCTAGCTGAAAAAAGAAACTGCCCTTGAAGGATGCTCAAACAGTCCGTCCAGCAAGGCCGCAGCGAGGCGCACGGTGCGACGAATAAGGAGCACCACGTTTGTGCGCGCCGCCGAGTTGGTGAGGCGGCGGTGTCTTGGCCCGAGGCGTACCCTTTGGGTACGTTGAGGGTTTGAACGAAGCGAGAACGTCGCTGGCGGACTGTTTCAGCATCCTGTGCTAGAGGGCGTCCTCTCCCTTCAAATAACGGCGAAAGCGGTCCATCAAGCCTGCGCCCAATGTCCCACCTTCAGGTTTCTTCGTGTCCGGATCAGCAAAATGGTTGCGAATTTCCTGGAGGCGCTTTTCTGCCTGCTCATTCCCCTGCAAGCGTTTGGTCTTCTCCATCGCAGTATCGAATGCCTCAAACGTCAACTTGTCGTACCCGAATGAGCGAATCCGTTTGACAGCCTTCATCATAGCCTGATTCCGGAAGGTCGTCAGATGTTCCGAGTCAACCTCGGCGAGCCCAAGCTTCCGCGCCCTGCGTTCCGCGGCCTTACGGATTCCGCTACGCACAAAATCCGGGGACGTTTGCAGGCGCTTCCATGCTTCATCAGTCCACACAACTCGTTCCTGTGGTGCGTCCCACAACTGAACCAGTGTCGACTCATCGATCCGAGTCACACCTCTCTCACGCGCCAAGTCTTCAGTGTCCCGTTTCAGCATGTCGGTGACAAATTCAACGGCGATCGGCGGCGACTGTTTCAATTTTTCTTGCAGCTGGGACAACGCCCCCTCGCTCCACTCCAACGGAGGGCCTGACGCTTCGCGGATATCGCCCAGCGCTTCCACCTTTTCAAAGAGTTCAACGTTTACCTCGAGATGGCCCCGCTCTTTGGCGATCTCTTCGGAAATTTGCTTGATCATGTGCTGCATGAACTCAGGAACCGTATCCAGCCGGTCTTTGGCAGCGGCAGTCCAGGGGAGATGGCCTTGCGCCATGTGCTCTGCGGCCTCCGCAAGGCCGGACTCACCCCCCATCCCACCCATCATCTGGCTCTTGAACTGATCGAGCATCTCCGCCGTAATCTCCACACAGCCAAGCTCTCGAGCTTTTTTTTCGGCGATCCGTCGAACCATACCACGCAAGAACAGTGGCGCCCGCTTTAAACGCTCGGAAGCCTCGTCCGTCCAACGGACATCGATCCCTACGGCATCATGCGAGTCTGGCGCATTCATGATGAATATCCTGTTCTCACTGGTTAAGAAGTTCCTTCAATTCTTTTCCGGCTTTGAAAAACGGGACTTTCTTGGCGGGAACCGCCACAGTCGCGCCGGTCTTGGGGTTTCGCCCTTCTTTCATTCGGCGAGCACGCAACCGAAAACTGCCGAAGCCTCGGATCTCCGTCTTATCGCCGTTTTTCAACGAATCTCTCACACAGTCGAAAATCGTATTGACGACAACTTCCGCCTGCCGTTTCGTCAAGGTCGTGATCTGTTCGGATACGCGCTCGATAATTTGGGCCTTCGTCATAGTGGACTCCCCCTTTATGATGATGAATCGACCTCTACGCCAATCCGACCCTGATAGCAGGATGCTCAAAAAGGCCGTCCAGCAAGGCCGCAGCGAGCGAAGAGGCGAGGCGTACGCTTCGGTACGTTGAGGCTCTGAGCGATGCGAGAACGCCGCTGGTGGACTTTTTCAGCATCCTGCTAGAACACCATGAGATACTTGAGCCCTACCCCGGAGTAAAAATCAAGCTTCGGGAAGAGCCCTGATATTCTGGATTCGATCAATTCCCTGAACGAAAATCGTCGGCGCGGCTCAACGACTTTCGGCTCGCCCTCGATGCCGGCCACTTCCGCCGCAAGCCTGATAGCCGAGTCGAGATCACCGAGTTCGTCCACAAGCTTTGACGCTTTGGCCTGGCGGCCCGTGAAGATTCGACCGTCCGCGAAAGCCTGCACAGCCGACACGTCGAGCCCACGCCCTTCCGCCACCGCCTCGATAAACTGCTTATGAACATCGTCCATAACGGATTGAAGCAACGCTTGCTCCTCATCGCTCATCTTCCGGAGCGGCGATCCGACGTCTTTAAATCGTCCGCTCTTGATCACGACACCTTCGACCCCGATCTTCTTCAGCAGCCCCTCGACATTCGCCATTTCCATGATGACCCCGATACTCCCCGTCAACGTCCCTGAATTGGCCATGATTCGATCGGTGGCCACGGCAATATAGTATCCTCCCGATGCCGCGACCGTCCCCATTGACGCAATCACGGTCTTGTGGTTCTTGTTGCGAAGCCGCTGGACTGCATCATGAATTTCTTGCGACGGCACCACCCCGCCGCCGGGACTGTCGATCCGCAACACAATCGCTTTCACGGAAGGGTTCTCGGCAAAGCGTTTCAATTCGCCGATGGTAGATTGCGCATCGACAATAACTCCTTCAATGCGTATTAATCCAACCCGATCCTCCATCGAAAAGTCGAGGTCTGGGAAAAACAGGTTCATGAGAAAGAGCAAGCCAAATCCGATGCCGAGCGCCCAAAGCGCTCGGCGCATTATTCCACGCTTGGCCGGCCTTCCTGATGTTTCGTCACTCATAGTTCGATGCGCCACTCAGAGCACCGAGGGTGCGAAGGCCCACGGTTGACACGGCAGCCTGATGGCCCAACCTACTTCTCGTCCTCGTCTTGTCCTCGCTTCCTGTTCTGCTTCGCCGCACGGCCCAGGCTTTGATCCAACGCGCCTTGAGCCGCATGATATTCATCGACTGTTCGGCGATCGGAATCCATCTGGTGATCGCGCAAGCTGAGTGCAATCTTTCGCTCTTCACGATCGACCTTGATGATTTTGGCCGTTACTTCATCTTGCAGCTTGAATTTCTCTTCGAGCTTGGCCTGCGGATCGAGACCCGCCTCGCTGATGTGAATCAATCCTTCAACGCCCCCATCCAATTCGACGAAAATGCCGAAGTCGGCGACCTTGCTGACCTTCCCGACCGCAACATCTCCAACCGCATAACGGCTTGGAATCTCATCGTCCCATGGATCACCCTTGAGTTGCTTATATCCGAGTGAGAGCCGCTCCTTTTCCTTGTCGATCCGTAAGACCACGGCTTCGACCTTCTGCCCCTTCTTGAAGAGTTCAGAGGGATGCTTGATATGTTTCGTCCACGACATATCAGAAATGTGGATTAATCCATCGATGCCCTCTTCGAGTCCGACGAACGCACCGAAGTCGGTCAGGCTCTTCACCTTTCCTTCAATGTGCGTCCCGATGGCGTACTTCCCTTCCACCATATCCCAGGGGTTCGGCGCAGTCTGCTTCATGCCGAGGGAAATCTTTCTGCTCGCTGTATCCACATTCAGCACGGCGGCTTCAACTTGATCCCCAATGGATACCACGCGCGATGGATGGCGTACCTCGTGCGTCCATGACATCACAGAGACATGCACCAGCCCTTCGACACCAGGCTCAAGCTCGATAAACGCCCCATAGTCAGTCAGGCTCACGACACGACCTCGAACACGGGTACCGATCGCGTACTTGGTAGCCACGCCGGTCCACGGATCCGCGCTCTTTTGTTTCAAGCCGAGTGAAATACGTCCGGTCTCTCGATCGTACTTGAGCACGCTCACTTCCACCTTATCGCCGATGTTGAACATTTCCGACGGATGGCCGACACGGCCCCACGACATGTCCGTAATGTGGAGCAGCCCGTCGATGCCACCCAGGTCGATGAACGCCCCGTAATCCGTGATGTTCTTCACAACGCCATGGATCAATTGCCCTTCTTTCAATGTGGAGAGCGTCGTCTTCCGTTTTGAATCCCGCGTTTCTTCCAAGAGCACACGTCTAGATACCACGACGTTGCCGCGCCGATGATTGATCTTGATAATCTTGAGAGGAAACGTACGCCCGATCAACCCGTCAAGATCCCGCACTGGATGCAGGTCGATCTGTGAGCCAGGCAGAAACGCCTTCACTCCAATATCGACCATCATACCGCCCTTGATCCGTGCGACGATCTTCCCGTCGATGCTTTTACCGTCATTGAAGAGCTTTTCCAGCTCTTCCCAGATCTTCATCTTGTCGGCTTTTTCCTTGGAAAGCACCAGATTGCCGTCGGCGTCTTCGCACTCCTCGATATATACTTGAAGCCGATCGCCCACCTTGATGTTCTGGCGTTCCTCGGTGGAAAACTGATCGTTCGGAATCATCCCTTCGGATTTGTAGCCGATGTCCACGATCACCTTGTCTTTGGTCACGGCTACGACGCAACCTTCCGTAATAGTGCCCTCTTCGAGGTTTTTGAACGTTTCCTCGTACAAGGCTGCTAAGGCTGCCCGGTCTAACTGCTGGTCACTCGATGGCAAAACCGTACTCATGATGAGAATCCTACTCTTCCGACTGAAGTCGGGTGCTGATGGTTATACACCGGCATTCACTCAGCCTTGCGAATGCCGGCACTGGACTGCTTGATCGGAGATTCTACGCCACCCAGTGACGCAATACGATCCATTACGGTACGACTGACTTCCTGATAGTACTGCTTCACATCTCCGCCCTTCTCATTTCGAGGAAATGCAAGCGCCTCTCCATAGAACACGGTCACGGGGCGGAAGCGCGGCCACATGGTTTCAGGTGGCAGCACATCGAACGTCCCCTTGAGATAGGCCGGAACCACAGAACATCCGGTTTGCGCAACAATCATCCCGATCCCCGGTTTGGGAGATTGTAGCTGACCATCCTGGCTGCGACTGCCCTCAGGGAAAATCACCACAACCTTTCCTTGCTTAATCAACGCAACCGCCTTACCGAATGCATCACGATCCAATCGGCCAATGCGAAGGGGAATCCATCCCAACCATTGACAGATCGCCTTCAGTCCTGGAAACGGAAAGAGGTCACTACGCCCAAGAAACCGAGCCCGTCGCCGCATCCCACAGCCCAGGAGGGGTATATCCAGATAACTGGCATGGTTCGCCGCAACGATAAACCCACCGTTCCGGGGAACTGCGCCAACGACTCGAAATCGAAAACACAGCCAGCCGATGGTCCGGCAGAAGACCCATAAGATCCAGTAAAAAACCGAACTCACAATTTGGCCGCAATCACAGCCATCATCTGGTCCACCACTTCTGTGATGGACAACGTTGAGGTATCAATGAACTGGGCATCCTCAGCAGGAACTAACGGCGCGATCGAGCGAGAACGGTCCCTCGTATCACGGCTTGTCAAATCGGCATTCGTCTCTTCCAGCGCTCCGGAATGTCCGGCCGCAACAAGTTCCCGATGTCGGCGCTGGGCCCTGACCGTCGGATCCGCTTCGAGAAAAAACTTCACGTCAGCCGAAGCAAATACCTTTGTTCCCATATCACGACCCTCAGCCACCATGGCTCCGCCCTGTCCGATGTGTCGCTGGATGGGCAACAACCAGGCACGAACAGCTGGAATGGCCGAAATGACCGATGCCGCTGCTGACACTTGAGGTGTTCGAAGGTCGCCGCTCACATCCCTGCCATTGACGAATACTGTGGCGGCGCCCTGATGAAACTGCATCTGGAGTGACAACCTAGGCAGTAAAGCCTCAACTCCTCCGACATCAGCTGGATCCAGGCCGGACTCAATGATGGCCCATGCCGTCGCGCGATAGAGGGCGCCTGTATCAAGGTACAGATAACCCAATCGAGAAGCCAACAACTTGGCGGCGGTGCTCTTCCCGACACCAGCCGGACCATCGATCGCAACGATCAGTCCTCTCACCCGCTGTTTCTCCACGACAGATCCCACGTCATGCCCCATAGTCATCACCGTCACCGGCGCTCGCCTGACAATTCCAAGAGTGTGCGATGAAAATTCGGAAACGATGTCTCGATGCAAGCCGACTCGTCAATCAAGGTTGGAATCGAAGCGGTCAAGCCCGCAATAGCCAACGACATCGCCACCCGGTGGTCTCCATGGCTGTGGCCACGTACAGCCTGCAATCGACCATTGCCTTTCGTTGTGCCAATACCTCTCACAATCATTCCGTCGAGCCTTTCCGTCACCTCTGCCCCCATCGCACGCAACTCTGCCGACACCGTGGCAATCCTATCGCTCTCTTTCACTCTCAATTCTTGGGCTCCGGAGATGATCGTTTCACCCTCTGCAACGGCAGCCGCGACGCATAGAATGGGAAACTCATCGATCGTCTGCGGAATCAAATCAGGCCCGATCGCCACTCCACGCAGCCTGGCCGACTTTACTCGAATATCCGCAACCGGCTCCCCTCCCTCTTCACGCCTATTGAACAATTCGATATCTGCACCCATTCTCGTCATCACGTCCAACAAACCGATCCTGGTAGGATTGATCCCCACCTGTTGAATCGTGACATCCGAACCAGGGACAATAGTCGCCCCCACGATGAAAAATGCAGCAGCAGAGAGATCGCCAGGAATGACCAATCGAGACACCCCATTCCATCCCACCGATGGTCGTCCATCGATCAGCAGGGCGGTCCCTTCCTGTCGACACGCAATATGAAAAAACTGGAATAACCGTTCCGTATGGTCCCGCGAAAGACGCGGCTCGGTGATGCGGGTCGTCCCTTCGGCAAACAAGGCTGCGAGCAACAACGCCGATTTGATCTGCGCGCTCGCCACCGGTGAGGCATAGGTGATCGCACGAAGGCGGCTACCCGTCACGGCTAAGGGCGCAAGTTCACCGCCCTTGCGTCCAGCGATGATCGCCCCCATTTCCCGCAACGGCTTGACGATCCTCCCCATTGGACGGCGGCGAATCGATTCGTCGCCGGTCAGTACCGTGAAAAAGTCCTGTCCCGCCAGCAGGCCGGTCAGGAGACGAATGCCTGTTCCGGAATTCCCGCAATCTATCGGCCCGCTCGGCTCGGTCAACCCCCAGAGCCCCTTGCCATGCACACAAAGTTCTTCGTCCGACTCATCGATACGGATACCAAGACCTTGGAGAGCCCGCATCGTATTGAGACAATCTTCGCCTCGGCAATAGCGCGAAACCGTACTGGTCCCGTTCGCTAAGGCCGTCAGGATGATGGCGCGGTGGGTGATTGACTTATCGCCCGGAACGGAAATCGTTCCCTGTAACGGCCTGCCTGGTGTGATGGTCAATGAAGCCATAGGTGCCTTACGCTGGGACGGTCTGTCGCGTGGGGAGCTTCTCTCGTTCCTGTTTTGCTCGTTCGAGCTCCTTCTCGATGCCGGCAGCATCACCCTCTTGAATGAGCTGCTTTAAATGGCTCAGAGATCGCTCATAGGCCTCAATGAATGTCACGACATTGTCGCGGTTCCAGAGAAAGATATCGCGCCACATCTCCGGGGAACTCGCGGCAATCCTGGTCGTATCCCGCAACCCACCACCCGAGTGGCTTGCCAGGTCGAGCGAAGGGAGTTGCTGGTCGCGAATCCCGGCCAAGGCGTTCATCAAGGCAAAGGCCGCCACATGAGGCAAATGACTGACCGCTCCAAGAATCTTGTCATGCAGATGGGCATCCATCGTGAGCACCACTGAGCCGGTCTCCTGCCACATCGTTCGGACCTGCTCAAGCGCCTGCGGATCCGTGGTTTTTGTCGGCGTCAGTATACAACGCGCACCGATAAAGAGCTGATCCGACCCTGCCGCCACCCCCGTCTTTTCTTTGCCGGCGATGGGATGGGCCCCGACAAAATGAACACCGTCGGGCATGGCTCGCTCAGCCTGTTCCACCAGCAACCCCTTCACGCTTCCCACATCGGTTACAATCGCGCCTTGTTTCAAACAGGAAGCCCATTCTGTCAAATGCCGGTCATAGGTGTCGACTGGCGTCGCCAACACGACCAAGTCGGCATCCCTCACTCCATCTTTAGGGTCGATCACGTACCGATCGATCGCGCCCAACTCGACCGCAGTTTTCAAGTTTTCGACACGCCGCCCGACTCCGACAACCCTTGACGCCAGGCCTTTTCGTCGGAGAATCATACCGAGCGATCCGCCGATCAGCCCAACTCCAATAATCGTGACCTGAGTAAAATGCAATGCCATCGTTCACAGCGGACCGAGATCGTGCCTCAATCCTGATCCCTCTCAAACACAATCCTTCCGGTTACACTTCCCGACCGACCGCTACCGCGATCTTTCGCATGTCCTGCATCAATTCCTTGAATTGACTGGGCTTAATGGATTCTTCACCGTCGCACAACGCACATTCCGGATTCGAATGGACTTCGATCAGAATGCCATCCGCCCCTGCAGCCACCGCTGCTTTCGACATCGGTGCCACCAGATTCCACTTGCCGGTGGCATGGCTGGGGTCGACGATGACGGGCAAATGTGACAGTTCTTTTAACGTTGGAACCGCGGCAAGATCGAGCGTATTGCGATATTGCGTTTCGAACGTCCTAATCCCCCGTTCGCACAACATCACATTCTGATTCCCGCGAGACATGATGTATTCCGCCGATAAGAGGAACTCCTTGATCGTCGCCGAAAGTCCCCGCTTCAACAGCACCGGCTTGTCGTACGCTCCAACCTCCTTGAGCAATTCAAAATTCTGCATGTTGCGGGCGCCAATCTGGATAATGTCGGCTTTTTCGAGAAACAGTTCGATGTCGCGGGTATCCAGAATCTCGCTGACCACCGGCAGCCCGGTTTGCTTCTTTGCCTCAACCAGATAATCCAGTCCTTCGCGCCCCAATCCCTGAAAGGAATAGGGCGAGGTGCGTGGCTTGTAAGCGCCTCCGCGCAAAATACTCGCTCCGGCCGCCTTGACCTCGTGGGCAATCCCAACCGTAATTTCGAGCCGCTCCACTGCGCAGGGTCCCGCCATGATGATCAGCTTGTTGCCGCCGACTTTCAGGTTGCCCACGTGGATGACCGTGCCTTCCCGCTTAAATTCCCGGCTGACCAGCTTCCATGGCGCGAGAATGGGCAACACACTTTCAACCCCCGGCAATGCCGTGAGTGGCTGGTTATGCAAGACCCGATCGTCGCCTATGACACCGATAATCGTCCGTTCCTGACCGGTCGATAATTGAGACTTCAGCCCCAACTCACGAAGCCGATCGATAATGTGATCGACTTCCCGCTCGCTTGCCTCTGGCTTTAATACAATAATCATTGTGCCCTCACTCTGCATTCAATGCGGGATGGACCACCCGCTTGAGCGCAGCCAAGAATTCCCTGTTTTCTTCTTCCAGGCCGATGGTCACCCGAACCATGCGCCCTTCAATGTGACGAACGATGACGCCCTCCCTTAGCAAGGCCTCAAATACCTGCCGGCCGTCTCGTCCAATATCGACATACACAAAATTTGCCTCACTCGGTATCGGCAAAAACCCAAGCGCGGTCAATCCCTTGACCATCTGCTCCATTCCCGCCTCATTCGTCGACCGGCTCTGCGCCACATGTTCGTCATCTCCGAGAGCAGCGAGCGCGGCACGCTGCGCCAGGCTGTTGGCGTTGAAGGGAGGACGAACTCGGTTCAAAAAATTTGTGATCTC
Source organism: uncultured bacterium (assembly GCA_965233175.1). Taxonomy (GTDB): domain Bacteria; phylum Nitrospirota; class Nitrospiria; order Nitrospirales; family Nitrospiraceae; genus Palsa-1315. The sequence continues at coordinate 22,332 of CBDDRW010000060.1, forward strand.
TGCCGTTGTTACGCCATACCCGATTCGTAATCCTGCGAGGCCATAGATTTTTGAAAACGTCCGCAACACAATGACATTCCGCCTCTGCTTCACATAGGCCATGGAGTCCGGAAACTGCTGACTCCTGACGTACTCGAAATAGGCTTCGTCGAATACCACCACGATAGACTCCGGCACGCGCGAGAGTAACCGTTCGACCTCAGACGCGGACACCATCGTTCCGGTCGGATTATTGGGGTTACAGAGGAACAGGAGCCTTGTTCGGTCGGTGATGGCATCGGCCATTGCCTGAAGATCATGCCGCCACTCCTTCAGCGGAACGATAACCGGTTTTCCATGGGCTGCCGTCACTTCCATTTTGTAGATGACGAAGGTCTGATCAGCCATGATCGCTTCATCACCCGGCGCCAAAAACGTGCGGGCGAGCAATCCCAAAATTTCATCTGAACCGTTGCCCAGTATGATCTGATCCGGCGTGACCTTCCAACGATCCGCCAGGGCTTCACGCAGACGGAACGCACCGCCATCGGGATAGCGATGCAGCGTGTCAGTACCCTGACTCAACGCAGTCAGCGCTTTTACGGAGGGGCCCAACGGATTTTCGTTGGATGCCAGTTTAATGATGCGCGCAAGACCCAATTCCCGTTGAAGTTCTTCAATCGGCTTCCCAGGAACATAGGGTCTGAGCGAGACAATGTCTGGATGAACGTTCAGCGGCATGACATCAACTGTGGGCCGGATAGGAACCCAAGACTTTCATAAAGAGACAGCGTCCAGTGATTTCATTGATGGTCGTCTTCACCCGCTCTTCCTCAATGTGCCCTTCTATATCAACGAAGAAAATATACTCCCAGGCCTTCCGCCTGGAAGGACGCGATTCAATCTTGGTCATGCTCAGGCCATGAGAGGCAAACGGTCTGAGAAGATCATACAAGGCGCCAACTTTGTCCTTCACCGAAAGCATGAGTGAGGTCTTATCTTTTCCTGTACGCTCGGGCGGCTTTTGGGACAGGATGAGAAAACGGGTCATGTTGTTCACATTATCTTCAATGCGGGACTTAATGACCTTTAAACCATACAGCTGAGCCGCTAACTCCGAGGCAATGGCGGCAACAGAGGGATTTTCCGCGCACTGTTCCGCAGCGCGCGCCGTGCTCGCCACCTCCGACACAGCCACATGTGGAAAGTTCGTCTCCAACCATTGTCTACATTGGGCAATGGCATGAGGATGAGAATGGATGTGCTTAACCTCTTCCATGACGCCGGACTTCGACATTAAATGATGAGACACTTCTTGTAGAACTTCACCATAGATCAGCAGATTGGAATCGATAAACATATCGAGCGTGTGGTTGACCACTCCCTCTGTCGTATTTTCAATCGGGACGACGCCAAAGTTCGCTCTCCCCCGTTCGACCTCACTGAAGACATCCTTGATGCTATTAACTGGAATGTATTGGGGAGACGAACCGAACTTCTGCAAGGAGGCCATATGAGTGAACGTCGCTCTTGGGCCCAGATACGCCACCTTCTGAGGGCCCTCCAGCGAAAGGGAGGCGGACATAATCTCTCTGTAGACCGATCGAATGGCCTCGGAGGGAAAGGGCCCGGTGTTCTGTTGGGTCAGGCGCGTGATAATCGCCGCCTCCCGCGCCGGGGTGTGGAGATTGGCCTCTGCATCCTGCTGTTTCTTGAGCTTGCCGATCTCAATGACACTCTTGGACCGCTCATTGAGCAGACGTAGAATCTCATCGTCGATACGATCGATCTTATCCCGGTACGTGGAAAAATCCCCGGACATAGCGAACCCCCTCTTCCCAGCCCAAGAAGGCGGGCTTCCGTCCGTCGGCTGGAATGGCACAAGCTAAGTGAATGATGATACAGGAACTATTCCGGGCAAAGCAAGAAGACCCTCAAAGTTTCACGAGCTTGCGTGGCACGTCTACCTGTCTACATGTCTCGCCAGAAAGCATTCGGCAGTGGCCGGATGCTTTATGAAAAAAGAAGAGAGCTTGGTCGTTTAAAATGATCGAGAGCCCGCTTCGTCACTTGGCGGCCTCGGCCGGTTCGTTCGAGGAAACCGGCCTGAATCAGATACGGCTCATGGACATCTTCGAGGGTGCCTCGGTCTTCCTGCACGGCAGCCGCCAGAGACTCTACCCCGACCGGCCCTCCAGCGAATTTGTCGATGATTGTCAGAAGAATTTGGCGATCCATTTCATCAAATCCCGCCGTATCGATCCCCAACCATGCTAGCGCATCCCGAGCGACAGCCTGGGTGACTTGTCCTGCCGCTTTGACCTGCGCATAGTCGCGCACCCGTTTGATAAGCCGATTCACAATGCGCGGAGTTCCTCGAGCACGGCCGGCAATTTCACTTGCTCCATCGGAATCGATCGGAATCCCAAGGACTCCGGCTGACCGTGTCACGATGGTCTGGAGTTCCACTGGTGAGTAGAACTCCAGTCGGTGGACAAGGCCAAATCTGTCCCGGAGCGGAGAGGTCAGGGCCCCAGCTCTGGTCGTAGCCCCGACGAGTGTAAACTGAGGGAGATCCAGTTTCACCGTGCGAGCTGCAGGCCCCTGACCGATCACAAGATCGAGTTGATAGTCCTCCATCGCAGGATAGAGCGCCTCTTCAACCGAAGCAGGGAGCCGATGAATCTCATCGATAAAGAGGACATCGTGTTCCTGGAGGTTCGTGAGAATGGCTGCCAAATCACCCGCATGAGCCAACACGAGACCGGAGGTCGAGCGGAGCGCAGCCCCCATCTCACGAGCAATGATATGAGCAATAGTGGTCTTCCCCAACCCGGGAGGGCCATAAAAGATCGTGTGGTCGAGCGCTTCATTCCGCTGCTTCGCCGCCTGGATACAGATCTTCAGGGATTCTTTCATCCGCTCCTGGCCGACGTACTCATCGAGAGTCTGCGGACGCAGCACCATCTCGATATTTCGCTCTTCGTCCGTGATGTGTGTACTGACAACTCGCTCAGCCATCGTGACGGAACCTTTCGTTCTAGGCCTATTTCTTCTCCGGCGTTGGGAGGTACTTCGGTGGAGGCGGCAAGGCACCCTGTCCCGGCATTGCAGTACTCCCGCAATCCGGCGGGCAGGTTTTGAAGCCTTGGGTCGGATCAGGAAGGTTCGACTCCATTTTTTCCAGCTGACATTGTGTAAGCCGTCCCCCGTCCTTGCCTCCACAACGAGCCGGCACAGACGAGCTGCCGACCTCTCGATAGCCTTCGGGGCAGGACCCACACACGGACAATAGATTTGCCCCCAGTGGTACACACTGAACGAGGGTGGGATCACCATCCTTGCAAATCTCGCTGGACTCGGTCACCCCCGTGGTTGCATAACCATCAGGGCATTGACCACAAGTCTTGCGAATGCTTTTGGGCTCGCCAGACTCTTGAGCCTGCACAGGCAGGGCTCCGACGACAAAGAGAAGCGCCAGAAGTCCGATGAACCCTTGAGTCAAGACTTTACGTTGAATTATTCCCACCATCTCCTTACCCCCTTGCAAGTTCCTTCAAAGATTCACGAATCATGTCCTTGAGCACGATGGTCTCAGCATTGGACTGCTTCACACGTTTTAATGCGTCTTTGGCGTCTTGCGGTCGATAGCCCAAATTCACGAGTGCCGACAGCGCGTCGTCGAAGATCGCGTCTTGTCCCTGCCTGGGAGCATCGCTTGCAGGCGAGAGACCGGGATGGAGTTTTCCGATTTTATCCTTCAGCTCTAACACGAGACGGCCGGCCGACTTGTGACCGATTCCAGGCACTGTCGTCAGCTTCTCGACATCTCCCGATTGGATCGCTGAAACCAGATTGGATACCGGAAGAGCGGACAAAATACTCAGAGCCAGCTTGGGTCCGACGCCGGATACGCTGGTCAGCAGCACGAATGCGTCTTTTTCTTGAGACGTCAAAAAGCCGAAGAGCTGAATCGCATCTTCGCGGACATGGGTATGCACCGCCAGCGAGATACTTTCGCTGAGATTAGGCAATCCGTAGTAGGTACTGAGAGGAATATACGCTTCGTATCCAACCCCGTGCACATCGAGGATCAGATAGGTCGGCGCCTTGAAGGCCAATCGGCCTGTCAATGAGGCGATCATACGCTATGGGGCAATGAAGAACGGCGATCACGCAACCGTGAGCTATGAAGGAAGATCTTGAGTGCTCCGTTCATCCTTCAACATGCCACCGGTTTATCCGGCAGCGGCCACTTTCTCCATCACCTCGTCAGAAATATCGAAATTCGCATGAACCTTCTGCACATCGTCATGCTCGTCCAAGACTTCCATCAGCTTGAGCATTTGCTCGGCGGCCTTTTCTTCCAACTTGATCGTATTCTGCGGCACCGCGGTGACTTCTGCAAGCGCGGTATCGATTTTTGCATCGGCAAGCGCTTTCTTCACGGCTTCAAAGTGGTGCGGATCTGTGATGATCTCAAAGCTTTTCTCACCCACCTTGACGTCCTCCGCTCCTGCATCGAGCGCAAGAGACAACAGGGTATCTTCGTCGGCTTTGCCCTGCTCGATCGTCAGCAACCCCTTTTTATGAAATTGCCAGGAGACCGCACCGGCTTCCGCCATATTGCCGTGGTTTTTCGTGAGAAGATTTCGCAGCTCAGCCACAGTGCGATTGCGGTTGTCGCTCGTGATTTCCATCAAGATGCCTATCCCGCCAGGCCCGTACGCTTCCAACGAAAATTCTTCATAGGCGACGCCCGGCAATTCTCCCGTGCCTCGCTGAATAGCTTTCTTCAGCGTATCGCCCGGCATGTTGGCCTCTTTTGCCTTCAAGATGGCCAGCCGGAGCCTCGGATTACCGTCTGGATCTGCGCCCGTACGAGCGGCGATCGTCACCTCGCGGATAATTCTCGTGAAGATTTTTCCACGCTTGGCGTCCTGAGCGCCTTTGTGCCGTTTGACCGTCGCCCAATGGCTATGTCCACCCATACTCACTCCATACAGTCAGCCTCAGGAAGACCGACTGCGCATGAATGTGATGTCGCTCGATATGAGTTTGTACTCGTAGCACAGGGTTTAGAAAGGTGTCAATTATCTCGAATCGCAGACGGCCGGCATCGTTACTCTGAATAGATCATCAGCTGAATCCCGATGAGCAGAAGCAAGACGGCCCAAGGCAATTCCCACTTAGAGACCCCTTCGTGAGACGGGGAACGAAACCAATCGGACAGGAGTTTGGACGAACCGGCGGTCACCGCCATAGAGCCCATAATTGCGTGGTCCGTCGCAATCTTTGCGGCTGACGGATGGAGGCCGTGGGAGTGGCCGAACAACATCAATCCTCCGATGATGGCATAGAGCGGCAACGGCGCCACCCACGCCGGATGGCGGATCTGTCCAAGCCTGCGGAGCAGTTCGATCGCGCCGACCGTCAATGACAAGAGTCCGTAGCACTTATGTTGAACAATCTCTTGGTCGCTGCCGAAGAAAGTCTCCACGAAACTGAGCTCGCCGATTGGCCACGCATTATGATCACTCCAGACAAGGAGAAAAAACCCTGACGTGAGCAAGGCTCCCGGCAAAAAAAACCTGGTCCAAGCCCATAAAGGCACAGCTAACGCATGGCGCAGTTCGCTGAGCCCGATGATGAGCACCAGCATACCGGTGAGATGATGATTGAACTCAGAGTAGGCGATGCCGGCAATGGATCCTTCCCATCCCGCCCGATCACCTGTAGCCGCATGATGTTCGTGGTCTGTGCTGACCTCTTCGTGTACCGAAGACTGACCATGTCCATCATGCTGCGCCCAAAGAGGTAGGGCTGACAGGAACAGGAAAACCAGAAAGACACATCCTACCCAACGACTTCGGTGTGATCCCCGCCGCATGCCGCCGTCATAACCGTTGCATACGAGAAAGGCCCGTCCAGGTGGCCGGACGGGCCTTTGCGCCATCATTAGATATATTCGCCTTATCTGTTTACATAAACTTCATAAACTTATCTTTGACGTCATCCATCACTTGAGCCGTAATCGTCGCCATCCCACGCTCTTTCGCCACACGCTCAACCTCTTTACGGGCCATGGGACGGATGAAGTCCGGAATATTTTCAAGCCGCTTCTCAGCATCAGACGTCCAGGTGATTCCGTTGCTCGACTCGCCCTTGGAATCGTCCATCACTTGTAACGTGATGGTCTTGTATCCCTGCTTGCGAGCAAAGGCCTCCACACTGCCCTGCACCATCGGCTTGACGAACGAGGGAAGCCGGTCAAGCTTTTCTTTCGCATCGGGCGACCAGGTGAACTCAGAGACTGTCGTCCCAGCTTCGCCAGGCTTGCCGCCAGACGTAAGGCCCATTTCAGCGACCATGGCGGAGAAGGGACAGCCACTGCTGGATTTTTCACCCGGCGTAGCGGTTGTGGCAGTTGCAGTCGTAGTCGCCGGCTGACCACCTTGAATTTTCTCGTTCAAATAGGCCGCCATCTGACCAGGGACTGGGGAGGCTTCGGCTTTGAGCGTACCCTTCGTCATCTCGAACGGCTCGGCCTCAGCAGTGCGCCCACCCAACTTCACTCCAAGGGAACTGACCATCTGGGTTTCACCTGGATTCGTCACCATCGAGAACTTGGCATTGCAAGATGGACAGCCGAAAAACACACCGAGCGTGTCCTCTCCTGGTTTTTCCACCTTCTCGAAATTCATGTAGGTTTCACAGTTCAAGCATACGAATTTCATGGGGTCTCCTCTTCAATGCGTTGCGTCACAGTTGTTCAGCCAGCACTTTTTTGTAGTCCAGTAACGTCCTAATGCGCCCGGCAATGTCTTGGTACCGTTGAATCGTCGGATACGTGTCGTCTAGCAACGGCTGGCCCTTGTCGAAAGTGCGCGCGAGTTTTCGGTCGAAGGGGATCCGTCCAAGCAACGGCAAATCCAGCTTCTCGCACATCGCCTCCGTATTGCCTTCGAACAACTCGTTCACCTCTCCACAGGAAGGGCAGCGATATTCGCTCATATTCTCGACCATGCCCATCACCTTGATGCCCATATCGCGGGCATAGGTCACCGACTTCTGCACCACATCCGATGCCACCTCCGATGGCGTCGTGACGACAATCGCTCCCGCAAGGTCTGGAATAAACCCGGCGATGACCGGAGGCTTATCCGCCGCAGCTCCGGGAGGCAGATCGACCAGCAAATAGTCGAGTTCGCCCCAGATAACATCGGCCAAAAACTCTCGAATGACATTCATTTCCATCAGCCCCAACCACGCCGGGCTTACATCCATCGGCCCTTTCCAGCGTACCGGCGCTGCATCGTCTAGAAAGAAGTCCATCGACGCGACTTTCACCCCGAGCGGCCCGACCGGCGGAATCGCCCCCTCAGGCGTCATCGTCAACGACTGACCGTGTAACCCCAACATGCGTGGCACACAAGGCCCGTTCAGATCCACGTCCAAGAGTCCAACCTTCGCTCCTTGGCGCGCAAAGGCCAACGCCAAATTGACCGTGGTCATGCTCTTGCCCACACCGCCTTTCCCGCTCATGACCACCAGCTTGTGCTTGATGCCCGCCATGCGAGCATGAACTTGTCTGGTGTGTGCTGAAATCTGTTCGAGTACTTTGGCGTCGTCTGAATACTTCAAATTGCGAAGAATCGCCTTCAGATCTTTTTCAACCGCCATAGCGGAACCCCTTGCTAACTGAGCGAATACACAGAGGTTGACCGTAACATAGGGATTTCCGGTGAGTCAAACTCCGCACATCCAGTCCGGCAGATGGCGCACATTCCGATGGCTAGGGAAATGTTTGAGCGGGAGTGGGCCACTAGCGTAGAAGGAACCTCCGCGACATTTCACTACCTCCGCCTCGAAGCGCCTGTTAGGCCGCTGTGAGCCTGACTTCTCCGACCTTGCCGAGTTTCACACGCTGCCTGGCTTGCCAGAGATCATGGTTGGCCTAACGTAGACGTTCAGCGGGGCGCGAAGCGCGTCCGCTACAACGCGTTATTAGGCCACACCTGTCTTGAAGCGCTTCTGTGCTCACCGGCTCAACAGCATCCGCGAACCTTTAGCCTTCGTGCTTCATCCGCTTCCGGCGGGTAATTTCACGCTCGCTGGGCGAATCTGGCGCGGTGTCGTCGATCTTGATCTCGCCGCCGCGCTCGTAGTGGCCGATAAGGACGCCGGAGGACGAAACGCGCGAGTTGGTCAGCTTGAAGGAATGCGGTGCCGAGCCGTCCGCGAACAGCTTCTTGCCGCCGCCCAGGATGACCGGCACTGTGAAAATGCTCATCGCGTCGACCAGATCGTTGGCGAGCAGCGCATGCACGAGTTCGGTGCTGCCCTGCGTGACAAGGTTTGGACCGTCCTCCTGCTTCAGACGCTTCACGTCGGCGATGTCACGGAGGAGCACCGAGCCCGCCCAGCTCGTATCGACCTCGCCCGAACGCGAAACGGCGTACTTCCTGATCTCGTTGAACCGCCTGGCGATGCCTCCATCTGAGCCGCCGGCGTCATAGTAGGGCCAGTACCCGGCGAAAATCTCATAGGTCTTGCGGCCCAGCAGGAGATCGAAATTCTTGAAGATTCGGTCGAGCTCTTCGCCAAACTCCTGATCGTAATAGGGCATCACCCAGCCGCCGAATTTGAAGCCCTTGGTCGGATCCTCGGTTGGCCCGCCGGGTGCCTGCATGACACCGTCCATGGAAACCATTGCGCCGACGATAATCTTCCGCATGGGTCACTCTCCTTGTGTGAGTCTCGCGGTCAGCATTCGAGAATTCCTTCGTGGTCCAACCTCAGGCTCCAGTTCAACGGCGGCGCCGGCGCCGTCCGCTGCAAGCGTTTGTTGGGCTGCGTACGAAGCCCCGTCTACCGCAAAATCCTTTCAACATACGCATCAGTTGCTCCGCCATCGGGGTGATGCAGCAAGACCATCAGCTAAGGCCTCGGCAAAGGTCCGCAGGGTCGAGCCATCACTTTTCCCATGGTCAGGGTTCAGCTCACATATTGTAAGCGCTGCCCAATTCGGCGCGCCTAGCAAAGGGCGGAGCGACGCCATGAGCTGATCGAACCGGAGCCCTGTCTTACGGCGGGTGTTTTCCGCGAGGGGCATATCCACGTAGTCGAGCACGTCGACATCCAAATGGATGAGGAGTCTCTCAAACTGCCGTCCCCAGCCAGCTACCACAGCCTGCGCCGCGCTTGACGGAGCGGCGACAACATCCGCCAGCCGAACTTCCGCGATGCCGAAATCTTCGATGATCTGCCTCTCGAACGGCTCAACGTTGTCGTTGGCGAAGAAGAGAACCTGCTCTGGGTGTAGCATTGGCACACGAGGACCTAGCGCGGCGAGCTCTGGCACTGTGCCCTTAATGCCCAACATATGGGCAACCCCCATCCAATCCAGAGCGCCGTCTTTAGTGCTCTCTGGCGTGTTGAGGTCGGTATCTAGGTCGATGTAAATAACACCAACACTTTGTGTCCCCAAGAGGGCGCCGGCTACTGTGCCGAGTTCGACCGTGCAATCGCCGCCCAGGACGAGCGCTGCCGCGTCGGTAGCAAGTGCAGTAGCAACCCGCTCTGCGGTAGCTTTAGCCACCGTTGCGGCGATGCTCGCATTCATAGCGCGTGGATTCGTCTTGTCCGCACGCCAGCGAAAACCGGAGACGTCTCCACGATCGTCAACCGTGATGCCGCAGGCAGATAACAATTCCATCAAACCAATCGCGCGGAGAGCCGCTGGAGCCTTTTCCTGGCCGGGTGCATATGCTCCTGCACTACTTGGCGCGCCGACGACGGCTAATCTACCAGACATGGCTGACCTCCACAGGATGGCTCATTGCGGCGGCGCGCCCGCGCTGCCATTCGACCGGCCGCTGCAACCGGTTATTAGGCCGTGACATCGCGTTAGGAGGTTTCCCATTCGAAGGGCAGTAGGTCTGAGAGCGGCGCCACCCGCCCTGGCGCCACGATAATACGTGTCGTTGCATTCGTTTCGTTAACTTGGCGAATTAGCTCACGACACCGGCCGCACGGCGGGACGATTTCGGAGCCTGCTATCGCGACGATAGTCGCAATCTCAGACTCTCTGCTCTTCAACATCTCTGCGATGGCCGAATACTCCGCGCATGACCCGAGGCTGCACGCAGTATCCACACAGATACCGGCATACAGCTTGCCGCTACGAGTGACGAGCGCGGCTGCGACGCCGCCAGCCACGCAATTGGCACTCGTCCGAAACTCGCCTGCGAGCTGCGTTGCGGCCTGGATAAGTTCGTCGTCAGTCATTGCGATCCTATTCAGGGCAGCCTAATGCCCCGGTTCAAGGTAAAATTTAAGGAGTCTGACCCCTTTGTTTTGCCTCCAGCCGCGGGCTTGCCGTAGCGAAGCGGGGCAAGACCATCGATTGGAGCGCCTTGTTAGGCATAACCTGCACTACTTGCCGCTTTCTAATTTTCCCCCCTTGAGAAGGGCAACAATTGCCATTGCGTGACCATGACCTAACTCAAAATCTTTTTTGAGCCAGGCAACAACCTCTCCAGCTTTGATGTCGGGGCGGAGCTTGCCACCCGACATATAGCCTTTGCCTATAGCCAGCTTCTTGAAGTCGGCTGGCCCCTTACCGGTTTTTGCTTTGTATGTTGTCTAGATATGCTTGGAACGACATGGAAACCTCCGAGCTTGATGAAATTAGGAAATGAGGAGCGACCGTGAATTCCTTCGGGGCGACGCTTCCGGTCAGGATTGATCGATCCATGGGCCGCCCGTTATCAACTAGTCGAACGAACCCACCCGAAATCGACATCATCAAGTGTCTCCCCGCTTTGTGTTGCCCAACGTTTAAGTTCACCTGCGTGCGGAGGCTGGCGAAGCCAGCCATAGCAGGTCGGCTGTAACGAAGGGTTAAGCGTCAATCATTGTGAGGTATGGCGTGATGTTCTTCATAGCCCGATCGACATACTCTTCTTTCTCGCCAACCGGCGCTACGTAGTGCAAAGCAGCGCGCGCCGCCTCTTCACCCTCGAATCGGGCAATGATCCACGCCGACAAGTACTGCGAGGCGAAGCAACCTCCAGCGGTAGCAATGTTTCCTGCTGCGAAGAACGGCTGATTCAAAACCTCCACGTCCGCCTCTTGAACCCACGGCTTGGTCGTCAAGTCCGTACAGGCTGGCATGGTGCCGATTAGGCCGAGCTTGGCTAGGACGAGCGTCCCCGAACATTGAGCCCCAACAAGTTGGCGCTCGGGATCTAGCTGAAGAGCCGACATGATCTGCGGATCGGCGACGACCTCACGCGTTTTGATACCGCTGCCGACGATGACCGCGTCAGCAGACGCTGCATCTGACAATGGGCATTGTGCCTGAACGACAACGCCGTTCATCGACGTCACCGTCGGCTGCGGGCAGCACAGCGAAACACGCCACGCGGGTCTCTTGATGCGACTCAGGACTCCCAATGAAATGAGCGAATCGAGCTCGTTGAACCCGTCGAATGTAAGGATGGCGATGTGCATATTGGAACTCCGTGATGACTCGACTGACTGGAGCGCCTGGTTGGGGTCATTTTGACGCGTATTTGACTAAAATCGCGCCGCGTTCAAACGTTTCTACACCGATGAGTCGAAAATACGTACGATCATCCAACTTTCGAACAGGCGGTTGCCCTTATTCACGATAACGTGGTGAATGAGTATCCGATACTCGTCCAGGAGCCCCGGCATTCATCTGCTCTCGCTGAAGATCGTCGGCAGCGATTGTTGTACGCGACGGCTTGGATCTTCATAGTAACCCCTCAGGACGAGGTCTAATGGGTTGACCTTTTGTTTCTCCCTTGTTTCTCTCACGGGTGGATGACTTTCAAACCGAGCACATCTTCAAATGGATCATAGTCGCGGTCATTGTGGAGTAAGGCATGTCCTTCCAATAAACAAAACGTCGCGATTAGAGAATCGATCGTCTTGCGCACAGTTCGCCCGGCAGTTCTCAGGCGCCGATAGTTCAGGGCGGCTTCGACCGCGATCCTAATCGTCCCTGTCTCAAAAACCGCAAACTTCAACAGCGCCCCTTGAACCGCCTCAAATTGTTTATCGGTAGTGATCCCCTGCAACACTTCAGAGAGGATCAAATCGGTGAGACCCAGCCGTTCTCTCGGCAACTGAGCTTCAAGCCAGTTAGTATGGGGAGTACGCGTTCCCCGGAGGTAATCGACCCATACCGTCGTATCGACAATGATCATGAAACCGCCTTGATACGACCTTCCCGCATTGCACCGAGATCTCCCTCCCACTCAATCTTGCCACGCAAACGGCGAATGCCTTCTTGTCCCTTCACCTTGATCAGCAATCGAAGGCCCTCTTCCACCACCGCTTTCTTGGTCGAAAACCCGGTGGCCTTCATTGCTCGCTGCATCAAGCTATTGTCGATCACGATGTTGGTACGCATAGCTCCTCCGACATGGAATGTGTAAGTATTCATAAATCATACACACGCGAATCAAGAGACGCAAGCGAAGAGAACGTCGGTCTTGATCGTGCAGGAAACGCAAGGCAGTCTTGCTAGCAGAATAGACTCATCCTACTTAACCATATGCCAATGAATCACCAGGTCAGAAATGACTCCCGATACATTTTCCTATTTCAAGGAGTCAAACCGCTCGGAGGGTGGAGGGACTTAGCTTGCCAGAGACCGTAGTTGGACTGCATGGCAAACCAACTCCCCGAAGAACAGCCAAGAGCTTTAGAAAGGCGTAGCACCATGTCAGGACTGAAGACGATCTGCAGGGCCTCACTCCGGCAGTTTCTTGCTCCTGGTGAAAAGCCTGCCCGACCGAAGCAGGCGCTCGCTGCGCATGACGTACAGAATGAACAAGCGAGTACTTTCTTGACGATAGAAGACGCGGCAGGGTGGTTCGACAATCTGTCTGTAGCGCCAGCCCTTCAGCTCTGGTGGCTTTGAACCGCTCCTGGGGTGATCGGCCAATTGCCCCACATGGCGAAATATCTTCTGTACAAGGCGCCTTGCTGCTTCGGGATTGTCCAACGCGATGTAGTCGGCGATGGCATCCAGGTCGTTAAGCGCCGGTTCCGTCCAGATTACTTCAGCCATCGAGCCATGCGCTGCTTGGCTTGGGCATGGCTCAGGGTGCGCCCTTCCTCAAGGGCACGTTCCCCGCGGGCGATGCCTTCCAGCAGGCTTATCCGACGTTGCAAGATCTCATAGGTTTCAACATCCACGAGATAGGCGCTAGGTACCCCATGCTGGGTAATGAGAATGGGCTCCTTGCTCCGTTCCAGATCGGACAGGAGCTCCGTGGCTTGGCGCTTCAGGGTCGTGACAAGTTCCGTTCGCATAAAGTGATACTAAAGTATCACCAGGCGCAATGCAATAATTTTGAGCCCAGCGGCCATGCCGATGAGCTATGGCCGCAGAACCGTCTGACTTTAAAACTTCACTGAGCCTTTGTGTAGGATGGGGAGGATTGTGCATAGCCATTTTAGTGGTAGTCCTCATAATCCAAGGCGGGGTTTGCCCTTTTGCTTTCTTTTCACCTTGACTGGAGTAACCCGCCAGCGGGAACCTAGGCGACTGATGCTTGCAAGGCAGAGCTCGTGACTTTGGCCGCAGCCTGGTCCGCCGGAAGGGAGAGCACTGTGCCCCGCCTGTGGATTGGTGGATAATACCCGTAGAGCGACCGCCTCCTTGATGCGCGAAACTTCGACTTCACCGCTGGGTGATGGAATCTGCGCGGTTGGCAGCTCAATATACCGGATGGTGACATAGTGGCGCCCTGTCAAACCGGATAACGAGACGCGCTCCTCGGTGGCTAGGATAAGTTCGTTGCCCGCACAGTCGAGCGCAAGGCCAGGTGCGACAACTACCGCCCCTTGATCGACCGAGACCTTCAGGCCGGCGACGACCCCCCAGCCATGCAAGAAGCGATTATGCTGACGGGCCTTGTCACGGTGATAGTCCTGTTCTCGCTGAAGATCGTTAGCGGTGAGCAACTGGCCAGTAAAGAATCGTGAGCGCTCGAACAGCCTGAGTTGCACGATACGGCCTCCTTGTGACGCCTAACGACCCCGCGACTCACCGGCAGGCGCGTAACAACCGGAGGTTGTGCAGCGGCTGTCCGGTGCAGCCGCTAGTTCGGGACGCGCTACGCGTTCCGAACCACGCGCGACAGCAGCGGGGCCGTTAGAGAGTAAAACAAAGGGGTCTGACCCCTTTGTTTTGTTTTAGTGGTAATCCTCATAATCCAAGACGTAGGCGTGTCCGCCTTTGAACTTGAACGTAAAGCGCCAGTTTCCATTGGTAGAAGTTTCGGCCCTGCGTAAATGGGTTTGTGTCGAGCCATCTCAACGCCCCACCCATGAAATTCGGTACGGCTAATTATCTCATGGGAGGTAGGGCTCTGAGAGTTTTTCTACAGCCTCAACGTTTGAGATGAGAGGCGTGACCCGGCTTGCCGGGGCACGTCCTCTCGATTGAAGGGTTGGGCGTCCGGTTGATCACCCAAGAACTTCCCGGTTTTCGAGGACGAACTCTTCAATCTCGCGCACTACTCGGTTTGCGATTTCCTGTGTGATCTTCTCCCAGTTGGCTCCGTGCGCCGCATCGTTGCGATAGTCGGCCCAGGAGGAGATGCGTCGCTCAATAGGTAAGGCAATATGGCCTGCGGCACGAAGCTCGGCAGCGAACTTGCTAAGAGAGCGCTGCTTCTCCGGGATGTTGATTTCCTTCGCTTCGCACCAATTGCGTAGGAACTCCTCGACTCCTGCGCAGGCCACTATTACTGATGCAGCGGGATGAACCCCCTTGGTCTTGGAGAGCTTGCGAGCCTGGCCCAGGATTTCGGAAACAACGACAGCTTCTACTTCCTGCCTGATGTTCACCAAGTGACCGCTGGCGAGATCTTTATGGAAGGCTTGAAGGACGCCGGCTACGGCAAAAAACTGACCGGCCGTGGTTTTCTGTTTGTGCGCGTTCCGAAGATTCTCAAGGTAGACGGATTTCGGACCGACAACAGATTGAATTAGGTTCGCACCGCGAGACGCTAGATCGTTCACCTGAAACAGAGACACTCCGTCCTTTGCGCGAGTGGCTTCGATTTTCTGAACATCTTCGAGAAGCTCAACGCTTCGTTCGACAAGCTTCTTAGGTTCGTGGCGCATGGGTTCCTTTGAGGCTCAAGACGCCAACTATGTTTAGGCCGATCCGCATAAGAGCCGGGTCTGTCATTTCTGTCCGCGTAACACACCATCAACGGTCGTGAGCAATATCCCATAATTGACGGTAATCCAAAGAGTTACGCCCTATCGACAATTTATCACGGGTTCTTATGCGGATCGGCATAACACCCTTCCCTGAATGAGCTCACATCCCGATTAGCGGACGGAGGACACCGACCTGCTACGACGGGCAATGCTCGCCGCTCGTCCGTCAACGTATTGAAGAGAATACGCCTCCCTCCGCCTCCCGCAGGATGCTCAAAAAGTTCGTCCAGCGAGGCCGCAGGTGAATCGAAACCGGAGGCGTACCCTCCGGGGTACGTTGAGGATTTCGATGAGCCGAGAACGAAGCTGGCGGGCTTTTGGAGCATCCTGCTAAATTGAATACTGAAAGACCGGCTTCGCCCCAATCGCCTGCGCCAGAACGCCGCGACGCTTAAGCTCTTCAAGAATGCGTCGAGTGGCCGTGTCAAAATCCGTCGAGCCTGATAACAGAATATCCGTATTGGATGGGGCTTCTTCTGGAACCTTGCTCATATGGATGGCGATCACCGGGACCGGGTGGACGAGTGTGCGGATAACCTGCGCCGCTTCGGCATAGGCCGGACCGAATGGATTGGTCGTCGAGACCACGATCAACCCGGTATCCACCAGCAGCCGCGCTACCTCGCCATAGCGGCGAGCCATTTCGGTCGCTTGGCCTCGCTCTCCTTCCGAAAGATCTGCATCGAGGCCACGTAGGAGATTCTCTCCGTCGAGCAGGTATGCATGTCTGCCGTCTGCCACAAGCCTCGCTTCAATAGTCCTGGCAAGGAAAGACTTCCCTGTATGCCGCCCCCCGGTCACCAGCACAATGGCGGCTCGATGGCCATACTGTTGCGCGCGATCCTCGACGCCGACTTGACCCTTCACCCAGGCGAAATCGCGCTGCCTGGCTTCTTCACGGAGAAACTCCTGATCGTCATGCACCAGTTCTGTCACGATGCCGCCACCGGCAATGTCATATTCATCCACGAGGACGAACCGGCCTGTCGATTCAAACGAAGCCGAGAGGTCGAACGCCACGGGCGTTTTGGCTCGAATGGTCAACTCAGCAACCTGATTCTTGTTCACCACATTGCTGCCTTGCTGTTGAGACAGATCCATCGTGTCGATGATCCGGTGAATGATTGCGACTTCACAATCCACTTCCTTCGTCGCCACTCTGAGCTGATAGCGCCGCCCCCGCTCCAGCGGCCTTCGGCCTAGCCAGAACACATTAGCGCGCAAGGCCGTCGACACCAGCGGCAGCTCTTCTTGATGCGAAGCGACCTCTCCCCGTTCTACAAAGATTTGCTCATCAAGCGTGACACCGACTGATTGGCCTGCCTGACCCTCTATCGGCAGAGGATCGATGTTGAAGGCTTCAATCGATTTGACCGTGGCCCGTTTGTTCGACGGTGAAAAGACGAGGGAATCACCGACCTTCACACGCCCGGCTGTAACTCGCCCTGTAATGATGCGGCGAGCGTCGAATTTATACACGTCTTGAATAGGCAGTCGAAGCGGCTGTTCAGAACGTCCTGGCTCCTTCCGAAACGCACTGAGCGCGTCCAGCACCGTGGGGCCGCTGTACCACGGCATCTGCTCGCTCCGGTTGGCGATATTATCTCCGAGCTTAGCACTGACCGGAATGATCTGTTGCGGAACTGCCTTGAACTGCCCCAGGAACTCCCGATATTCTTTTTCGATCGCGTCAAACACATCCTGCCGATAACCGACCAGATCCATCTTGTTCACGATGACGGCAAACTGTCGTACGCCCAGAAGCGACAAGAGGTACCCGTGCTTCTTGGACTGCTCCTTCACGCCTTCCAAGGCGTCGATCAGCAACAGCGCCCCTTCTGCTCGAGCTGCCCCGGAGATCATGTTCTTGAGAAATTCTTTATGCCCCGGCGCATCGATGATGATGTAATGCCGGCCCTTCCAGCCAAAGAAGGTTCGCGCTGTATCGATGGTGATGCCCTGTTCTTGCTCCTCAAGAAAGGCGTCGAAGAGGAACGCGTACTCGAATTCCTTCCCCTGCTGCCGGCAAATAGCTTGGACCTTTTCAAGTTTGCCATCCGGCAACGATCCCGTGTCGGCATAGAGACGCCCCAGCAAGGTGGACTTCCCATGATCCACATGCCCGACGATGACGATGTTCAAATTGTCCGATGGTTTCTGGGATTGAGCATTCATGGTCGTTTTGCCTTATTGAGGATGATCAAAAAGACCATCCAACGAGGCCCGAGGCGAGTCGAAACCACAGGCGTACCCTCTTGGGTACGTTGAGGATTTCGATGAGCCGAGAACGACGTTGGGGGTCTTTTTCATCATCCGTATTACATGTAGCCGTCTTTGCGTAGCAACTCCATCCCACGCCCTTCATCCTGCGCACGGCCCGATCGTTCTGCCACCGTGGTGTGCCGCAACTCCTCAATGATGTCGTCCACGGATTTTGCCGTCGATTTGATCGGCATCGTGCAGGGCGCGCAACCGAGGCTGCGATAGCGGGTCCCATCCCCCTTGTCGAGATAGAGATCCATGAAGGGAATGTTCTCGAGCTTGATATATTCCCAAATATTGATTTCCGTCCAATCCAGCAACGGATGGATTCGGATGTGCGTTCCTGGAGGGAAGGTGGTCTTGAATTGATCCCAGAGTTCCGGCGGCTGATCGCGGAAATCCCAATCGCCATGCTTGTCACGAGGAGAGAAGTAGCGCTCCTTCGCTCTCGTCCCTTCTTCGTCTGCCCGCACACCGAGGATGATGCCGGTATAGCCCTTTTGTTCGATCAATTGCTTGAGCCCATTGGTTTTCAAGGCCGTACAACATGTCACACGGCCCAGCGTATGGTTCATCCCGGCCGCGAGCGCTTCCTTGTTTTGCCCCACGACCAACTTGAGACCCCACTCACGAGCGACGCGATCTCGATATTCGATCATAGCGGGAATTTTGTAACTGGTGTCGACATGCAGGAGCGGGAAAGGGACATGGCCGAAAAAGGCCTTCCTGGCTAGCCACAGCAGGACAGTCGAATCTTTCCCCATCGACCATAACATGGCCAGGTTGTCGAAATGCTTATAGGCTTCTCGAAGAATATAAACGCTCTGGTCTTCTAGTTGACGAAGGTGTTGCACGGACTCGCCTCTCTTATTGTCAATGTATGCGACCGGTCATACCGACCCCCACCGGTTTTTGAGTCAACTCCTCCAGCTTGCGTGCTGCCGATCCATCTTCAAGCGCTCGGCGCGCCAGCGGAACGCATGAGACCCATGTCGCCCCTTTGCCTGCGGCGTACAAAATCAACGCCGCATTCATCGCGACCCAGTTGCAAGGTCCTCCAGGCACTTGATTACGAAGAATCCTTCTGAGCAGATCCGCTTCCTTGTCCCGTTGGTTCGAAGGAAAACCGGCCATGTCTTGTCGTGTGCCCAGGGTCAATCCGACATCTTTCGATGCGAACGAAAGGGGCGTAATCCGCTCATCCCGCAATTCCAGCACCCGAGTGAGGTCGGCAATGGATAGCTCCGGGTCGCCTTCCACGCCACTGACCACCAACGCCCTCGAACAACCGAGCATCCGCAGCACTTCAGCCGTCTTTTCAAAATGGGGAGGATGAGACAGACCGACGATCTGCGACAAGGCACGCGCCGGGTTTAACAACCTGGCAATCGGATGAAAAAGATTCCGCGCTCCCAGCTCTTGACGCATTTCTAAAAAGCGATAGACCGGAGGGTGGTAGAGCGCGATGTCGAGATAGGCGAATCCATGCTGCACCACCGCCTCTGCCGCGACTTTTGGTTCCATGTCGATCGGCAGACCCAAGGCCTTCAGCACCCCAGCATTACCCGCGCGGCCGGGGATTCCGTCATAGCCATGCATTAAGACCGACGCGCCTGCCGATGCCGCGACAATAGCGGCGGCTGCAAGAGCGTGGAACGTCTCCTGTTTCCCCGCATAACTCGGCAGATCCACGACGCCGAGCTCTCGCGGGATCGGCACGGGCGCCACATAGGCGCGCGCGGTCGCAGTCATTGACGCCAGCTCGGTGACGGACTCCATCTTGATCCGCATGGCCATGAGAAAGGCCCCGACCTGCGCCGACGTCGCTTCCCCTTCAATGAGGGCTTTCATCGCCCGCTTTGCTTCGTCCCACGTGAGATCCTTAGCCGCTCGCGGCCCCTTGGCAATCCTGGCAATAAATTCCTGCATCGACATTACGAGGCCTTGTGTAACCCGCACTCCGTCTTGGTAAAGTTCTTCCACCGTCCCGCGCGGGAGTCTTCGCCGGGCATCACTGGGCTTGTGCAGTGCGTGCAGCCGATGCTCGGATAGTTGCGGTCATGCAATTCGTTGTAGGGAACCTCGTGGATGCTAATGTAGGTCCAGATATCCTCCCACGTCCATTTCGCGAGCGGATTGACTTTCGCCAATTGAAATTTCTGGTCCCATTCAATCAACTTCGCACTCGCTCTTGTGGGAGACTGATCCCGCCTGATCCCGGTGATCCATGCGTCGAAGCCCTTGAGCACGCGGATAAGCGGTTCCACTTTGCGCAACTCACAACACTGATCAGGCTGGCGCGTCCACAAGGCCTCGCCATGCTGAGCGGCTTGACGTTCCGGTGTGAGTAATGACTTCACCTGTATAACTTGTTGTCGCCGCAATCCATAGCGCTCAATCACGCGATCGCGCGTGGCATAGGTCTCAGGAAAAAGAAACTCCGTGTCGAGATAGAAGAGCGGCACGGAGGGATCGATGCGGTGAATCATGTCCACGAGCACGACATCCTCTGCTCCGAAACTGCAGGCCAGCACAACCTTCGGTGCGTACCGTTCGATCGCAGCGGCCAGCACCTCTTGCGGCTGCTTCGTCTCGAACGATTCGCCCCAGGTCTTCAGTTCTTCCGGTGAGAGTTTCATTCTTATCTCTTCCTCACTCCATCACCCACAGGAGCGGCACCAGAGTCGGTCAACTGCGCCCGTCGAGCGAGCACCGTTTCATCGTGCGCGCTCCGGGAGCAAAGACCGACCTGGTGTCGCTCCTGACTCACTCCACTTTTTCGACCAGAATCCGATAGTGATCTGCGGCGGCTTCGAGTGGTTCCTGCAGCAACAGCATATGTCCGTCGTTTTTCAAGCTCATCGGGACATTCTTAATCGGTTCACCCGCGTCGAGCCAGACCTCCAACTGTTCACCTGCATCCATCATCTCCAGTTTCAGTTTGGTCTTGACATAATTCAACGGGCAGGCGACTCCGCGTAAATCATAGACCGGCGCGCTGGATGCAGCAGGCGTAGGTACGGAAGCAACCGGCTTGACCTCTGATAGTGCGCTGGTGGTGACCGCTGCAGCCTTGTCCACTGGCGCCAATTTGAGATCTTTGCCCATCTGTTCCGTGGCGGCACGACAGGCATCGACGAATCCCTTGGCAAAGGCCATCTTGTCGCGGGCCGATTCGCCAGTCGTGTCCTTGGGCCCTAAATCGCCGACGCTGTTTCTCAAGTCCTGATACCGCGCCGGCACAATGCGTTTTTGCGCGATCCGGCTGTCGAACTCAATGAAGGTTTCTGCGTCCGTTGAAGGCTCAAGTCCTTCCGTGACCAGCAACGCCTTGGCAGCGGCTAACACTGCACGATACGACTTGTTCACCGAGACGGAATATTGATGATTATCGACAAGTAATTTCGCTTGATACAATTCCTGATCGGCTTCGAGAATGCCGTTCTCTATCATTTCAAGCGCGCCACCTGCACACTCACCAGGTCCGAGATCTTCCAAGACAAATTCTGATTCCCCTTCCCAGTCGTAATAGAAGGTCGGATCATCCTGAAAGGACGGAACGATGGTGTAGGGGATCAACTCATCTTTGAGTTTGATCTTGCCGACACGATCGATGAAGGCAGGCAACCCTTCGCCGGAGAGACGGTCACGCCGGTACACATCGATCAAGTGCATGATCGCCGCCGAGACGCTCTTGGCCGGTAACTTGACCACCATCTGTCCGATCTTTGCGGTTCCATTGACCCGTCCGCCCAAATGCAATTCATAGAATGGCGCGACATGCTCGCCGATGCGCTTTCCTACTCCATGCAGCCCGATCGTGGCAATATGGTGTTGGGCGCAGGAGTTGTGGCACCCGCTGATCTTGACGCTGACATCCTTCAGATCCTCGGGAACCCGGCCAGCCGGAAATACCTCTGCCAACGCTCGCGCAAGCCCCTTGGATGATGTGATCCCCAAGCCGCACGTGTCGGTCCCAGGACAGGCGATAATATCTTCGACGAGCTCGGCGCCAGGATCGGCCAATCCCTGTGAAGCCAAGTCGGCATAGAGGTCGGCAATGCGTGACTCCGGTATCCATCGGATGATCATGTTTTGATTGATCGTCGTCCGAATGTTGCCATTGGAATAGCGGTCCGCAAGATCGGCGATGTGCAGCATCTGCTCTGCCGTCAGATCGCCCATGAACAATTTGGTTACGGCGGCGACATAGCCCTCTTGCTTCTGATGCACCACATTGGTGCGGCGCCACATCTCGAACGGGGTCTCCTCCGGTGCGCCGTTCACATTCCCATTGGTCTGCGGGGCGGCGCGCTTCGATCCATTCGACGTCGGCATGATGAGGGGAACTGGTTCATCCGGATACGACAGTAACGTGATGGGCTCATGGGTCGGACGGGTATGCCCCATCGACACGTAGGCCTCTTCCCAGCGACGTTTGAACTCCGCGAAGCCCAGTTTTTCAATCACAAACTTCATCCGGGCCTTCGTGCGATTTTTTCGATTGCCCAAGGTGTCGAATACCCTGATCACAGCTTCTACACTCGGGATCAGTTCATCCATCGGGGTGAATTCACGAAGAACCTGTGCAATCCGTGGTGCTGAACCCAGGCCGCCGCCGACGACCATGCGAAAGCCGATGACTCCATCCGCGCGCTTGGCGGCGAGAAGCCCGATATCGTGAATCGGTGTGAGTGCGCAGTCCTGCTTGCAGCCGGAGAAGGCAATTTTAAATTTGCGCGGGAGGCTCTGGTTCAACGGATTCCGCAAGAGATGTAACGCGACGGTTTTTGCATAGGGCGTCACGTCGAACACTTCCCCCTGACAGATCCCGGCAAGGTGACAAGCTGTCACGTTACGGACCGTGTTGGCGCACGCTTCTCTCGTGGTCAAGCCGACTTCGGCCAGCCCTCGCATGATGGTCGGGACATCTTGTAATTCAACAAAATGCAGCTGGATATCCTGACGCGTGGTGACATGTCCGACACCCGTCGCATACTGCTCAGTCAACTCTGCAACTCGACGGAGCTGATTCGCCGTCAGTCCGCCGAACGGGATCTTGATACGGACCATCTGTACACCGGCTTGGCGCTGGCCATAAATGCCGTACTGTAGACGGAAGGGCCTGAACAGATCGCCCGACACGTCGCCGGAGGCCATGCGCCTGGCCTCGGCTTCAAAGGTCTCGATCTCCTCCACAATGGCAGAAGGAATGGGTTCAGTTTTTATTGACACTGTACTGAGTGGGGTGTGACTCATGGGTGACCTCAAATGTGATACATCAACGATCGCTCTTGCTCGATCATTCGCTGCTGTCCGGCTAATTCCTCCACGCTGATGGCCTCTAGGACATGGCGCTCTGCTTGATGCACCTGCTCCCAGATCTTCCCGAGTAACAGTTGTGGTTTGCTGGGTCGCCGCCCCTGCCCTCGCTCAGTTCCACCGTTCGAGAATAACAGCGGGCCATCAAGCGCCTCAAGAATCTCGACGACCGATACCTCGGACGGTTTTTTTGAAAGCATGTACCCTCCTTGGGCTCCGCGAAGGCTCGACACAAGACCCGCTTTCTTCATGCCATGAAGGACCTGTTCAAGAAAGCGAGCCGGAATAGCTTGTCGACGGGCAATTGTTTTAGCCTGTACAGGCGTTGCCCCCAGATGCATGGCTAGGTCAACAGCCGCCATAATTCCATATGTGGCCCGTAAAGATACCTTCATATACGAGTATTCCGATAGGAATTGAAAGTAAAAGGTACTTTACCTTCCTCAAAAAGGCGCTGTCAAGTTTTGCCAGGGAAACAATGGCCACAGATTAGAACACAACGATATGTTTATGATTCTTCGAGACGAGGACGAAGTGAGTGCTTCCCAAAGACAACAGAGGCTGCTCAAAATTTCCGCCAGCAAGGTCTATGAAAACTAGCCGTTAGTATGCGGTTGCTTAAACAGGTGGCCAACAAGGCCGTAGGCGAAAAAAACACCGGAGGTGTGACATTTTCACCCGTCCAACCCCGAGTTGTTGGAACAGCTCTTTCCCGAGTCGGATACATCGAGGATTTTTTTGAGCTAAGAACGAAGTTGGGCGCCCTCTTTTCCGGAGACTCAGGCGGCTGCTCAAAATTTCCTTCAGCAAGGCCGCAGGGAGTCCGGACGCCGAATCGTACTGTTTCTGTACGTTGAGGTGGGCGGACGACTGAGAACGAAGCTGGAGGAGATTTTCAGCAGCCGATTTAGAGGTCGCGGATGGCGCCTTGTAGCACGGTAATCTGCGTCACCGGATCGCCTGAAGATTTCAGTTCTGCGCGAATTTGCTCTTTGAGGTAGGAAGAATACCCTACGCGATCGACTAAAAGATCGAGAAACCGTTCGACTGGGAGTAGACTCTGAGACTTGAGCTCTTCCACGATGTCATCGCTGACGGGCACATAGCTGCTCCCCATGTGGAACACCACATTGTAATGGCGGTTTTTCCCAATGCGTTCGAACCGTAGACCCTTCACCGTATCCTTCTGTCCTAAAATCGCTCACGCGCGGGTCATTCTAGACAACTCCGAGCGTGAAAGACAAGGGCAAGAGGGTCGTCATGAACGCCAGCGGGTTAGACTTCTTTCCGTTTCTTGCCGAAATACTCCTGACGGCTGACCATCACGTCCGTGACAAGCATCATGCCGGAATGACGTTCGAAGAGCGGTCGAAGCCCCGCCAGAATAGGCTCAACTTTTTCTTCCGGAACGACCGTCATGATCATCTCGAGACTTTCCTGCTCGCTGGACATGAAATGCGCTTCCCGCACACCGTGATGGCCTTTTCCCGACAGATTCCCGATGATCGTATAGCCGGTCGCCTTGACCTGATCCAACAACTCTGTCACAAACGCCCGGTGCTCCCCCGCGACGATCACACGTATTTCCTTCATCGGATGCAATGTCAACGCGCCCATCTGCATACTCCTTCTCTGTATTAGGTGTGCTGCTTCGTCTGCGCTGAGTCAACATTCACAGGCATCCATTCTCCACTCGGTCGATACCGATACCATACCCCATCACCTGGGTCGAGCGCGACGAGATGGACCCACTCATTGTGATAATAGTGCTGCAAGACCTCGTGGCGCGCAATTAATTTGTCTATCCGGGACCGCGGCGCTTCCACGACAGTCAGGAGCCTCATCGGTTCATGATAGGGGACGTCGCCGTTCATCACGGTCTGCCGGGCCAGTCCAAGCCGGAGATCGCTCCAAGGGCCGGACATAATGCCGATACGTCCCACCACATTGTGGTAGATCTTGCTCCCGCTGCCATAGACCTCGTTGTCGACCGCCGAAAAATAATGCTCCATGTTGATCCACTGGGCCACGACTTGCGGGGCGGTTAAGAGCACTTCCAGCAGCCGATTGTTCGGATCTTCCCGATAATCGTAGGAATGCAGAAAGACGCGCCCGCCCAGATCGAGCCCCTTGGTGAGTTCCCGCCGGCCAATGACAAAAGCGGCGTTCCCTGAGAGCCCCCACTCCGGGCGGATCTGACTCCAATCGCTGCTGCGCCGACGCACGTGCGACTCGGCTTGGGGACCGTCAAGCGGCCTATGGATCTCGGGAAAACGCCCGCAGCGTTCCCGGCTTGTCAGTAAGGCCGCTTCCTTCAGATCCTCTTGCAATCGAGCCAGGTCTGCGCGATGCGTCGATGGCACATCTTCAAGATCGAAGAGCCGAACCTCATCGGTCGTGGTATCCATTTGGCCCGCCAAAAAATGCGTATCCGAAGGAATATCGATTCCGTTCTTGCTCACACGCTCTCTCACGCTCGGGTTGTTGGCCATCATCGCGAGCACCCGCGCGTTGGGCTTGCCTTCGTTACCCCCGCAGGCGCCACAATCGAGCGCGGATTCGTAGGGATTGTTGTCCGATGTGCTCCCATGCGCGCAAAACAACACGAGTCGAGCAAATCTTTTCGTCAATCCCATCATGCGCAAAGCCATATCGACCGTGAGCACCTGCTCTTCGAGTGTAAACCCGGTCCTTGTAATCCGTTCCTTGTGCCGCGAGGCCGACCGCGCGCTCAGGTCGTACTGCCGCTGCAAGCTGTCGATCAGACGATCCTGCACTTCCGGCGAGAGTCCGGCCTGCGTGGCTGCATCAACGAACGACGGCTCCGGGTCTCCCTCCCCGTTGAGCGCGCGCTGCCGCAAGCCTTCGACGAGCGCAGGCGTGATTCGCGAGCTGCGCAGCCCGATCAATTCTTGAAGTGCCTTTCGCACGGTGGATTGCTGTTCCGCGGCTAACATCTCAGCCGTCTCGGCCGGTGGCAATTTTGCGACGGTCAATGTTGTCGCAATGGCAGGAACCATGAGGCGCTGCAGCCACGCCGTCCAGCGACGGTAGAGCGACGGGATAAAGGTCTTGCCGACAATGGGCAGCCCGTAAAACCATCCGAGGGATTCCACCATCACATACGGGGTGACGACGTTCTCTTTGAGATCGTGCAAGAGTGTATGGCCTGCATGAATCCACCTGACGCGAACTTCATGGCGTGAGACCACATGATCGAGGTAACTCCGAGGGATCTCACGCACTTCGTTCTTGGCCCGCATGATCACCGGGAATTGCTCGGTGTCGTGTTCCTTTCCCCACGCCCGATACCGGATGAACGCCGCGAAGAATCCGGCGAAGCCATAGGTCTCATGCGCTCCTACCGATTCAAGATGCCGACGAAAGGGTTCAGATCGCACATCGATACAATAGACCGATTGCGAATAGGGTCGGTTCGGCTCCGATGAGCTGTTCTCGGAGGCGAACTGCGGCACAGGCCGGTTCATCATCTGGCCA
This sequence comes from uncultured bacterium, assembly GCA_965233175.1. Classification (GTDB taxonomy): domain Bacteria; phylum Nitrospirota; class Nitrospiria; order Nitrospirales; family Nitrospiraceae; genus Palsa-1315. The sequence continues at coordinate 48,669 of CBDDRW010000060.1, forward strand.
AGGAAGCGAGCATGATAGCCGGCCTCGAAAGCCTTCAGCCAGACCGGGCCGTGCTCGGATTCGGGGAATACATCCATCCAGGCAAGAACGGTTTTCAACTCTTCGGGGTCGCTATCAGCGAGCGCGGTGGGATCGATCCCGAACGCGCGCGCGAGCCCCAGCAGCCGCTTAGCTGCGCCGCGTCGTGACGCGATTTCCTGGCGAGGGACGACCTCCATGCGGTAGCGCTCGATGAGATTGCCCCACGAGTTCTCTTTCTGATGGCCCAATCGATCGACTTCTTCGGCATAGAGCGCCGGCAGACGACCTGCGATCCGCTGCCGTCTTAAGTAATACTCTTCTGAATTGGTTCGCATGTAGGCGATCACGGCGTGATATTGACCGTCGATGCCCAGTTCTTGCCGGCAAGCCTTCTGTACCAATTCGCGCGCGTACCAAAGGCGAATGGCTAAGAATTTAACAAGGCCGACTGGGTAGGCCTGTTGCCACACATATTCCCGCTCTTCCGCGCGCCACTTGATGAACCCGGCCCAGCCCGGCAACGCAGTCAATTGCAACGACAGATAGTCCTGTCGCAATTCGTCTGGAATCCCGAGCGCGTCGAGACTCTCCAGCAGCGCATCCTCCGGATGGTCGGGGAGCCGCGAGATCTTCTTGCCGCTGTCTTCAATCCCACAGGGAGACCATTCGTGCGCCGCAAGCGCTTTCCATGCGGTGTACAATCCCTTTTCTCGTCCGGGCATGGTCCAGGTCGCATGCCCTTCGTCCAGGAACGCTTCGCACCATTTGATTAACTGCTCGTTGATCTGTCGGACAATTTGCGTCCCAAGCGTGTCGTCGCACCAATGCGAGAGTGTGAGCCAATGTCCCAACGCGGCTTCGTCGCCTTCGACGATCGAATGAATCCGATCACGCAGATCCGGAAGAGGGAGGAAGGACACGAGACGGGCCGCAATGTTCTCGATCACGTCGTGGGAGGAATCGAACAACTCTGCATCGAGCGGCTCCACGGTCGGCGCACACAGTCCTTCAGTCAGGCAGGCCTTCAAGACGTCACCATGAGAGACGTTGTGCAGCCCAATATTCACATGGGCCTCACTCGCGAAGGGCTTCAGCGCGGCACCGAGGTGCTCGATGCTGATTCGACCCGCACGCACATACCCGCGGTAGATCTCGCCGGGCAGATATCCATTGCCACCCATGAATTGTTTGCCGCGCCGGACGGTCTCCTCGAAAGGCAGATATTCGAGACTATGGAGTGGATTGTGATGCACGAACGTCCGCATCGGCCAGTATTGGGCAATGACTTCCCCTGCGAGTTGGACGATTCCCCGCAGTTCCATCCGCCTAGTTTCGATGTTGATCGACGGGGTTATTTGTTCCATGCGAACGATCCTGTGATGGCGCTCGTCAACGGCGTGACCGACTCAGGCCCCAACAGCCCGGCCGGAACCACACCCAGCGCGATGACGATCAGCACAACCATCAGCAGCGCAGCGAACTCCGGCTGCTGTAGATCTTCGAAGGGAAGGTCAGGTCGCTTTTGGCCGAACAGCAACCGTTGCACCGCGTCGAGGATGTACCAGGACGTGGCCAGCCACGCGAGCAGTATCACGACCAACGCGGCAGGAGAGGCACTCGGTGACGTGAGCAGCAAACCCATAAAGCCCGAAAACACGCCAAACGGAGGAAGGCCCATCACAGCCAACGCCACCAGTGACAACAGCACGGCGAATCGCGGCATGGTTGACGCCAGCCCGCTGACAGCTTGCGGATCTACATCGTCGCCATACCTGGTCCGAATGACCTGCCAGGCAAGCAAGAGGCCGCTTGTGCCGAACGACACCGCGCCCACGAAGACCGATGCCCAGTTCGTCGTGATGCCCGTCGCAGCGGCAAACCACCACAGCATGGAAAAGAGCGAGAGGCTGCCATAGGCAAGGAGCAACCGCATGCGAGATTGCGCCAACGCTTTCACGGCGCCGTACAGTGCCCCGACCATGGCCAATCCCATGATCGTCACCGCCATGTTGGCCGACAGAACCGGCGTGACAGAAACGAGCCCGTGCAAACCGACAGTAGGAAAGAGGACGACAACGAAGGAAGGCAAATTACCCGGCAATCGTGTCAGCGCCGTGAAATAACCATTGTGAAATGGGACGAGCGGCAGCAGGACCGCGCAGACCAGTAAGGAGGCTATGGCTGAGATGGGTGGCCCGGCAAAGGAGGATATCACGGCTGCAACCGCCCCCAGAACATAGACACCGATACCCCACCACGACATCGGCCAGAGCGGGCTATGGTGCCGGTATAAGAGTCCGATGACTAATCCAAACAATACGAGCAAGGCCAACTGACCCATGACGCCGTGGCTCGCAAGGATGCTTAAGCCGAGTCCAAGGAATACCAACGTCAGAACCCAAGCAGATCGATGGGTTTCATGGATCGGTTGTCCGAGAATCGATATACATGCGGCCAGGGGGAGCAGATAGAGCAACAAGAAGCCTTCCGGAGGCACAGCGAGAAATGGCGAGAGTACGATGCTTGCGCCTAAGCTGATAATCGCCATGACAATCGATGCCTGTTTCACTTGATCCGGCCGTGACCAGACGGTGAGGCAAAGAAGTGCCCCGAGAAACGGCACACCTGCCAGCAACATGGTGACGATCTCGCTCATCATCGTTGAGACCATCCCTGCGTGTGCTTGTCGATTCGATGCAGTAGACACAGCAGAAATTTCCCGGCGTACTGATAGGCCTGTTCCACATACAACCGATTCATGAAGAGGACATAGAGCCGAATTCTCACACCGTCCACCCACGTCGGCATCCAGACCGAGCGGCCGTGCGCGCGCAAGTAGAGGTACAGCCAACCTAGGATCGTCAGCAAGGTCGCTCCGAGAAGAAGCAAGTCGAAAAGCCAGTTCGGCAAATCTGCAGCCTGGAAATACAAAGCGACTTCCGCCGGATTGGGATACAGAAAGGCCGTGAAGGACTCGACGGCGAACAGATACACCAACACGACGAACAGGAGGGTCAGCAACATGGCCGCGGAGACTTTCCATGACGCGACCGCGCGCAGGCGCGTCAACGTTAAGATTGCCTGTGACGAGGTAATCCAGATAAAGAACAGGATGATCACTGCGCCCTGAGATTCCAGCAAGGGGATACGCAGAACGCCGTGTGTCACCAGTAGGATGAGGAGCGGGATCACGAGAGTGGTCAGAAGGCCCGTCGACCAGGTGAGGCGAGAAAAATCTTCTTCTTCTTCCCCACGATCTACGTGGGGAAACTCCGGCTCCTGGCGGGCCTTGTGGATCACATTGCCACAATTCAAAAACACCGTCGCTTTGAACAGCCCATGGGCAATGAGATGGAACACCGCCAGCGAGAAGGCGCCCAAGCCGCATTCCATGATCATATAGCCCATCTGGCCGATGGTGGAAAACCCGAGCGTTTTCTTGATGTCGTTCTGCGTCAGCATCATGGTGGCGCCCAAAACCGCCGTGAGCGTGCCGACGACGAAGGCCACATGCAGCGTCGTGGGGCTCAGACCAAAGAGCGGAGCCAGGCGATTGATCAGAAACCCGCCGGCATTGATAATGCCCGCATGCAGAAGCGCATGCACCGGTGTCGGAGCATAGAGGGATCTCGGGAGCCAGATAAACAGGGGGAACTGGGCCGATTTTCCCATCCCGCCGATAAACAGGAGCAAGGTCACCGCAGTCACGCCGCTGATCTCGATCCCCGGAAGAATAGGCACGGTGGCCGTTGATTCGGCTGCCCGCACGAACAATTCTTGGAACTCCAAGGTGCCGTAGAGAGAATGAGCCAGCGCGATCCCGGCGAGAAACGCCACATCGCTTAGCCGCAAGAGGGTAAACGTTCGAAACGCACCTTCTAATGTCCCTGCGTGCGAGTGGTTATGCGCCAAAAGATACAGCAGATAACTCAGGAGTTGCCAAAACAAAAACAGCATCATGAGGTTGGCGCTCGAGACCATGCAGAGGAGCACGAAGGTTGTGCCTCCGATCAACGCAAGGTACCGGGGTGCATGAGAGTCCTGATACATGTATCGGATGGAGTAGGTGTAGATGATGCTGCCGACGCCCGAGATCAACACCATCATGACCGCACTCAGCCGATCGACATAAAAACCGATCGGAAATGCGAACGACCCGGCAGATTCCGGATCGTACAATCGAAAAGTGATCGGCCTCTGCGTGGCGACGAGGTAGAGGGTCACAATGGCCAGACAGAATGCCGCACCGATCGGATAGGCCGCGAGCTTCGCACGCTGGGATAGCGTGCGGTCTGGGCCTATCACCACAAGGCATGCGGCCAGGAGAAAAAGCAGCGGGACGCCAAGTACGAGCGACACAAGCACCTCATCACCTCTGGCTTTTAGTCATCCTGTCGCTCTCTGTCCGGGAATATTCGCCACCGGCGCGCTCATCATTAATACTCTGCGTGGACTCGCGTCAAGGACTGGATGGGACAGAAGTCCCATACCAGACAGATTTTGGATTGAGAGCCCATCCTCTCGTGTGCAGGCACAGAGGCCACAGCCGCCTCGGCGCAGCCCTGTCTCATCTATTATTATGGCGCCCTTCGCTGCGCACGCCTGTCAATGTTGCGGATAACGTGTGTGACGGCCAAGCCAAGTCGCTCATACGCCTGGTCCACATAGAGCCGGTTCAAGAACAGCACATACATGCGGTGGCGAAGGCCTTCCACCAAACTCGGCACCCACATCGTCCGGCCATGGGCTTTGGCATAGATATAGAACCACCCGAGAATGATGATCATGGCCGTTCCGCCGATGAGACCGTCAAAGAGCCATGTGGGGAGCGCTGCCGCTTGGAAGTATGTCGCGACCTCGGCCGGATTTGGATAGAGGAAGCTGGTGAGGGTTTCGACTGCGAACAAGTAGTTGAACACCACGAATAGCAGGATCAGGAGCATCGCGACGGATACCTTCCATGAGGCGACCGCGCGTAGGCGGATAAGGGTCAAGATGGCTTGGGAGGACGTGACCCAGATGAAGAACAGGAAAATCACGGTTCCTTGCGATTCCAACAATGGAATGTGAAGCACCCCGTGTGTCACGAGGAGGATAAGAAGCGGAATCAACAGCGTGGTTGTGAATCCCGTGAACCAGGTCAGGCGCGAGAACTCCCGTTCTTCCTCATGAGGATCCGCATGGGGGGATGCCGGCTCCTGGCGAGCCTTGTGGATCCCGTTGCCGGAATTCAGGAACATCGTGGCCTTGAACAGCCCATGGGCGATCAGATGAAACACCGCCAGCGAGAAGGCGCCTAATCCGCACTCCATGATCATATAGCCCATCTGGCCAATCGTCGAAAAACCGAGTGTGTTCTTGATGTCATTCTGGACTAACATCATGGTCGCGCCGAGGACCGCCGTGAGTGTGCCGACCACAAGCGCCACATGCAGTGTGGTCGGGCTCAGACCAAAGAGCGGGGCTAAGCGATTAATGAGAAATCCGCCGGCATTGATAATCCCCGCGTGCAGCAGCGCTGTCGCGGGTGTTGGCGCATAGAGATAGCCGGGGAGCCAGATGAACAGAGGAAATTGCGCCGACTTACTCATGGCTCCGATGAACAAGAGCAATGTAATCACTGTCGTTCCTCCGATCTCGATGCCAGGCCAAAGTGTGAGCAGAGAAGGCGATTCGGCGGCCTTGGCAAAAAGCGGTTGGAATTCCAATGTGCCGTATAGCTGATAGGTCAGAATAATGCCGGCCAAAAAGGCCACGTCGCCGACCCGCAAAATGGTAAACGTTCGGACAGCTCCTCTCTGCGTGGCCTCATGGGAGTGATTGTGCGCGAGCAGGTAGAGTAAACAGCTGATAACTTGCCAGAACAGGAACAGCATCATGAGGTTGGCGCTCGAAACCAAGCAGAGCAGCACAGCGACCGTAAAGCCGATGAGTGCTAGAAACCGGCGATCGTGATGATCTTGATAGAGGTGACCGATGGAATAGGTGTAGATGATAGTACCGACACCGGAAATCAGCACCATCATGACCGCGCTTAAGCGGTCGATATAGAGACCCATGGGAAAGGTCAGGATTGCGAGCGAAGCAGGGTCATAGAAACGAATGGTGATGGGCCCCTCTGTCGCCACCAGCCACAGGGTCGCAATGGCGCCGAGAAAAGCTGCGCCGATGGGGCAGGCCGCGATTTTGACTCTTCGATCCCTCGACCCTGTATCGCCTACGAGCACGATGAGCGATGCGAGGAGCGGGAGCAAGGGAACTAGGATGACAGCAAACATCGGTTCCTCATCATGTTCACAGAATGATTTCTAGCAAGGGCGCAAAATTCTCTCGGCACGCGAGAGCCTCTCCCATCGGCACGTCGCTCTACAGGCTGCTGGAGTATCCTGCTAAAAACACAAAAGCCAACCGGCATCCTCGACAGCTGATCGAGGCAGCTCCAGTTGGCTTGTACTACAACCAGCCATTCTGTCGAATCGCTGGTCGCCCTACGGCCCTTGTGTATTGAAAATCGGCGTCTCGCCTATCCGCATGATGGTCGCGGCTGACTGGGACAGGAGACATCGCCGTATGATGTATTCAGGCAGATGAATAATATGTTCTGTGGATCGCCGTCAAGCATTTAGATGCCGTCGGCTTTCCTTCATCACGCCTCATAGCCCAAAAGGCCTAGACTCCGAACTGTTTTGGATAAAAGGCTTACGTTTGCACTTGTTCGAGCCGACTTGCGCCCCTATAATCCAGCAACGAATTTATCCCGACGCCGAAATCTTCCACGGGCGCGCAAGAGGACATGTAGTGGAAAACGCCATTCGGAATTCGATCATCAAGTTCGAACAAGAATTCATGGGCCGCGGACCGGATGAAGTGCGCGCGTTCATCGTGCGGGATCTCGTCGTAGTCCGGCTCAAGGGGGTGCTGACCCCGGCTGAACGTCAACTGGCTAAAACGGTGGAAGGTGTCGACATGGTAAAGCGATTACGGCAGAATTTGATCGCACTTGGCCGCGACAAGCTCTGCGAGCAAATCACCGAAATCACGGGAGCCAAAACTCTCGCGCTCTTTACCGATATCGATGTGCAAATCGGCGAGCGAGTCTTCGTATTCACGCTCGATCGCGACATCCAGAACGGAAGTCGATAGAGGGAGCACGCGCGATGGAGCAACTCGTCAAAGGCTTCCTCAAGTTTCGAACCGAAGTATTTGACGAAAAGAAAGCGCTCTTCACCAGACTTTCTGAAAATCAGACTCCTCGAGCGCTCTTCATTACCTGTTCCGATTCGCGAGTCGATCCCACGCTTCTCACCCAAACTGATCCCGGCGAGCTGTTTATTCTCAGGAACGCCGGCAATATGGTGCCCCCCTATGGTTCGATGCAAGGAGGCAGCACGGCAACCATCGAATATGCGATGGCCGTGCTAAAAGTTCCCCACATCATTGTCTGTGGCCATACCGACTGTGCGGTCATGAAAGCCCTTTTACATCCGGAGGACGTGCATGACTTGCCGGCCCTCAAGGAATGGGTCGGACAGGCCGAAACCACCCGCCGCCTTATGCGCGAGCACTATACCAATCTCAAGGGCAATGCTCGCCTCATCAAGACCACACAAGAGAACGTCCGCTCGCAACTGGACCACCTTCGGACGCACCCGTCAGTCGCTCTGCTGCTGCGTCAGAAAAAAGTCGATCTCCACGGCTGGGTCTATTCCATTTCGACAGGCGATGTGTGGGTGTACGATTTTAGCTCCGAGCAATTCACCTCCCTGCTAAATGATCCCGCTCCCCGCTTGAAAGCAGCGCGGTAGCCCTGGCATGCTTCACCCATGACCATGCGCCGGCTCGAAACCCTCTCGTTCGATAATTCCTATGCACGGCTGCCCGCGACATTCTATGCCAGGCTGAATCCGACCCCATTTTCTGAGCCTTCTTATCTTGTCAGTTTCAATCCCGCAGCAGCAGAGCTCATCGACCTTGATCCAGAGCAAGCGATGCGACCCGAGTTTACCGCGTTGTTCGGCGGCAGCATGCTCGCTCCAGGGATGGAGCCTTTGGCCATGCTCTACTCCGGCCATCAGTTCGGCGTCTATGTGCCGCAGCTGGGAGACGGGCGCGCAATTCTCCTTGGCGAAGTGCGGAACAAACGAGGCGAGAAATGGGATCTGCATCTGAAAGGGGCAGGACTGACGCCATTCTCGCGAGAGGGAGATGGCCGTGCGGTGCTGCGTTCAACCATCAGAGAATACCTCTGCAGCGAAGCGATGCATGGCCTCGGCATTCCGACGACGAGGGGGCTGTGCATCGTCGGCAGCGACCATCAAGTGTATCGCGAACAGATTGAAACCGGCGCCATGCTGGTGCGGATGGCGCCGTCTCATGTGCGGTTCGGTTCGTTCGAGATCCTCTACTATCGGAAACAGCACGATCAGCTCAAAGTCCTCGCCGATTATGTCATTGCACAACACTACCCTCATCTTGCCGATGCATTGGACAAATATTCTGGGTTGTTCTCCGAGGTCGTCGAACGCACCGCGCGGCTCATCGCACAATGGCAGGCCGTCGGCTGGGCGCACGGGGTGATGAACACCGACAACATGTCGATCCTCGGCATCACGCTCGACTATGGCCCGTTCGGCTTCATCGACGAGTACGATCCGGGTTTTATCTGCAACCATTCCGACCACAATGGACGCTATGCGTTCAATCAACAGCCCTATATCGGCCTTTGGAATCTCAGCTGCCTGGCGCAGGCACTGCTCCCGTTGGCCCAGAAGGAAGATTTGAAAGCCGCACTCGACCGCTATACCCCCTTCTGCGAAGGACGGTACATGGAGCTGATGCGAGCGAAGTTCGGACTCATCGAGACGAAAGAGGAAGATGCCTCCTTGATTCAAGACCTCTTGGTGCTCATGCAACTGCACCACGTCGATTACACAAGCTTCTTTCGGAGATTGGGCTTGTTTCAGAGTGAAACTGCTTCACTGAACGAACCGCTTCGTGACTTCTTTTCGGATCGTGAATCATTCGATCGATGGGCTCGTCGATATGAAAACCGGCTGCGCGAAGAGGGAAGCCGGGATGAAGACCGTTCGGCACGCATGAACCGCGTGAATCCCAAGTATGTGCTCCGCAACTATCTGGCCCAGACCGCCATCGAGAAAGCCCAGAAGAAGGACTTCTCCGAGATCGACCGGTTACTCGCGCTGCTGTACAACCCCTACAGCGACCAGCCAGGCATGGACGCCTACGCAGTCCCGCCTCCCAACTGGGGCAAGCATCTTTCTGTGAGTTGCTCATCGTAATGTTCGTATGGGGCCCCATCCCAATCCGGCACTCCTCCCCAGGCTGACGCCAATCCAATTATCACAAGCGTGAGTCCTGTGCAGAATGCCTCTGTTCCTGTCGAGCTCACGCTTGATCCCAACTTTGCTGCCAATCATTACGTGTACGTCTTCCATGCAGCCCTCAATCCGGTGCGGAATCGAGTGGTGCGATACACTGAATCCAGCGGAAGCTGTACGCAGGAAACCCCGCTTCTCGACGGCATTCCCGAGTCGTTCGATCACGATAGCGGAATCCTTCAGTTCGGTCCGGACGGCAAGCTCTACATCAGCACCGGCGACTTTAATGAAGGCAAGATTCGCCGTGTGGTCTTGAGCGGTCCGGACCTTGCTCAGCTTGGCTCATCGAGCATCGTCTATAACGGCGGAAACGGCTTCTTATTGAATCTTATGGTCGGCGCCGACGGATTCGTCTACGCCTCCAACGAAACAACGATCTTCAAAGTCGTCGTCACTCCATAGCCCACTTCTCCGGATTCCCCCATATCGATACATTCCCTTCCCTCACTATCTGTTGTACAGTGCCCCAGCGACGGGGTATGCACGTCCCAGCCAGACGTGTGGTTCCCTCACTTCAATGGACCCGAGAAGACATGGCCAAGAAAAGTGGTGATTCCAAACTAGCCATTGTCGGAACCATTACCCTCGGCTTGGCCATTGCCGGCGTGGTCATGGTGCAACAGCCTTTAAAAAGCACCAGGCCTCCATTGATAGGTGGCGAGCTCAAGCCGCAAGTCGCAGAAGGTGTGGCCCGAGCCAGGTTGTGGGAGGACCCTCTTGAGGCCGCACGCCGAGCGACAAACTTTAACGGCGAGATCAAGCCTGCTGTCAAGGATGATGTCGATCGAGTGAGAGTTATCCGCCAGGAGCTGGATGACAAAATTGACCAGAACCAGGAGCAACCCATCACCGTCCTTCTCGTCACGACGGAAGGCGGATCGTCCGGGGAGAATAGAGAGACTCGCCTTCGGGATCGATACGCGATTGGCTCCGCCCTCGGCACTGCCTGCTATGTTCCGCAAAATGACGATCAACTCTCATACGTCGAATGGCGAGACCGGGCCGGCACGAGTCAGGCCCTGCCGTACGAATGGTATCGGGAAGGGCAGCAGAAGTGTTCGTCCGAAAAAACCTGGCCGCAGGGCGTGCTTGTCTTATGGGTCAGCAGTGAAATCACCGGCGACCATCCCATCGGCGCCCTGCAAAAACTGGTACAGTCCATCCTCTGTCAAGAAAGCGCAATCGGAGGTCATGCCTGCCAGACAAGTCGTGACGGCACAATATTGCTGGACCTGAAAAGGGAAAGGCACGTACGCTTTAAGATCCTTGGACCACGAAGTTCATCGGCCTTCCGAAACCTGCTCGAGGAGGCTGTACGCACTCTCGAAGGGCGCGAAGATCACCTGATTTGGGCGAACGCCGGCGGTCGTGTGGAACTCTACTCGCCTTGGGCCACAACCATACCAAGGCTTCTGACGCAGGACCTGAGCGTGACAGCCAAGCCGCCCCAGTCTGATGAATGCGCTTCGTCCGATCCGAACCGGGAAAAACTCTGTTGGATTCTGCTGCGTGCCGGTATCGAGCTCAAACACACCATTGGATCAGATGATCAGCTCTTAAATGCCTTGACCCAGGAACTGGAACGTCGTCGGGTAAAGTTTGAGCGGGACGCCGTGATTCTCATTTCAGATTGGGATTCGTTCTACGGGAGGGTCCTGCCGATCGAATTCACTGCCGCTGTCTGCCATCGTGTGGCCCATCGGTCTGATGTGGAGAATCAAACCATCCCCGCAGAACGTTTGGCACGTATTCAATCGGCATGCCCCACGCTCGATGAGGCGATCGACCTCCAAGTCAAGAACCCAATAGAGGCGAGAAAGCTCGGTCTGTACGTGTGGCGGTACAGTTACCTCCGCGGGCTTGATGGAGAAATCCCCGGTGGCGACAGGGCAGACGCAACCAAAGGGGGCGGCTCGAAGGCCATAAAGAACGCGCTGTTCGATACCAGGGTTCTCGAGCGGCCGGTTGGCACGGGCCAGTTCGATTACGCGCAACGGCTGGCAGACCGCATCGAGCGGGATATGGCCGAAGTGGCAGCCGGGGATAGCAACCAGAATCCGGTCGCAGCCATTGGAATCCTCGGCAGCGATGCGTACGATGCGCTGCTTATCCTGCAAGCGATGCGCGACCGATTTCCAGGCACGGTATTCTTTACCACCGATCTCGACAGTAGGTTAGTCTATGCAGATGAGTATCGCTGGACGAGAAACCTCGTGACGGCCTCCCACTATGGCTTGGAATTGTACGGCAGGTTGCAGCAAGACGTGCCCCCCTTCCGAAGCAGCTATCAAACGTCTGCATACTTCGCCACACTCCAAGCCGTGGGGCATGTCAGGCCGCTGGCCACCTGCCCGCCCAGCGACACCAGCCAGCGGAATTCTCAAGCTGGAACGGTGCTACCACCCTGCGGGTACAGGGCTAACTTGACGTCCGACTCTGTGTGGTTCAACGCGGCCGAGCCTCCTCGCTTGTACGAGGTCGGCCGGCACGGCGCGATCGATGTCACGGCCGGCGCGATTGAACAGGGCTGGACCCTGCATGCGCCCCGCGTGGATCTCTCTGAAGAATCGCCCCAAACGAATGGTCGGCGCCCTCCCTTCGGCGTAATTTATGGAAGCATCGGCCTGACTTATATAATCGGGTTCGTTCTGTTGTGGACCAAGCCAACATCCAACCAGTGGTTGACGACGCATTCAAGGGTCCTCGTGTTGAGTGCCCTATGCGTGTTCGGCCTCGCGTTCTTGGTCGACCGATTTGCGCTTGATGTGGTCCTGAAGAACCATGATCAGGGCGAACCTTTTTATTGGTTGGAGGGAGTCAGCCTGTGGCCGACAGAAATTCTGAGGGGACTCGCCACGCTGTTGGCGCTTGGACTTATGGTCAAAGCCTGGCGGGATCTCAAGTCAAATCTTGAAAGCATGTCGGAGCAGTACGGCTTTGCCGCTCAAGCTCAGGAGGCCCATACTGAAGGGTGGAAACGCTACATCATGACGACGCAGTGGGTGCTATCTCCCCGTGACCTGCATGGAGATGAACACGTGGGGAACTCGTGGAGTCTCTATCGGGAAGCCAGCTCAGGGATGCATCGCCTCCCGCGCCTTCTGCTGCTCGTGACAGTCTATGCCGTGTCATTGCTGCTTCTGTGGAAGGTCGTGGGCGCCGAAGACTTTACGGGACCCTGCCGTGGCACATTCAGTTGCCGCCTGGATGAAGTGTTCGCACTGGCCAGCTACCTGTGCGTAGCTGTTCTCAATCTGTTCGTGTTCGAAGCGGTGCTCGTCTGTACGCGTTGGATCAGCTCTCTGGCACGGGCGACAGAAGGCTGGCCACAAAAGCTCACGGAACGACTGAAATTGCAGTCCGTCGAGAATGTGGCCAAAGCCCGTGAATTGATGAAGATCGAACTGATCGCGCAACGGACTGAAGTGGTCACTCGCATCGTAAGGTATCCCTTCATCGTGCTCCTCATCATGATGGTGGCTCGCAATCACTATTTCGACAACTGGCATTTCCCCCTCACAATGGTCGTGGGCTGGGCGGTCAACGTGGCGCTGGCGCTCGTGGCGGCGCTGCTTCTATATCGGGCAGCGGAGCAGGCGCGCGATGCTGGACTAGCACGGCTCAATCAGCAGGTCTTCCAGGGGTTGGATGGTGGGTCGGCGCGCGATGCCGACGTCAAACTGACTCGCCAGGTCATCGAGAACATTGAGGCAGTGGGCGAGGGGGCCTTTGTTCCCATATGGCGGCAGCCGGTCGTCGAATCGTCATTTTACGGACTGCTGGCACTACTCCAATATCTGTACCTGAACTAACCCTGCTCACGGGATCGCGATATATTATGCGCGTAGTCCAACTAAGAGATCTCACTGTTCGCCTTTGCGGTGGCACTGATGGGAAAGGTGGAGGCAACGGTCCTGTCGTCATCCTGCTGCACGGTTTCGGCGCGCCGGGGAACGATCTCGCTCCCCTGGCCGATTTCATGGACGTGCCAACCGGTACAAGGTATGTCTTTCCCGAAGGGCCGCTCACATTGAGCTTTGGGTCGAGAGATGCGCGCGCCTGGTGGCTCATCGACATGGCGCGCATCGCCCAAGATCAAGCGGCAGGGCGAATCCGTGATCTCTCTAACGAGATTCCCAAAGGCCTCGCTCTGGCGCGCGAAACCATGCTGACATTCCTCAAAGAAGTTGAACGTACACTCAGCGCTGATCCGCACAAGACGGTGCTTGGAGGATTTTCCCAGGGCGCCATGCTGACATGTGATGCGATGCTCCACACGGATCGCCCCTATGCAGGATTGGTGCAGCTCTCCGGTAATTTGTTAGCGCAGCCGATCTGGAGTCCTCTCATGCCGAAACGCAAGGGTCTACCGGTTTTTCAGAGTCACGGGGTGCAGGATGAGATCCTGCCCTATGTCGGGGCAGAGCGACTTCGCGACACGTTGAGCCAGTCTGGGCTCGCAGTCGAATGGCACAGGTTCCGAGGCGGGCACGAAATTCCAGAACCAATTCTCCAGCGACTCGGTGTCTTTCTCACGAAGGTGCTGACACAGCCATGAGCACACTCGAACCGTTCCACCTCACCGGACCCGATGGCAAGCGCATTCGCGGAGATCGCGCTGCGGGGAAAGACCGCCAGATCCTTTTCATCACGGGATTCCTGTCCAAACGCTGGGGCAACAAGAGCAAGGCACTGACGCAGTGGTGTGAAGAAAACGGCTGGGGATTTTGCTGTTATGATATCCGCGGCTTCGGAGATTCGGAAGGACGCTTCACCGACTACACCCTCTCAGATTGGATCGCCGACGCGCGGTTGGTACTCGATTCGTTGAAAAATGGCCCGCCGCTAACAATTGTAGGCAATTCACTCGGCGGCTGGATCGCCTGGCTTCTGGCGCGGGAATTTCAGGAAGTTGAACGGCTCGTTCTCATCGCCCCCGCCTTCAATATGATGGGCCTGCGCGCCAGATCAATCGATCCAGGGCGATGCCACGAATGGCATAGCGGAGGCTGGATGCCCTGGGACGACGACCCGTTGCACAAAGATTGGCCGCTCTCGTGGAAGTGGGTCGAGGAGAGCGAAGCCTATTGGAAGGAGAGTTTCGACCGGCTACGCCCTGTCAGCACCTCCATTCTCCACGGACTCCAAGACACGGTGATTCTGCCGAGCGGCAGCAGCCAGTTTGTCGAGCAGCTACGATCCCTGGCTCCCTCGTTTCCCGTCGAACTCCACCTAGTTCCAGGCGACCATCGACTGAGTAGTCCCGAACATTTGGATCTGTTTCAGCGATTGGTACAAAGGAGGAATTGATGCTGACGTTAATTCATAAAGAATGTGGCGGGCCTGCCCTGGACGAATCGCCGATCGGCGAAGTCTGCGCCATCCCCACAGATCGGTTTCCCTTTTCCTGTTTCACCTGTCTTGAAGAGATCGACGACGAATCGGAAGTCAGGCTGTCACAAGAAATGGGATTCTAGCTAGCCCCGTTCCGCCCCTGATGTGGCCAGCGAGTCTGAATGGTCATATTTTCGCCACAACCTCTTGAACAAACGTCTTTAACTTTTCCCGATCGACCGGTTGACCAGTCTCTGCCGCTGTCTTGACGCCCGCATCCACGCCTTTTTGAACCGCTTCGGTACGATTCAATGACGTGATGGCTCCGGGAAGCCCTTTCAGATATCCCACAGCAGCATTGGCCGCAGCTTCTGCAACGTTATCGCCGATGGCCACATTGACAGGAACCGATACCGCGAGGGTGGGAGATACGGTGATATACGCCTTCCCTCCTTGTACAAAGGCGTGGTCGGTTCCAGTTGTAGGACCAACGTAGGCGCAGCCGTGATTGAACAGAATCAGCCCACCAAAGAAGATGATTGAAACAGCATGTGTGAATGTCATTGCGTCCTCCAAGGATACTACGCATATGTGGCTAGCATTCTCGTGCCTCTTCGATTCGAGTTAGACCCGCACTGCTGCGACGCGGAAGGATACGCCAAAGTCTAGCCCGCATTATTCATGACGGTTCGTCGCGAAATCGCTGAGCCGCGTCGTGAGACCTGCGCGCGGAGCCGTGAGGACCCGAGGCGTACTCGTGCAGTACGTTGAAGGTCCGAGGGGCGAGCCCGCAGGCCGAAGGCTTGTCGCAACAGCGGATCGGCGATTGTAGCAGAAGTGTTCATGAATAATGCGGGCTAGGGCTGTAAACCGACGTCATGCCGACTCGCCGACTATATCAGGATCGCGCATGTCGGCCTACGTCCAACTGCACGACCTCGTCCTCAGTGGAAATGTTCGACAGATCCAGGGTATGGTGTCACCCGGTCCATTGCACAGAAAAGAGATCAGACATGTCATCATCACGACAACATAATAGCGGGCCGGATTCAGATGGTCCTGACGTTCCTGAACCGTCCCATGCCGAGCGGGCCAAGACGCTTGTCTACTTAGAGTCATCGGGTAGTCTCTCGACGCTCTCGCGCAAGCAGCTTGGCTGGCCCTTCGGATCGGTGATGCCCTACGGGTTGGACGATGAGGGGCAACCGGTCTTTCTGATCAGCACGATGGCGATGCATACGCAAAATCTCCTGGGCGATCCACGGGCGAGCCTGCTGGTGACACCGCCTCAGAGCCGCAGCGATCCGCTGGGTGCGGCCAGGGTGACGTTGATGGGGACGGTGACCAAGGTGCCGGAAGAGAAAGCCGTCGAGGTTCGCGCGCTTTACCTGGCACGCCATGCCAATGCTTCCTACTGGGTAGACTTCCAGGACTTTGGGTTTTTCCGCATGGCACTGGCGGATATCTATTTTGTCGGGGGGTTCGGGTCTATGGGTTGGGTCATGCCGGATGACTACGCGAGGGCCGCCGTGGACCCGCTCGCGGATGAGGCCTCGAGCCTGATCCATGAATTCAATACAGAGCAGGCGGAGACGTTACTGCTACTTGCCCGTGTATTTGGCAATGTGGAGGCGCAGCAAGCGACGGTGACCGCATTGGATCGGTTGGGTTTTCACCTTCGGATCACCACGCCAGGCCGAATGCAGGGTGGGCGGGTGGCCTTTACCAATCCCGTGCGCAACGCGGCGGAGGTCAGGGCCGGCCTTGCCAGTTTGGCCGTTCAGGCGAACGCGGGAGTCCAGGCCCTGCATTCGCTGTAGTAGGCGTGCATAAGTTCATGTGAGCATCCGGCAAGATTGTTTTTTCAACTCATCAGTTCATCACTAGGTAGAGGAATGCATGGGGACTACAAACGATAAACAAGTTATTTTCTCACTCGTCAATGTCGGCAAGGTCTATCCGCCGAAGCGGCAGGTGCTGCGCGAGATCTATCTCGGGTTTTACTTCGGCGCCAAGATCGGCGTGTTGGGCCTGAATGGATCGGGCAAGAGTTCTCTGCTCAGGATCATTGCCGGAGTCGATCAGAACTACACGGGAGAAATTACCCGATCGAAGGGCTACAGCGTCGGACTACTGGAACAGGAGCCGCAACTCGATCCGGATAAGACGGTGAGAGAAATCGTCGAAGAAGGGAAGAAAGAGCTTGTGACCATGCTGCGTGAATACGACGAGGTGAGCAACAAAATGGGCGAGGTCGGCCCTGACGAACTGGAAAAGTTGCTCGAAAAGCAGGCGCAGTTGCAAGAGAAGATCGAAGCGGCAAACGGGTGGGAATTGGACAACGTGCTCGAGCTCGCCATGGATGCGCTGCGTTGCCCACCGCCGGACGCAAAGGTCGGAGTGCTCTCAGGCGGCGAGAAGCGCCGCGTGGCCCTTTGCCGCCTCATGATCCAGGAGCCGGACATTCTCCTGCTCGACGAACCGACGAACCACCTCGATGCCGAATCCGTGCAATGGCTGGAGCAGCACCTGCAGCAGTATAAAGGCACGGTCATCGCCGTCACACACGACCGATATTTCCTCGACAATGTCGCCGGCTGGATTCTCGAACTCGATCGCGGCCATGGCATTCCGTTCCAGGGCAACTACACCTCTTGGCTGGAGCAGAAACAGGTACGGCTGGAAAAAGAAGAAAAGGCCGAATCGAAGCGCCGCAAGTCGTTGGAACATGAGTTGGAATGGATTCGCATGTCGCCGAAAGCCCGTCAGTCGAAGGGCAAGGCGCGGCTCAACCGCTATGAGGAATTGGTCAATCAAAAACAGGACGAGCAGGCCGCAGATCTGGAAATTTATATTCCGCCGGGCCCTCGGCTGGGCGATGTGGTGGTCGAAGCCAAGGGGCTCAGCAAAGCCTACGGAGACAATGTTCTCTATGAGAACGTAAACTTCAACCTCCCTAAGGGCGGGATTGTCGGCGTGATCGGTCCGAACGGCGCCGGCAAGACGACGATGTTCCGCATGATCATCGGAAAAGAAAAGCCTGATGCCGGCACGATCAGGATCGGCGAGACAGTGACGCTGGGTTACGTGGACCAGGATCGCAGCCTGGACCCCGCCAAATCCGTCTACGACATCATCTCCGAGGGCCACGAGACCATTATGCTCGGCAAAACTGAAGTCAACGCCAGAGCCTACTGTGCCCGATTCAACTTCGCGGGAACCGATCAGCAAAAGAAGGTGAAGGACATCTCCGGCGGCGAACGCAACCGGGTGCACCTGGCCCGCATGTTAAAAGAAGGGGCGAACCTCATCATCCTCGACGAACCGACCAACGATCTTGACATCAACACCTTGCGTGCATTGGAGGAAGGGCTGGAACGTTTCGCCGGCTGCGCCGTCATCAGCAGTCACGACCGCTGGTTTCTGGATCGGATCGCGACCCATATCATGGCGTTCGAAGGCGACAGCAAAGTGGTCTGGTTCGAAGGGAACTACAGCGAGTACGATGCGGATCGGAAGAAGCGGCTGGGCAAGGAAGCCGATCAGCCGCACCGAATTCGATATCGGAAGTTGACACGATAGTCAGTCATCACCATGGCACCTCGCGCGATCATCACCGGAGCGGCGGGACTGATCGGGCAGTACTGTGTGAACACCGCTCCTCGGTGGGCTCCTGGTTGGGATGTGCAGGGACTATCACGCACGGACCTTGAACTGACCGACAGATTGAAAGTGGACGCGCGGATCCGCGCGCTAAAGCCAGACCTTCTCATTCATTGTGCCGCGCTCAGCCGAACCAAGGCCTGCGAACAAGATCCCGACCAAGCCCACCGCGACAATGTGGAAGTCACCGCGCACCTTGCGCAACTGTCTAAGGACATTCCCTTTATCTTCCTGTCCAGCGGAGAAGTCTTCGATGGAAAAACCGGCTGGTATAGCGAAGCGGATGGGCCGAATCCGATCAACGTCTATGGCCGAACCAAGCTTGACGCCGAGCGGGTGGTATTGCAGAACCCTCAGCACACGGTTGTGCGAATCGTACTGACGTCTGGAACTTCGCAGAACGGCGATCGAAGTTTTGTGGACGACATGTGCCGGACCGCGAAGGCAGGCAAAGACGTGACGCTCTATGCCGATGAGTTTCGCTGCCCGCTTCCTGCCGGAGTCATCGCTCGAGCTGTCTGGGAACTTGTTGATCGCAAGCAGCCTGGCCTCTATCACCTGGGCGGGAGCGAACGGCTCTCGCGCTGGGACATCGGTGAAGCCTTGTTGCCTTGGTATCCAGAGTTGGAAGGCCGCCTCATACATGGCTCCGCACGGAACCACGTCGGAAACCCACGGCCAGCCGATCTCTCGCTCCGCTGCGACAAGATCCAGCGGCTCCTGTCGTTTCGCATTCCAGGGTTTCGGGAATGGCTCACCGGACGCCCACGCCGAGGTGCGGACTTGTGGGACTACCCCGACGGAAGTTCTTGAAATGTGGGGCGTGAAACGCCGGGACGTGGGACATTGGAGAATACGATGATAGGATCGGATCCTCTGTTTCTTGTCCTCGCTGCGTATGTGGCCATGGCGGTTTTCATGGTGGGTCTATGGGTTCTGCAACGTCGCATAGGCAATGCCTCCATCGCAGACGTTGGCTGGTGCGCTGGTCTCATCACGATCGTATTGTGGTACGCCACCCAGGCCGGCGGGGAAGCAGAACGTAAACTGGTCGTGGCTGTTTTGGCCGTACTCTATGCAGGGAGGCTGGGATTCTACATCCTCTTCAATCGAGTGATCGGTAAGACGGAGGACGCCCGTTATCGCCGGCTGCGCGAGCAATGGGGGTCTTCGGAATCGATCAAGATGTTTGGGTATCTTCAACTGCAAGCGCTGGCCTTAGCGGCTTTCTCTCTCCCGTTTCTGGTGTTAATCCAAAACCCACGACCCCCATTCGCGCTGATCGAGTTCGTCGGGTTGCTGATGTGGATCGTCGCGATATCCGGGGAAGCCATGGCGGACCGGCAGCTCGCGCAATTCCGATCCAAGTCGTGGAACCGCGACAAGGTCTGTCGCGATGGACTCTGGCGCTATTCACGCCATCCGAATTATTTCTTCGAATGGCTACACTGGTGTGCCTACGTTATGATGGGAGCAAACGCGCCGGGATGGCTTCTGACCTGGATCGGCCCGATCGGCATGGGGTGGGCTCTTCTGAAAGTCACAGGCATTCCATGGACGGAGCAGCAAGCCCTCACGAGCCGGGGAGAGGAGTATCGAACCTACCAACGGACAACGAGTTCGTTCATTCCATGGTTTCCCAAAACGATGTGACTCAGGGGGCTTGTTTGAGCGCGTCGAGGCGCGCCCGAGCCGTGACGGCTTCTTTGCTGGTTGGATGGAGACGGATCACATCTTCGTACAACTGCTTGGCGTGAGGCAGGTTCATCTGACGCTCTTCGAACTCAGCAGTCTCAAGCAATTCCTTCGGCTTGTCCGCGTTGCAGGCCGCTAGAACAACGAGAAAAACAACGGCTCCTCCATAGATCCATTGCCTCATTGAGATTCCGATCATGTGCAGAGTGTCTGTCAAGCACCATCTCCTCAAGGTCTCTATTCTACGCCACACATACGGCCCAGGGACATGAAGAAAATCCACAACGTATCGGTGGAAGGCTACTGACTCTTCGGCGCAATCAGATCGATGCCATAGCGGGGCGCCGCGATGGCTTCGCTTCGACAATGCGGGCAGCGGCTTGGGCGCGTCAGACGGCGGCGGGCACGGAAGGCAAAGCTACAGTCCTGACAGCGTGCCGGATCCAGAATGAATCGCCTGGTCTTGTCGCGTGCCACGGTCTTCACAACGTGGGCCAGATGCTCCTCGACCTGTCGCTCGCGAATGTCCAATATTTGAGCCAATTGATAAGACGAGAGCCTGGTGCCCGTGATCACATCAATGATCCGTTGACGAGGTGTCCGTTCGGAAGGCAACATGATACGGTATCGTAGGGAATCGCGCGAGAAAAACCAAGGTCACTGTCGCCCGTTTGATACAAGATGAGTTGAACGATACCGACGTCTCTGCCAGGATACCAATACGATGCCCGATCATTCGAATTCCCATCAGGACGAACTTGCCGAACTTGCGCTCAAACGTGTGGTGGCCTCCGGAGCAGAATACGGCGATATCCGACTCTTGGACAGCGCGACCCAGACGATCCGCGGTGAAGACCGTCGCATCGCATCCGTTCGAGAAATGCAGGACAGCGGGTTTGGAATCCGCGTCCTCTACCATGGCGCCTGGGGCTTTGCCGCCAGTTCGGTGCGTTCGTTGGAAGAGGCTCCGCGTGTGGCAGACTTGGCGATCGAGATTGCCAAAGGCTCCGCGTCCCTCGCACATGAACGGGTGAAACTTGCCGATGAGCCGGTCCATCGAGACCGGATCGTGACCGCGAGACAGATCGATCCATTTGCCGTGACGCTCGACCAGAAAACGGCACTGCTCCTCGAGACTATGGAGTCTGTTCATCGTGAACCCGGCATTGTGCGGAGCAGCGCGAGCCTCTGGGTTCGTCGAGACCGTAAGCTGTTTGTCTCAACTGAAGGAGCGCGCCTGGAATTTGACCTCCTGGCTCTGAGCGGGGATTTCGATGCCACCGCAGTGCATGGCGGGCGATTCGCCTCACGGACCTTCAATACGCCGCACCTTCGAATGGGCTATGAATTGATCGAGGACTCGAATTTCCTCGCCGAGGCCCCACGCATCGCATCCGAGGCTGTGGAAAAAGTGAAGGCGCCTACCACAGAACCCGGGCGGTATGATCTCGTTCTCGACCCGGAACATCTGTCGCTCACCATGCACGAATCCTGTGGCCATCCGAGTGAGCTCGATCGTGCACTGGGGTACGAGGCTAACTATGCCGGCACCAGCTTTCTCACGACCGACACACGAGGAACCTTCCGATACGGCTCTTCGCATGTCAATCTCCTGGCCGACAACTGCGAACCGGAAACCCTGGCTGCGACCGGCTACGACGACGATGGCGTCACGTGTCAGCAATGGGACATCGTGCGAGACGGTATCTTCGTCGGCTATTGCACAAACCGCGAAGTGGCGCCGAAAATCGGTGAGATGCGCTCGCGCGGCTCCAATCGTGCAGACAGCTGGGGCGCCGTCCCGATCGTGCGTATTGCGAACATCGGACTTGAGCCGGGCTCTGCCACCCTCGACCAACTGCTCGGCGGTGTCACACGGGGCATCTATATCGAAGGTCACGGATCCTACAGTATCGATCAACGGCGGTATAACTTCCAGTTCGGTGGTGATGCATTTTGGTTGATCGAGAATGGAAAGCGGACCCACATGGTTCGTGATGTCGTCTACCACGGAATCACGCCGGAGTTCTGGGGAAGCTGCGACGGAGTCGCTGATCGGTCGCACCGCCGACGGTATGGGTTCATCACATGCGGCAAGGGCCAACCAGCCCAGTCCGGCTGGATGACCCACGCGGCGTCCCACGCGCGGTTCCGCAACGTCAATGTCATCGGAGGGCAGGCCGGATCATGAATACGACCGGGCACAAGACTTGGCCGAAGTTGACGAGCCGGGAAGAGTTCCGATTTCTCGCGGACCTGGTCCTGAAACATTCGACCGGCGATCACACGTTGGTATCATTGCACGATCAGCAGAGCGGAACGACGAGATTTGCGAACAACCAGATCGTCCAGAACGTCGATACGAGGCGCGGGGCTTTGAGCGTGACGGTGGCATTCGGGCAACGCCATGGCACCGCAGGCACAACGGACTTTACCGCGGGAGCGGTGCAAGAGACGGTGGCCAGAGCAACGCACATCGCGCAGAGGTCGCCCGACGATTCGGAATACCTCCCGCCGGTGGAACCACAACACTACGCAATGACTCCTACAGCGCGACCCGAAACTGCTTTCGCAGGGCCAGCCCGTCGGCTGGAATACACCAACGAAGCAATCGGGCAATGCCGGATGGAAAACCTTGGCGCAGCCGGTATCGTATCGTCATCGATGGCGACAGTCGGCGTGGCCGCAAGCACAGGCCTCTTTGCCCATGAAGCACGGACTGATGCACGATTCAGTCTGACAGTTCAGACCGGCGAAGCCACCGGCTGGGGCGCCGCCGCTCATCGGTCCGTCGATCATCTGAAGGTCCAGGAACGGACCCTCGCCGCGATTGATAAAGCCAAGCGAGGTCTGGAGGTGCGCGAGCTACCGCCGGGTCCCTATACCGTCATTCTTGAGCCGGCCGCCGTCGCGGGATTGTGGTACTCGATGCTCTGGGCGCTCGATGCAAAATCCTATGAGAAAGATACAAGTGCATTTTCTGGGAAATTGGGCCAGCGGATTGTGGACAAGCGTTTGACGCTGTGCAATCTGCCGGCGCACGAGGATCTTCTGGGTATCGGATTCACCGCCGACGGGTTGCCGACTGTGGCATCCGACTGGATGACCGACGGGGTGCTCAGACAGCTTTCCTATGATCGGTTCACCGCAAAGACGCGAGGAATCGACCTCATCCCTACTCTCGATGCGCCCTGTCTCTCAGGAAGAGGGTCGCCCTTGCCAAGCTTACTAGAATTGATCAAGCACACAGAGCGCGCCATTCTTGTGACAAACTTCTGGTACATCAGAACAGTCAACCCGACTGATCTCACTCTGACCGGCATGACGAGAGACGGCACGTTTCTCGTCGAGAAAGGGGCTATCGTATCGGCGGTTAAAAACTTTCGGTTTCACGAAAGTCCTCTGCGGGCCTTCAACCGAATCGAGGCGTTCACGAATCCGGCTGAAGCAATCACGTCCGAAACAGGCAAGCTTCTCGTGCCGGCGATGACGCTCCACGATTTCAACTTTTCTAGTGTCACCCGATTCTGAAGTTCGTCAGCTATGAGCGGGCAACCTTCCATCGGTTTGTTGACTCGGTGAGAAAGTCAGGGTACACAAGACCAGGGGAATAGAGAATCTATGGAACTGGGGGGGTCAAGTGACTGGGGTGGAGGATGGATGTTCGTGACGCTCTTGGTTGTAGGATTGTCGTGTTGGCTCATGCTGTTCGCATCAGCGGATGCCGCGCCTGCCGGCCAGGCCGATACGCCACCGCTCTTCGATAATCTAGGCACCCTTCACCATCCCATCACCACCACATCGGAAAAGACCCAACAGCATTTCGATCAAGGACTCCGGCTCGTGTACGCCTTCAATCACGAAGAAGCGATCCGGTCGTTTGAGGCCGCAATCCAGCAGGATCCGCAGGCGGCGATGCCCTATTGGGGGGTTGCACTGGCGCTCGGCCCTAACATCAATCGTTCGATGGAAAAGATACACGAACGTCGCGCCGTCGAGATGGTCCAGAAGGCTCGGCAACTGGCAGAGCATATGACTCGTAGGGAGAAAGCCTACATCGACGCGTTGGTCACACGGTATGTGAGCAGAAGAGTGGCCAAGCGTAAAGGACTCGATGAGGCTTATGCGAAGGCCATGCGATCGTTGGTGGAACAATTCCCCGAGGATGATGATGCAGCCACACTGTTTGCCGAAGCGCTCATGGATCTGCGGCCCTGGGATTTTTGGAAACCGGATGGGCGGCCACAGCCTGGCACAGAAGAGATCGTGGCCACACTTGAGTCCGTGCTCGCGCGAAACCCCGATCATCCGGGGGCCTGCCACTACTACCTCCACACGGTCGAGGCGTCATTGAAACCGGAACGCGCCTTACCCTGCGCGGAGCGGCTGCCGGGCCTTATGCCTGGGGCAGGCCATCTCGTTCATATGCCCGCCCACATTTATATGCGGGTCGGGAGATACCACGAAGCAGTGGAACGGAATCAGCAAGCCGCTCATGTCGATGAGCAGTATTTTGCCGATCAACATCCAACCGGCGAATATGCCGATGGCTATTACACACACACTCTCCAT
Organism: uncultured bacterium; assembly: GCA_965233175.1. Lineage (GTDB taxonomy): Bacteria > Nitrospirota > Nitrospiria > Nitrospirales > Nitrospiraceae > Palsa-1315. The sequence goes on from CBDDRW010000060.1 coordinate 73,352, forward strand.
TTTCTTTGGGCGTCCTTGGCGATGGAGGGGCGTAATGGCGAAGCCATGAAAGTGGCCCGCAACTTGACCGCGACCATCACCGAGGAGGAGGTCCGCAAAGACCGCGGGAAAGAGCTCTATCTCCCAACTCCGATATTTTCGATGATTCGATTCGGTCGATGGGAAGAGTTGCTCAAGGAACCTGTCCCACCCAAAGGATTGCGGTTGATGGAAGGGATGTGGAGGCTGGGGCGGGGGCTCGCCCTTGCCGCGACCGGCCGGATTCCCGGGGCTGAGGGTGAACACGTCGTCCTTGCCGGCCTGACGAAACAGATCCGTCGGAATCGCACGACGGAAGAAAAAACCGAGCGGGCGCTTCTCAAGATTGCTGAGCGGGTCCTGTCAGGTGAAATTGCTGCCAAGCGCCGGCACTACGATGACGCGGTTCGGTTATTCGAGGATGCGATGATACTGGAAGAAACACTTCCCTACTCAGAGCCACCGCTCTGGCCATTGTCCGTGCGGCATCATTTGGGGGCGGTGCTCTTGCTCGCCGATCGCCCGTCAGACGCGGAAGCAGTCTATCACGCCGACCTTCTGCGACATCCGGACAATGGGTGGGCCCTGATCGGATTGATCCAAAGCCTGCGAGCCCAACAGAAGGATGACCAAGCGGCCGAGGCCGAAGATCGTTTCAAGAAGGCCTGGGCACATGCCGACTTCATTCCCGCCACATCTCGCATGTAACAGGCTAGGAGTCTATTCGACATGGCCTTCGTGACGAGGCGAAGGAGGTGCGGCCCGCTGCGAAGCCCCAGGCAACGAAAAAACCGCTGAGCACGACACAGATGGTCCCAGATCGCTCGCCGCAGTAGAATAGTCTAGCCCGACAAGATCCTAGCCTGCATGGATTTCGATCTTACGGGAACATCCAGGTCGAAGCCATGTCCGTAGTAGGTGTAAGGCTTCATCGCACTATTCGACAAGTCAGTGAGGAGGGCTGCTCCATGAAAAGACAAGCCATTCTATCCGTTCTTGCCGTGACCATTTTCCTCATTGGAACCTGGAGTCTCCAGAGGACCAGCCAGGCTGCAGCAGATATCCCTCAAAGCAAGGCCTACTTCGCTGGAGGGTGTTTTTGGTGCATGGAGGAAGCCTTCGAGAAAGTGGAGGGGGTTTCGACTGTGACATCGGGATACATGGGAGGGACGGTCGTGAGTCCGAGCTATGAAGCGGTGTCGGCTGGACGAACGGGGCATGCAGAAGCGGTCGAAGTGGTCTATGATCCAGCCAAAGTCAGCTACCAGAAGTTATTAGATGCTTTTTGGCTCAACGTTGATCCGATCACGCCGAACGCACAGTTTTGCGATCACGGCAACCAATATCGCTCCGCGATTTTCTTTCAGACCGACGAAGAGAAACGCGCGTCGGATGCTTCCAAGCAGGCGATCGAGCAATCGAAGCGATTCAAAGAACCGATCGTCACGCAAATTGTCATGGCCTCGCAGTTCTATCCAGCCGAGGAATACCATCAGGACTTCTACAAGAAAAACCCGATCCGCTACAAATACTACAAATATAGTTGCGGTCGAGCCCAGCGGTTGGAGACACTCTGGGGGAAACCATAATGTAGGCTGAGCCGCCTCTATAAGTACCCTGCCTTTGCAAGAACTCCACGACAAGCCACCAACCATCAGTGTATATTTCTGATCCTAGGAGACTGTCCAACATTGACCGTTCTACGCGACGAACGATCTGCGACCATTTGCGTCGTGCTCGGCCCGAAAAAATCCTCGATGTATTGCAGTAAATACACTTCCTATTTTTCCAGGCCTGCGGCCTCGCACCTGACCGCACCTCTTTCGCCTAGTAACGAAGGCCATGTCGGACAGGCTCCTAACAACCTTTGCCAATATCCGTGACCACCGAGGGTGCGGTCCATGAAGCGCCAAATTCGCCAGTCCACCAGAAAACCAGTGATTGGAGTCATGGGTCCAGCCAAGGCCGAGGCGCAAGAATTATCTGACGCGAAAACCTTGGGAGAACTCATCGCCCGTCAAGGATGGGTGGTGTTGACCGGAGGGCGCGCAAGCGGTGTGATGGACGCGGCCAGTGAGGGCGCAAAGTCAGTCCCCGGCAGCTTGACGATCGGAATTCTTCCCGATGGCAAGGCGCGGGTGTCTCGGTATGTGGACGTAGCGATCGTCACGGACCTGGGCCAGGCGCGCAACAACGTGAATGTCATGTCCAGCGACGTGATCGTGGCCTGTGGGCTCGGCGGTACTGGAACGGTCTCAGAAGTTGCACTGGCGCTGAAGGCAAAGAAGACCGTGATTTTGTTGGGAGCCGACAAGGCCGGAGCGGGCCTCTTCAAAAATCTCGCGCCGCATCTTGTCTATGCCGCTACCTCACCTGAAGAGGCGGTGAAACTGATCGCAGACCTGCTTTAACAGGATATTACAGCTTGGCATTCATAATAATGGCCCGAACTCGTTCACGCTGGGCCGGTCTGATCCCTGTAAATTCGAGGCCGAACAGTGCACCATTGACCCATCGTACCAGAGCTTCGTCGATGCGCAGAGGCCATTTCTGGTCGTGAAGGAATAGGGACAAGCGGAACACCATGCCGACCTTCACCTCGGTATGGGACGTCGCCTGACAACCGTTCGTGGAGAGATCAATGACTGTCGCCTCGCCCTCAAAGTCATCCTCTCCAAAAAAGAATAGACGGCAACTCAGACTGAGCCGGCGGCCACGACGTTCCGCCATCGCAGCCTCATAGTCAGAGCTCCCTACTCGGTTCGATCTGGGGTCCTGCATGGACAGGGATCACATCCTTTCTGGTAATTACCCCGAAAAATAGATTTATCGTCACACCCCCTGTGAACGCGTTGTCGGCCCGCCTTCCCTATAAAGGAGTAATCCGGTCAAAGATTCAAATTGAAGCCTAATCGCAGTATAACCAATTCAATCATGTATGGAACGAAAACCTCACAATCTGTAATCGTGTCCGAACCGGCCTCTTCCAGTGTTTGCGCAGAAAAATGGTGTGGCCTTTCTGGAACTTACCCGCGACAGGAGCAGCATGAAGATGGAGGAGTGATGCGACGATGGAACAAGATTCCAACCTCCACGTGGCCTTATTGGTCCATTCGGAGATTCGTGCGATGATCCATACCTATGTCGAGGCGAAGTGCCTCAACATGGCCCAAGGGGTCGGGACACACCGGTTTCACCGTGTACTTCTAGCGGCATCGGGGAGCAATGGGGCGAGGGAAGAAGTCTATTCTGATTCGATGGATTAGTCGACACTCCTTACCAACTTCCAGTTCAATGCCCCATCTTTGGACCGGCAGCCGTGTCGCCCTTCGAGACGAGCGTGAAACGAACCGTTGACTCACAGTGAGGACATTTGGCTCGAATGGTCGACTCATCGAGGAATTCATATTGGCTCTCTGTGAGCCACATGAGTTGAGAGCACTTGGGACAGCTACGGACTTGCGTTGCCATGACGTTCCTCGTACACTCCTTATGAATGAATTGCTGTGACTGGGAGATAATCTAGTACAAGATGCCCCCTACCCTCAAGCCAGTCATCGCTTTTGCTGAAAAGAAAGACCTCGACCCCGCCAAGCTCGTCCGTCTCTACCAGCAAGCGCCATGGGCCCAAGGGCGGACTCTTGAAGATGCACGCGAGCTGCTACGCCACACCGATATCGCCGTGACAGTATGGAACGGAGACCAGCTGATCGGATTCGGGCGAGTATTGACGGACTATGTCTACCGCGCAACGATATGGGACGTCATCGTCGATAAAGCCTATCAAGGTCAGGGTATTGGCACCGATATCATCCAGCGCATCCTAAACCACCCTCGCCTCAAAAAGGTTGAGCTGTTTTGGCTTTGCACCAGCCGACCGGGGTTCTATGAAAAGCTGGGGTTCAGCTCCAAGGAGCAAACCGGAATGGTGTGGTCCCGTGAGAAACAGTCTCGCCTAGTCTAACGCGGTCATCGACTTCTCTACCTCCTACCATACAAGCCCATGCGTATTGCGCTGGGGGTATTAGCATCTCTATCTTTTTTCCATCATCTCTGTGTATCGAGAACCGTGCTGCGTGTTTGCACAGATGGACGGACATGGCACCAGAGCCGAGAGGGAGGCACGTGCCGCATCGAGTTGACGCTCGGTGCGGCACGCGGGAGTAAACTCCTATGGAGTGTAGATCGTTGTTGGTCTGGGATCAAAAAACATCGCGTATTCCGAAGAGCAAGCCCATGGTGGAGCCATCACTTGCGTGATGATTTCGTTTCCAGGCCGTTTCCATATTCAACGCGAGTCCTTCTGGTGCATTCGGGAACCAGTTGGTCAAAGCATAGTTAATGCCTCCACCGACTCGCCAAGCAAACGAGTCCTCGACATCCTTCGTATTAATGTTCACGCCAATGCCGGTTGTGAGATATGGCACAAAGGGGCCAAACTGACCTGGATAATACTCCAGGGTAGCCGGCAAAATCGAAATGGTATTGAGCGAGCCACTTTGTGCATCCATCCCGTGATTTTCCCATTCCACCATTGCGCCGGCACGAAACCATTTGTTAATGCCGTATGTGGCCAGGAAATTGAGCGCCGGCCCAACCGTAGAGACGCCGGAACTCTGAGTCGTGAAGCTCGGTCCCACACGAAAACCTGCGCCGAACAACCCTTCTTCGGCCATGCCTTTGTGGACCCAGCTCCAATCAGCAGCTATTGATGTACCCAGAGCAACGAAGCCCAGGCATCCAACCATCAACACCAGACTGAACAAGTACTGCCTCACGATCCTGCCCATCATGTCCTCCTTAGCTGTAAGTGAATCACTCAGGAGGCAATGTAGCCGAATCCTTTTTTGGTTTCAACGTTTCGTGTATCGTTTCCAAAAATAACACGTAACGTGCTTGCCTGTGTCAGGCGAGTCTGGTGCGCCGTATTTTTTTGGCGAGAAGAACAGCGACAGAATCATGAATGACACAGTTCTTGTACGCATAGCCCTACAGTCCAGTTGAAATGAGATACCTAGTGCGCGTGAACACGCGTGGGGTGTTTCATTCTTTTTGGAGAGAGAAGCACCGAGACAAAGAAGACGGCGGTGGCGAGAAGGACGATCGCGGGCCCAGACGGCACATCCCATGTGGCAGAGATCACCACGCCGGCTACAGCCGTCGTAATGCCGATGATGACGGAATAGAGGGTCAGCGTCATGAGACTGGAAGTGAGTTGATACGCGGTGGAGGCGGGAATCAGAATCATGGCAAACACGAGAATCGCACCAACAGTTTTCAAGGAGACGACCACGGTGAGCGCGACCAGTGTGAGCAAAAGAAAGAAGATCCTTCGCGCTGGGATGCCGGATGCCTCGGCCATCTCTTGATCGAACGCAATAAAGTACAGTTCTTTCGAGAACAAGAGAATGAGACCAAGCACCAGGATGCTCAACCCGCCGATGATGCGCAGCTCTTCACTCGTCACCGACAGGACGCTACCGAATAAATAGCCGTACACTTCCGCGTTATACCCTTTCATGAGGCCGATGAAGAGAATGGCCAGGGCCATCGTCGTGGTGTAGAGAATGCCGATCGAGACGTCAAGCTTCATCCGGCCTTTTTCTTCGACCCAGCCTGTGATCCACACTGTGGCAAGACCGAACAGGACCGCCAGTCCCAACGGCGGCCACCCCATGAGGTAGCCCAGTGCGACGCCGGCAAATGCCGCGTGTGACGTGCCTGCCCCGACAAATGCCAACCCTCGCAGTACGACGAACACACCAATGACGGAGCAGAGCCCTCCCACCATCGCCGCCGCAAGGAGGGATCGCTGCATGAAATCGTAGATGAAGAGTTCAAACATCGGACTGTATGGTCAACGGTGGTGATGATAATCCTCAACGATGACGAAATCTTTCTCCGTAATCACCAAGTCTTTCCCATAGACCTCACTGAGGATTTCCGGTTTGAGCACATCAGCAGGAGGCCCTGCGGCATAGAGGCGGGTTTTGAGAAGCACGAGCCGGTCCACCCGTGAACGGATCATGTTGATGTCATGGGTGATTAAGAGCACGGTGAGGCCAAGTTCGTCGTGTAAATGTTCAACCAACTCAATGACGTTATGCTGAGCGGTGATGTCGAGTCCTGTGGTCGGCTCATCAAGCAGGAGGACTTTAGGCTGTTGGGCCAACGCCCTCGCGATGAATACACGCTGTTGCTGGCCGCCGGAGAGATGGCCCAGAGCCATATCCCTGTGTCTCTCCATCCCGACATGGGTGAGAGACTCAACTGCGATCTCCTGATCTTTCGATCCTGGACGCTTGAACAAGCCCAATGCCCCATACCGGCCCATCATCACCGTTTCAAGAACTGTGACTGGAAAGTTGCGGTCGACAACACCCTTTTGCGGGAGGTAGCCGATCTTCGCCCGGTGGTGACAGCGCAATTCATCGCAGGCACAATCGAATATATGGAGATGGCCTTCGACGGGAGCCATGAGTCCCAATACAGCTTTACAGAGAGTAGTTTTCCCCGATCCGTTCGGGCCGATGACACCGACAAACTCGCCCGCATTGATGGAAAGAGAAATATCCTTCAGCGCAACGACGCCGGGAAATCCAAACGACGCGTGGTCGAACCGAATGATAGGCTCTTGGGAGTCTGGCACGAAACCCGATACTCCTTCTGGCGCTGAGTTGAGAGCCCGCAAAATCGCTAGGAAAACTCGAGGGCGTTCGCCAATTGGAGCACATTATAGCGGAGCATGTCGAGGTAGGTCTCGGTCCCGGGAAGACCTCCCGGCAATGTCGTCAGGACGACAACTCGTGTCTTGGTTTCCTTGGCAAGTAGCTCGGGAAGCTTTTGGCTGAGCTGAATTTCAGATACGATGACCTTGATCCGATCTTTCTTGATCTTGCTGATCAGAGTTTGCAGCTGAAGGGCTGATGGCTCCGTGCCTGATTGCATCTGAATGGTCCCAACCACGTCGAAACCAAAGCGCCTAGCCAGATAGGGCCAGGCTGGATGGTGCGCGATAAAGCGACGATCTGGTAACCGTTTGACGCGATCTGAGAGTTCTTTCCGAAGCCGATCTAATTGCTGAAGATAGACGGCTTGACGGTTTCGGAAGTCTGTGGCATGGGCGGGATCAGCTGCGATCAAGGCTTCGGTGATATGGCGCAGCATGATGGCGACGTTTTCTGGATCCATCCAGATATGAGGGTTGCCGCCTGGGCCGCCCGTGCTTCCCCCCCGCTGTATCTCATCTCGATGATCTGCATGGTCGCGAATCAGGCCGATTCCTTGAGAGGTCGTGATGATGCGAAGCGACGGGCTTCCAGCGTTCTTCACCAGCGAAGAAACCCACACTTCAAGACCGATCCCAACCTCGAACAACAGACGAGCCTTTCGGACTGCGACCAAATCGCTTGGTCTCGGTGAATAGGTGTGCTCGTTTTCATAACCGTTCAGCAGAGACGTGACTCTGACATGGTCCCCGCCAACTTGTTGCGCGAGATCCTTGAGAACTGGAATTGTGACGACGATGTTGAGAGGCTCAGCCGGCGAAGCCGCAAAGGCCGGCGGTACAACCATCAAGCGCAGACCGGCGAGAAGACACCAGAGGAGAAGGATGGACCGGGCGATGAACATGGGCGAGGACGGTAACATCGGGTTCTATCGTTGTCAACGCAACGATCTGCATGGGTGCCTGGAATGAATTGACGATGTTTCCCCGCTTGACCCCGCTCGGCAGTTCTATTAGCGTAGCGCTCGAGACAACCTTGCTGGACAACCTTTTTAAGTATCCTAACGCTCTACTGACATCCACATCGCCTAACGAAACAGTCATTGGAGGGGCCAAAGAATGCATGTCGTGGGACTCATGTCTGGAACATCCGGTGATGGTGTCGATGCGGCACTCGTGGACATTACAGGCAGAGATCGCTCGCTGAAGGCGCGGACGCTCGCAGCACACACGTTGCCCTATCCACGCTCGCTACAGCAACGCATTCTCTCTGCATCAGTTTCTGGAACGGTCGCGGAGATCTGTCACCTCAATGCGCTACTGGGCGAATGGTTTGCAAACGCGGCACTGCACGTAATTCGTCAGGCGAATCTTCAACCGAACGACGTGGCATTGATCGGCTCTCATGGCCAGACCGTGCATCATCTTCCGCATGGTATCCATGCGCCGGGAGTCGGCGCCATTCGTTCGACACTCCAGATTGCCGAGCCTGCCGTCATTGCCGAACGAACCGGGATTACTACGGTGGCCAATTTTCGTTCACGCGACATTGCCGCAGGCGGCCAAGGAGCTCCGCTGGCGCCAGTGGCACATGCGTTGCTATTGAAGCACGCGCGTCGCGCACGGTTGGTGGTGAATCTTGGAGGTATCAGCAATGTCACCTATGTGCCGAAAGCGGGGCGCCTCAGCGGAGTGCAAGCATTCGATACGGGTCCGGCCAATATGGTGCTGGATAGTCTCATGGTCCATGTGACCGACGGGAGGTTGCTGATGGATCGTGATGGAAGAATGGCCATGAAAGGGCTGGTTGACTCACGACTGTTAGGCAAGCTGCTTGCGCATCCCTTCCTGTCCCAACGACCACCCAAATCGACCGGACGGGAAGCATTCGGTCCTGACCTCATCAAGGAGCTGATCGCAATTCAGCAGCAGTATAACCTCTCGATCGAGGATGTATTGGCGACATGCAGCATGTGGACGGCCAAAGCGGTGGGAACCGCTCGACGGTGGATTACAGGGGACATTGACGAAGTGGTGGTGGGCGGTGGTGGCGTCCGTAACCGTGCCATCATGAATCACCTCGCGACGGTCTTTGCCCCGATTCCAGTTACGACATTTGAGGCTTTGGGGTGGGACAGTAAGGTGTTTGAAGCAGTGGCCTTCGCTCTCTTGGCCTATCAAACCGTGACCGGTCGTTGGGGCAACATCCCATCTGTCACAGGGGCAAACCATCCTGTACTCCTTGGCACCATTGTCCCGAATGGGCCTCGCTGGCGTGAATCCATTCCTGGGCGATAACGGCACAATGGATCCCGTATTCATTGGCCTCGCCATCGCGCTCTTGATTTCCCTGTCTTTCTTGGCCTTCCTGGCTTGGCGGCTCAAGACCTCAACAACCGTTGAGCCGACCAGGAAAGAGCCCTATGTCCTTCCTCCAAATGTCACATTATACCCTCAGCCTCTGCTCACCGACACCGATCTCCTGCTCTACAATCTCATACGGCTGGCCGTTGAAGACCACTACCTTGTCTTTGCGAGGGTTCCGCTCTGGTCTGTCGTCAGGGTCGAGGCAGAAAGAACGGCTCGGTCGCAGGTGTTGAGACAGATCGCCCTGAAGCAACTCGACTTTGTATTGGTGCATCCGGGAACGAAGACTGCGGATCACGTCGTGTTACTTGAGGAAGGTTCTCCTCCCCAGCCACATGAGGTCACTCGAAAACAAGAGATCCAGTCTGTCCTACAAGCAGCCGGTATCGCATCGACCATCTTGAGCCCCAACATGTCCTATACAGTTCCTCAATTAGCTCAGCTGCTCGGGGTCAGCGATGACGACTGACTGCACTGCGTCTTGCCGACACATCCACCGCTGGCCTTGCAACATTAATCAGAGACCTTATTGCCGGTTAGTTGAGAGACCGGCTCCTCATCCCGCATCGACATCGTGTCGAGAGCTTTCCGCGCCAACTCTGCTTCAGCACTTTCAGGATATTGATCGACGACTCGTTCATACATCATACGAGCGTTCTCGTAATCCTTCAGTCTTGTATAGGCCTGCCCGATCTTCAAGGTCGAGGCAGCAAGCTTCGGACTCAGTGGATAGTCGGACACCACATGGTAGAAAGACTTCAAGGCATCCTTATAACGCCCCAATCTGTACTGACACTCTCCCGTCCAGTATTGCGCGTTAGCGGCCAACGAGGATTGTCCGTGGAGTTCGAGAAAGAATCGAAACCCGGCCAGCGCAGCCTCATAATCCCTGTGCTTGAACTCTTCCATCACTCGATCATAGAGGTGTCGAGACGGCTCCTGCATGTTGGATGGAGCGGCAATGGCGAGATTGAGAGAACACAGCACCACAATCATTCCTGACAGCACGCTCATCATCATTTTCACCATAATGCCTCCATAGTGCTCGGCAATGTCCCGGCATCTGTCTTCTCGAATAACGCAATCGCCGTGCCACTATGCATCGAACCAGTCTAGTTAAAATGGTCGAGAATCCACGAGCTTGGTGTCGTTCGATACCATGAGCCAAGGCGTGGCTTCCCTCACCTGCTCGACAGATTTGTACGATCTGTTCGAGCGCTCACCGGCTTGACAGCTTAAGCCGCCTACCAGGCAAAGTGGCTGTAGCCAATGATTTGTGGGGGAACTTGACTTGCCTGGTTATGGTCGAAATAATGCCGCTCGGTCGCTGGGTGGGTTGCGAAAGAATAGCGTGGGCATGCGTTCGTTTTAATAATCCGCATCTATGCCACAACAGAATCGGCAGATCGCAATATGCTCAACAAATCCTTTCGGCAAGACCACAGTGAGTGCGGTGAAGGGAGTGGAACATGATGACTGATCCTCCGCCGAATCCACTCGGAGGGAAAACCTTGACCGTCGACGCGAACGACGATGACTCGTACCCGCGACCCAGTGCGGCATTGCTCGATGCAGGAGAGCAGGATCAAGTGTTTGTTCGCCCCGGAATCTATGAAGACAAAGTCTTTATCACGGGGAGGCCCATTCATTTGGTGGGGGCCGGTCGAGATGAGGTACAAATCTTTTCCAGGCGTGGGGGGCCTCTCTATCTTCAGCAAGTCCCAGGCGGTCGTATTTCCGGCATCACATTTCGCTATGTTGGAAGCGATCAGCATTCGGCGATGAATCTGCTTGACTCCTCTTGTACAGTGACACAATGCCGCGCCACGGAGGGTGTTCTGTCCGGCGTGGTGATATATGGCCCGCAGTCGAGACCGACATTTATCGAGAACGACGTCTGCGGCAACCGGGAATCAGGGATTTTTGTGTTTGCCGGTGCACAACCGAGAATTGCCGATAATGTCTGTCGCGCAAACCACCATTTTGGTATTGCGGTCCGAGACCCTGGAAGCCACCCTGAGCTCGTCAGAAACCAGTGTCGAGAGAATATGCTGAGCGGAATTCTCCTCTTTCACCACGCAGAAGCGCTTCTCGTCAACAATACGTGCAGTGACAATCAGCACTGGGGGATCGTGCTCACTCCAGACTGCCACCCTACTCCCGGTCGGGAGTCACTCGACACCTCAAATGTCCTTACCCCCAATCCACGCGGAACCGTGATTGTGACAGACCAGCCATTAGGGGACATCGGACGGTGATGAATTAGGATATCCAAGACCGTCGTCCTCAGGGAAGCCGCGTGACCTCTACCCTATGTCGGTCGCGGTCTCGTGCTATGGAAGGAGATTGGCCGGGTGATTTCTTGGGACTTCGTGAAGATGAAACGCATTGCCACCCTGCTGTTTGGCCCGATACATGGCCGTGTCGGCGTGCTTCAACAATTCATCAATAGAATGATCGTCTTGAGGATAAATCGTAATTCCGATGCTGACACCGATGGAGATCTGTTGTCCCTTGAGCTCAAACGGCACAGCAATCGATTCAGTGATACGCTTTGCCACTGCAAGAATGTTTTGTTCTGACAACACCCCTTCAAGAATAATTGTGAATTCGTCCCCACCCATCCTGGCCACCGTATCGACTTCTCGCACACAGACCTTGAGCCGTTCAGTGACGGCTTTAAGCAATTCGTCACCCATGTCATGGCCGAAGGTATCATTCACCGCTTTGAATCGATCGAGATCAAGCAGCATGAGACCAATCGGTTGCTGCATGCGCTTGGTTCGAGCCATGGCTTGAACTAAACGATCGCGAAAAAGTGTACGATTGACCAGTCCGGTTAAGTGATCGTACTGCGCGAGGTATGTCAGATGTTCTTCAGAGCGTTTTCGCTCTATAGCATAGCGGACAGCACGGGCAAGCAACTCAGGATGCCCCTGCCCCTTGACAAGGTAATCCTGTGCTCCTTGTTGGACAGCTTGAAGAGCAAGCTCTTGGTCGCTCACGCCACTCAGAACGACAACGGGAATCGTCGGACTGGTCGCATGAACCTGCCTGACCGTAGGAAGACCGAACGCATCCGGCAAAGATAGGTCCAAGAGCACGGCATCGAATCGCTCACGGCTGAGAAGTGCGAGTCCTTCTCCCAGCGTTTTCACACGGGTAATCCTGAACTCCTCGATGCTCCATTCAGAAAGAAGATCCTGTGTGAGCTGAGCGTCGATGTCATTGTCTTCAACGAGAAGCGCTTTGATCATCTGGCACCCCCGCTTCCGCGTGAACTCCTAAGCCGTTTCCTCATTTCTAGGTCTGGACTGATTGTCCGCAACGAGGACCGGCTACTACGAAAATTTGATTATAGCCAAGAGACGAGGGAGGGCAAAGAAAATGCGACAATATCGTAGGAGAACGGAGTGGAACTCAAATAGGGTGCCAAACGACGGACACGCGTCGCAACATCAGCCTCACACACCAACTCTCCTCGGTAGAGGAAGAGCCGTCTCTGAGTCAGCAGCGGCAAACCAATAACCTATGTGCGGCCAGAAAAATCCTGGCGGGGCAATCAGAACGCAAGCACCTTGTGTAGCCTGCGCGGAGCGATCAGCTCAACGGTACAACTCTCCGTCGTTATTCCGACCATCCAATATTGTCATGGTGAGGCGTACGCGAAGAAGTGGGCGGTGCCTGGGCCTATAGAGGGCGCCCCTGTCGATAGGCCCCGCTGGGAAGGCGTTCAGGGCCAATGGCCCCTTCGCAGGCATACCCCGGCTCGAAGGGCCAGAGAAGGGATCGACCTTGCCAAGACCCTCTCACGTGCACTGTACTCAGCGAGACTCCGAGTCGAGCCGCCTCCTCCCGCACCGTAGAGAGGCAATCTTCATAGGAGTTTGCGCGCCGAGCCAATATGATCGGGTTGCCTGTCTGGCTATGGAATACCGTATAGGACTCAGCGCAGCCTGCCAGGAGCAGTATCATGATAAGTACAAGACCTCTCGTCATACGCGTTGCCCCTCACAGTCCGGTAAGGCCATTACCGGAAATATGCCCCTTGCTACACACTGGACAAAGATACCGTCGCGAGCGGGATCTCATTTTTGACAAGACGGCCCAAGCGGACTTGGTCTTCACCAGGCATTTGAATAAATTCGACACCAAACCGACGCCCCTCACACCAACGGACCTTGGCTAATCCGACTCGGAGCGGAGGGGTGGTATCAGGCACGAGCATTCTCATCTCAAGATAGGCGCCTGGCTGTACTGGCTTTCGGCTGTGGATGGCGCAGCCTGGGACAGACAGGTTAAGCACAGTCCCTTCCCCCACATAAGCCTCCCCAGCAAATACAACGGGGAACTGTGCATGGATCCGTTCGCAGTATCTAAGTTTTACCACAGTAATCGATTCCTTCCTGTCAGAGGCCAGACTACCATAGTCTTCTTCGACACGCGAGAGCACCCCCCGTTCGGTAAGTCTAACCCCCATCAGAAATGACAACCTCTGCGCTCCTTCATACTCAACCGCAAAGTGCGACAAGGGGGGCGAAACAATGAAGCTCTCACCCTAAAATCTCCCTGCGAAGACCAGAGGTAAGCCACGACAAAGCATTGTAATATATAGATGGCCAAGCATAAAAGCTCCAGGGAACAACGGCATAGTTATATGCATCACAGTGTAGGATCAACTCCGGTTATCATAAAAGACGTGCCGCATGGCTTTGCTGGTTTGGCACGAAAGGAAACAAAAATGAACAAGACCGGGCATCATAATCAGCCTCATCGCGACCATGACGGCTTATGCCAGCAACATTGAACAAGAAAGGGTCATGCATCATGCAGATATACCGCCTGCATGCTGTTGGTGTTGGTGCTGGTGGCAACTTGAGCGGGAGAAGTCTTAGACAGGTTTTTCAGCGACGTATTCCAAATACTTCCACAGCGCCTTGGCATCTTCTTCACTAAATACCAACGGAGTATTGTTAGCAGCCCCAACGAAATAGACCTTTAGCGACATCTCATCTTGCCAAATCTGTGCTTCGCAATAGTTTACACTATCGAGGTTCAAGGTCTTCTTGCCGATACGAACGAAGTGCATAGCATCTCCCCGTCTCATGCCAACTCCTCGCCGACTATATCACCACACAGTGTATCGTCAAATGCTTACCGTATTTTTCTGGCAAAGTTGCACAGCCACTACGCAGGTACGCCACTGAGAAAACGTTACAACTCCAGGTAGTTGTTGATGCGTACTCCATCTGTGCGGTGACGGTAGATCCCGCTCCGTTCTGTCATTTATAAAAAAAGGATTCTGCCTCGTGTGGGAGATATTTTCAGCCGAGTTTTAGCAGAGGTTATCTGCCCACTTGGTCACAACCTTCATATCGGTGTATGCTAAGCGGTTTAATCAACCCCATCAGGCAATTATGGCTACCCAACGTTCCGTCCGCCACGGTGTGAAGCCGCACGCGCAGGCAAGAGCGGTGAGCTGCCCTGCGTGCGGGTCGACACATTGCCGTCGGTCGGTACGGCATAGTTTCAAAGATTACCTCCATCGACTGGCAGGCTGGTTTCCCTGGCAATGCAGGCAGTGCGGGAATCGATTTTATTGGCGGAAACGATCAGAAGGCTAAGAACCATCGTTCAAATATTACACGAGCGCAGCGAGAAGATTCGATCTAAGTTGGACGGGTAATAGAAACGGACCAGCCCTGTCCCAGGGCGTTACACGTGCGCCGTTGAGGTTGATAGGCTTCATCATGGATCACAATGATGCGCACTGTCGAGAGGAAGTCCTGTTAGGTGGGCGCCTCACAGGCGGTGTGGTTCGTATAGGCGACACCGTCCGACGTCCGGTGAAGCTCCAATCTCTTTTCGTGGCACGGCTTCTTACACATCTCACTCATATTGGTTTCGATGGCGCACCTCGGTTTCTTGGCCGTGATGAACACGATCGTGACATCCTAAGTTTTATTCCGGGCTGGGTGCCTGCGCACTTTCAGCAGTTCGAGAATGAACAAGTCTGGGGCGCAGGACAACTATTACAACGCTTCCACGCGGCAACCGCGAATACCGATCTCGTGGAGGAAGGGAAAGGTTATTTGTCATCACGATCCAGGCCCAAACAACGTGGTTTCCCAAGATCGTAGGCCTCGTGCGTTTATAGACTTTGATATGGCAGCCCTTGGAGAGCCGTTGGAAGATATCGGGTATATGGCTTGGACATGGTGTGTTTCATCGAGGCCTGATCGTAGCCCATCTGTTTGCCAGGCTGAGCAAGTCCGAGTATTGGCAGACGCATATGGGCTCACATCGTTGGATCGTGGGAAAATCATCGGGGCGATAATAAGACAGCAAGAATTGAGTATCCATTTCTGGAAAGCTTATCTCGTGAATGACGCAGGAACTGTTCCCACGCCTCCGGAAGAAATTCAGAAGCGCATTGATTGGACGGAGCACGAGATAGAATATACAAAGGTTAATCAAACTATTTTTGAACAGGCATTAAGGTAAGATTTCAGGCTGGTGAAGCATACCTAGCGCACAGCTGAGTGCCTACCTCTCTCGATCAGGGCAGCGCGTGCCAGGTCGACCCACCCACAGGAGAGAACTCTGGCAAGGTAATCAATGTCTTGCCCTGACACATTTTGGTGAGATGCTAAGACTCATGCAGCTTGGGGGCGGCTGAGAAATTGAAACAGTTTGTCTTTGAGTACTTCGAGTTCGTTGGCTCCTTTTGAGTTGACCTTGAAACACCGATTCGGATCAAGGCCAAGGTGCTGGAGCCTTTCCACGGTTGGTATCTCGTCATCTATCCAAAGCCAGTCACGCTTGCCGGTCTTCGCTACCGCCTCAGCGACCCAGAGTTCCTTGCTATCGTGCTTCTGCCAGTTTGCCGAGCGAAAACCTGGAGCGTGAAGAGATTTCATATACTTCTCCACTGTGAGCACGGCTAACAGTGTATCAATCTCTTCGTGCCTCCACATGGTCAGAAACACAATGTCGAACTGTTCATGTACCCACTTGATCCACGTCTTGGTACCTGGACGGAGCTGAAATTCTCCTGCGTACTCACCGAATAATACGCCGTCAATGTCATGATAGAGAATAGGCTTCATGGCATAGGCCTCCAATCTGGCTGTTAGGGCAAGGATAGCACTACCATCCAGAGTTGCAAATGAACCGATTTAGGAGTCGCGGATCAAACTAGGGGGTTTCCTAGCTTCCGCGATTCTCCAGGGGGCGTAGAGGTGCTATAGGCTTGTGTTTCCACCAAACGAGCACCTGGAGAGTCGATGATTAGCTCCATCGCCGGACGGGTCTCGTGCGGGTAAGCCTGATGTTATGGTCGGAGCCATGACTTCGGCTGTAACACCGCTCCTGGCAGTCGCATTTCACCATCAACCAATCCCGGAGGAATTTTCAATGGACGAAATGGAATCCTCGCCTCGCCTCCCTACCCTTCAACACCCTTCGAACTGCTTACACATTGCGAATGGCAAGTCTGGTGAGGTGATTCGAGTGCGCGTGCGTCCCAACAACGATACCACGAAGAAACTTATAGAAGCCGTGGGCACCCTCAGCCATGATGGGAAGTCGTTTTCTGTCGTGGTCACCAGAGAGGATGGAGCCAATTGACCCACGATTGATTGCTGGGAGTTGTTCTGAGGATTCGTGCGCGAAGTTCGCGCCCTCAGTCTTTCCGAAGAAAGGTCCTGGCCTATGACTCGTTGAGACAAAGTTGGCTTGGTAATAAGTTCTAACCTGTGGTTCTGAATAAGACCTCATGGTGGGAAAAGACATAAGATGAACATCAGATTCCTACTCGTATGGCTGGCGCTGGGTCTGCTCACTGCCGGAGGCTGTGTGGGGCCGAAGGTGTTCACAGATTTCGATTCGTCCGCCGAGTTCTCTGCGTTTCGGACGTTTTCCTTTTCGGGGATGACGGAGCAAGATCAGGGCGGGGTGTTGGAGAATTCGCTGTTGCGGAAGCGGATCGAAGAAATAGTCGGCCAGCAGCTGACTGCCAAAGGCCTACGGGAAGTCGGCTTGGAAGAGCGTCCCGACCTGCTGGTACACTTTTGGGTTGGGGTAAAGAACAAGCAAAAATTCGTGAGCACTAGCGCCCCCCGGGGAGTATACGGTGGCATGTATGGATGGCGTACCGGCTATTCCGGCCATGATGTTACTACCATGACCACCTACGAATATCAGGAAGGCACCTTAATCATAGATCTCGCTGAATCGTCAAAAAAGGACTTGGTATGGCGGGGCACAATCGTGGGGTCATTGGGAGATAGTCCGAAGATGAATGTTGAAATGGCCAACGCGGGAATCGTCGAGGCATTCGAAGATTATCCCCCTGTTAAAACGAAGTGATCGGATCGTCTTCCTCAGTTGCGAGAAGATGAACCATGCGGTTCATGCAGGCCCCAGCCGGGATGTGGCGCTTCGTTCAAGTCCTGAAATCACTATCGATACCTCGATGCATCGCGGCTGACACCTAGAGCGTCTGAGCATGAACACGCTCATTGTCAACGGTCTCGCTCGAACGATTGCCTCTGCGTAGCATGCCGAGTGCAGCAGAACGATGTCATCAGGAGCATATACCGCATGGTGACGACGAAATCTTCCGGCATGATCCTGGTGTAGCGGATGGGTCGACCGAGTCCCGCCGCAATCATGTTCACCGCCTCGGCGAACGTGATCGAGCATGGCCTAGTACTTCGTACCGCCGTTTGGGCCACGCTCGGGTCCGGGAGCTGAATTCAGGTGCCTGGGACGAGAACGCGAACAATGTGTTCATCGAAAATTACGCGCGATGGCACACATGCTGCCGAGCCAATCCGTTCGGTCGACAAGATCTTCGACGATGACGTGCGTGACGCCACTGGCAATGTTGAAGCTTGCCGCCGACTTCGAGCAGCTGTGCTTGCGGAAACGGATTGCGATACGATCAATCGATCAAGGGGAGGGAGTTCTGACATGAACCCAGCGATCCGTCAACGACTTCGCCTGTCCGACGACACAGAGTTGTCGTTCATCACGGCAGATGAC
The DNA here is from genome assembly GCA_965233175.1 of uncultured bacterium. GTDB lineage: Bacteria > Nitrospirota > Nitrospiria > Nitrospirales > Nitrospiraceae > Palsa-1315. The sequence continues at coordinate 91,512 of CBDDRW010000060.1, forward strand.
CCGTCTAAGCCCGCCATCCTGCTACTGCACGGCTTTCCTGGCTCCGTACGCACTTTTCGTGAGGTCGTGCCTGAGCTCTCTCAGGCGGCATATGTGATCGCGCCGGATCTGCCTGGCTTTGGCGAGTCGGACGTTCTGCCGGCGGTCTCGTTTCCCGCCTTAAGGATGAGGCCTTCAATAATATTTAGGAAATGTAGGGCCTATATTTAAGGCTCCGGATGCGAAGTACGGATGGTATGCGCCGGCTTCAATCCATTGTCTCAACGATGCATGACCCAGGATTCGCTTCCATTCAACCGTGGGATGTTGGCCTTCCAGTTCCTTGCAATTCGCATCCACGTCGTGAAACGTCGCCCCCCTGGCATCCTCTAACCCGGACACCTCCCGTTCACTGAGAAGCGCATCACCCACATCGGGATACAAGCTTGCCACTCGTGGAAAGAGATAGATCTCTGCGCGCCACCAAAACTCGGCAGGGACCCCCTTCGTTTCCTGACAGCAACCCTTCCCATGAACCTGCAACTCAATCCGTTGTGCCTCAATGGATTGCCCCACGAGATGGTGACGTAACGCCTCGAGGCGACGCAGCGCGGCCCCCACTTCGAGGGGATCTGCTGGATCCTCGTGCGCCTCGATGACAATCCGGTGCCCAGGAATACACTGCGTTCTCATAACCAGCTGCCATAGTGCTTCTACGAGCGGCTTGTCTCTGACCTCAACGCTGCCGCGCTCGAACCGCAGAGTATAAAGATAATGTGTTGTGACCGCCATTTGTCCCACCCGAATGCCGCTCAAAAGACAGGCATGCTTTCCTCTGAAGGCTAGACCGTGCATCGAAACCCGTCAAGCAGATTGGGGTATGGGGAAAAGATGGAAATCGGCGATTGAATTATAGTGGTTTCAACACTTGGGCTGCAGAACCTCAGAGCCTGAGTATTGGTCTCCGTGTCCTGACCCATTGGTTATATCGTTCATCTTCATCAGTACCACGTCCTTTCAGAGGCCGATCTCCCACTGAGGGAGGGGCCACATCAAGCGGTTCTCCGTCACATGTTCCTGAAAACCAGTCAGCACGGGCCAGGACGCCCCAGCCATCTTTAAACCTCCACTCGGCCTGTTGGTCGCACTGAGAGTACGCGAAGAGGCAAACCGCGTGGACTCCGACATCAAGAAAATTTCCAAGGATGACCTTATTCCTTATTTTGAATCCGAAGGAAGAGCGCACTCCGACCAAATAGTCACAATCCAGGACAACATCGACTCTTGTCAAAAGAGAGAGAAAGGGGTGCAGTAGTACCGATCGTTGGAGGAATAATTCAGGAGAACGCATTGACCAAAGCGGGCCGGAGGTCTACGAACGCTTCAGGATGTCATCGAAACTATCCCAGCTTGGGCAACTGTGGGCCTTCATCTAAGCGGTGCATATTGATGATCTGTTGCCGCATCTGGTCCCGCGTTAGCGTTTGCGCTTAAGCAACTTGTGGAGCTGTCAGGCTGCTACTGTGTCAATTCGTATCGAACGGCATCGAGTAAGGCTCTTATCTCTAAGGGCTTTTGAAACGTCTGTCGCGCACCCAACAGCTTGGCGGCGTGTAGCCCTCCCTTCCTCCTTTCGAGGACGCCGGACATGGCAATGACTTTGACGTTGAGAAAGCTCCTGGTCAGCTCCTTCATCAATTCAAGCCCGTTCATCTCAGGCATGAGCATGTCGATGATGATTAAGTCCGCTGCTCGCTCACGATACCGCTCAAGACCAAGCAGGCCATTCGACGCTTCGAGGACTTGGTGGCCGTCCCCTTCCAGCGCGGCACGAAGAAGCGTGCGGATTGGTTCCTGATCATCAATGACGAGTATGGTGCCCATGGAGGAATCGCTTTGACCGCACCTTCGTGACTACGTGGGCTGGTGGCCGGTTCGTAAAGGGCGCAGCATAGCGGGAGAGGGTGACAGACACAAGGGAGTAATTCCGA
>CBDDRW010000061.1:0-101714 GCA_965233175.1 uncultured bacterium
CTGATGGCCGGTGGCACGGGTGCCGCCGTGACAGTGAAGGCGACGGGGATCGTGACGGGGGTCACTCCGGTGCCTCCGCTGAGGGTGACGGAGCCGGTATGATTGCCTGGAGCTAAGGCGCCGGTGGTCGCTTGCAAGGTCACGGTACCATTCCCACTGCCGGTGCCGGCGCTGAGGGTCAACCAGCCGGTGTTCTCGCTTGCGGTCCAAGTCAAGGTGCCGCCGCCGGTGTTGCGGATGCTGAGTGTCTGCACGACGGGGTTACTGCTCCCCTGGATTGCGGTGAACGCGAGACTCGTGGGCGTTGCACTGATGGCCGGTGGCACGGGTGCCGCCGTGACAGTGAAGGCGACGGGGATCGTGACGGGGGTTGCGCCGTTGGGCCATACTGTGACCCGGCCATTATAGGTTCCGGTGGGAAGCGAACCGGGTGTGACGCCGATGGTTACCGCGCCAGCTCCCGTACCCTTACCTGGCGTATGCCATAGCCAGGTGGCGTCATGATTGACGCCCCAGCTGAGTGTGCTGCTGCCCGTGTTGCTAACGGTCACGGTCTGGGCTGGAGGGCTGCTCCCCTGGATTGCAGTGAACGCGAGACTCGTGGGCGTTGCGCTGATGGCCGGTGGCACGGGTGCCGCCGTGACAGTGAAGGCGACGGGGATCGTGACGGGGGTCGTTGCTCCGTTGGGCCACAGTGTGACCTGGCCATTATAGGTTCCGACGGAAAGAGAACCGGGTGTGACGCCGATCGTCACGGCGCCCGCTCCCATACCCTTCCCTGGCGTGTGCCAGAGCCAGGTGGCATCATGGCTGACACCCCAGCGGAGTGTGCTACTCCCCGTGTTGCCCACGGTCAAGGTCTGGGCCGGAGGATTGCTGCTTCCCTGGACCGCGGTAAACGCGAGGCTCGTGGGATTCGCAGCGATGGCAGGGACCGGTGCGGCTGTGACGGTGAAGGAAACAGGAATTGTAACAGGCGTCACTCTGGTGCCTCCGCTGAGGATGACTGTACCGGTATGGGTGCCCGGGGCCAAGGCGCCGGTAATCGCCTGCAAAGTCACGGTGCCATTGCCGCTGCCGGTGCCAGCGCTGAGGGTCAACCAACCCGTGTGTTCGCTTGCACGCCAGTTTAAGGTGCCGCCGCCGGTGTTGCTAATGCTGAGCGTTTGCGCAGCGGGATTACTGCCCCCCTCGGTCGCGGTGAACGCGAGGCTCGTGGGACTGGCAGCGATGGCAGGGACTGGTGCGGCCGTGACGGTGAAGGTCACCGGAACCGTGACCGGGGTCGTTGCTCCATTGGGCCACAGTGTGACCTGGCCATTATAGGTTCCGACGGAAAGAGAACCGGGTGTGACGCCGATGGTCACGGCGCCCGCTCCCATACCCTTACCTGGCGTGTGCCAGAGCCAGGCGGCGTCATGGCTGACGCCCCAGCGGAGTGTGCTGTTCCCTGTGTTGCTCACGGTCAAGGTCTGTGCCGGAGGATTGCTGTCTCCCTGTTGCGCGGTAAAGGATAGGCTAGCGGGGGTCATGCTGATGGAAGACGGTACCGGCGCGGCCGTGACGGTGAAGGAGACGGGGGTCGTGACCGGGGTTGCTCCTGGTGCGCTGATAGTAATGGTCTCACTATAGCTGCCTGGGGCCAAGGCGCCGGCTACCACATTGGCTGTGACCACGCCGGTGCCGGTGCCGGAGGTTGGACTGAGGGTCAACCACGTTGCGCTATGGCCGGCAGACCAGTTCAAGGCGCCGTGACCGGTATTGTTGATAGTCAGGATCTGGGTCGCAGGGCTGATCTCTCCCTGTTGAGCTGTAAAGGATAGACTGGATGGGTTCATTCCAATGACTGGATTGTCAGTGACGGGACCTCCTGAAGGTATTGGGGCCGAAGGCGGTGACACCAGTTGTACTACTCCCGACATTTCTGCAGATAATCTTCGCATTGCTCGCCCACCGGCACTTCCACTACCTGAGGAAGTCGGGTTGCCTACGCTTGCAGCGGCCAAGGGCATGGTGCCGACTGGCGCTGTGCCAGTTACCGTAAATCCTGTGGTGGCCGCAGTCGATGCTGTACCGCTTATGGGTGCAAGCGGTACAGCTACTCCGATACTTCTACGCGATACTGACGGTTCCTCGGGTTGAGATGATGGTACGGAGTTGACAGTTGAGGAGTCGGATAGAGGGGACTCAACCGATGCGAGCGGTACATCTTGTGGCTTTCGAATCAGTCGATGAGATTTTTCGACGGGCTTCATTGGATAGCGATGGCCGCTGGCTCCGTTTTCGATTCGCCGTCCTTGAGTGCTTGGTCCGGCGATATCCTGCCTGATAGACCTCGTTTGATCTTGCGCAGAAGCGGGAGAAATAGGTTGAAGCAGGGACAAGACGACTGTCATGACGCTCAATGAGACTGCGTAACCTGTGACGAGATGTTGGCGTTTCGTTTGGTGCATGCACTCCTCCGTAGTATTGACTCAACCCACTACAGTGCAAGCTCATTGAGGTGCGTTCGTCACCAATGTATGAGCGGTAATCCACCGGCACAGAGGGAAGCTGGTTTGGACCATGGATTGCCAATGCATTTGGAGGGGATAAAGCAAGAGCAGTGCCCCGCCGGGTAACACATGCGCTGATAGTAACTATGGACTCGAATCAATTTGTTAAAACAATAACTTGAAGTGTTGATGTGCTAGGAGTGTGAATTGGATATGAAGCGGGATAAGTACAAGAGTGGAAGGTTACGTCGATGATTTTGAACAAATCATGTTCATAATTAAGTTTTCATGGTAGCAGATTGAAAACATGCATCATATGCATATCATAACTAAGTGATGTATTTGCTGGGAATCTCGTGTGTGTATGAGGGTTCTTAGGACGGTACAGCGTAATGTTGTTGTCTCTTGTCCGTCTGCGGAGAGAAACTATCCGGTAATGACGACTTGAACTCTCATTCCACCTGCTACACTAGTATAGCTACTATGATTTGGCGTAACTTCTCGATTATGGAGAAAAATACTTGAGGTTTCTGTACTACTAAGTAAATAGATCATGATCTAGCGCAGATAGCAGATATGTGTGAGGGTAGAGCAGGGAGCATGATATGAGGCTATCCGCGTGGCTCGCGATTAGAACTGGATACACCTGCCCCTTGCAATCCGTTTTGATTGAGACATACATCAGGAGCCATCGACTGATTACACCACATAGCTTGACTTGACCAGGGTATTCGGACGGGGCCGTTACGACAATTCCGTGCGTTGTTCACTGACGCGTCAAAGGGCAGCGTGGGAATATGAGATGCAGAAGGCGGTCGCATAGATGGCACTTGTGAAAACTTCGGGAGCTCGAATCGCCGCGATCTGTACCTGTGTTCCCAGCAGACGATTCAACAACCTGACTGACACAGTCGAGTTTAGCGACGAAGAAATTCGTAAGGTGACGGGAATGGCCGGCGTGGCCTCCAGGCGGCTCGCAGGAGACGCTGTCTGCAGCAGCGATCTCTGTGCTGCAGCCGCACAACGGGCTTTGGATAGACTGGGCTGGAAACCGAACTCGATCGATGCCTTGATTCTGGTGACTCAAACACCGGATTATTTCTTACCCTCCACAGCCTGTGTTGTCCACCACCGCTTGGGACTGGCCGACCACTGTGCCGCATTCGACGTGGGTCTAGGCTGTTCCGGCTATCCGTACGGCATGTGGCTCGCGGCCATGATGCTTCAAGGCGGAGGCGTACGCCGCGCTCTCGTGTTGCATGGGGAAACCCCAACCCGGTTTTCGGACAAAGCGGACCGATCGGTCTCTCTGCTGTTTGGAGATGCAGGCTCAGCCACTGCGCTGGAGGCCGTTCAGCCAGGCTCGACTGCCGATTGGCATTATGCCCTCCATTCAGATGGCAGCGGATACAACAACATGATCATCGAATCCGGAGGATTTCGAAACCGTTTCGTCTCAGACCCACGCAAACACTGTGTGCGCATGAATGGCGCGCTCATCTTCAACTTCACCATCAAGCGGGTGCCGGCGTTGATCGATGAAACCCTGGCGGGCGCCGGCACCTCTTCCGACGACATCGACTATTTTATTTTCCATCAATCGAACCAATTCATTATGAAGCATCTCTGCGCAAAGCAATCGCTCTCTCTTGAGAAGGTCCCCATCATTCTCAAAGATTTTGGAAACACAGGTGGAGCCTCGATTCCCTTGACCCTGACCCAAGGAAAGCTGACAAGGCCGGAGAACCGTGCCCTGCGTTTGATGCTGTTAGGTTACGGCGTGGGTTTATCCTGGGGATCGGCGCTTGTCGACTTGGACCCCGCGGCTATATTGGATTCAGTCGAACTCAACAACAGTACAGAGGTGCCGGCTTGAACAGTGAAGGTGAGAAAGCATTTCAGGGGAAAACCATCGTGGTGTCCGGCGCCTCTTCCGGCATCGGACGAGCAGTGGCCGTCTATCTTGCTCGACAAGGCGCAGGCCTCGTCTTAATCGGTCGCGATCGAACACGATTGGAAGAGACGGCGCGGCAGGCCAACGTGCTGGCTTGCCGGATTCTTGAACTGGATTTGAGCCGCCAGGCCGACATCATGCCGGCCATCAAGGACACCGTGACGGCAGCCGGACGACTGTACGGCTTATGTCATGCAGCAGGGACCGTGGAAACATTGCCGCTGAGCGTTACCAGTCCGGAGAAGCTCCAAGCGATGATGCAAGTGAATTATCTGAGTGGAATGGAGTTGGCTCGAGCAGTAACTCGGCGAGATCTTCTCAACGACGATGGCGGCTCCATTCTGTTCATCTCGGCGATCTATGGCCTCATCGGTAAACCAGGCCAAATTGCGTACAGTGGAAGCAAAGGCGCCGTGACGGCTGCCGCACGAGCCATGGCCATTGAGCTGGCTCGACGGAACGTTCGTGTCAATGTGCTTTCTCCCGGCATCGTTCGGACAGAAATGACAGAGAAAGCGTTCTCTGGATTGACGGCGCAGCAAGTCCAAGCCCTTCAAGACACACATCCTTTGGGGTTTGGCAGCCCGAGGGATGTCGCGCGCGCAGCCGCGTTTCTGCTTTCGCCCGAGAGTAAATGGATTACCGGCGCCAATATGGTGGTGGACGGTGGATGCTCAGCTCAATAGCGCAAAATCGAGAGAGGGAAAGGTCGTATGACGCAACGTGACGGCGTCGAGTGGATTGCAAAACTGTTTGAAGTATCCCCTGAGCAATTGACTCCTGACACGCATCGCGATGCGATCTCAGCCTGGGACTCGCTCGGTGTCCTGACCCTGATGGCTAGTCTGGATAGTGACTTTGGCATCGTGTTGACGGATGACGATGTTCAAGGGATCAAAAAGGTTGGCGATATCCTGGATGTCATGCAACGAAACGGAAAATTCACCTAGGGAGCCTGGTCAATGGTCTCTGCTTCGTTGATGAGGAAACTGGGCTCTGATCGGACATGAGATTCATACTTGTCGACGAAATTCTTGAGTTGGAGCCGGGCAAACAGATCAAAGCCTCAAAGACGTTACCTGCTCACGAGGAACTCTTTCGTGACCACTTTCCAGGATTTCCGGTCGTCCCTGGAGTCCTCTTGACTGAAATGATGGCGCAAGCAGCCGGACGATGCCTTGATGCTGATGGCACCCATCCAGGGCGGGCCATGCTAGGCAAGATCAAGGGGGCGAGTTTTCACGATTGGGTAAAGCCTGACCAAAAGATTATTCTACACGCGAAGATCACGCAAAATCGTGCAACTTACGCGACGGCCGATTGCTTTGCGGAGATAGGTGAGAAGAAAGTGTGTTCTGCCGAGCTGTTCTTTGTGTTTGCTCCGCACGAACAATTTGCCCCAAACGCTCACGATGAGATTCTCAATGCCTACTGGAAGACTCATCCAGAGATGCAACCCAAGTTGGCGTGATGATCCAAGCCTTTTCACTCAAGGACAAGAACGTGTTGGTGACGGGAGGAACGCGCGGAATTGGCCACGCCATTTCTCTGCAATTTGCACGAGCAGGTGCGACCGTCATTGCCAACTATGTTCGTGGGCAGAAGGCAGCGGACGCCCTGCTTGCCCAAGCACAGCAGGAGAATCTTTCCCTCACCCTCTGTCGCGCGGATCTCACCATCGCCAAAGGCCTTGAGAGCGTGGAAGAAACCGTTGCCGGCCTGAAGGGGGGGCTCCACGGCCTGGTGCACTGTGCAGCAACCGGAGTCCACAAGCCGTTCGATGAGCTTACCCTCAGGCATTATGATTGGACATTTGCCCTTAATGTGCGCGCCTTCTTCGATATTGTGAAAAGGATCTTACCTCAGTTTGCAATGGGCGCCAGCATCGTAGCCGTCAGCTCGCAGGGGGCCTTACGTGTGGTGCCTGCCTATTCGCTTATAGGGGCTTCGAAGGGAGCGTTGGAAGCGTTGGCAAGGCATCTGGCGGTGGAGCTGGCCCCGCGAGGCATCCGGGTTAACATCCTTGCCCCAGGAACAATCGCGACTGAATCCTGGATGTCGATGCCAGATGCCCAGAATCGTTTGGCAGAACAGACGAGGCGAACCCCGATCGGCCGGCTTGTCACTCCCGATGAAGTTGCGCAGGCTGCTCAGTTTCTCTGTTCGGACGCGGCCCGCTCAATCATTGGCCACACGTTAGTGGTCGACGGCGGAGCCGGCCTTTCCGTCTAATGGCGTCCATAGATCTCAACATGATGGTCTTGCTGGCGAGCATCTCGTGCTGATTGAAAAATCACGTATCCCGATTCGAGAGATCCTTCTGTTTGGGCTGTGGCCCGGGTTTATCAAAACGTGGATCTACAGGCTCAGAGGTTACCGGATCGGCAAGGGGGTCTCCATCGGCTTTGGATCCGTCATATGCGGGGATCGAGTTGAAGTAGGCGATCACACATCGATCGGATTTCTGACTATCGTGCGTGGCAAGGACATCCGATTGGGAGCCTATGTTCAGGTTGGATCGACCACATTCATGGATACCCCCTACATCGACATCGGGGAAGGGAGCAAGATCAATGAACAGGTATTTGTAGGCGGCCTCCAGTTCCCGGATTCCAGGTTCGTGGTCGGGCGCAACTGTCAAATCATGCAGATGTCCTTTATCAATCCTGCTCGTTCGATTGTGATAGGAGACGATTCCGGCATTGGCGGACATTGCCTGATATTCGGTCACAATTCTTTCCTGAGTAAATTCGAAGGGTATGCGGTGGATTTTGAGCCTATTGAAATCGGCAACAGCGTATCACTGGCTTGGGGAGTATTTGTGTTGCCTAAGACCAAGATCGGAGACGGGGCTGTGGTGGGCGCGCATTCCGTGGTGCACGGAACGATACCACCACGCTGCCTTGCAGTAGGGTTCCCGGCCAGAGTCGTGAGCAGAGACCCGGAATTCCCCAAGCAGGTGTCCGACGGCGAGAAGGCCCACATGTTCCGAAACATCGTGGCCGAGATGATTCACTTCTTTGTCGGCTCGGGCCTGCTTTGCGAACAGCATGGCCATCGCTATGAGATCCGGAAACCAGCCGGCAATTGGTGGCGACGGAGTGGCGGGCCCTGGAGATTGGAAGTCGTCGAAGAGGGTGTTCGTGACGCGGCCCAACGTCTGACTCCCGGCGCATCCCAGGTATTTCTCAGTCTGTGGGACATTCCCGATGATGTCCGTCAACGCCTACAGACCCAGGGTATCATGTGGATCGAGATCGCCAAGAAGGAACAGTCTCGCTACTCGAATGAATTGGGAGATGAGGTCTCAAACTTTCTCAAACGATATGGGGTCAGGACGCTCCGTATCCCACCACTTCCCTCCTGCGCTCCGTAAGGCTGGCTGCAACCGTGATCGTGACCGAGCTTGCGAAAACAGGCGTCTTTATTCCTGAGGTCGGCATTGGCACCTGGAGTTACCAGGCTGGGCTAGCGCCCTTGCGGAAAGGATTGGAGGCCGGAGCTGTATTCATCGATACGGCAGAATCCTATGGAACTGAAACTGTCGTCGGCGAAGCCGTGCGAGGCATGCGCGACCGCGTGTTCATCGCCACAAAGGTTTCGCCACAAAATTTCCAAAGGGCGGACTTGCGAAGATCCGTGGATACCAGTTTGCGCAAGATGGGAATCGACGTCATCGATCTACTCCAGCTCCATGAGCCCAATCCTTCCATCCCCATCGTGGAAACGATGGGAGTAATGACGGACCTGGTGGATGCCGGGAAAATACGATTCGTCGGTGTCAGTAACTTCTCGATGGAGCAATTGAAAGAGGCACAGAAGACTCTAAAAAAGTATCCAATCGTGTCCAATCAGATTCGATATAACCTCATCGATCGCACCATTGAAAAAGATCTCTTGCCATACTGCCGGGCCAACCGCGTGACCGTGATCGCCTACTGTCCGCTGGCTCGTGGCCTCAACCGCATTCGTGATTGCGACCCCACCGGCGTGATAGGTGAACTGGCACGAATGACGGGTAAGTCGCCCGCACAGATCGTCATCAACTGGTGTGTGTGCAAGGATGGAGTCGTCGCGATCCCAAAGGGAAATTCGACGGAGCATATCCTGGACAATTGCGGCGCATCCGGCTGGCGTTTGAGCCCAGATCAACTCGCGCTCCTCGATTCGAGAATCGAATATCGCAGGAGAAGCCGCTTCGACATGCTGGTTAGGCGATGGATGCCTGGGTCCCTTCAGTCGTTGGCAGTCCGTACCCTGAACACATTACCAAAGACGGTACGCCGCCGGCTCCGCTAAGGCTGTGGCATGAATCGTCAGAGCGACAAATCCGGGGGTCCTGCATAAATGTGTGGCATAGCCGGCACGGTGCATTTACGCGGAGCATCGGCGAACCGGGAGCTGTTGCGGCAGATGATCGGGACGATCCGCTATCGCGGACCTGACGATGTCGGAATCTACAGCAACGGGCCGGTAGGTCTTGCTCACGCCAGGCTGAGCATCATCGACTTGGCCGGTGGCCATCAACCGATGTCAATCGCGAAGGACTCTCTGTGGATCACCTTCAATGGAGAGATTTTCAATTTTGTCGAGCTCCGCGATGAACTAATCAAGAAGGGACATCGATTCGCCACGAGCTCTGACACGGAAGTGCTCCTTCATCTCTACCAAGAAGAGGGCGAACGTTGTGTGGAGCGGCTCAACGGACAATGGGCCTTTGCAATCTGGGATGCCACCAACCGCAAGCTGTTCCTGTCTCGTGACCGTTTCGGCGTCAGGCCTCTGTTCTATACTCAAACAGACGACACCTTCCTGTTCGCCTCAGGAATCAAGGCGCTGCTGGCCTGTCCTGAAGTTGAGAGCGCCATCGATTTGACCGCGCTCGACCAAATTTTTACCTATTGGGTGACCTTGCCTCCTCGGACGGCATTCCGAGACATCAAACAACTACCTCCTGGCCATTCGATGGTGATTCAAGATGGCCGCATCACTGTGAGGCCATATTGGATGCTTGCTCTCGTTCCCCAGAGTGACACCGGAAACGTATCAGAGGAGCCCCTTGCTGAAGAGTTGTTGGATCTCCTGCGGGATGCGACAGAGATCCGGTTGCGGTCAGACGTTCCCGTTGGCGCCTATCTGAGTGGAGGGATCGACTCTACCGTTATCACGGCGCTGGCTCGAACGAGCATTGGGGGCAGGCTTCGGACCTTCTCTGTCGGCTTCGAGGACAACGAGTATGACGAAAGCCTATACCAACGTGAAGCCAGCTCGTTCTTGGGAACCTCACACAGCGACATCCACTGTAGTCATGTGGACATCGCTCGAGTGTTTTCCGATGTGATCTGGCACACGGAACAACCGATCCTGCGTACGGCGCCTGCCCCGTTGTACTTGCTGTCAAGGCTCGTGCATGAGAGCGGGATCAAAGTGGTTCTGAGCGGCGAAGGCGCCGATGAAATGCTGGGCGGCTACGACATTTTCAAGGAAACGAAGATCCGCCAGTTCTGGGGCCGCTGGCCGGAATCGTCGTGGCGCCCTCTGCTGTTGAGACGGCTCTATCCCTATATGGATAATATCCAACGCCAATCACTGGGCTATTTAAAACGTTTCTTCCATGTCACGGAGGAGGATCTGGGGAGCCCATTCTTTTCACATCTCCCACGCTGGGATCTGACGGCGAAGTCAAAACTGTTTTTTTCCGATGCCACAAAGGCCGAACTCGCCTCCTATGACGGCATCAATGACCTTCGACAAGAGTTGCCGGAACAATACTCCTCATGGCCTCCATTCAGCAGGGCGGAGTTCCTTGAGGCACGGTATCTGCTGCCTGGGTACATTCTCTCGTCGCAAGGCGATCGTATGGCCATGGCCCATGCTGTCGAGGGACGATACCCTTTCCTGGACCACCGGGTGGTGGAGTTCGCCGCCAAGTTACCCATCAACCTGAAAATGAAAGTTCTTCAACAAAAGTATTTGCTAAAGCAGGCTGTCAAAGGGCTGATACCTGAATCAATTCGAATGAGGCATAAACAGCCCTATCGGGCGCCGGACGGCAGGAGTTTCTTTGGCCACAAAGACAACTATATCGACGACACATTGTCTCCCGATAGAATCAAACATGACGGTATCTTTGATCCCCGGGCTACGAACGTACTTGTCCAGAAGTTCCGCTCCGGGAGAGAAACAAGCGTCAGAGACAATATGGCCTTCATCGGCGTGTTGTCGACAACCCTCTTCATAGACCGGTTTGTGAGGGGGCGGGGCGGGCCAACGACTCCTCATTCCTCTACGAAGGACTGGTTCCATACAGAGGCATAAGATCGGGTATACTTGAATCACGCTCAGGTGGAAACCGCTTTGACGCGTCGCTGATTGAAGCAACTATTTTGTTGGAGGGTGGAAGGCATGCTACAGAAGCTTCGATCATTCGTGATAGAGAATTATCTGTTCGGTGAGGAGGGGAAACTCGGAAACGATGATTCCTTCCTGGAATCCGGTATCATCGATTCAACCGGCGTCCTCGAGTTAGTGCGGTTTCTTGAAGCGACGTTCAGCATCAAGGTCGCCGACGAAGACCTCATCCCGGATAACTTGGACTCCATCAATAAGATCGTCTCATTTCTTCAGGGAAAACTGTCCTCCTCGGCAACCGTGACAGGCTCTCCATCGCTTTAGTCCATGTCGATAATACAGATGGCGACTCCTTCGACATTTTCAGCAGAGGTCTTGCGCCTCGATCCGGTAGCCGAAACGGAGCGAATCACTGCCTGGATCCGGAATACTCTCTCCCAACCGCTACGTCGTCGAGGCGCTGTCATCGGAGTATCCGGAGGTATTGACAGCTGTGTCGTGGCCTTTCTATGTGCTCGCGCCCTGGGCAGTGAACGTATTCAAATACTCTTCACCCCTGAGGCAGATTCTTCACCGGACAGTCTTCGACTCGGACAACTCGTTGCCACGGCGCTGAAGGCCAGATCTGCGTTAGAGGATATCAGCGCGGTTCTTAAAGGCGCCGGTTGCTACGAACGGCGCGATGACGCGGTGAGACTGGCAGTTCCCGAATATGGCAATGGCTACAAATGCAAGATCGTGCTGCCGGGGCTTCTCGATGCCAGCCGTTACTCGATCTTCTCCATCGTTGTCCAGTCACCGGACGGACAGATCAAGAAAGTTCGCCTGACGCCTGAGGCATACCTGGGCATTGTCGCAGCCACTAATTTCAAGCAGCGTGCGCGAAAAATGATGGAATACTATTACGCAGATTTGTTGCAGTATGCCGTGGCCGGAACTCCGAATCGTTTGGAGTATGACCAGGGGTTCTTCGTCAAGAACGGTGATGGTGCGGCAGATTTCAAGCCCATCGCCCATTTATACAAGTCCCAGGTCTATCAACTTGCTGGCTATTTGGGAGTGCCGGAAGAGATCCAGCGTCGCCCCCCGACGACCGATACCTACACGCTGGAGCAGTCACAGGAAGAATTCTACTTCACGCTTCCGTACGACAAAATGGACCTCTGCCTATACGGAAAGAACCATGAGCTTCCCGCAGCAGATTTGGTCGATGCGGTGGGATTAGAGGAAGACGTCGTGCAGCGTGTCTACAGCATGATCGAATCCAAGCGAAAGGTCGCGCGTTATCTGCATGCGCATTCGTTAGTGATCGATTAGCCCGTCTCACGATTCAGTTCGGCATAGCCTTATCATGACCCGCACGGTGATGAACGTCAGAGACTATTTGCTTGCCGGTAAGGATCCTTCAAGGATCGCGCTCAGATTTCCACACACGTGCCATTCTTATGGAGCCCTCACCACACACGCAGACTATGTGGCGGCCTACCTGCTCAGGCGAGGTGGGCGAAAAGGCGACAGAGTCCTTGTCATCGGGGACAACTCATTATTTTGGGTCGCCTGCTACTTGGGAATTATGCAAGCGGGGCTGGTCTGCGTGCCGATCGCGGGGAGTAGCCAATCCCGGGACATCGAGTACGTTCTTGAAACGACGGAGGCGCCCATCGTCTGCGCCCAGGGATCAGTCGCGATAGCCCATGGTGCCAGGTTTTCAGGAAGACATCTTCTCACTGACAAGGCCGTCCCTCTTGTCGGGCAGACGGCATCCCAACAGGACTTTTCCAGCCTAGGTACGGACACGATAGCCGCTCACGACTGTCCCTACGCAGGGCCCAATGATCTGGCGGCACTGGTCTTTACGTCAGGATCGACCGGGCAACCGCGCGGAGTGATGGTCTCCCACGCCAACATCATCGCGAACACCGACTCGATCGTCTCATGCCTCTCCCTGACAGAGCGGGATCGAATCATGGCCGTCCTACCGTTTCACTATTGCTACGGCGCGTCCCTCCTCCATACACACCTTCACGTGGGAGGCGAAGTCGTCGGGGACTCCCGGTTCATGTATCCGGAGACCGTGATCCAACGCATGATCGAAACTCGCTGCACGGGGTTTGCCGGAGTACCAAGCCACTTCCAGATTCTGCTGCGGAACTCAAGCTTCCGGAAGAAACAGTTTCCTGATTTGCGCTATGTGCAACAAGCAGGCGGCAGCCTGGCATCGACGTTCATCCGTGAGCTGAAGGACGTCCTGCCTCACACACAGGTTTTCATCATGTATGGGCAGACAGAGGCTACTGCCAGGCTTTCCTATCTGCCTCCGGAATCTCTCGATTCAAAGCTCGGCTCTATCGGGAAAGGTATGTCTGGCGTGACGCTTCGGGTGGTGAATGAGGAAGGAAGAGAAGTGAGCCCCGGAGAGGTTGGAGAAATCGTCGCGGAAGGCGCCAATATCACGTTGGGGTATTGGCGAGCACCGCAAGAGTCAAAAGAGATGTTCAGGAATGGCGCACTCTATACGGGAGATCTCGCAAGAGTTGACGAAGAGGGGTTCATCTATATCGTCGACCGGGCTAAGGATTTTTTGAAGTGCCGTGGTGAAAAAGTCAGCTGCCGACAGATCGAGGAAGTGTTATTGGAGTTCGACGAACTGGTGGAAGCCGCCGTCATTGGTATTCCGGACAGTGTGCTCGGCGAGGCGGTCAAAGCTTTTGTTGTACCTCGAGTAAGAGAGACCGCTGGTCTGAAGGAGCGGGTGGCCTCCTTCTGCAAGAACCGCATGCCACCGCATCATCTACCCAGAGAGATTTTCGTATTGCCGGCACTCCCCAAGAGCAGCTCTGGCAAAGTCATGAAAACAATTCTGAAAGATACATAAAAATCTGGCTCAGGATAAGATCAGCGATCTGAGTTGCGAGCCAGTTCAGTGTAATGACTAGTTCGTAAAAGAAATTGAGGTGGCATCACCCTGGCGTGTAACTTTATTGACGGAATCGTCACATTCTGCCATTCTGATAAAAACTAACGGAAGGGTACATGCCTCACACAAAAAAGCGAAAAATTGCAGTAGTGGGCCTTGGTTATGTGGGTCTGCCGATCGCTGTCGCGTTTGGGAAGCGGCAACGAGTGATCGGATTCGATATCAACAAGGCAAAGATTGCGGAATTACAAAAGGGCCTCGACCGTACAGGTGAAGTGTCTGCTGCAGATTTGAAAGCCACTGATGTTCAATACACCTGTCAGCCCAGTGATCTCAAGGCAGCAGATTTTATCATCGTGGCCGTACCCACACCGATTAATGAAGCGCTCCAGCCGGATTTGACGGCTCTTCGTCAATCGTCAGAATTGATCGGAGCAAATCTTTCCCCTGGATCGATTGTGGTGTTCGAGTCGACGGTCTACCCTGGCGCCACTGAAGAAGTATGCCAGCCTATTCTTGAACAGGCTTCCGGAATGAAGTGTGGAGTGGACTTTACGCTTGGCTATTCTCCCGAGCGCATCAATCCAGGCGATAAAGAGCATAGGTTGGAAACGATCATCAAAGTGGTGTCTGCCCAAGATGACGTATCGCTGGAGATTATCGCTCACACCTACAAACGTGTGGTCAAGGCAGGGATTCATCGGGCATCGAGTATCAAGGTTGCGGAAGCTGCAAAGGTGATTGAAAATACCCAACGGGATTTAAACATCGCGCTGATGAATGAGTTAGCACTCATTTTTCACCGCCTTGGGATCGACACAAAGTCAGTTCTGGAGGCTGCGGGAACGAAGTGGAACTTTCTTAGGTTTTCTCCGGGACTGGTTGGCGGGCATTGCATCGGAGTTGACCCCTACTACCTGACGAGCAAAGCCGAATCGGTTGGCTATCATCCCCAGGTGATTCTCGCTGGCAGGCGCATCAACAATGGTATGGGGAAGTTTGTTGCTGAGCAGACGATGAAGCGGTTGAGTGAGTTGGCTCGGCCGATCAACGATCTCAAAGTAGCCGTATTGGGTCTCACGTTTAAAGAGAATGTGCCGGACTTGCGAAATAGTAGAGTGCCGGACATTATTCACGAACTGCAAGAGTATGGCATCCAAGTTCTGGTGCATGATCCGATTGCGCAAATGGAAGAGGCGGAGGAAGAGTACGGTATACATTTGTGCAAGTGGGGGGATCTCAAAAATATCGATGGAATCGTTGTGGCCGTCGCGCATCGTCGATATGCCGACATGGGATTGCGGAAACTACTCGCGCCTCTCCGCAGTCAGCGGGAAGGCGTGGTCATTGATGTCAAATGTCTGCTTGATCCGGCGAAGCTGCCTAAAACGCTTAAGTACTGGCGTTTATAAAGGGTCGCGGGCCGAGTGACCTCTCGATTTCTCGCTGCATGTTAAAACCCTTCCTCACACACGCTATCCTTTCAGTGGGCTTCACACTCCATCCTGATTTGTATTCCATATTGTTTCAGCGGCTCTGCACTCCAGACGGGTAAACTGGCGGCCTTTTTCTCCTTCAAAATAGAGAACGTGATGTCCTTACATGACGTTCATATGCCTGCTCCTCTGCTGGCCACGCTCCGCGCGGTTTGTGTTGCACAATGTGGCACCTGAGCCAGCTGACAGGATACCGGTCGATTCCTGTCAGCTGATTTTTTGATTCTCGTTGCCCCCCTCTAAAGAGGCTGCTATAGATTTCATGTGGCATCAGATTCCACTCGGTTCTCTTTATGTCCTTTTCGTATCACTCTGTCGCGTGACCGATGAATATCTTGGTCAAAAAAAATGTGAGACACACAGCGGTGAAGGTGTGGTTAGCCGTGGGAGCCATGGCTTTTCTTGCCGGCTGCGCCTACTTCAATGCACCTGACATCAAGCGGGGGGATCAACAACTCGCGGCGGGTAATTGGGCGGAAGCCAGTCTCGCCTTTAAACAGGCTCTGAAGGAGGATCCTTTCAATCCCACTCTACAGAGCAAATATGCCATGGCTCGAGAACGAGAAGCGGCGGCATATGAGGAGCGTGGCAGGGCCTACCTCAAAGGACATCAACCTGATCTCGCATCGGAACAATTTAAGCGCGCACTCACCATCGAACCGTCCAGTCTCGATCATCAATCCGGGTTGCTTGAAGCGCTTCGCTTGAATGATGCCCGCAGTCAGAGTCGAGAGGCAGATCGCCTTGCTCAGCTCGGTCGGACCGATGAGGCTTTGGAGGCGTTTGCCAGGGCGGCCGAACTTGATCCCTCATTCGAAGAACCTCTAGAGCGCATCTCCAAACTTACGGAAGAGCAGCAGGCGTTGAACCGTGATGATCGGCGTAAGCAACCTGTGACACTCCGGTTTCGCAATGCCGGTCTGAAAGAAGTCTTGGAAGGGATTGGGCGGGCCCAAGGGGTCAACCTCATTTTCGACAAAGATGTCAGGAATGACCCGGTGACCATCAGTGTACAGGATACACCGTTCGAAGAGGCCCTCAATCTCATTCTCACCAGTAATAGCCTCTTCGCCCAGACCGTCTCTCCAGGCGTGATGATCGTCAGCCCTAATACCAAACAGAAACAGGAACAGTATCAAGATCTGATGGTCCGGACATTCTATTTGTCCAACGCCAAAGCGAAAGACATGGTGATATTGCTGAAGAGCATGCTCGATTCTAAACGGATGCATGCCAATGAACAATTGAACACGATCGTCATTCGAGACCAGCCGGAAAAACTCGAGATGGCCGAAAAGATCATTTTGGCGAATGATCGGCAGGATTCCGAGGTGTTATTTGATGTCGAGGTCTTGGAGGTCAATCGGACAGCCGATCAGACCTATGGTCTGACTTACCCCAAACAAATCGCAGGCGCGATTGTCCCTCCTGGATTTTTGGGAACGATAGCCGGAACAATCGCACCGCAATTTACCCGAGGCCAGCTCGCCGACCTCGGCGGGAACAGTTATCTCTTTAAGCTTCCGACCAACATTCAGCTCGATTTCTTTAAACAGGTTACGGATGCCAAGACTCTTGCTGCGCCGAAAATTCGGGTGGTCAACAACAAGAAGGCGGAGATTAATATCGGTGATAAGCAGCCGATCCTGCTTTCCACCACGAATGTGTTGCCGGGTCAAGCGGCAACAGGAGCAGTTCCAACGACCTCAACGGTAACCTCGATAGAATTCCGCGACACCGGCGTCAAATTGACCGTTGAGCCTTCCATTCACCTGGCCAATGAACTTTCCCTGAAGATGAAGATTGAAGTCGTTCGTCTGGGCGATCAAGTGACGCTCCAAGCCACTCCTCCGATTACCCAGTTTAAATTCGGTAATCGCTCGGCGGAAACCATGCTCAATGTGAGGGATGGGGAAACGATTGTATTGGGTGGACTGATCCAAGAAGAAGACCGTAAGACCCGCACGACGATCCCATGGATCGGTGATCTTCCGTTCATCGGCAATCTCCTGAGTGGTTTTAAGACTCAGCGGGTCACCACCGAGGTGATTCTGACGATTACACCGCACATCATTCAGGGGATCACTCCTCCTGGGCTCGGTACGCAGGTGTTTTGGTCAGGGACGGACTCAACCTATGCCACGAGTCCGATGTTTGCTCCAAAGGGGAAGAAGATTTCCATGACGGGCAATGGAATTTCTGGCTTAGGCTACCTCTCGTCGGGAGGGACAGCACAAGGGGGACGAGCAGGGAAGCTCGCTGCAGCGTCACTCAGCCCCATGGATTCCGCACGGTCGGTTGCCTCGATTCGACCGGGCGACGCGGTGGTCAAAGTGGGAAAAGAATTGAAGCTCGCCATATCTGATGAACGGGTGCACTCAACGCCGGAAGGCATATTCCGCCTTCATTATGATCCGCAGGTGTTGGAATTTAGAACGCTCTTGAATGGTGAAGTCATCCAATCAGAAGGGGCGGGTGAGCAGGCGCCTGGCGGCTCAGAGACGCAAGTGGGTATGGTTGCGTTCAAAATTGCCTCATCGGCGAAAGAGACAGGCAGACGGATCGTTACGGCCACATTTTACGCAAGAGCGCCCGGTGTGTCTCCTGTGCGTGTGGGGTTGGTGGATTCTGCCGCGGAATCCTCTACGACACCACTCCAAGAAGGAAAAGGAATTGTGAGGGTCCGGTGAAAGAGTCAGGCGTGACGCTCTTGGAACTATTAATCACGCTGACGATTGTGATGGTTCTTGCTTCTGTCGCGATGCCGCTGAGCCGCCTGTCGGCGCAACGGACTCATGAAATAGAACTACGACAGCATTTGAGGATCATGCGGGCCGCTATCGATACGTTCAAGTTGGAGTGGAATCGCGACGGGGACGTATTAATAGGCCAGGCGTGCGTCACGAATAAACTGACGTGCAAAGATGTGACGAGTGTATACGGATATCCGAAATCGTTGAATACACTGCTGGGCATCAAGCTGACCAGTAGTGAGGCGACGGTCAGAGGCACGACGACGAAGCGCTATCTGAGGGCTCTTCCCCTCGATCCTTTGACCGGCAAGGCTGACTGGTTGGTCCGATGTTATAAGGATGCGCCGAACGCATCGAGCTGGTGTGGGGACGACGTGTATGACGTCATGACACAGAGTCAGGATAGAGCATTAGATGGCACGAAGTATCGAGATTGGTAAGGGTGGAGCACGGGGTCAATATGGTTTCACCCTGCTGGAGTTGATGATCGTCGTATCGATTGTCGGCATTCTCGCGACTCTGGCGGTGCCTTCATACCAATCGTCGGTTGTGAAGGCCAAAGAGGCGGCCTTGCGTCAGGATCTCTCGACAATCCGCGATGTGCTGGATCAACACAAGGCCGATCAGGGAAAGTATCCACCGTCTCTGTCGGCACTGGTGAGCTCGGGATATCTGCGGGGAATCCCAAAGGATCCGTTCACCGGAGCGACAACCACATGGCAAGAGATTTCTGATCCTGTGAATGGGGGTGTAGTCGATATTTTTTCAGGGGCCGAATATGTAGGGACGAACGGCACTCCCTATAATAACTGGTAATGATGCCTGCTCATAATTTTCATCGCGAATTGCTCTCGGTTTTGGCGGAGACGACACGCGCCTGGTATCCGATGGCGCGGGTCGGCGTTCTCTGTGCTGTCGGTTTTGCATCGGCTTTGTTTGCAGGGTGCGGCGAACTGGAGCCGATGCGTGAGCCGGAGATGGCTGAGCTTGAGTTGACGACAGATACGTTAAAAGCGTCTGTCCGCGATGCGCAACGGATGATTGCTGATTTGCGAGCTGATCTTGAGGCGCGGCGTGGAGAATTGGCGGAAGCTCAGATCGCTCGGGCGCAGCTTGAAGGGCGGGTAAGAGAAGCAGAGCGGCGGATCATCGAAGCACGGCAAGTCATCGAGTTGCAACGAGAAGAACTGGCCACAGTTCGGGCCAAGCCGGCACATGCGATCCAGGGGAGTTTTCAGTCACAGGATCGGAAGAAGGACCATCAGGAGGCGCTTTCACGAACGAGGCACTCAGGTTCCAGGCATGAAGGGCAGAAGGTGGCCTCACTCCCATCAGGCGAAGCGATGCACACCAGTGAGAACGTGATGCAGGTTTCTGCACAGCGAAATCAGGCCTCTGAGTTTTCGGAAGTCGCCCAGAAGACAATAGCCCCTGAGGCGTTATTATCTGCGCCGACCGACGGTCCATCCTCGTCCGAGCTTGAACCCCAGGGAAATGTACCGGAGCGCGTTTCGGTGAATTCCGGCGATACGCTCTGGAATATCGCGCAGAGGTATCACCTGAAAGTCCAACATCTGCGGACGTTCAACCAATTGACTGACAACAAGATCATCATTGGCCAGATCCTCCGGTTACCGGATGGTCGGCCTCTACCGGGGGGCGGCGCCGACAAGGGCACATCGACGCCATAAATTTGCCGCCTCGTAATCGGCCCGACATTCGTGTTGCCTCATCATGGCTGTATTTGCTTACCGAGTGGCTCGTTCTGATGGCTCAACCCTCAATGGACAAACTGAGGGGGAGGAAGAACACCTCGTCCGGGCTAAGTTAGAGGGCCAGGGCTTCCTCGTCTTTCGGTTACAGCGCCGCGGTGCGGCCTCAGCTGGTTTGGGGCTGGGATGGCACGTGTTCCGCAAGCTGCCGCTTCAGGAATTCTTGGTATTCAATCAAGAGTTGCTCGCGCTCGTGAGAGCCGGTCTTCCCGTGTTACGAGTCTGGGATCTCTTGATCGAGCGAACCAACCATTCCGGGTTTCAGCAGGCCTTGCGGACCGTTCGGCAAGACATTCGTGGTGGCGCATCGGCGTCAGAGGCCTTGGCAAAACACCCGATCCATTTTTCAGATTTGTATATTGCGACGATCAAAGCTGGAGAACAATCGGGAAATTTGGCAGAGGTGCTGCAGCGATTTATTGCCTATCTGAAACTGATGATTGGATTGCGTCAGAAAGTCTCAAAAGCGGTGGCGTATCCTGGTTTTCTCGTGTTAGTAGGAGTTGCCGTCATCGGGTTTCTATTGAGTTATGTTGTGCCGACGTTCGTGTCAGTCTATGCGGAGACGTCGAAGTCCTTGCCGATTGCCACACAAATTTTACTGAATGTGGTGACGGGGGGCCAAGCGTATGTTGTGCCAGGACTTCTGGGGCTTGTCGTTCTGGGGGTTGCGGGTCGGGCGTACTATACGACGCCTGCTGGACGGCTCGCCGTGGATCGGCTGTCGTTGAGCATCCCTGTCATGGGGCCGATTTTTGTCAAGCACTATACGGTCCAGCTGACGCGCACTCTTGCAACGATTCTTGCCGGAGGCACTCCGCTTGTGGAGGCATTGTCTATTGCACGGGGTGCCATTTCTAATCGATATGTGTCAGTTGGAGTCGCAGGGGCGGTTGCTGAAATTCGAGAAGGGACGACTCTGGCTGCTGCGCTGGATCGCCCAAAAGTATTTCCGAAATTAGCGGTGGAGATGCTGTCGGTCGGAGAGGAAACCGGATCGCTGCCCACGATGTTGCATGACGTAGCTGAATTCTACGAAGGAGACCTGGATCTTCGGCTCACTCAATTAACAACGTGGATTGAGCCGGTATTACTCCTGATTATGGGAGTGTTAGTCGGTGCGATCGTCATTGTCATGTATCTGCCGGTCTTCCAAATGGCTGGAGCGGTATAGCGATGAGCGCGATATGTGTCCTGTTAGCCCACGCGTCTGTTTTGAGAACTGAGTAGGAATCTATGGCACGGACTGTGACCCGACCACCACTGGCAGACGTTCTGGTCCAGCAAGGAGTTCTGACGAAACAGACGCTTGACCAAGTCCTCAATCGATTGGGTGGTGTGACAGCAGTTTTCGGCCAGACCTTGGTGAGCGAAGGGGTTCTCTCCGAAGAACAGTTGGCGCGCGCATTGGCGGCTCAGTTTGACCTCCCCTGTAATCTGTTAACGGAATTCCGAGTCGACCCGTCGTTCTATGACTCCATGTCGGTGAAACTCATGCAGCGGCATCCGTTCATCCCGATCGCGGAGCATCGGGGCCGCATAACCATCGCGATTCCCGATCCGCAAAATCTTTTGGCATTGGATGAGCTGGAACTGCTTTTGGGGTATCCGTTGGATTTGGTGGTAAGTACGAGAAGCGCCATTCTGGCGGCCTTAGAACGTAGTGAAGGGTCCAGTCAAGCTCTTAGGGAGCTCGAGGCGGAATATCGATCTGTATTGGTGAAGGAGGACGAACGAGGAGAGGAAGTCCTCACGATCGATCAAGCGGGAGAGGATCAGAGTCCTGCTGTGAAACTATTGGATTCGATCCTCCTGAGCGCGTTGCAGCGTCGAGCCAGCGACATTCACATTGAAGCCGCCGATCGGGCGACCAAGGTAAAATTACGAGTGGATGGGATTCTCGTTCCGGCGATGGAGCCACTCGATATCCGGCTCCATGCACCGTTGGTTTCGCGGTTGAAAGTCATGTCGGATCTGGACATCGCTGAGCGGCGGGTGCCGCAAGATGGCAGTTTTCGGATGCGGTTGGAGCGAAAGACCGTCGATTTCCGCGTCTCGATTCTTCCAAGTGTGTTTGGTGAATCAGCCGTGGTGCGTATTCTCGACCGTGAGGCGATCACGACAGGTGTGTCGACGTTGCGGCTGGAGCGGCTCGGATTCAATGAGGAAGACCTCAAGCGTTTTCGTCGCGCCATCACGCGACCCTACGGCATGGTGCTGGTGACTGGTCCGACCGGCAGCGGCAAGACCACGACACTATACGCGGCAATTACGGAGATGAATATCAAAGAGGATAAGCTGATCACGATCGAAGACCCGGTCGAGTATCAGTTGTCAGGAGTTGTCCAGATCCCTGTGAATGAAAAGAAAGGCCTGACGTTCGCGCGAGGGCTTCGATCCATTCTCCGTCATGACCCTGACAAGATTATGGTCGGCGAGATCCGCGATGCAGAGACCGCCCAGATCGCCATCCAATCGTCGCTTACCGGGCATTTGGTTTTGACGACGGTGCACGCCAACAATGTGTTCGATGTCATCGGGCGGTTTGCCTCAATGGGAATAGATGCCTACAACTTTTTGGCTGCATTGAACTGTGTATTGGCACAGCGGCTCGTTCGAATGGTGTGTTTGGCCTGTCGAACGCCGGTCAAGCTCGACAAATCGCTGGCGGAAGAATCAGGCCTCGATTTCGAAGGATATAAAGATGCGCCATTTTATGAAGGGAAAGGATGCCAGGAGTGCCATGGAACTGGGTATCGTGGGCGAAAATGTATCACGGAATTTCTGGATCTGAACGATGAGATCAAGGAAATGATCCTGGCCGAGCGTCCTTTGTCTGAGATCCGCTATCGTGCGGTGACCAGCGGAATGATTACGTTGCGACAGTCCGCACTCAGAAAGGTGCTGGAAGGCTCCACAACTTTGCGCGAGATCAATCGCGTCACGTTTAGCGAGGAAGGGTAAGCCATGTGGGGGATATCCACCGGTCGTCCGCGGCATTGTTTGAAAATCGGGGTGCAGGCTCTCGCATGGGGAGAAGCCGTCCGCACCTGGCGAGGGCGGTATCACTACCGGTGCGCGCTCTCACCAGCGCCACCCGAGGCGATCAAGCTGTCCCCGATGGATCTGAATTTGACTGACATGCCTGCGGTTGAAAGTTGTCTGCGGACGCTGGCGGGGTCCAGGCGAGATATTGGGGTGGCAGGACGTATATGGCAGTCTGGGGCTTCTTGCCCGATCGTGTTGTTGTTGCCGGATTTGTCGGTGCGCGCGACGGTGTTGCAGCTAGAGCAATTTCCCGCGCATGCGGAGGAGCAAGAGGCACTGATTCGCTGGCGTTTAGGGCAGGAACAGCTCTTGCCCCTAGCAGGGGCCAAGATCGTGTGGCAGGGGTTCCCTTCACATGGGGTAACAGGTGAGCGAACTCATGTTGTTCTAGCCGTGGCGATTCAAGAAGCCATCTTAAAGCAATATGAGACGCTGTGTGAATCAGTTGGCCTGTTTCCGCAAGAGATTGGAGTGACCAGCTTTCGACTTTTTAATCTCTGGCTGAAAACGGCCGGCGGTCGAAAACGATTGGGTCGTGACTTGCTCTGGGTCAGTGTATCGGACGGCGGCTTGACCTGTTTCGTCATGCAGGAAGGTCGATTGGTGTTTGTCAGGACCAAGCTGTTGCGTGTCGATGGTTTAGAGGATGACGAGAGTCTCGGTAGAGACCTGGCTGATAATATTGTTGAGGAGTGTGTGGCATCGCTTGGTGCCTGTCGCGACCACTTTCCCGACCTGAACGTGACGGATATGGTCTTCGCCGGCGATTGCTCATTCCCAACCATCGAACAGGCGCTGAATAAAGAACTCAGCCTGTCGACTGAACGATTAGACTGGAAAGCCGTCGAACGGGCCGGGTGGACTCACGATGGTGGAAATACGTCATGGGCCACGCTTCCTGTTGTGGCCGGGGTGATGTAGATGATGGCGCTTGGATGGGCATCCATTCGTACGGTTGCCGGCATGGCGAGCGGGTTTCATGTGATGCCAAGGAGGGCGCAATATTTTCACATCGAACTGAGTAGCCGATACCGATGGTATGTTGCGCCGACTCGCATGATGCTGGTTGCCCTCTGCGGGACCATAGGAGGTGCTATCCTTTGGAGTGTCGTCCAGACTGTCCTGACCCTGCACGATCTCCAAGACTCGCAGGCAGGCATCGATCAAGTTCGTATGCAGGATCAACAACTCCTTGCGCAGGCTCAACAAGAGGGCATTGATCTTTCCGCGCCTTCGTTGCAGCAGTTGCCGGCAGAAGTCAGTTTAGCGAACCAGGTGCTCACTAAGCGGAATTTTTCCTGGACACAGTTTCTGTCTGCTCTTGAATCCGCCATTCCCCAGCAGGTGTCAATTAAGGGCATACGCTTGGATCCAGGGGGGGTGGTCGTACACATGACAGGGTTGGCGGTGACGGTCGAAGATGTGATGGCACTGACGGTCACGTTGCAAGACCATTCCGTCTTTCGCGATCCTGTGCTGGACCAGCACCGGGTGAGGCCAGATGGATTGGTTGAGTTTGACCTGACGTTGCGGTATCGGCAACAGGGTGTATAGAGCACATGATGGACGTCATTTTCCAACAGCTGCGAAAACCCTACGGGGTGTTAATTCCATGGCTCATGGGGGTGTTGTTGCTGGCCGGAATCTTGTGGGTGGTCCGTACCATTGGGGTGGAAGGAGCCGAGCAGAGTCTCGTGAAATTGGAATTGGAATGGAATCGAGCCCGTCAAGAATTCACGCATCATAAGGCGGCGCAGAAAGCGCGGAAAGATCTTGCGCAGGTCTGGTCGGTTTTGCCTGTTGAGCGGGAGTTCGCTCCCTTAGCACTGGGCATTACTGAGGAGGCCAAGCGCAATCGGGTGATCCTTCCGGCGCTCTCCTACAAGACTGAGCCCACCCTGGTTGCCAATACGAATAAGGGTGTGCTCCAGGGTACTATGACTGGTCGTTACGAGGATGTTCGACGGTTTCTTCACGGCCTGGAGACGGCAGAAGAATTGGTCTACATCGAGGACTTGGAACTTGCGCCCTCCGATGCTCAGGAAGGCCAGACGTTGACCTTCGACATTAAGATTGCCACCTATCTTCGAGGCGGGCCTGACAAGCCAGCGCTTCAATAATGCCCAGATATGCTAAAGACGAATCAAAAGAAAATAACGATGTTGGTTGGATTAGGTCTGCTCTGGGGTGGAATTGTTGCATGGGAATGGTTGACCGTGGGAGAACCGGAACGTGTGCCGCTGAGGAATGTGAGCGGGCCCGCATCTACGCCTCGGCCAACCCGTGAAAGAGTGGACGGGTTACAGGTGCAGCTCAATTTCCTCGCAGCCACACGAACTCAACGAGAGGTGACCTTTACACCGCCACGCAATATCTTTGCCCCGCCACGGGTTGATACTTCAGGGGCTGCGTATGTGAGCCGGACGGAGATCGACGCAGATTCGGAGCAGGCCCGGCGTCAGCAGGCCGCCCTTGCAGGGTTGGCCTTATTCCATTATCTCGGGTTTGTCCGGTTGGATGAGGCTTCGCGCAAAAAGGGCGACATGGCTGTGCTGACGAAGAAGGACGACCTTCATGTTGTCCGGGCAGGAGAAACTGTTGAGGATCATATTGTGGTGAAAGCGATTACACACGAGGCTGTGACGTTGTTAGACCGTCAATCACGAGTGGAACATGTGGTCTTGCTGTCCGAAGAAGCTCCCGTACAGCCGTAGCAGGATGCTGAAAAAGCCCATCAGCGTCGTTCTCGCATCGCTCAGAGGCTCAATGTATGGAGACAAGCCTCTCGGGTATCGGAATTACTGGAGGGGGTTTTCCGTTCGCCAAGATCCATTCAAAGGGCGAACGGTCCACACGAAGTGCGGTTTGTACCTCCTCGCCTCTTCGCTCGCTGCGGCCTTGCTGAACGGCCTTTTTGAGCATCCTGCGCATTGTTTTCCCGTTGTACTAGATGTGTCGACCAGTGAAGTTCTGGCTTGAGTACGTAGTCTTTCCGAAGCCCGCTAGCGATTCTATGCTCATCAACCGACGACAACGCGTCAACAATGAGCGAGGGGTCACCTACCTGATGCTCATGTTCGCCATCGTTCTTATCGGGATTGCCACGACCGCTGCGGCAAAACAATGGAAGACGACTGTGCAACGGGAACTCGAGATAGATCTGTTGGCGAAAGGGATCGAGATTCAGAATGCGCTTGCGTTTTATTCTGCGGCACAAAAGGCCGGCCGTGTCATGCCGGGAGAGGTGTATCCCCAGACGTTGGCGGAACTCACGAGATTGCCCAAACCATTTTTGCGCAAGGTCTATCTTGATCCCATGGTGCATGGAGAATGGGAATATGTACGGGCGCCGACAGGCGGGATCATGGGTGTTCGGAGTAAGAGTCGCGCGAAGCCGTTTCGACAGCGCAATTTCCCTCTTACTGTCCGGCATTTCGAGGGACGCCCTACCTATCGTGATTGGATCTTCCAACACCCCAGCCCTTCTTCGGCTCCGATCGTGCCGCAAGAGGCTGTGCCTCTTCCTGTCACGCCACCGATGGAAGTATCCCCGCTTGTTCCTGAGGAAAGTGCGTTAGATGGCAGCGCTTCAGTTGATCCGCCGATTGCGGGAGAACAGGCCGTGAATCCGTAGCCTCTGCCGTTAGAACACCTTCGTCTTGACCCCGTTGAAACTCCCGCTGTATCCTGTCTCAGTAACAATCGTGGTAAGCGCATGTATGCTGTCTAATCCAAGTAACCAGGCGGAAGTGTCGGTCGAACCTATCCAATCGGTGGGCGTAGAAGCGGTTGCGCCTATCCCGATTCCAGAGTATGTCGCCGAATTGGTCGCGCGAGCGAAACAGGCGGCAGGCCGACTGGCCACGCTTTCGACGTCAGTGAAGAATCGTGCCCTTCTCGCGATGGCAGAGGCATTGGAAGAGCAGAAGGACGCGGTGCTGGCTGCGAACGAACTGGATCTGGAGGCGTTCGGAACTGCGCTGGAAAAGAAAGCCATGGCAGATCGGTTACGTCTCACGGACAAGAGAATCGCTGAGATGGCAGCAGGCCTGCGTGAGGTGGCTGCGCTTCCCGATCCGCTCGGGGACATGCCGAAGATGTGGACGAGGCCGAATGGGATGCAGGTAGGGCGCGTGCGGGTGCCGATCGGTGTGATCGGCATTGTGTATGAATCCCGCCCGAATGTCACGGCAGATTCCGCCGCGCTCTGCTTGAAATCCGGGAACTCCTGCGTGCTTCGAGGGGGGAGCGAGGCGATCCATTCAAATACGGCAATTGCGACAGTTCTGTCGGAGGCGGCAGAGAAGGCTGGTATCCCTGCCGGGGCGATCAGTTTCGTCGCGCGGCCAGATCGTGACATCGTTCCTCTTCTGCTGAAGCAAGATCGCTACATCGATCTGATTATTCCACGTGGCGGTGAATCGCTGATGCGCGTCGTCACCGAGCATGCCACGATTCCCGTCATTCGACACGATGCGGGTGTGTGTCATATCTATGTCGATGCCGACGCCGATCCTGCCATGGCAGAGCAGATCTGCTTCAACGCAAAGGTACAACGGCCGTCGACCTGTAACGCGGTGGAGACGCTGTTAGTGCATCAGAGCATTGCGCGGCAGTGGCTTTCTCCCTTTGTTGAGAAATTGATAGCGGCCAACGTTGAGGTCCGTGGATGCCAGAAAACCTGCCAGCTGTCATCGTCGGCCAAGCCTGCGAGCGACGACGATTTTGGAAAGGAATTTCTCGATCTCACCGTCGCGGTGAAAGTGGTCAAGCATGTCGATGAGGCGATGGAGCACATTGCCAAGTATGGGTCGCGCCATACGGAAGCGATCGTCACGTCAGACTACCCGAAAGCGATGCGATTTTTACGCGAAGTCGATGCCAGTGCGGTATTGGTGAACGCCTCGACCAGGTTGAACGATGGCTATCAGTTCGGATTGGGGGCTGAAATCGGGATCAGCACATCCCGTATCCATGCCCGGGGACCGATGGGCCTGGAAGAGTTGACGTGCTTCAAGTTTATCGTGTTGGGGAGCGGGCAGGTCCGCGAGTAGATGCCCTCCGATCCACGCCGTGCCGCATTGACCACCTCTGGTCATCTTCGTTTCTCAACTAATTTCCCCTTTGCACAGGATCTTGAAGGAGCGGGTGGACGAGTTGTCCGCCTGTCAACAGGGCATCTCACCTTCTATCGCCCTGACGGGCATCGATTTCTCGCAACAGATCCAACAGGAAACCCACTGCATGAGTGTGAGTGGGGAACTGAGGCCTCAGGCGATTTCGTCCTCCAGCGCGCCAGAGTACGGTTGGATTGGGGGCAATGGGTCGGCTTGAAGCCGGCTGGTTTGGTGAACGAAACCAAGCTCAATCTGGCTGGGAAACAGGGTTGGCAACGGCTTGCGGTTGACGATTTACGGGTGATGGCTGCTCAGGCTCTCCGGGTTCCGCTCAAGGATGTGAGACTGTTCTATCGGGATCAGGACTTCTTGATCGACCCGACCGGTCGGGCGGCGATCCGCCAGCGAAAAGATGCGCTCTACGTGCTTGAAGACGGGGATTTCGAACAGGCCCGATTTATGTCCTGTATGGGGGCGATGAATTGGCCCGCTATCGATTTCCTTCCGGTCGTTGAACTCTTCCAGTCGCTGTTACCGGGAACCGGGTCCGCGGTCTTTGAATTGATTCGTGGACTCTACGACGATCAGAATGAAGGGAAGCCGGCCCCACGACCTTTGCGATATCGGGGTATTCCTCCCTATCCGTCGGAAGCAGCGTTCCGTTTGTTTAGCAGTTTCTTTTCCCCGCACGCGCCAGGTGGGAGTAACCCATTCACCATCTTCATGAATCCTGAACGGTCCCATCAAGTAATCTGGCTGCCGACTACAACACCCCCCAGTCGATATTTCGATCAGCGCGCGGGGACGTGTTTGACCATCCGAGACAGTGTGTTGCACAAGGTGACGGTGGAATCAGATTCTTCCGGGTTGCCCTATGTGAACCAGAAAAGAGGTCGACATGCTCCTTATGATCGGAGTGTGAGGGTTGCCGGGTCGCAGATCGTTCTGAGGGATCGTGATCGCGAGACGACATTGTCCGTGATCCTGCCGCAAGGAGGAGAGGATCAGCCGGGTGAGCCTGTAGTCATGAGCCCGATCGACTGGCGATCCGTCTTTACCCAGGGGATTCCGCCCATTTCACCTATTGACGCCTACGGAGCAGTCTTGCTCTATCCGGAAGACGAGTCTGAAATCGGTGAATGTGCCGCGCAGCCCTTCGTGGCTGATTATCTCGAAGATCTTGCCGAGCAGGATCGCGAAATTGGCGTCGTCATCTCACAAGCACAGCGTGTGCTCATCGATAATGGCGATGCGGTGGTGGCCACCTGTCTCACGTTCGATCGGCCGAGAGATTGTACCGTGCTGGTACGGTACCCGGCCTTTGCGCAAAAGCAGGCACAACGGATCTGGAGCGTCTGTGCTGAGTTGCAGCAGTGGAATTGGCTTTCGCGCATTCGATTCAGTACGGATGAAGAATGGTACAGCCGAGATGCTCCTCACTCCTACGACGTGGTCTATCACTGGGTGCCCTATGACAGTGTAGATCTACCGGGCGGTTTGGCTGAGCGCTTGAAGAGGATCAACCGTATGCTTCGAAAAGAAGGCCATGCGTTTGTTGCCGGCCCAGCGCAGCTCGAGAAGATGAGTACAGTCCATGGACTTCACGTGTGTTGGAAAGAACCGGTTGAACAGCTCCCCACGTTTCGGATGCATCGCACCATCCTGCCAAAAGCAAGGCTGAGAGCCGGCCTAACATTGTTCCACATGAAGAACGTCTAACAGGCTCGCGCCGGGTTTCCGGTTTCCCATTATGGGACGGTCCTGTCACGGAAAAAGCGAAATAGCAAGTAGGCATTGAGCATTGTGACGATCGCGAGGATGATATAGGTGGTAAACGCGGTTGCGAGGTTCAATTCGGTGAGAACCCTCGACAATCCGAACGAGACGATCAAGGCATCGAAGGCCATACAGATTCGCCTAAACGTTTCAGGGTCCATCCAGCGAATGAGATAGTATCCGAGTGGAATCCCCAGCAGGACACTGGGGACGATATAGGGAATCATCGCAATGCTGTCGTAGCTGTAGAGTCCAATGAAGTAGTAGGCGATTCCGGTCAAGACCCCTTCTCCCACTCGAATGACACCCAACGCGGCACGGAAATCTTGTTTGGCATAGCCTTGATTGTTGAACAACAGCGCAAGGGGAGGGCCGGAGATAGTCGTCACGGAGTACAGCGTTCCGATTCCCACTCCGAAGGGGATCGCAATGGCTTTTTCGGCTTGGATGGGTTTTCTGATACCGGCAGCTTGGAGGAGAATCAAAGGCAACAGCATGAAGTAGGTCACGAATTTGACCCAGGCTGGATGAACGAGAGAGAGGATATAGCTGCCGATTGCCACACCGATGACGAGGCCGATCAGAATGGGCGCCACGCGCCACCAAATGTTCGGAATACTCTTGCGGTTCATCAATAGGACGTACCCATTGATCACCAATTCCACGAGCACTAACGCCGGATTTAAAATACGATTGGTGTAAAAAATCAGTGCAACCGGAACCGTAATCGAAGAAAAACCGTACCCCAAGGCGCCATTGACGGTCGCGGCTACAAACGTGATGAGTACGAGGACGATGAGATCCACGATTATTCTTTGCGATGCCCGGAGGCGAAGTCGTCGAGCGTGTAGTGGTCCAGGATATCGGCGATGGCATCACGCACCGGGCCCATTGCATGTTGTACCGGGCATTGGGCATGTTCGGCGTAGGGGCAGTCTGCGCATTTCTGATAGGCCGTCTTACTCACACATGAGATGGGAGCGAGGGGGCCATCCAAAATGCGAATTACTTGACCAAGGGTAATCTCTCCCGGAGATTTAATCAGTGCATACCCGCCCTTCACCCCTCGACGACTGGAAAGAAGGCCGGCTCGTTTCAGTGCCAGGAGGATCTGTTCAAGAAATTCGAGCGGGATATGTTGCCTAGTCGCGATGTGATGCCGCTGTAGCGATCCATGTGCCAGGGTCAGTTCAAGTAGTGCCCGAAGCCCGTACTCGCTTTTTTTAGAAAGCTTCATGGAGTATGCGAATTCACGAGTGAGTTAATCAAGAATTAAAACAATAAAGGACCGGCATGTGTCCGTCAAGAGCTGATCTGAAAGAATTCGATCGCAATAGTTCGTGAGCTCCAGTCTCCAAGGTCCAACAGTTTAGAGAGATGATACGTGCTGCAACTTGTTGATCCTAGAGGGGTTGTGCCTTGACAGGCTCTCTAAATTCCTGATAGCTTCTTTCCTCATTTTTAATGCGTCTCGCTTAAAAGTTTCAGGCCTTCCTCCAACGACTGGACTGTTCGTGACGTTCCAGGATCTCATTTTTACATTACATCGATACTGGGCTGAGCAAGGCTGTGTCATTCATCAACCCTATGATTTGGAGATGGGGGCCGGCACGTTTCATCCAGCCACATTCCTCCGGTCCCTTGGCCCTGAACCTTGGAAGGCTGCCTATCCCCAGCCCTGCCGACGTCCTACGGATGGACGATACGGTGAGAATCCGAATCGCATGCAGCACTACTATCAGTATCAAGTTGTGCTGAAGCCGGCGCCGGACAACATTCAAGCGTTGTATTTGGAGAGTTTGGCTCAATTGGGAATCGATCCGAAGCAGCACGACATCCGGTTCATTCAGGATGACTGGGAGTCCCCCACGTTGGGCGCTTGGGGCCTGGGTTGGGAGGTGCGTCTCGATGGGATGGAGATCACTCAGTTCACCTACTTCCAGGAAATCGGCGGGATCGAACTGAATCCTATTACCGTCGAACTCACCTATGGAACTGAACGCATCGCGATGTATCTGCAACAGGTAAATAACGTGTTCGATCTAGCCTGGAACGGTTCCGTCACGTATGGCGATATCCATCACGAAACCGAAGTGCAATTTTCCACCTACAATTTCGAAGAAGGCGATGTGGCAATGCTGATAGCCACGTTTCAATCGTTTGAAGGGGAATGTAAACGACTGCTGGCGAATCGCGAGAAGCGGTTGACGCTCCCGGCCTATGAGTTTTGTATCAAATCGTCGCATCTCTTCAATCTTCTTGACGCTCGAGGGGCGATCAGTGTCGCGGAGCGTACGGGCTACATTGCCCGGGTTCGCGCACTGGCGCGGCAATGTGCCGAACGCTATATCGAAGATCGGGCGGCAATGGGGCATCCGCTTATCGAGCGCGAGAAATCCACAAGAGGGCTTCAACCGAAAATCAGCTCCGGACGCATCACAGCTCGCTCATGAAAAAGACGTCAACGAAGATGGCTCAATCGAATGCCCATTCGTCGGGTACGGCTGAGCTGTTGCTCGAAATCGGGGTTGAGGAGTTGCCGTACCAATTTGTCGCTCCTGCTCTCTCCACGTTGGAAGCACAGGCTAATTCTTCCTTTAGTTTCCACCGACTTTCATACGGTTCTATTAAAACGTACGGAACACCACGCCGACTTGTATTGGTAGTTGAGCGCTTCGCAGTTCACCAAACAGCGTTCACCAATGAAGCAATGGGACCGTCGAAGTCTGTCGCATTCGATCAGTCTGGCCAGCCGACTAAAGCTGCGATTGGTTTCGCGAGGGGTCAAGGCGTGCCGGTCGAGAGTCTCCGAGTGAAGCAAACACCGAAAGGCGAATATCTGTTTGCAGTCAAGGAGGATGCGGGACGCCCGACCGAGACAGTCCTGCTCGAAGTCCTGTCCCAGATCATCAGCGAACTGTCTTTTCCAAAAGCGATGAAGTGGAATAACACCGGCGTGCGGTTCGCTCGACCGGTGCGATGGTTGGTGGCATTGTATGGAGGGGCGACGCTTCCGATCGAATTTGCTGGAATTACCGCCGGTAACCGGACGGAAGGCCATCGCGTGTTAGGGAGTGCGAAGGGGATTACGGTTCGAGACCTCGCCTCCTATCGGAAGGGACTGGAACGCCAGGGGGTTACTCCCGATCCACAGGAGCGGCGCCGTATGATCGAAGACCAGATCGCGGCCTTGTGCAAGGAAACCGGTTTCATTCTGAATCGAGATGAAGACCTGTTTGATCAGGCCGTCTATACGACGGAATGCCCCAATGCCATTATTGGATCATTCAAAGAGGCCTATCTCGACGTGCCGGAAGAAATTCTCATCACGTCGATGAAAGAGCATCAAGGATTTTTTTCTCTACGGCACAAGGAGTCCGGCAAGCTCGCCGCACGGTTCATCGCAGTGGCGAACAATCGAGCCAAAGATATGGGATTGATTCGCGAAGGCAACGAAAGGGTTCTCGCGGCGCGTTTAGCGGATGCCAAATTTTTCTTCGACGAAGATCGAAAGGTCAGACTCGAAGACCGTGTTCAAAAACTTACGGGTGTGACATTCCATCAGAAACTTGGAACGATGGCCCAAAAACAGGAAAGGCTTGAACAACTGGCCCCCATAGTAGCGTCCCATCTCTGCGGGGAAAATAATGAGATCATCAACCATTGTCGTAGGGCTGCGAAGCTGTGCAAGGGCGATCTTCTCACTGGTATGGTCGGCGAGTTTCCTGAACTGCAGGGCATCATGGGAGGAGAGTACGCGAAGCACGACGGTGAATCTGAGATAGTGAGTCAAGCCATCAAGGAGCAATATTTGCCGCGATCTATCGATGGGATATTGCCACGGACCATAGGTGGTCAGGTGCTGTCATTGGCCGATCGGTTGGATTCGCTCGCGGCCTTCTTTCACGTGGGGCTTGTGCCGACCGGATCGCAAGACCCTTTTGCTCTTCGCCGGCACGCCACGGCCATCGTACGGATTATTCTTGAGGGCGATCTCAGGGTGAATCTGAGAGAGTGTATCGAGCAGGCAAGAACGATAGTGATTACCGACGGATTCAAGGGAGTCACAGGTTCGGATCAAGAAGGGTATCGGCGCATTGCTGAATTCATTTTTGAACGGGTCCGACATTATGGCCGTTTGAAGCATGACTTGCGCGACGACGTGATGGAAGCGGTGCTCAAGTCGGCCCACGACAAGACGTTGGATCTCGTCGATCTTATTCTGAAAATGAAGGCGCTTGAATCCGTGACCACCAAGCCCGAATTCGATCCATTGATCGTGGGATTCAAACGGGCCCACCGGCTTGTTGAAAAAGAGCAGTGGGATCGTAAGCCGGTCGATAGGGCGCGGTTCGAACATGCCACGGAGTCGGTACTCTGCCAAGCCATTGTGGAAGAACGGGAGAAGATGGGAGCTGCGATGGCGGGTGGTGAGTATGGCCAGGCCCTGGACGCATTGGTGCGTCTGAAGCCTGCTATCGATGCGTTCTTCGCGGCAGTGATGGTCAATGCCGAGGACCAGGCTATCCGGAGCAACCGGTTATCGTTGCTCCAAGAAGTGGACGATTTTTTCAACTCATTCGCGGACTTTTCTCAGATTGTGGTACAAGGGAGTTAGACGGGATATGTAACCATGGCACAACATCCCCCCATGGATGTTAAGACCACAGTGACCGGTGATGCGGAGGCACGCAAGGCGCTGGTGCGACGATTCGCCAGGCTGGTGTCTCTTGGTTTGATCGTTATCTGCAACGCGATCGTACTGATCGGATTATGGGCAAGCGGGATCAACCTCGATGAACTGGCGGTGACCCCCGATGTGTTCAACTCCAAGCACGATATTTGTCTCCGGTCCGTCTGGCAACCCGTTGCGGGAACGGCAGACCCAATACGCATCTGCTCGGAGTGGATCAATCTATCCGATCCGTCCGGCAAGACGCATCAGCTGCAACGGGAGATCAAATTCCGGGAAGGGCCGGACGGCGGGAAGTATTATGTCGATCAGGGGGAGCATGCCGACTATCGGTTGCTCCTATTGGTGCTGGTCGTCGTAGCCGTCATTGCATTAGGGGTAGTGGCTAAATGGTATTTAGTCAGCCGGTATCGACTGCGTCTTGAATCCGGCCCCAGCCATGGGGCGTCGCTTTTCCATTGAATTGAACTGAAGTCAACACGAAGGAGAGGACAGCGTGGCAAAGAAATATGTGTACTACTTCGGTGACGGTAAGGCCGAAGGCACTTCCAACATGAAAGAGCTTCTTGGTGGAAAGGGTGCCGGACTTGCCGAAATGACGAATCTTGGCATCTCTGTCCCACCCGGGTTCACAATTTCTACCGAGGCCTGCGTTGAATACTACAAGAATGGGAAACAGTATCCTCCCGGCATGTGGGATGCCTCGCTGAAATCGCTCAAGCGCGTCGAAAAGTCGATGGGGATGGGGTTTGGGGACCCTGAGCGGCCGTTGCTGGTCTCGGTCAGGTCCGGCGCCCGGGCTTCGATGCCCGGTATGATGGACACGGTGTTGAACGTCGGTCTGACAACCAAGACCGTTGAGGGGCTGGCGGTAAAAACGCGCAACGATCGATTTGCTCAGGACAGCTATCGGCGTTTCGTGTCCATGTACGGCAGCATTGTGATGGGGGTGCCTCGTGAACATTTCGAAGCGATCCTCAAGCACAAAAAGGCCGAGGTTGGTGTGGCGCACGAAACCCATTTCGATGCGCGGCATCTCCGGGAACTGGTTGCCAGCTTCAAGGCACTCATCAAGGAAGAGACGAAGAAAGATTTCCCCGATGAGCCGCTCGAGCAGCTTCGCTTGGCCGTCAATGCCGTCTTTTCTTCCTGGTTTGGAGCGCGAGCGGTGACCTATCGTCGACTCTACGGGATTCCCGACTCGTGGGGGACTGCGATCAATGTGGTGGCGATGGTGTTCGGGAACATGGGGGAAACGAGTGGGACTGGTGTGGCGTTCACACGTAGTCCGGCATCCGGCGATAAGAGCTTTTTCGGCGAGTGTTTGATGAATGCTCAAGGCGAAGATGTGGTGGCCGGGATCAGGACTCCGCTCCCGGTGAATGCGCTCGCGAAGAACGTGCCGGAGGCCTACAGGGAATTGGAGCAGACCTACAAGAAGCTCGAAAAGCATTATCGAGATATGCTTGATTTGGAATTTACGATCCAAGAAGGCAAGCTCTATATGCTGCAAACTCGGGTTGGCAAACGGACGGGTATCGCCGCCGTGAAGATCGCGGTCGACATGGTCCGAGAAGGCCTCATCTCGAAACAGGAAGCGGTGCAGCGGATTGGGCCCGAGCAGTTGGCGCAATATCTCTATCCAATTTTCGATATGAAAGAAGAGTCGAAATCCAATCCGCTTGGCAAAGGACTACCGGCCGGTCCTGGCGCGGCTGCTGGGAAGATCGCTCTTACTCCGGACCGGGCTGTGACCATGAAAGCGGCGGGGACTCGTGTGGTGTTGGTCAGACAGGAAACCAGCCCGGACGACATTCACGGGATGAATGCGGCAGCAGGATTTCTGACGGCCCGCGGCGGCATGACGTCCCATGCCGCCGTGGTCGCGAGGCAAATGGGTAAGGTTTGTGTGGCCGGTTGTGAATCGGTAGAAGTGCTCGATGCCCAGTCGGTTCGCATCGGGGCCAAAGTGTTCCGCGAGGGCGACTATCTTTCGATCAACGGTTCGACCGGCAATGTGTATGAAGGAGATCTGCCTGTCGTCGAATCGGAAATCATTCAAGTCATCCAAGGCAAATTGGATGCGAAGAAATCAGACAAGTATCAGCGTTTCGCAATGATTCTGTCGTGGGCAGACCATGTGCGGAGGCTTCGTGTGCGGGCGAACGCGGATGTGCCGGACCAGGCGAACATCGCGCGCGGTTTCGGTGCGGAAGGGATCGGCCTCTGTCGCACAGAACATATGTTCTTTGCCGAGGACCGCATTCCGATCATGCAGAAAATGATTTTGGCCAGGACGAAAGAAGAGAGGGAAAAATTTCTCGACCAGCTTCTTCCGCTGCAACGGCAGGACTTTATCGGGCTCTATCGTGAGATGGCGGGCTATCCGGTCACCATTCGTCTGCTCGATCCGCCCTTGCACGAGTTTTTGCCGAAACGCGAAGACTTGATGGTGGAGATCGCTCAACTGGAGCTGACCGGCCGCGATGGAGCCAAACTTGAAGAAACGCGCCGCTTGCTGTCCCGCGTTGAAGAACTCCACGAATTCAATCCCATGCTTGGATTACGGGGGTGCCGGCTGGGGATTACGATGCCGGAGATTACTCGCATGCAGGCGCGGGCCATCATGGAGGCCGCGTGCGAGCTGGCGAAGGAAGGGAAGAAGATCGTTCCAGAAATTATGATTCCGTTGGTGGGGATGGTTTCGGAGATGAAGGCGCAGAAAGATTTGGTTCGCGAAGCGGCGCAAGAGGCAATGAAGCGGTACAACGTGAAGCTTTCCTATCTCGTGGGCACCATGATCGAGCTGCCGCGTGCCGCTGTGACGGCGGATCGCATTGCGACCGAAGCGGAGTTCTTTTCGTTCGGCACGAACGATCTGACTCAGACCACATTCGGCTTCTCCCGTGACGATGCGGCGAAGTTTATCGACTTTTATCGAACGGCGAATATTCTTGAGTCCGACCCATTTGCAGTCCTCGATCGCGAAGGGGTGGGGGCTCTCATGCGGCAAGCCATCGTCGGAGGCCGGAAGGCCCGCCCAGGGATCAAGCTTGGTATCTGCGGCGAACATGGTGGTGATCCCAGCTCGGTGGAGTTTTGTCACGAACTCGGATTGGACTATGTGAGTTGCTCGCCCTATCGCGTCCCCATTGCTCGGCTTGCGGCGGCCCATGCAGCCTTGGCTGAAGCCGAATCGAAGAAGTCTCTCTCCAAGCGCAAAGCATCAGGGGTTCGTGTAAAAGGAAAGGTCGATGCCGCCAAGACGAAGTCGGCTCAGCGGCCTCGCAGCCGATCGCGCGTCACGCGCAAAATACGGTGACTGACCGCACCCCGCACTGCCACTTCATGACCCAGGCGCTTCGTCTTGCGGCGAAGGGCCTGGGTAGGACCAGCCCAAATCCCATGGTCGGCGCCCTTGTGGTGAAGAATGGCCGTATCGTAGGCCGGGGATACCATCACGGTCCAGGACAACCTCACGCAGAAATTCTTGCGCTCAACCAAGCGGGGCCACGTGCCAAAGGCGCGACGCTCTATGTCACTCTTGAACCCTGTTGCCACCTTCTCAAACGGACCCCACCTTGCGTGCCGGTAGTGATTCAATCCAGGGTGAGACAGGTCGTGGTGGCGATGCCTGATCCCAACCCGATGGTCAAGGGACGAGGGATCGCTGCTCTTCGCCGAGCTGGGATGACCGTGACAACGGGCATTGCACATGAAGCGGCGGCGAAGTTGAATTTTGCCTACCTCCATTGGGTGAAGACCGGTCGCCCCTACGTGATCTTGAAAGCCGGAATGACGTTGGATGGCAAGGTGGCGACAGCGAAGGGCGAATCGCGATGGATTACGAGTCCACTTGCACGGCAAGACGCGCACCGGCTTA
Organism: uncultured bacterium; assembly: GCA_965233175.1. GTDB lineage: Bacteria > Nitrospirota > Nitrospiria > Nitrospirales > Nitrospiraceae > Palsa-1315. Next base: position 38,256 of record CBDDRW010000061.1, read on the forward strand.
GGAGTTGGGTGGATGCGGTACTGGTCGGGGTGGGTACCATTATTCACGACAATCCCACGCTGACGGCACGACCCTTTAACCATCCAATGAAGCTGGCGCCGCGGCAACCACTGCGAGTCGTGCTCGATAGCCAACTCAGGACATCACCGACTGCGGGGGTCTGTGCTAAGCAGGACCGAGCGAAGACATTGATCATCACCACAGGTCGCACGTTCCCATCACGCCGCCGACCATTTGAACGGGCAGGGGTGGAAGTGATGTCATGTTCGACGAAGGATGGGCGTGTCTCGCTTCCGACGCTGATGACGATGTTGGGCAAGCGCGGGATTACTTCTGTACTCATCGAGGGAGGCAGCACCGTCAATGCTGCAGTGTTGCGCGAAAAATTGGTCAATCATGTGGTGTTCTATCTCGCGCCGACTCTGATGGGAGGACAGGATGCCAAGGCGGTAATCGGCGACCGGAGCCCAAAGCGCTTAGCCCAAGCATTGCCATTGCGAAACCTCACGGTTCGACGCATCGGGAAAGATTTGGTTGTGGAAGGAGACCTGTGATTGACAGGCTTCTCATAGGCATCCTTGTCGCAATCCTTGCGGGTTTTGCCGACAGTGGAATGAATGCCGCTTCGGCGGCTTCTTCCACTGAGATGAAGGCACAGTTCTTTCGCTATCTGGATAGCACGGATGCGGAAGAAGCATCCGGCATGCTTGAGGCCATGCTGTCCAGTCCCCCTGCCACCATCGACCAGGCGATACGGATCATTCAGACTGAACGGGACTATACTCCGCAGCCGACCGGAACCATTCCCGACGAGCGAATCGATGTACAAGGGTACGCCTATCATCTGGCGCTCTCCGTTCCTCTGACCTACCAGCCTGCGAAGGGCTACGGACTGGTCGTATGCCTGCATGGCGCAGGATTTACTGGCGACGTCTATCTGGAACGCTGGCAGGCTCGATTGGGGGAACACTATGTTTTAGCTTGTCCCACTATTCCAATGGGGGCCTGGTTTACGAGAGACGCCGAAGAACTGGTACTGGCGACGATTCGCTCTGTGCAACGGCGTTATCACATCGATCCTGACCGGGTCTTTCTTACCGGCATGTCCAATGGCGGAATCGGGGCCTGGGTGATCGGCATGCACGATGCGCCGCTGTTCGCTGGCATTGCCCCTATGGCCAGTGGCCTTGACCACGTGATGATGCCGTTCCTGGCCAACCTTCGTTCCACCCCTATCTATATTATTCACGGAGCGAAGGATCAGGTCATGCCGGTAGAGTTCAGCCGTGCAATTACGCAAGAACTGACCAAGCTTGGCTATCCCTTTGTCTATCGAGAACACGATCGCGAGCATCCCATGGCGGGCGGACACTATTTCCCCAGAGAGGAATTGCCTGAACTGATAACCTGGCTCAATGCCCAACGGCGTAATGCTTTGCCGACAAGCGTGACAGTGGTGCGTGACGCCAGTCACTTTCAACCGTTCGGGTGGGTGCGTATCGACGCGACGGATCCCATCGCGGTATTTTCTGAAGATCTGGTCAGCAAGCGAGACGATCTGATCAAGCGGCGAGAATATGCGAAGCTGGACGCAACGATTGTTGCGCCGAATCGCATTGAAGTCCAGGCCGAGCGAGTCCAACGCTACAGCCTCTTTCTGAATGAGCAGCTCATCGATTCTTCCAAACCGATCATTGTGTTCACCAATGGGGCGGTGTCCTTCGACGGTGTGGTGACGCCGTCGCTTGAGACGTTGTTGAGGCAGGCCCGCCTGCGACAAGATACCCGGCAACTCTTTCCGATCCATCTCATCATCCAGGTTCGAAAGCAACCGTGATGTCCCCAGCGCGGTTGTGTTCGCAGAAGGCCGGCTCGCTGGCTTTGTTCGTTGTGATTGGGTTGAGCACGGCCATCTATTCCAGTCCGGTTCGATCGGAAACCTGTGATTTGTCCTCTCAGCATGAGGGAGTGATCTTTCCAGTTGAAAAGCTTGACCCAGATTGGGCCTGCCGGTTGCATTCGATCATCAACCACTACACGACGGTGAGCAAGGTCGGCCCACGGCGAACCGATTTTTCCGAATCGCTCTATCGTCAACTGTTGGATCGCCCACCTCTGGCGGCAGCCTTGATCAATCGCTTGAACCTTGGTTTGTATAAATCCGAGGCGAGAGGTCCAGGCCGTTTCTGGGGCTACGATGGCGAGGGGACCGAGGGGGTTGTCCAACTCGTCTACCAAGACCGCACTTCTCGGATCTACTATCTCGAAGGATCGCACGATAGTCGGTTGCTTCCGGACCTTGCCGGCAAAGCGGTCGTCTTGCTGAAGATGGATCCGGTGAAAGACCCCGGCGGGGTGGAAGTGGTCAACAGCACCATGGTTTCCTATATGAAGTTGGACAATCGCGTCCTCTCAGGATTCGCTTCTTTGCTGGGCTCGCCTATTGAGAGGGCCGTGGCGAGAAAGTTGGGCAAAGGGTTGGAGACTGTCAATCGATTGAGCGATCTTATGCGGCGACAACCAGACCGTGTGCTGTATGAAGCGATGAATCCTCCCGCCTTCTCGGAGGATGACGTGGTGTTCGTGAAACAGGCGTTGGGGAATCATTCGTTTTCGAGCGACGCCATCCCATCCACGGCACCTTTACCATGACGACGTCGCGAAGTTTCACATTGCTCTGCACGGTCGGCGTGTTCTGCTTTATCAGCTACAACATGGTTCGGATGCCGGTGTTGGCGCTGTTCGCAGAATCGCTGGGGGCGAGTCCTGAACGTATTGGGCTCATCGTATCGGTTTCCACCTTGACCGGGGTGTTTCTGAAGCTGCCATCCGGCGCGTTGTCCGACATCTATGGTCGGCGGTTTCTGCTTCAGATCGGCGTGGTGGCCTTCGGACTTCCCCCGTTTCTCTACCCCTGGGTCACGGACCTCGACATCTTGACCTCCTTACGCTTTTTCCACGGGTTGGCCACCGCCATTTTTGCGCCAAGCGCGTTGGCAACCGTGGCCGATCTTTATCGAGAACGGCGCGGCGCGGCGCTCGGCACCTATACGGCTTCGACGCAATCGGGTGCGTTACTTGGGCCGTTTATCGGCGGCTACCTGATCTATGCGTCTGGATTCTCCGCCGCCTTTGTCACGGCAGGTATTTTCGGCTGCATGGCCATCGCCATTTTTTATAGTTTGCACCTCACACCGCTTCCCCCGCGTATTCAAGAGAAGGGGATGGCTCCCTTGCTAACGGAGATGTGGAAGGGGTTCAGGGTGGTTGCGAAGAATCGTAAAGTACTCGTCACCAGCTCCACCGATGCAGCTAAGATGATTGCGAACGGTGCCCTCATGGCTTTTCTCCCGCTCTATGGTATCTCGGTAGGATTGAATCCAGGAGAAGTCGGGCTCTTGTTTACCGTCCAGGCTCTGACGTCGCTCGTTTCCAAACCGATTATGGGCCGAGTGTCCGACAGCATCGGACGTCAGCCGCTCATCATCATCGGCCTCGTGATTTGTGCAGTGACCTTTATTTGTATCCCACAGGTGTCGATGTTTTGGCTGCTCTTGTTGCTCTCGGCGGGCTTTGGCTTTGGCGAAGCCGTGGTCTCCTCCTCTTCTTCCGCGTTGGTTGCGGATAGTTCCGAGTTCAAAACACTTGGGGCGGGAATGGGCATGCAAGGGACGATTGGAGACATCGGCCATGCGAGCGGGCCTCTTCTGGCGGGGGTCCTGATCGCGCACCTGAACTATGCCAACGCCTTTGCGATCATTGCCGGCCTGCAACTCGTCGCGGCGGCGATATTCTGGATGGCGATGAGACGTGCGTAGCCGTACTCCTATATAATAGACCGGTGTTAGTGTTACACGCGATCGCGACAGAGAATATTGTCATCGGCATGCTGGCCGGCATCGGTGTGGTCGTGCTGCTCGTGATGCTTGTCTTTATCGTGAGACGGATAATGCGGGAAGAGTAATGTTTACAGGTATCGTCGAAGAACTCGGCGCTATCATCTCGATCGATAGGACCCTCGCTGGAACGAGAATGACGATTCTGGCCTCAGCGGTGATGGGCGACCTCAAGATTGGGGACAGCATCAGCGTCAACGGCACCTGTCTGACCGTGGTGAACAAGACCGAACATAATTTCTCCGTGGAGGTCTCTCCAGAAACCCTGTCCGTGACTACCCTCGGGCAGTTTACTGCCGGCGCACCGCTGAATTTGGAGCGCGCGATGAAGCTCAATGAACGACTCAGTGGCCATCTTGTGGCCGGCCATGTGGATGGCATCGGCACGGTTCGCAGCCGCCAATCGGATGGGAACGCTATTCTGTTCACAATTGAAGCCCCGCCGGACATTCTGCGGCACTGTATTGTGAAAGGATCCGTGACCGTTGACGGCATCAGCCTGACAATCAACCAGGTGACAGAGCGTGGTTTCTCGGTTTCGATAATTCCTCACACGGCGAAGGTGACGACCCTCGGCCTTAAGCAAGTAGGCGATCAGGTCAATCTCGAATCGGATCTGATTGGCAAATACGTTGAACGATTGCTGCAGGAGCGGGGACAGCTTTCTGCGAAACCGGCCCCTGTGATCGACAAAGAGTACCTCCAAAAGCGCGGCCTCCTCTAGCAGGATGGTGAAAAAGCCCGCCAGCGTCGTTCTCGCGTCGCTCAGAGGCTCAACGTACCGAAGCGTACGCCTCGCCCCTTCGCTCGCTGCGGCCTTGCTGGACGGACTTTTTGACCATCCTGCAACTATCAGTCCTCAGCGATCATTCTTTACTCCTATAAAACTGTCACGATGGACATAAGAGTTCCATGCCTAAACGTCAAACAGTGGATCGGCTGCTTTCGAAACTTGGAATTGCTTCCCGTGGCACGAGCCAGGAATGGGTTCACGCAGGACGTGTCCGTATCAATGGTCGAGTCGTCCGCGATCCGGCTACATGGGTGTTGTGGCCGAAGGATTCTATTGCGATCGATGATCAATCTGTTCAAGACTCGGTCAAACGAGTGTTCCTCTTTCATAAGCCCAAGGGGGTAATCACGACGCACAGTGACGAACAGGGCCGTAAGACGATCTTCGATGTGCTACCCACAGACCTGGGATATCTGCATGCCGTCGGAAGACTCGATCAGGCGAGCAGTGGCCTCCTTCTGCTCACCAATGATTCGGCCTTGTCGAGTTTTCTCACCGACCCGGCAAACAAAGTCATGAGGACTTACCTGGTCTCCGTGCGGGGAGCATTTACTGAGACAGAAGCTACAGAGGCCGTAATAGGTGTCGTTGATGCTGGTGAGCGCCTTCGATGCCACACCGTGAAGATTCAAAAAAGTTCTGGACGCGAATCACATCTGGAAGTGGTCTTGATCCAGGGGAAAAACCGTGAAATCCGAAGGCTGTTTAAATCGTTGGAGCATGAAGTGACGAGGCTCAAGCGTATTCAATACGGCCCATTCAAACTGGAAGATCTCCCGTCGGGTGCGTGGAGAGAGATTTCAGTCGAGGACGTGAGAAAATTGCTCCGACTGTCTTAACGCGCTCCCGTTTATCTTGTCTCTTTGGTTTATCTCGTCTGGCACCAGACAGACCGGAGAGACGGGGGGGACAATGAGACAGACAAAAAATACCGCGTCACTGGTGTCGATCTGTTCGCGACGGAAGGGGAGAAGGGCTAGCTTGGCAAAAGGCTGCGGGAATGTCGTCCTCGCTCACTCTTACCGAAGAAACCGACAATAGAAAATTTTACTCGTTGCATGGATTCTGTTATACCACATGCACATTGATTTACATTTTGACATCGAGAGGGGGTGAAGTGCTCATGGCAACGAAGAAAGCAGCAGCGAAGAAGCCCGTAAAAAAGGCGGCCAAGAAGAAGTAGTCGCACATGAGGAGGCGACGGCCACGTCGCCTCCTCACCTTCCCTTCCCTCTTCCTCACTTTCCTCAGACCTGAACCGTATCTCACAGCGGATGACCAATCGAGGCATCCTCCCGCAGAACTTTCTGCAGGGCAACTGCTCGATACAAACACGTCGCATGGTAGAGACTGTATTCCAAGACCAGACCTTGATTGGTTCAAGCCGACGACAATGTTGTATTGACAGCAGAGGTGGCTATGTCGCCAGGTGAATTCTGGAATAGGCGACGATGACAAAGCCGGTTGGACCGTCGAGGCGATGATTCGCTGCCCAGATGAGGAGTCAGGCAAAGCAGTAGAAGACACCTGGCTGGCTGAAGTCGGCAACACAAGAAGTTAGCGAGGCAAAAAAATGGGGGAGGTGATGGCCACATCACCTCCCCCGACTTCCTCTGCAAGGGGGAGAGCCCATAGCGTGAGGAAAGCAGCGGGTGAATCTTACCATGAACATTCCCATGAAAGAAGAAATAATATTTCAATATAATCAAATACTTACATTGATATTCTATTGGAATTCTTGGCAGATGTAAGGCAATAGAAAGACTCCGTAACGCAAACCATGGGATGTTGGTGTCAGAGGGACAACAGGATAAATAGGGAGGAAGGGCAGTCTGGCCGTCCTCCTTTCGTGGAACGCGCAGGATAGGAATGTGCTCGTTCAACGCATGCAATTGAGGATCGATTAGACTGTCCTTTAAAACGGAGTAGGGGATTGAGAAGACGCGCGCAACGGAAGATCAATCAGCCCCCGTCCCTGAAGAGGGAACGAGCAAGCTCGGAAGATGGGATGCAGGTGGCATGCGGAGCTTTCTTTGCTCCGGAGCACGCGCCCTGAGGAGGACCCTCGCTCGACGGCGCAGTCAAATACTCCACACGCCCTGTTTGGCTGATGATTTAGTTGGAGAAATGTGACGAGAAAAGACTCCCGGCATTTTTTCATTATCTTCGTGCCTGATGGAACCCTGACACGTTGAATCTTCGTGTGTTTGAAGACGGAAATTCTTATTAGGATTTATGGACTGATGAACAGCGGTTCAGGAATCACCCGAGCGATTCCAAGAAATTCACTGGTCGAGCATCGTATAGGAAAACCGAGGACATCGCGCAGGCTGCTCAAACAGTTCGTCCAGCAAGGCCGCAACGAACTATCACTTTATAAATGTTGGCTGGACGATCCCATCTGCGCACGAATACCTTTCCCTTAGGTGAGTAGCCAGCCTGTCCTTCACTGCGCGCATCGAATGAGGCCCTTCCAAAGGCGCGCGTTCTGCGAGCACAAGGGATGGTCTGGCTGCTCCCCGTCCTTCTATTGAATGCCGGACTGGCGCTGCTGCCACCGCACATATTTTATGATTTGATCGACATCAGCCGGAGTGACGGCGTCGATCCTCGGCATGTTGCCGAATTCCCAGTGGTGCGCCTTGACTCCGTTGGCTGCCGCCCGTTTGAAGGCTTCATCCCCATGATGGTTCGGTTCGTAGACCTTATGCACCAATGGCGGTCCGTGATCGGTTCCCGCCGCATGCTTTCCATGGCAGGCCGAACAGTTCGCGTTGAACATGGTTTCGCCCGTTTGGAATTCAGCTGGCACAGGGCCGCTTGCGATTGTCGGCTTAGGGGGCTCCGAGGAATCGCAGGCCGCAAGGAGGCCCATCCCCAGCAACCACGCTCCGATATGAATTTTTGACGTCATCGGGATTTTCATGGAATCAGGATCATTGGTTTGGCCATCGTGTCACGAACCGTGAAAGGTGAAACGTAGGCCTGCCAAGCTCGGTGCCTTTGAACCGTTTCACGTTTAACGTTTCACATCTCATGTTTTACGCCTTATATCGCATATGCGATGGGATCTACAACCCCAGCCTTTGCAAATCCTTCCTGCCGAATTACGCAACTATCGCATCGTCCACAAGCCAGGTCTCCTTCTGGATCGTAACAGCTGAGAGTCAGATGAAGCGGCACATGCAGTTCGATCCCCTTTAGGACAATGTCTGCTTTGGTCAGCATCAGCAAGGGGGCTCTAACACGGAGTGCATTCCCTTCCACTCCAGCCTTTGTGCCCTCGATTACTGCTGCTTCAAACGCGTGAATGAATTCAGGCCGGCAGTCTGGATAGCCTGAATAGTCGAGTACATTGGCGCCAAAATAGATGAGAGAGGCTCCTACAACTTCCGCATGCGCCGCTGCAATTGAGAGAAAAATGAGATTGCGTCCCGGCACATAGGTGACAGGAATACGTCGATTTCGTTCATTGCCTGCTCGGTCTTTGGGCACGGCCACTGGGCCAGTAAGCGCCGATCCGCCGATCGCGCGAAGATCCAGATTCATCACCAGGTGATTCGCCACGTTCAACGCAGCTCCGATCTGCCGTGCCCGCGGTACTTCTACTGCATGCCGTTGCCCATAGGCCATGGTAAGAAAGAAAAGCTCGCACCCGTCTTGCTTGGCAATGGCCGCCGTAACGGCGGAGTCTAGTCCTCCGCTTACTAAGACTACAGCGCGATGGCTCATTGTCTTCATCATCTCCATCCCAATGTATAATTCAGGGCGCCCAGCATCCTCACAGAATGGATACCACGTCTGATATGGGAAGGGCCAGAATCATGAGCGGGATACGAACGAGGCGGGGAGGAGATACGACTACTACGCGCAGAAACGGTTAGTCGCGATCTTCTTCTCGTTCGATTTTTTCCAGCAGTTCTTCTTTCGACTGGCACTCGACGCAGAGCTTCGCAAATGGGACGGCTTCCAATCGTCGCTCACTGATCTCTACACCACACTCTGCACAGATGCCATAGGTACCCTCGGTCAGCCTGGTTAACGCTTCATCGATGGCCTGCCGACGGCGATTGCGCATTTCCATCAGGGAAATGCCTAGTTCGCGATCGAGGTCCATGAGGGCTTGGTCTCCGACGTCGCGGGCAGATTCAAGCCGCCGCTGCTTATCCTCGCTAAGGGATTGGCCCAGGCTGCCCTCAATTTCTTTAATAATATCCTGGCGCTTCCGTACCAGCATCTGATGGAGGGCTTGGCGGCGTCGCTCCCGGTCTTCGCGTTCTTTCGCCGACTCTTTCGGTTTGGCAGCGAGGGGAGAGACCGCCATGCTGATAGGTTTTTCGAGGACCACAGTGGGAGTGGGTGTCGGTTTGCTCACCGAATTCGCGAGCTTCTCTCGTATCTTGGCCTTTGCTGCCAGTTTTTTCTTGGCGGGTGATTTTGTGGCCATGATGGATCCTACTCCTGAGGTGAACGTCGAATAGCCGAAAAAAGTTCGGCATTCATAGCACGTCACTCCCGCCTTTGACAAGAGCTTATGGGAAGAGCCTTATCGCGGGAACAGATCGGCGATTGCAGCAGCACTCATGAGTCAGGCGGGTTACGGATAGAGTATTGTCGAATGGATGGGGTGGCCGACCAGTTTATCTCGACCCTTAAGGCTCTGGAGTTCAACGAGAAAGTCGAGTCCGGCGATTTCGCCTCCCAACTGACGAATGAGTGACACCGTTGCAGCTGCGGTGCCTCCGGTGGCCAGCAAGTCGTCTACGATCAGCACCCGTTCTCCCACACCAATCGCATCGCGATGGATGGCAAGGGAGTTCGAACCGTACTCAAGGTTGTATTTCACTTCAAAGTTGTCGGCAGGCAACTTGCCGGGCTTTCGGACTGGAACGAACCCGGCATTCAACCGATTCGCCAGCAATCCGCCGAAAATGAATCCGCGCGACTCGATGCCGATGACTTTGGCGATCCGTTGTCCCTGATAGTAGGCCGTCAATTCATCGGCGATCGCCGCAAGGGCGCGAGCGTCTTTAAGCAACGTGGTGATATCGTAGAACAGAATACCGGGTTTGGGGAAGTCGGGGACTTCCCGAATGAGAGTGTGGTAGTTGGTGGGGGGCATCGATCAGAGCAGGTCGGCTTGTGTCATGGTTCTGCGTTCAATGGTGTGGCGTAAACGCGCCAAAGCCGCCATTTCAATCTGCCGGACACGCTCACGGGTCAATCCCATCTCCCGGCCGATTTCTTCCAATGTTCTCGCTTCACTTCCATCGAGTCCAAACCGAGACATAATAACAATTTGCTCCTTCTCAGGCAACTGCCGCACCCACTCCATCATCTCTGCCCGACGCATCACCCCCTCGGCCGTATCGGCAGGTGAGACGCAGGAGGGATCTTCTATCACATCGCGTAAGAAGGTGTCTCCGCCCTCGCTAATCGGACTATCCAACGAACAGGTTGTTCGGATCACTTGCTTGAGATCCAACACCGTTTCTTCCGTCGTCTTCATCCGTGCCGCCACTTCCGCCGCCGTCGGTTCTCGTCCAAGTTCCTGAACGAGCCGCTCCACCTTGGTGAGATACCGATTCAAACGCTCTACCACATGCACCGGCAACCGCACGAGCTTTCCCTGGTTGATAATCGCACGTTCGATGTATTGCCTGATCCACCAGGAGGCGTAGGTACTGAAGCGGAACCCGCGTTTATAGTTGAACTTTTCGACGGCCTTGATCAACCCAAGATTGCCCTCTTCGATGACATCGGAGAAGGGGAATCCTCGATGCATGTACCGCTTGCCGATGCTGATCACCAACCGAAGATTCGATTCGATCATCTCCTGGCGGGCTTGCTCATCCCCCGCCTTGACCCGTTTGCCCAACTGCTGCTCTTGCTTAAAGGTCAGCAGGGTGGAGTGACGGATCTCGCGCAAGTAACACTTGAGGGTGTCCAATCCTTCGGAGCGGCGGCTCGATTTGTCCTCACCGACGGGTGACTCGTCCGCTCTCGACGATGCGCCTGTGTCCTCGTCGTCATGGTCGACGAGGTGTCGCCGTGCTTCGTTCAGATCGTGTAATTCCTCGCCGCCTCGCCCCATATGTTCTGTTGCTCCTAGCCGTTTCCCTTAGTACCACACTTGAAAGTCTGTATATCGTCCTGTTGCTGGACTCCACTCCACATCAATGGCCGTGACTCGCGCTGCCGGTGGCCCACTCTTGAGATCTTCGATCAGGGACAGAATCTCATCTTTGCGGCCTTCAACTTCAAGTTTGACTCTGCCGTCATCGAGATTCCTGACACCGCCGCAGAGACCTCGTTGCGATGCGATACGAGCCGCAAATGCGCGATACCCGACCCCTTGAACCGTTCCCTTCACTGACAGCCTCGCTCGGAGCACTGTCGATTCAATTTGTTCGGCCATACATTCAGACAGACGGCGCAGTACCAGACGCCTCTCAATGAACGGATACTCTCATACCTCCGCAGAGGCGTCACGCGTTTTGCGATTCCGTGCGAGTACACGCTGCCTATCGATGTGAAACGAAAAAAGGCGATGTGTGAAGAGGTCTGGCATACGCAACGCTGGCGCAACGATTCGAATATACGCGCCGGAAATTTCGTGAATATGAGACGGAGAAATTGCTCTGAGTCGAGTCACGAACAAGCGTGGTCGAGGGGCGGAATGAATCACAGAAGGTTTATTTCGTCGCCTCAATAAGAAGAATGGGTTCCAGGTCGGGCGAGCTTGATATAGAGAGAAACGCGTCACTGGAGGGGTTATCCCGTCGCCTCAATAGAAGAGGAGGCTCCGGGTCGAGCTAGCTCTGTTTGGTATTGGAAGCGAAGAAACTGAAGGGTTTTATCCGCCCGCATCGGATCCGATGGACCGAAGATGAGCGGGCGGCACGAGCAAGCTTGGTTTGGTCGGGGCGAGAGGATTCGAACCTCCGACCCCTGCGTCCCGAACGCAGTGCGCTACCGGGCTGCGCTACGCCCCGACAAAATCAACAGCATCACAACGGGAGCCGCGATTGTCTTATATCAGAGGGTCGAAACGCAAGCCATGGGCGTCAGCCACCGCTCGACAGGTAATCTTTCCTCTGGACAGGTTGACTCCCTTCGCCAAACCCGCGTCTGCTCGTACGGCTTCTTGTACTCCCCACGATGCTAGGCGCAGGAGATACGGAAGTGTGGCGTTCGTCAAAGCTGCAGTCGACGTACGCGGAACAATTCCCGGTATATTGGACACACCATAATGGAGCACGTCTTCCACCATATAAACCGGGTCCGAATGGGTCGTGGGTTTCGTGGTTTCGAAGCAGCCACCCTGATCAATGGCGACGTCCACGACTACTGCTCCCGGCTTCATGCGCGCCACCAATTCGCGCGAGACCAACATAGGCGCTCGAGCTCCGGGGATGAGAACGGCTCCGATCACAAGATCCGCGGCCATTACAGATTCATCAATCGCCGCTTGAGTGGAGGCCCGAGTCACAATTCGACCACGATACAACTCATCAAGTGCTCGGAGCCGTTCGATGTCGAGGTTGATGACGATCACATGAGCGCCCATTCCGACAGCAATTTGAATTGCGGCACTCCCCACCACTCCTGCCCCCAACACCACGACCACTCCAGGCTCTACCCCTGGCACACCCGCCAGAAGAACTCCCTGCCCTCCGTGCGTTTTCTCCAGATAGTGCGCGCCAACTTGGACCGACATTCGCCCTGCGATTTCACTCATCGGCTTGAGGATCGGTAATGTACCGTCTCTCGCTTCGATCGTCTCATACGCGATTGCGGTGATATTCGTATCCAGAAGGGCCTTCGTGAGATCTGGTAAAGAGGCCAGGTGCAGATAGGTAAATAGGGTCTGGCCTGTTCGGAAGAAGTGGCATTCGGACAGCAACGGTTCCTTCACCTTCACGATGAGCGTTGCCTCCTGAAACAGCTGCTCTTTCGATTCTGCCACGGTGGCGCCAGCACTCCGGTAGTCCTGATCTGAGTATCCACTGCCGATTCCAGCCGATCGTTCGATCCACACTTCCTGCCCGGCTTGTCGCAATGCCCTCACCCCATTGGGTGTGACACTGACACGATACTCATGGTCCTTGACCTCTTTTGGGACCCCGATGATCATGGCTACGTTCTCCTTTCTCAATGGCTACTCGAAACTTGATCTATTCTATAGCAGGAGGTCGAGAAAGTCCGCGACCTGTCTCGGGTATGAGGAGTTGCCTCTCTAAGTGGACAGTGCGCGGAAGCCTGGTGTAAGATTCGCCCGCTCTTCAGCTCACGCTCGACAGAGGGAGGCTCTATGGATTCTGCAGCTGGGTCCTGCAATGCCTGCGGCGCTACCGGCACCGCGCTTATGAAGTTGTCTCTCGGGAAGGATTTTTTTGGCCGAACGTATGATCGATTGTCTCCTTCGAGTGATCAAAGCCCTAAATGGTACTGCGAAGGTTGTTCGATGCAGAAAAATCTCCAGCGGGACTTCCGAGACATTTCTGCCGAGACCGACAAGCTTGTGTCCGGACAGACTTCTGAGCTGTCGAAATCCGATGAGTTCCAGCGTGCAACGTTGCGGGTGAGAGAGATCGTCTCCCTGCTCGATGCCGTACAGGCCCATTCACCGCTGCTCACACGCGGCGAGGTGGCGCGGTTACTCGAACGACTTCATACCATCACTGTTTCAGCGTAGGCACGATCGATCATGTCTGGTTTCAAACGCCACATTTTCGTCTGTACGAATCAACGGAGCCTCGACGACCCCCGTGGGAGCTGCTCGAAACTTGGTTCTGAGGCGCTTCACGCCCGCTTTAAACAAGAAGCGAAGCGATTGGACTTAAAAGACGTCGTCCGTGCGAATAAAGCCGGGTGTCTCGATCATTGCGCCGAAGGGCCGAGTGTGGTGATCTATCCTGAAGGTGTGTGGTATCAAGTCAAGTCCGAGGCTGACGTGACGGAAATCATGGAGCGCCACGTTATCAAAGGTGAAGTCGTAACCCGTCTCGTTATGCCCGATCACCCAGTTCCCACGACACTCCCTCCGCTCAAATCGTAGCGTCGTATCACAAGGATTGTTATGGCCGTTGAAGAAAAGTGGAAAGCCAACCTGGAAAAGGTGGCCTTCATGAAGCAGTTTCCGGGGCTACTTGGTCACTGGGAGGCCTTAACGGGAAAAACCATCAAGGCTGTTATCCCGCTCAAGGCGAAACAGGGAGCGGCAGTGCTGGTGTGCACCGATGGCACCTTTACCATCGTTCCCGCAATGGCGTCGGAGCCCTACGAGTTGGGCGAGGCATTGACTGTGGCACGGACGCTCCTTGAGCCCACGCATCAAGCGGCCTATATAGAGTATGATCGATTGGTCAAGAAAGACAAAGACGCCCTCAAGTCTGCCAGGGTCGAGAAGATTCTTGGAGCGATTCACAATAATCTGGAGCAGCATCCTGAATTGAAAGATCGCTTGAAAGAACTCGTGAAGGAGTGGAAGTGAGTGACAGCCTCCCTGATAGAAACATGTTCGACATCTTTTCGCAGGGTCTCTTTGAAGGAGTCAAACCTATGATGGTCATTCGCGATCACCTCGTTCGCCATCCCGACCGCTGCACGCATCAAGCCATCTGCGTTCCGATTTGCCCGACCGGCGCCTGGCTCTCAACCCCTCCCTACAAGTTCGATCCTTCCCGCTGCCTGGAGAGCTGTCGCCTCTGCCTGGACGCCTGCCCCTCGCAGGCGATTTACGCGGTGTTCAAAAAAGGGGAGAAGATGTTGGAGCCGCAAAAAAAGACGGGGTAGCCTGGTAAGTTCCCGTTGCTCGCAGAGCTCCCACGATAAAACGGTGGTCGCTCGATGCGCGTAGTCGGGAACCAACCAGGCCACCCCTTGAGAAAGACGAAAAGAAAGACCCCTCTGAGTTTGCGTTTTCCTTCTCCCCCTCACCATTTCAGCTTCTTCGCTCTTCCGGCGAAAGTCAGCGCCAATGCCCTGGCACACCCTTAGTGAGAGACCGAAAGGGGTAGCTCTCAGAACGGGGTTGATGATAGAGGGAATATTATTCCATGCCCCATGCTCTCAATTGAATGTCTAACCATGCGATCAAGCATATCTAAGCACACCAAAGGCGGATTTTAGATGATCTGCTTCCGGAGTCGTCCCCAATAGGCAGTGCCGGTATAGCCGCAGGCGACGGTGGAGGTGGTGAGTGCCATGATTTGGTAAACCTTGCTGCGAGGGATTTTCACTTTCATGGCGGGATTCAAGAGATTGGGCGAATGCATCACCAGCTTCAGCGATTCGCCGGCTGAAAGAATCGGCCACATACAGGACAAGCGCAGACGGGTCTCATAGCGTGGAATCGCCATGGTGTAGAGCCAGCCTTGGTCGAGATGTTCCACCGCCATGCGAACGAGTTTGCTCAGGACTGGCTGAAAACGTTCGCGGTTCTGGTGCTCCAGTAAGTCTCGCGCAGTGAGTCCAGCTTCGGCCAGCATGGACGTCGGCACATAGCAGCGGCCTTTCTGGAGGTCATGTGCGATATCCTTCACAATGTTCGTGAGCTGGAGGCCCTTCCCAAACCTCACGCCGACTTCCGACATCTCTCGTACCTTCCATGAGGCCAACGCCTTCCGGTGCGCACACATCAAATCCGTCCAGAATTCGCCCACGCAGCCGGCGACGTAATAGGTGTAACGGTCCAAATCGTCGAGCGTGTTGAGCGCCGTAAGATTTTCCGCCGACGTTCCGGGGAAGACGGTGAGATCCATCTCCATGCCCTGCGTCAACGTCATCATGAGTTGCTGTATGCGACGCCTATCGTCCGGTGAAAATGTCTGGAAGAGCTTGAAGCAATCCTCCAGTCGTTCAAGCAGGCTACGCTCGGAAGAATTCTGTTGGATTGGTCCAACCGCTCGCTGGATCTCATGTATCTGAGTCCAGGCAATCTGATCGCTGGCGAACTGGCTTTTGAGGAGGCTGAGTAAATCCAGCCGTCGTGAGCGATCAATCAATTCCGTGTCCGCAATCGTGTCCGCTGCGCGGGCGAAGAGGTAGGCGAGGCTGACTTGATCGCGCACATCTGCTGGAACGACAATCAACGTCGTGTAGAAGAGACGAGATACTTGCTTGAGGAGGTCGCGGAGCAATTCCTGCTTGGAGGGCTCTATGCTCGTAGCCACACTTATCGCACTTCCAGCTTCCCTTCCATCCCTTTGTCGCGATGGCTGGGCAACGGCCAGAGCCGTTTGTCGCAATAGATGGGAAATGTGCCGGGCTGAGTCGGTATAAATGTGATGATGACTGTCTTGCCGGCGCTGACGTCCTGCTCGACGGATAGGTTTCCAGCCGACTCTTTGATGATAAAATTGTGCGGGACTATCGTCGTCACGCTGGTCAGAGTCAGTTCAACCGGCTTCCCAGCTTCGACAATCAAATGGTTGGGGCTATACGAATAGCTATCAAGCGTGACCGTGGCTCGCTGCACCCCGTCTGCCGCCACCGGGACCATCATGGGAGGACCGGACTGAGAGGGTTCCGCTCCATGAACGATAGTCACGCCAACCGATGTCAGCAACCAGACAGTCGCCATCATGTTGAGCAATTGCCTGGGTGCCTTCTGCATGAACCATTTCTATCAGGAAGGGCTGGAATCGGTCAACTTTGCCTAAGAGTTTCATGGGCTTGAGGCCACTTGACCTTGGGTTCTTCGGAGTTATCATCAGAGGCATTGCTTGGATTGTCTCGATGGAGTGCATTTGAGCTAATCGGTTAGTATAATGACACTCGCTGGTCACTCGCTCAGTGATGGGGCGAGCATGTGGTCTAGAAGGAGGATCTCGATGAAGTGGATGAAAGGCATATTCCTGCTGCTGGCCGCTAATATACTCATTATGGTGACGCTCTCGCTCACCGTACCGCTGCTAATCAATATCGTTCTGCCCATGTTTGGAGTCGATCTGCGGGGAGCGGTCGACCTCAGTTCGTTAGTCTGGGCACTCGCGTTCGGTTTCGGTGGCGCATTCATCAGTTTGGCCTTCTCTAAACAAATGGCTCGCGCCATGTTGGATTGCCGCCAGATCACCCAACCTCGATCGCATGCTGAGCAGGTCATATACGGCTCTGTCCAGGAAATTGCGCAACGGCTGCAGATCACGATGCCTGAGGTATGGGTCTACGAAGCCCCAGATCCTAACGCCTTTGCGACAGGGCCCAGTAAGAATAATTCAATGGTGGCCGTCTCGACAGGATTACTGAGCAATTTGCAAGAGCAGGAAGTGCGTGCCGTCCTCGCCCATGAGATGGGACACGTCTATAACGGGGATATGTTTGCCACGACTGTCCTCGCCGGGCTGATGAATACCTTCGTCTACTATATTGCGATGTGGGTGCGCCGATTCTTTGCAGAGCGCGATCAAGCGATGCTCGGTTTTGGGCTGTCGTTCGTGCTCCAGATCGTCGTCAGCATCCTGGCCTCGATCCTCATCTGTTGGTTCTCGCGTCAGCGCGAATATGGCGCTGATGCCTTTTCAGCCAAGGTATATGGGAAGGATTCGATGATCTCGGCTCTTCGCTCGATCGACCGATGGGTCAGCCGTTCACAGGTCGAGTATTCTAGCCAGGACGCGCTTGCAACGATGAAGATTTCCGGTAATTCGTCAGGGTTTATGCATTTCTTCGCGACGCATCCGCCGATCGAAGCGCGCATTGATGCGTTGGAACGACTCTAACTAGGGGTGCCTGATGAACAGGTCACATCAGCTATTAGGGGGCGCGCTCGCAGCGATTGGCTTAATAGCAGGTATTGGATCGAGTGATCTGCTTGGGCCAATCTACGTAGAGGCGAAGCAGGAAGCGACTGTGATGATGGCCGAACAGACACCGATGGTCTATGATTTTACGTTGAACGACATTCCCACTCTATCGCTATTTAACAGAACAGAGTCCGTTTCCCGGTGAAGTGGAGTGGAATTTCCAGAAGTATCTCGTTGATCGTTCAGGAAAGGTTGTCGCACGCTACCATCACCGTACGAAGCCGTTCGCTCAAGATATTATCCAGGATATTGAACGAGTGCTTGCTGCCTCACGCTAAAATCCTCAGGTTTTTCGATAAAATGAAATGTGCGCTCGATATTCCTGAATGGCGGCAGCCAGGGCCTGGCTGCCGCGAGAAATATTGACATCGAGTGTATCCTCGATCGCCTGGTCGTCGATTTCCACTTCATAGCGGTCTTGTATATTTGTCCTCACAGGCCCCTGTGTAATCTCCCTCGGCATAAAAATCTCTTTCCACACTTCCTTCTCAACCAGACATACGTCTCTGAACCGTTCATAGAGCAACGTGAGTTTTTCTTGGTCCGTGACTTTAATACGCGTGTGCATCTGGTTCCTTTTCTCTACTTCGCAACTCATATTTATGAACGCCCACATTCGCCAATGGTTTTGGACCTACTTCGGGCTCACTCCGGCCGGAGCCGTACCCTCCACAATGGTAAACCGCATGGTACCGACTTGATTGGCCGCATGAAAGGACTGTTGTCCAAGCGGTGTGATGAACAGTTTCACCAGGTACGTTCCGATGTCCCAACCGTTTCCAGGTTTTTTGAGTTCGAGAAATCCATAGCGTTCATGCCCCGGCACTTCCAAGATGTCTTTGCCGAGTGGAACGGATGAAAGCATGCCCTGTTCCCCCTCCAAAAACCATTGCGCACTGAATTGAGCGGGATCTTCAAGCGGTGCCGACTCGAAGACAATATAGATTGCAGGAATATCTCGATAAAACACCGACCCAGGCTCAACAGGCTTTAAGCGGGGATCTTGCGTGTACCAGCCTTTCCGTCCGAATGTATCCCATTCAACGTCATAACCCTTGGCCATCTTAATCCAGGTAAATAGGGATTGCGGGATACCCTTCTTCTGATCGTCAAACGACGGGCTTTGGGTGGGTCCGACTTCGGTCGTCGTTTGTTCCTTCGGCGCATACGGATCACGCGCCTCGACTTCCTGCCAGACGGACAGGACAATGCTCAGGCTAACACACGCGATTGCCAGAAGCTGTGTCCAGATCGTTTTCGTCTCTACCATTGGGGTCGTGCCATGCTCTCCACTCGTACTGTTATAATTATAATGGTATCGAGACATCAGTAAGGGGTCAATAACCGACTAATCTGAACGCCCCTCTATTTTTTGCTCGGATTCTCTATCTTGTCCATAATACGTGATTGAAGCCTTCCTTCGGGCGAGGGTCTGTACATCGAACGTCGTTAAAAGGTCCGCAAATGGCCACGTCAAGCAATTCCCTGCCTCAGCGTGATGGTGAGCAAGGTCTTCGCTACGGTCTCCGGGACGGTGCCTGCCAGGCCGTCACGCAAGGAAGCGGGGAGCAATACCTTTCCGCCTTTGCCTTGCTCCTTCATGCAAGCCCGTTCCAGCTGAGTGTGTTGTCGGCATTGCCCCAACTCGTTGGAACGGTGGCTCAACTCCTCTCTGTGAAGGTATTGCAGTGGTTTCCCAACCGCAAAGCGCTCATCTCTGCAGGCACTGCCGGGCAGGCCTTTACATGGATTCCCATCATGCTGCTGCCGCTGTTGCTTCCTCAATGGGGCCCTTGGCTCATCGTAGGCGGTGCTGCGGCCTATTTCGCTTGCGCGCACTTTACCGCGCCGGCTTGGAATAGCTTGATCGCCGATAGGCTCGATCAGCATAAACGGGGTGCCTATTTTGCGCGCCGAGCCAAAATTATCGCCGGCCTCAGTTTCTTCGCGCTCTGCGGAGCTGGATGGATATTGAGCCTCTGGCAAGGTTCTGATGCCGCTTGGTGGGGATTTGTCTTGGTTTTCGCCTTAGCTGGGAGTGCCCGCATCCTTTCGGTATTGGCCTTGTCGCACGTTCAAGATGTGCATCCGACCGCCAACCAGGAGGCTCAGCAAGGATTTCGCGGCTTCTTTCGCCTGGGTGCTACGAAGGACTTTCGTCGATTCTTGCTTTTCTCAGGGTTGATGCATGCGTCGGTATTGATCGCCGGTCCCTTTTTCGTGCTGTACCTCCTTCAAGATATTCATCTGTCCTATGTCGGCTACGGTGGATGGCTGGCCACCGGCCTCCTCGGTCAACTCCTCGCCTTGCAGGCCTGGGGTCATTTTGGAGACCGCTTTGGAAATAAAGCGTTGTTGTCCATTACCGGCTTCACGGTGTCGTTCCTGCCGATGCTCTACCTTGTGAGTACAAATCTAGGGTTTCTTTTAGCCGTCAACTTTTTCGGCGGCGTTATTTGGGCCGGCTTGGGGTTGGGTCTGCAAAATTATGTGTTCGATTCAGTCAGGCCAACGGATCGGGCAAAAGGGATTGCATTGTATAGTACGGTCAATGCAGTCGGATGGTCGATAGGGGCCTTGGTCGGAAGCTGGCTGGTAGAGCATCTTCCCTTACGCATCGAATGGGGAGGGATCGTTCTCCAACCTGTCTCCAATTTGCCTTTTGTCTTTTTTCTGTCGGGGCTCCTGAGGCTGCTGGTCTCGTCCTGTCTTCTAGGCAGCTTCCATGAAGCCCGCCAAGTGGAACAAGCCCCTCGGCAACAACTTCTTTGGGAGTTGCCGCTTGTGAAACCGGTTGCTCGGTTTGTGGTTTGGACCCTACCCAAATTGAATCGGTAGGTTCACAGCTCAGTAACGAGGTGTCGTCGGCCGGGTGGCTCGCTCTTGCTCATCTTGCTTGAGTTTCTCGAATGCTCGATCGGCATGACCCCGGACTTGGTCTGGAGTCGACTGCGGAAGAGGTTTGGGCTGGTCGCTGGTGCAACCCGTGATCAACAAGAGGATAAAGGCGCCTCCGATCATAGTGGCCCCACATTGTTGCATGCGGCGCTGTCGATGATTCATTGCCATCCCCTCCTGTCCATACTTGTTGGTCATGTCCGGTCCACAACTGTCATTGCGAGGAAAGTCCCTCGGCTCAACCGCTGTGGCTCGCTATCGTCGGCCATTCCAAGGGTTTCTCATCTTGCGTTGAGTCGCAACTCAGCGTTGGCAATATCATACTCTCTCTCTGCTCGGCATGAAAGCCACGTGAGTGAGAGTATAACGCCGTGACGTCCGCACATTGACTGGGATCGAATGAAGGGGTATTCTTCGCATCACGACCCCGCTCCTCCTTGAGGCTCTATGTCCCTGCACGACCGGCTGACCGAAGATCTGAAGCTAGCCATGAAGGCTCGTGATCAATTGCGGATGGATGTCATTCGCATGATTAAGGCTGCCGTGATGAACAAGGAAATGGAAATCAAGAAAGATCTCGACGATGCCGAAATGAGCCGCGTCATGACGACGATGATCAAGCAACGCCGGGAATCCGTCGAACAATTTGAGAAAGGCAACCGAGCTGAACTTGCTGCAAAGGAACGACAGGAAATCACCATTCTCGAGTCGTATCTCCCTCATGCCCTTTCTTCGGAAGAACTCTCCACTGTTGTGGACGCGGCTATTCAAGAAACCGGTGTTCGATCTCTGAAAGAGATGGGCGTGGTGATGAAAGCCGTGATGGCCAGCGTGGTCGGCCAACCGATCGATGGCAAACAGATCAGCGACCTCGTCCGTGCCAAGCTCCAATAGCCCAACCGGCATCTGCTATACTGAAAGGTGACCGCTCGCCCTATATGTGCGCGCGTAAAGACGGGAACCGGTATGGGCATTCTAATTGTCGACGACTCCCCAGACCAGCAGACGCTCCTTCGCTCGATTCTTAAGCAAGCCGGCCATACGGATCTCCTGAGCGCCGAATCTGCCAAGGCGGCGTTCTCCATGCTCGACATGGATGGCGAAGCATCGCCTACTCAGATTGACTTGATTCTGATGGACATCCTCATGCCGGAGCTGGACGGAGTGGAGGCCTGCCGCCAGATTAAGAGCCGTCTGCATCTGTGCGACATTCCCATCATCATGGTGACGGCCAACAACGACCGCTCGAATCTCCAAGCCGCCTTTGCGGCGGGCGCAAATGATTACATTACCAAACCCGTACACAGCCTGGAACTCTTGGCACGGGCCTCCTCAGCGCTTGCGCTGAAGAAAGAAATGGATTGCCGCAAGGCGCGTGAAGAAGAACTTCGTCGAAGCAATGATGAGCTGCAAAAAGCGCTGCGAGATGTCAAAGTCCTTAGAGGCCTTATCCCTATTTGCGCATCCTGTAAAAAGATCCGAAATGACGGTGGATTCTGGCAGCAGTTGGAGGAATATATCGGCGAACATTCCGAGGCCGAGTTCAGCCACGGTATCTGTCAAGCCTGCGTAAAAAAACTTTATCCTGGAGTTTACCAGGACTAGCTGCTACGATTTCTCACACGTTCCACTCGATTTACCAGGACTTTGAACACATGAGCATCTTGATCGTTGATGATTCGGCGGACGACCGCCTCTTGGTTCAGTCGATCCTCTCGGCTGCCGGCTATGACGACCTTCTGGTCGCCGATTCAGCTTCCTCAGCATTCCGTTTGTTGGGGCTTGATGATGGGAAGCAAGGCGCTGTCTCTCGGGTCGATTTGGTCCTCATGGATATCGTCATGTCGGGTATGAGTGGCATCGAAGCCTGCCGCCAAATCAAGGCGGTCGAACGATTCCGCGATATACCGATTATTATGGTGACGGTAAAGACCGATCCCGTGGATCTCCAGCTCGCCTTTGCCGCAGGGGCACTCGACTATATCGGAAAACCTATCAACAAGATCGAGCTCTTAACCCGCGTCCGGTCGGTGTTGCGACTGGTTCACGAAATCGAACGGCGGCGGGCACATGAACAGGAACTTCTTGAGGTCATGCGTCAACTTCAGGAAGCGAACCAGATGTTGTTGCGCCTGTCCTGCCTTGACGGCCTCACCGGCATTACCAACCGCCGGCAGTTTGACGATTTCTTGGATCAGGAATGGCGGCGAGCTGTCCGTGAATTGACGCCACTGTCTTTGATTATGCTCGACATCGATCGTTTCAAATCTTACAACGATGCCCTCGGCCATACGTCGGGTGATGAGTGTCTCCGACAGGTGGCGGCTGCGATCTCGGGCGCCGTGAATAGACCTGGAGACTTGGTCGCTCGGTACGGCGGCGACGAATTTGTGGTTGTTCTTCCCGGCACCCGTACCGATGGGGCGGCGCAGGTGGCGGAAACGCTTCGGCAAAAAATTGAGGCGTTGGGTATTACGCATTCAGATGGTGGCTGCACCACTATCAGTGTGGGTTACGCTAGTACGATTCCCAGCCGGAACAACTCTCCCACCGACTTGATCAAGGCAGCAGATCAAGCGCTCTATCAAGCTAAACAAGAAGGTCGCAATCGGGCGAAGCAAGCAGGCACACTCTCTCTCGTTCCCAACACCCGTGACACGTAGATGTCCCGATGTTCTCGTGTGGCAGGCGTGCGTGCGCATACATTGACCGACCCGCTCACAATCCACACCTGCACGGTCCAACGATTCTAACGTGAGAGTAGGGAAGGGATCGAGGTCCCCCGCGATGGCGTGAGGCGACGAGAACCCCCCACATCTCGCCTCTGTTGTCGATTCACCGCCTACGGGCGAGGCCACGACTGCCTGTTTTCTGTAGTAATCTGCCACTGAGGGCGGAGAAAACAGGAAGGATCGATTTCTGAATACTCATAATCGCTATCGGGCGATGGCGGTGTGAATGACGAATTGGTTGGGTCATTGACGGCTGTTGGGTTATCGTGAGATGCCGTCCGAACAACGTAAGTCGTCCTCCGTATCCTGGAGAAAGCCGCTACGCCTGATGTGACGACACCGTAGCACGAAGGACTGGCGACTCTATCTGAATTTCAGTATGAGCAGACAGATCGTGACCAGCTTCATCGTGACCCTCCGAGTGATCGGTGAATTTCAGGTATTCGACGGTCTCGCGTTTCTCCTTACCCTGCTGCCTTCTCCGTGGCCGTGGCAGCCGCGGAGTGCACGACACAATCGATATGCTGACGATCTTCAGTCGCCCCCTCAAAAGGCAGCCCACCGCTTCAAACATGTTGACAACTATGATCCTCTAGCGGCCTAGGGAAGAACGATTTTGACTCTTATGAATCGTGGATTTCGGTGTTGGAATGATCTTCATTTGCTCAGAAACTCTATGCGGTCGATCGGGTGGTGAGTCGTTCATACTCCGGTTAGAGTGGCGCGAAGCGGAAAGAGGCCTATGAACATTCTTGTTATCGAGGACAGCCGGGAGGAAATGATCCTATTGCGAACAGCCCTTTCTGCCGTCACGAGTGTTGCCGTTCGAGTGGTACATGTGGATCAGCTCTCAGCCGCATCTACCTGCCTGAGTGTGGGGCATTTCGACGCGATCATCTTAGATCTCAACCTACCCGGTAGCACTGGCCTCGATACACTCGTCCGCGTGCAAACGTGGGCGCCGGAGATTCCAGTGGTCATCATCGCAGGTCTGGATGACGAGCGGCTGGCAATGGAAGGAATCCGAGCCGGAGCGCAGGACTACGTCGTGAAGGGTCGATACGACGGAGCGCTACTGTCTCGTTCCCTGTGTACTGCCATCGAGCGGAAACGGCTGTTGACCGATCTAGAGGCGCGCGTTGCTGACCGTACGGCTGAGCTCGTGAATGCCAATCAATCTCTGCAACGCGACAGGATGGACCTCAAGCGCATGGAAGATCTCGCGCGCGACCGTGACGCACGGTCCCTTGCCCTCTATGATGAAACCCCATTCATGCATTTTACAGTGAATCAACAAGGCACGGTGCTTTCCATCAACAGTTTTGGCGCGACACAGTTGGGATATGCACAGGAAGAACTGATTGGGCACTCTATCCTGTCAATCTTTTATGAAGAGGACAGGGATGCAGTCGTCAGAAAGTTGGCTGAGGCTTTCGGCAATCCTTTCTGCACAGCCTGGTGGACATTCCGGCTAGTGAAGAAAGATGGAACCATAATTTGGGTCAGTGAGACCGTCAGAGTTGCGCGTAGCGCTGACACTCCAGTTGCTCTCATTGCCTGCGAAGACGTGACCGCATTCAAGCAAGTGGAGAAGAAACGAGGGGAACAGGAATTGCTCAATATGATTATGTTGAGCACAGGACCTAGCGGCATCAACCGCGTGGCTTTCGATGGAACGTTGCTGCAAATAAATCCTGCCGGACTGCGACTCATTGAGGCGTACAACGAGCAAGATGCGCTTGGTCGTTCGATGTTCGACCTGGTTGCTCCTAAGCATCGCGCCGCGTTTGTGGATATGCATGACGACGTGATCGCTGGTCACGAACGAACGCTCCAATTTAAAATTCAAGGTCTCAAGGGATCTGGTCGTTGGGTGGAGACCTATGCCGTGCCCTTTCGAAATCCTGTCACTGGGGGCACCGAACATCTCGCTATGACTCATGACATCACCGAGCGTAAAAAGAGAGAGGACGCGTTGCTGACGTTGATCGAAGGGGTTGTGACACCGACAGGAGAGGATTTTTTTTCTTCCTTGGTCCGCCGCATGGCCACCGCCTTTCACGTTCAGTACGCCTATCTTTCTGAGAGGGATGCTGAAGGTTCGCATTTTCGATCCATCAGCGCCTGGGGGGCAGGCGCGTTCCTCGAGCCGTTTGCGGTGCCGGCGGGCAGCCCTTGCGAGACCGTGTTAACAGGACGGACCGTTCATCACCCGGACGCGTTTCATGCGATCTATCCCCATGTCCGCTTCAATGTCGGCTTCGAGATTGTCAGTTATTGCGGGGTGCCGGTTATGGACAAGACGGGTCTGGTAATCGGGCATATGGCCCTCATGGACGACAAGCCGATGCCGGAGGGGAAGCTGGCGATCCCTATTTTACAGGCGTGTGCCTCGCGAATAGCGGCTGAGCTGGAGCGCAAACAGGTAATTCAGTCACTCGAACACAGTCGGTTGCTGTTGCAATCCTTCGTCGAGTACACGCCGGCCGCTGTGGCGATGTTCGACCAGCAGCTTCGATATGTGGCCGTCAGTCGGCGCTGGTATCAGGACTATCAGCTTGGCAAGCGAGACATCATCGGGCAGCACCATTACGACGTGTTCCCTGAAATCCGTGAAATGAGAGAGTGGCAGGATATCCATCAACGATGTCTGGCTGGCGCGATTGAGCGGCGGGAAGAAGATTCTTTTGTGCGAGCGGACGGTCACACCGACTGGCTGCGGTGGGAGGTGCGGCCCTGGTATGACCAGAACGGGGCTATTGGCGGGATCATCATATTCACGGAATTGATTACGGAACGGAAGCGGATTCAGGAAGCTTTGCTTCAGGCGAAAGAAATGGCTGAGACGGCCACCCGGGCCAAGAGTGAATTCCTGGCCAACATGAGCCATGAGATTCGTACACCGATGAACGCGATAGTTGGAATGGCCGACCTACTGGGGGAGACCTCCCTCACCGACGAACAAGGCAAGTACGTGCGCATCTTCAGAAACGCCGGCCAGAACCTCATGACCCTGTTGAACGACATCCTCGATCTCTCCAAGGTGGAAGCGAAGCAAGTCGAGCTGGAACGGATCCATTTCGATCTGCAGGACGTGATTGACAACGTGATCGACCTGCTGGCCCTGCGGGCCCGCGATAAGAATGTGGAGCCGACTTGCTACGTGTCGCCTGCGGTCCCCCGATTCCTCTACGGTGATCCGACCCGCCTTCAACAGATTTTGGTGAATCTTGTCGGCAATGCCATCAAGTTCACCGAGCAGGGTTCCATCGAATTGCGCGTGGTGCCGAATCCAGAAATCTCTGAATCAGGTGCGCTGCTCTTCTCGGTCACCGACACCGGGATCGGCATTCCTCCAGATAAGCTGGAGTCAATTTTCGAAAGTTTCACGCAAGCGCACGTCTCCACCGCGCGTAAATATGGCGGTACCGGACTGGGTCTCGCTATTTGTAAGCAACTCGCCACCCTGATGGACGGGCGCATCTGGGCCGAGAGCACAGTCGGCCAAGGAAGCACTGTCTCGTGCGCGCTGCGATTCGAGGTCGAGTCGGAGTCTCCAGAAGCCACACTCGCCACCTTCACAGACTTGAATGCTCTTCGCGTGCTGGTCGTGGATGATAACGCGACGAACCGACTCATCGCTCGAGAAGCCTTGACCGCTTGGGCTATGCTGGCGGAGGAGGTTCCGGACGGCCTGACCGCGCTGACTGAGCTAAAACGGGCTCGGGAGGCCGGTGAGCCATATGAATTTGTGCTGCTCGACTCCCGCATGCCCGATCTCAACGGATTCGAAGTCGCCGAACGGATCCGAGCGGATCCGTTTCTGAAGGATCTCGCCATCTTGATGCTGACGTCGGATTTCGGAGGGTCCACCAACCGATCAGGTGAAGTGGCTCGCACCTACGACCTGGGTCTGGCCGGATATTTGGAAAAACCCATTAAACGGTCCGAGCTCCGCCGCGCCCTCGTGATCGCTCATAGACGAATGCAAGGGTTGCCTCCGTTGCCAAGGCAGGTCGAGGCACCTGTGGCATTGGTGGATCACCGACCGCTAAGAATTTTGGTTGTGGAGGATTCGCCTGATAACCAGCTTCTCATCAAGGCCTACCTCAAAGCGACCCCGTACAAGGTGGACATTGCGGAAAACGGACGTATTGCCTGTGACATGGTGACCGTCGGGCGGTATGACCTTGTGCTGATGGATGTGCACATGCCGGTGATGGACGGCTATACCACCACTGCGACGATCAGGGAATGGGAGAGGAAGCAGGGTATTCCACCGATACCGATTATTGCGGTCACGGCCTACGCATACCCTGAAGATAAGCGACGAATCAAGGATGTCGGGTGCAATGGCGTGTTGGCCAAACCCATCAAGAGAGCGGCGTTACTGGAAGCCATTCTTAGTCATACGGGCGTGGATAGCCACCCGACGCAGTGACACTGGGCCGGGCATCTGCTCAAGAGGCGCGAAGGAGATGCGGCATATGATCGTCCTTGCCATCGAGCATAATCCGCAGGAGATGGCCCTGCTGAGAGAGGCACTCGCTCGTTCCACGAATACTCCCTTTCATGTCGAGCACGCGGATCGGTTGGCCGTGTCGCTGTCTTGCCTTGCCGCAAGGGAGTTCGATGCCATACTCCTGGACCTCGACCTGCCCGACAGCAATGGCCTCAATACGCTCGCCTGTGTGCAAGCCAAGGCGCCGGAGCTTCCGGTCGTGATTCTTGCAGACTCGAACGCAGAGTCCCTTGCGATGTTAGCCGTTCAGAACGGGGCTCAGGACTATGTGTTGAAGGGGGCATACGACGGGGGAGCGATCCACCGTTCTCTATGCACAGCTGTCGAGCGGAAGCGGCTGATGAGGGACGTTCAGGCGTGCGCTGCCCAGGGTAAGGAGATGGAGGAGGCCCTGCACATTTCCCAGCAGCGCTATGCCTCATTGCTCAATGCACAAAAAAGTCAGAACGAGAAGCTCACTCAACTTCAGTGCGCGGTCGATCACGGCATGGAAGGCGTCGCGCTCTTGAGTGCCGACGGGTTGTTTACCTTTATGAACCAGGCCTACGCTCTCTTGCATGGCTACGAGGTTGAAGAATTAATCGGAACGTCATGGAAGGATCTCTACTGTCCTGAGGAACAGATTACGATCGAGCATCACCATTTTCCCTCCTTGATGCATGGAGGATATTGGCGAGGCAAATTAGTAGCTAGAAAGAAGAACGGAGAGCGATTCGATCTCGAAGTTGGATTGCGGCAATTCGTCCGTAGCGAAGGACATACTCCCGACATTATCTGCACCTGCCGCGACATTACGGAGAAAAAACGACTCGACGCACAAGAAAGTCGACGTGTCAGTTTGCTCGAGGCGCACCAAGCCGGGTTGCTCGAATTGACTCAGAACGAGGCGATCATCTCCGGAGACCTTCACCGCGCGGCTCAGGCTATCACCGAGACAGCGAGCCGTGTGCTGGCGGTCGAACGTGCCAGCATCTGGCTGTTCCGGGAAGATCGCTCGGCCATCCATCTGCTAGATTTGTATGAGGCTCCCACCCGTCGGCACAGCGCTGGAGCCGATCTCCTGGCCAGCCAATTCCCGTCGTACTTTCAGGCGTTGGAACGGGAAGAACATACTCTCGCTGCCCACGATGCTCACTCAGATCCACGTACCTGTGAGTTTTCATCATTGTATCTCACACCGCTTGGAATCGGCGCGATGCTTGATGCACCGATCAGGTACAAAGGGAAGTCGGTAGGCGTGTTGTGTCATGAATACCTCGGCTCGCCTCGCACATGGACCACCGATGAAATGACCGTTGCCGCGTCATTTGCCACGATGGTGACGCTCGCAATGGAATCCATGGAGCACCGAGAGACGGAGAAAGCCCTCCGTCAGGCAAAAGAAAGCGCAGAAAAGGCGAACGCAGCCAAGAACGAATTTCTTGCCAGCGTCAGTCATGAGATTCGCACGCCCATGAACGCCATTGTCGGTATGGCCGATCTGTTATGGGAAACGGATCTGGCCCCAGAGCAACGAAAATACTTGCGCATTTTCCGCCGCGCCGGCGGAAATTTATTGAATTTGATCAACGACATTCTCGACCTGTCCAAAGTCGAGGTCGGGCATCTGGAGCTGGAATCGACAGAATTCGATCTGAGCGATTTGATTGAAAAGGCCATTGAGATTCTCTCCATGCGGGCCAATGAAAAAGGCCTCGAACTCGCCTGTCATATTTCCCTTGATGTTCCCTGTGCCGTGATCGGAGACCCTCACCGGCTCCACCAGATCCTCCTGAATCTTATCAGTAACGCGATCAAATTCACCGACAGTGGGTCCGTCATGGTGTGGGTGAAGCCGGACCCGGAACTCCCTGTTCCTGGCGCCATTCAATTTACTGTGAGTGATACAGGGATCGGTATTCCACCGGAGAAGCTTGCCTCCATATTCGAAAGCTTTACTCAAGCCCACACCTCGACAACGCGCATGTACGGGGGAACCGGGTTAGGCTTGACCATTTCAAAACGATTAGCCGAGCGCATGGCCGGACGAATTTGGGTGGAGAGTGCCCTAGGAGAAGGTAGCATCTTTCATTGCTGCGTGCAGCTCGCGGTGCCATCTGGACAGACACCTCCCCATCACAACATCCCGCTCAATCTTTCTGGCGTCAGAACCCTTGTCGTCGATGACCATGCCATCAACCGCTTGATCCTTCACGAATCCTTGGCGGCCTTGGGAGCAGAGGTGACGGATACCGCGTCAGGCCACCAGGCCATCGAAGAGTGGCGGCGAGCTGCTGAGTCGGCGCAACCCTACCAACTTGTGCTTCTCGACTGTCGCATGCCGGAGATGGATGGGTTTCAAGTTGCCGAAGAGATCAAACAGGCCGACCACTCCCAAGGACCGATGATTGTGATGCTCACCTCTCGACATTGGGCTGATGATATCGCCCGCACCTACGACATGGGACTAGGCGGGTATTTGATCAAACCTATTAGGAGATCGGATTTGCTGCAGACCATTCGTATCGCCTTCGACCGCGCGAAGGGAATTCAACATACGACAGGGTTCACATCAGTTGAGTCCACGCCTTCAACTGAACTCAAAGCGCTTCGTATCTTATTGGCAGAAGACTCTTCCGATAATCAGATGCTGGTTCGGGCTTATTTGAAGCAGACTCCGTATCTCCTCGATATCGCGGATCATGGAGCCATCGCGTTGGAGCGGTTTAAGACCGGTGATTACGACCTCATCCTGATGGATATGCAAATGCCGGTCATGGATGGCTATGAGGCCACACGTGCCATTCGAGCTTGGGAGCGGGAGCATCACCTCCCTCCGATACAGGTCATTGCCTTGACTGCTCAGGCACTGAAAGAGGACGGAGTGAAGATTCTCGATGCCGGCTGCAATGCCCATATGACGAAACCCATCAAGAAACACACCCTTCTGGAGGTTCTCCGGGCTTGCAAAGGAAGGTATACGTCATGACTATGAAACCTGACAACACTGCCGACAATATCATCACCGTGTGTGTCGACCAAGGGCTTGAAGACATCATTCCAGGATTTCTAGAGAACCGTCGACGTGATGTGCAGACACTCGAATCCGCGTTGCAAGAAGGTAATCTGGCCCAGATTCAAATCATTGGACATCGGATGAGAGGGGATGGGGGAGGATATGGGTTCGACGCCATCAGTATGATGGGAGCGGCTTTGGAACGAGCGGCAGCCAGACAGGATTGGAGCGCAATACGACGCCATATTGCCGAACTTATTGATTTTCTTGCCAGGGTCGCTGTGGTGTACCAGCGATAAGGGAAAGATTTGTGCCGGAGGCAGGCATACTTTCGGTGAGCAAAAAGAAGGGTAAGTGATCAACCAGGGTAATACCACATCTCCAGGATGAAATCCGAGGGTTAGACAAGCAGCATAGTCAAATAACTATTCAATTCGTCCCCTGTATGAGATCGGTGGATTCGTTTCTCCCACACCCCTCCACCCTTGTCGCTTCCATTACTACTTTCCTCATTATGATGACCCCCTTCCCTTTGCCAACGAGCCAGTCCTCCAAAAGTACGATGCCTGCGTGAAGCAGTGGTACGAGAAGGTGATAGCCCAGGGTCACGGTGCCAAACAACCTCGAAGAGTCCTATGAATTTCGACGTGGCGTATGCAGGATGATGTGCGTGTATACTGTGGTACAACATTACATTAGACAACTTGACGGGTGACGCGCAGCTGGACGTGGCTGCAGGGAATCGAGATAAGGCCGACGGGTGTATGACTCCTACAGAGATTATTGAAGTGAAAAGTCCGGCAGGGAGCAGGCACTGGAACATGAACGGGATGTCTCGACTGATCGGGGAATTCACATGCTACGGTTGATTTTTTTCACACTGCTGGTTCTGAATAGCGGCGTTGCATATGCGGAGTGGGTGAAAGTAAGCGACAGCGACGAAGCAGGGAAGACGGTATATGTGGATCGAACCACCATACGCCGTAACAGCAATCTGGTCAAGATGTGGCAATTCTACGATTATAAGACCGTACAAACTGTGGGGGGTGTCAGATTTTTAAGTAACAAGGAAGAATGGGAATTCGACTGCGTCGAGGAACGCAGCCGGTCGCTAGGGCTCAAGGAATTCTCGGGAAATATGGGAAGTGGAACCGTAGTGTTTACCAATTCGCAAGTGGGTAAGTGGTTGCCAATCGTGCCCGGCAGCATCGGTCACATCGTGTGGAAAGTCGCATGTAATAAAGACTGATGACACACCCGCTGTTTCGCATGAGTGTGTTACACATGGGCAGGGCGAACACGAGAACAATCCGCATTGTGGGTGTTAGTAATCATCTATTTCTTCCGTTTCATCAATTAACTCAGCCGTGATGTCGGTCCTCTCGGTTTCCCACTGCGTCAAGGGGATAATCCCGGCTTTGAGAATCGCCTCCTGTTCCGAGCCAGCGGCGATCATCAGATCATAATGAATGCTTTGTCGCACCTGAAACGTTTTCATACGGTCCCCTTTTGATGCTGCCTCTTTCTTATAGCTCCTTTGCGTGGATTCTATGCCGGGAAATCGGTGGATCCTAACATTGAACACATACCATCAGCTACTGGGGAATGTCGTGATTTCTGACTGGCACATGTAATAGTGATGAAGATACTGGGCTTATTGGGGAATCCACAAGGCGATCAGAGCCATGCAGCGCAACCTCGCAACACGAATGCCCAAATGGCTGCATGGGGGTGTGAAACAGATGACACGTGTGACGAGCGAGACTGGACGGATTGGAGAAGAACCTCATTATGCTTTTCTTGAGGTCTTGAACACAGCTCAGAATGAACACGGGATCATTGGACACACTCGCTGGCATGATCCATCGGCAACGCGAGCGTTATTACTGTCTGTCCCAGTATTGGATTTCTTTCCCGATGGGGTTCGAGCTCACGTAATCGGTTTCGACCTTGAGGACTTTGCCATCGGGGGAGACTTCCGCCTTCGAGACACCTGTCTCTTTCCCTTTAAACTTTAAGACGGTGACTGTACGATGAGTGTCGATTCTTTTTATCCCCATCGTTTGGCCCGATGGCTTGCCATTGACCAGGAGAGGAACCTCGTTGCCATTGAGAGGTGTCAGGATGGTCGAGACGGTGCTCCCTGGCGCATCCGGGCCGACAACCTTATAGGTAAGACTCCATCCGGTGTCCACCTCTTCTACCGTCATGATGAGGTGACCCCCTTGTGGAGACTCACGGAGAACCCATGCCCCACTCCACAGGCTATCAGCGCTCACCATCGAGCTCAGGCTGAACAGGCACACAACGGATAATGCTAAGCCATGGAAGCGGTGGTAGGAATGAGTCGAGAAGGGCATAGAGGTCTCGCGGAAGACATTGTAAGACGGTATGAACAAAGGTTGCAAGAGTTTATATGCAGCTATCTTGAAAACGATCTGGCAAGGATTCATTTCTTTGACTATCGAGGATGCAGGATAGGTTTATCTGCACGCAACGGTCGAGGAAAAGCCTGCGGCACGCGTCAGCCTAATTTCTGACAAAGAGAACTGGAGAGGTATATCTGTCGCAAAGAGATATATTATGCGCTCCTGGTTGAGCTAGGCGTGGTTTGCATATCTACTGCACCCTGAAATCTAAGAGGTTGCACGAGTGGCTCAGTGCCGGGGGAATTGAGGTCTCCTTCATCCACTTTTCATATTCTTCACATTCTGTACTGAACGGGGCATACTGTCCCACGAGCACCAACCCTCTTTGACAAGCGTGGATTGACGTTGAAGCCATCTATCTAGTAAGGTTTCCGCCCGGCAGGGGGCCGCGAGTTTTCCTATGGAGAGGCTTGTTCCACCTGGAGGTATGCAATGCTGGCAGTCAAATTGGTGCGACTTATCGAGAATCACATCGAACAACTTTCCCGCGATCTCAGCGAGAAAGTGTGGAGCTCTCCCCGGTGCAGCGATTTGAGCAAAGTCCCGGTGAATGAGCTTCAAGCCCGCACCCGCGAGATCTACCGTAATCTGAGTGATTGGTTGCTGGATATGGCTGACGCCCAGGTGGAGCGGCGTTACACTGAGTTGGGCGCGGCGCGCGCCCAGCAGGGTGTGGCCTACAGCCACTTCGTTTGGGCCATCATCTCTACCAAGGAGCACGTGCGCGCCTTCGTCCAGCGCGAAGGTCTGTCCGAAAACGCCATGGAACTGCACGGGGAGCTGGAGCTACAGCTCCTGCTCGGCCACTTCTTCGATCTCGTGCTGTACTTCGCCGCCGTGGGCTACGAGCAGGAGCGCAACCGTATAGGAGGGAAGCAAAGGAGACGCAAGGGAGATTAGTAGAGAATATTTATGTAGCGTATCAACGGATGAGAACTCATGCTTTCCGCAATACCCACTGGGGTGCCGCATAGCGAATAACGATGGTGGTGGATGGCAGCCCTATCCAACCGTCGGTGGTACCCCTTCTGCACTTTAACATTCAAGGAGTTGCTCTGGTAGCTTAGAAACGGTTTACAGATCTCAGATAATCCAACCTCGGAGAACCTATAGGTTGTTCCCCAGCATGATTATTACCGAACTCTCGGTGGGGAATACTAAGAAGGTGATAAAAACGACTTGCATCGCCGTTCTGCTTACGAAAGAGGCCGCCGTTCCAACCCACCATCGTCCTGCATCCACGAATTTCAGGCTCCGTTCTCCCGCATCTTTAAAAACTGAGCAATATTGACCAGACTCGAACGATCATTGTGCATATACTTCGTAAGACCCCTTTCCGGGGGCCAGGCTTGAAATCTTTCAGGTAATCACTGGAAGTAGCTTTCTATGACAGATCAACCTTCCAGGGTGCTGGTAGTGGATGATGATGAGCCGAGCAGGGAACTATTTTGCAAGCTATTAACGTCTGCTGGCTTTGCGGTCCGGGCGGCTTCCGACGGGCTAGACGCGATACGTCACATGGAGGAGACACGATTCGATGTTGTCCTCACCGATATTTGTATGCCTCAAATGGATGGGCTGGAACTCTTGACTACAATCCATGACCGCTGGCCTGGCAGTCGTGTGGTGATTCATTCCAACGTTATTAACGTGGAGGTAGCGCGTCATGCCATAGCGGAGGGGGCCTATGCTTGCCTTTCCAAATCTTCAGACCCCGCTCAGCTCCTCGAGTCAATAGCGTCCGCGTCTTTGACCGCATAAGTTGTGCCACTAGCATGGCAAGATGCTTGTGCCGCGCGACAGGAAGGTGTCCTGTATAAGGTCGTGTTGACTGCGTGAGGTTCGTTGAATCCGTTAACCGGTAAGAATTGTACTGGCTTCTGCTGAACCAGACCGCCGACGAGATCCCACCATGAATCAAGAGAAAGGCAAGATCGTGAGGCACCCTACGAAGCGGCGTCTGCGGTACGTGCATATCGAGGGAAACACGGCAGAAGTCGTTCGAATCCAGCAGGCCTTGCAGTCGGGCGGCTACGAACCAGAGCCTCTGGTGGTCCAAACGGCCAACGAGTTGGCCGCGGCGATAGACCAGTTGGAGTGGGATCTGGTCCTGACCGACTGGACCTTGCCTACGTTCAGTGCCAAGGCCGCTTTAGCCCAACTGGCCGATCGAGCCGTGAATCTCCCAATCATCGTCGTGTCCGAGGTGGGCAAGGAGGAGGTCATTGTTGACGCATTGAAAACCGGCGCACAAGATTATGTGATGAAGGGTCAGTTGGCTCGATTGGTGCCGGCCGTCGAACAGGTTTTGCGGGAGGATGCCGAACGGAAGGCCTACAAGGTGATGGAAGAGGCGCTGCGGGAAAGCGAGGAGCGCTTCTGCAAGTTGGTCCAGGGGGCGCCGCTGGGAATTGTTTTTCTGGACGAACAATCCCGCTATGTGAAGGTGAACCAAGCCTTTTGTCACATGGTTGGGTATCGTGAAGAGGAGCTGATTGGACAGACCTACGCCTTCCTGACTCATCCGGAGGACCTCTCTCAGAGCGTGGCTCTAGCCACTGACATGCTGGACAATAACCAGCTCGGGTTCAAACTAGAGAAACGGTATATACGGAAAGATGGACAGTCGATCTGGGTCAGTGTACATCCCGTGAACCTTGCCCTGTTAGGAAGCAGGCATTCTCCTCTAGCAGCCTTTATCGAGAACGTGTCCGAGCGCAAAGCAATAGAGGCCCAGTTGAGACTGTCGAAATTTTCGATCGACCGAGCCGGTGAGGCCATATTCTGGGGCGATCCGTCCGGCAGGATTATCGATGCCAACGATGCCGCAAGTGCCATGCTGGGCTACTCGAAAGACGAACTCTGCCGCATGATGGTGCATGACGTCACCGATAAGGCCCATCCAGACCTATGGTCTGAGCACTGGACAAGACTTAAGCAACGAGAGATGGTGAGATTCGAGACTAACAATCGGACCAAGGACGGCCGGATCATTCCGGTCGAGGTGGTGGTCAATTATCTGTGTTGGAACGGCCAAGAATACAGTTGCGCATTCGTCCGAGATATCTCCGTGCGCAAGCAAGCGGAAGCTGTTTTGCTCCGGACCCAAACACAGCTGGTCCATGCGCAGAAGATGGAAGCGATCGGGCGTCTGGCCGGCGGCATCGCCCATGACTTTAACAATCTGCTGACGCTCATCAATGGCCATAGCGAATTACTGTTGTCCGACCAGCTGCTCCCAACTCTCGCCAGAAATTCCATTGAACAGATCCGGGATGCCGGTAAACGAGCGGCCGGACTGACCCGACAACTG
Organism: uncultured bacterium; assembly: GCA_965233175.1. Classification (GTDB taxonomy): domain Bacteria; phylum Nitrospirota; class Nitrospiria; order Nitrospirales; family Nitrospiraceae; genus Palsa-1315. The sequence continues at coordinate 74,643 of CBDDRW010000061.1, forward strand.
TTGATCTCTACCCGGCAGCAGATCGTGCAGCCGCAGGCCATGGATATCAACCCGGTCGTCAAAGCCATGCAGAGATTGCTGGTTGGACTCATCGGCGAGGCTATCCAGATTCGACTCGATCTGGATGATTCGTTGGGCAGAATCATGGCCGATCCCAGCCAGATAGAGCAGATTCTCATGAATTTGGTAATCAATGCCCGCGATGCCATGCCGGAGGGTGGCATCGTGACGCTGAAGACCAGGAACGTCGAACTGGATGCCGCGTTTTTCGATCAACAGGGTATGGCCCCAAGACCGGGCCCCTATTGCCTGTTGAACGTGCATGATACCGGGAAAGGTATGGATGAGCACACGGCTGGAAGAGTGTTCGAACCATTCTTTACCACGAAAGGTCTGGGTAAAGGGACTGGCTTAGGATTATCGACGGTCTATGGAATTGTCCTGGAAAGTCAGGGGGTGATTACCCTCTCCTCGCAACTCGGTCAGGGAAGTACCTTCCGAGTCTATTTCCCTCACATCACGAGTGCCGATCGCAAGGAAGTAGCAGCGGGGGGGACACTGGCGGTGGACGTGAGAGGGACGGAAACTATTCTCCTGATCGAAGACGAACCGCACCTCAGACAGTTTCTTAAAGTCGTATTATCTTCGCGAGGGTACACGATTTTGGAAACCGGGACAGGGAAGGCCGCCCTTGACACGAGCGCCAGCCATCCGGGAGAAATCCATCTCATCCTCAGTGATGTGATCTTACCGGATGACAAGGGGCCCATTGTGGTTGAACGACTCAGGGCGATGCGTTCCGGCATAAAAATGCTGTTCATGTCGGGCTATTTAGGCATGGAATCAGATCAAGAGCACACCCTGATACGACAGCATCCATTCATTCAAAAGCCGTTTACCCTACCAGATCTGCTTGAAACGGTCCGCAGGGTTCTCGATTCGGCGGAAACCACCACCCGATTGATCGTCTCCACTTCTGCGAGCCAGCAGGAGCCTGATGGACTTTAAAGCAGGTGCCACAGTCTTCTGCAGCCTGGCAGGAATAGCCACAACTGCCTTTCTTGAGGGCTGTCCCAGGGCCCACCTCTCTAGTCGGCGGGAGATGGAAAAGTGAGGGTTGGAGTATGTGTGCAGCCCATTGCAGCCCATCTGATGGTGACAGGCTCATCAATGTGGAATGGGAGGATGAATGAAACAAATTCTGCTGGTCGAAGATAATCCTGGAGATTCCAGACTTGCCCAGGAACTTCTCGATGAATGTTCCGACTTTGATGTTCATGTCACCTGCGTGGGTCGCGTGTCTGATGCGAGGGACGTGCTGTCGAAACAGGCCATTGACGTCGTGTTCCTCGACCTGGGCTTGCCCGATAGCGAGGGATTGGATGGGCTCCGTCGGGTGACGTCCATGTTGCTCAATGTCCCAATCATCGTGTTGAGCGGGTCGAATGATAAGGCGTTAGCTCTCGAAGCGCTCAAACATGGCGCACAGGATTACCTGATTAAAGGCACGATAAATGCCGAGGCATTGAGCCGTGTCATTCAATATTCGATTGAACGGAAGGCAGCGGAGGTCCGATATCATTCCCTGGCGGCAAAAAAGTCACGGTCCAGTGTCTGGAAACCTTAGGATGCCAGGTAGATCGTGTGGCCATCGAAACAGTTACTCATCGCGCATAGCCTCCATTTATAGCCAGATTTTTTTCATGCAAAGAGACCTGGTGACTTCAATTTCAGTGGAAGTGATTTGCCCAGCCGAGTCATTAATGGCGGATGGGTAGTAAAATGTCTAGAAATTTAAAAAGTTTGGTGGAGGGCAGGGGAGTCCCGACTTATTCTGCCCCACGATTCGGGTCTCGATGAAGCCTGAAGCCCAGCGTGCCAACAACAAGGAATAATCCTGCCCGCTACCCGCTCTTTCCTCTTCCGCTCCCACGGCGGCCTTTGCAGACTTTGTGCTTGAAAGCCATGGCGTATGAGTTTACGTTCATACCATTTGAAGTGTCGTCTGGAAGGTAGCGGGATGAGAAACTCACTCACCAAGGAGCTGCGCTGATGAAGGATTGGTTGGGGAATACCATATTGTCCATTGCAGGTGGGGTCGTTATCATCGGGCTAATGATGTTGAATGCGTATATTCAGCGACTAGCTAGAATGGAGGAGCGCCAACGACTAGAACGCATAAGTGCCGAAAATATTAAGCGAGAGAGGTTAGCAGCTTCTCAGAGTCGTCGACCTGACGGGTCATCGGAGGCCACCCCAAAGGGCGACAAGAGGATATAGTAAATCTGAAGGATTGATTGCTCGGATCATCGCGCCAAGCTATTACCGCACCCTCCATCAGTAACCAATCGTGAAGAGCCTTTTCATTATTGCGCCATAGCTCAGGCACAGAAAAACGACCGTGAGGGCGAATTACCCCCACGATTCGGGTTCCACTGCGTGGGAAGATTCGAAGCAATATATGACTAACGCCCGATTTCCCAGTATTTTGTATTCTCTTTCGATGGACGAGGATATAGTCGAATTCTTTTATTCGGTTCCTTATTATCATGTATTAGATCGAACATGTCGTTCAGAACAGTCCCTGCCTGAGCGTAATAGCTATGTCCCAACAATGTAAGTTCCACGTTAGAAACTTGCACAGTATCGATTCCAGGAATGAGCGCGATTGGTGGATAAAAACCTGCCCGATCAAACTGGTGAAAGATTGCCGAAGCCTGAAGAGCCCAATCTTTTGTTGATGTATACAGGGTCGTTCGAGAAGACACGGTCGGATATATTATTGCTAACTTACTGAACACATCCGCATCGACATCCGGCGCTGCAAGAATAATCTGTCCCAACTTCTTTCTCGCCTTGCCCATAGCGGTAGCAAGGGCATTGACTGCGCGTAGAAGAGCACGATTTCCCATGCTATGCGCGATAATATCGACCTCTTCTGCCTTCGATTCAAGAGCAAGTGTTGTAGCGAATTCACCTAGAAAATCCTCGCTTGATTCTACTGCAGCCTCATCGGCTCCATATGCCCACGGAGACAAATTGCCTTTTGAAGGCCAACTATATACTGCTGTAACTCCCTCTACTTTCAGATCGTAACCCATCTGAGCAGCTCGGATAACAGCCTCATCGAAATCGGAATTGTACCCGTGTATGTACAGAAGGACCTTTCGCTTTCCAGCGCGGTTGTTCATCAGAGACTCATTCAGCCCTGCCAAGAATTTCTCCTTACTCAGCGGATTGATTTCTTCTATTTTTAATCGATCATCGGGCAATCTGACGACTCTGGCCAGCCACGAGGTCCTGGACCCAGTGGAACCAAATTTATGGGATTCCGGCACATATACAATCACATTGCCGTAATGGAGGACTTTGTCTCTGTGTGAAGAAAACCCTATGGTTAGATCCGCTTTATCAAGAGGCTTCCTATTTGTACCATACCAAACTTTATATATTGGCCGTTCGCTTTTCGTACTGTATTCCTCACGTGGTCCCATCTGAGCGGCGGTCTTGAATTCCCCTGTCGATGCCTCCTCGGTTTCGTTTTTATCCTGGAGAAATGCACACCCGGTTGAATTAAATGCCCAAGCCACTATCAGTACAAACAAAATGATTTTCATAAACTTCTTATTATGCGCATCTAGGATGTATACAGGAGCTGGATCAATGATTACTTCATCGCCGGAGTATTGATCCCCCTTCAAAATCCGGGGTGAATATACCAGGACAGGCGATTGCAGGCCCTTTATATGTTTCGGTACGGCCATCCGGTAAGACATAATAATATGAATGAGTTTCTGGCTCTAATCCATGGTAAAGATAATAACGATTCGACTCGATCGCTTTTCTGGATACCAGTTGAAAGATCATGCCTTTCCCTACTTTCTTCGCACGAAAGTCGTTCCCCGCCGAGACAGATCGAATTGTTTCCCCGAGGCGTTTTGCAATCTCGTAGGGCGTAGCCCCCTTGGTAACCGCACTATCAAGGTATGCTCTAAGACTTCCATCTTCATATTCTCTGAGGGTCTGTCCAGCAACATAAAGCACCTCAGTACGGTATTTTGGCTTAACATGGGAGTAAAAATTCATGCGATTTGAAGGCGATGCTTCCGACTTCCATGTTGATGTCATGATGTTTGATGCCAAAAAAATATGAGGTTGCAGTTCATTAGCTACCTTAGCCCATCCACCAACTACGATAGTAAATCTGCTAACCCTATCCTGATTTTCTTGGAAATATTTACTCGCGCGTTCGGCAATATAGATCATAACGTTTGGAATGTAAGGGTCACGTGCTTCCGACATACGCTTCCCGATCCAATCAATCGTTGGCTCCCCTTCGAAGGTGGTCGGTCCTGTATAAGTAACTGCTGCACCATGGCACCAGAAAATTGCTTTATTGGCGTCTTCTTTAGTCACAGTTCCGTCAGGTCGCGTTACCCGACGATCTACGGCTTGAAGGACATAGTCATCATTTAACCATGTGAGAATCAGTGTCATGTTCTATTAGCTTTGGTTGTCGCTCAGGCAACAATATGGACAATCGAGAAGGGCATGGGGGCCTCACAGGGAGGCTCATTGTACGAGGGTTCGCATGTACGTACAAGCCCTGGCTCGATGAAGAAAACAGCATAATTCTAGAAGGCACAAAAAATGCGAGCGTCCACTTCAAATCGTTGCTTCAGATTTTGGAGGAGGCGACATAGTCGCAGGTCGATAAAGGGCGCGCATTGCTGCGGACGATACTGGGGAAAGAGATCGCACCCATCCGTGCGCCGATGGTGCAGAACGCTACCCTACTGCGAAGTGACGGGGCATTATGCAAGATTATTAGAGCTAGCGGCGCCCGCGCACAACTCACGGAGAATGTCCGGTGAAACTACGGGGCCAGTCCTCGGCGGCGGGTGAGCTCATAGATGCCTCGCCGCTCCTGCTGAGGGGGCCAGCCCCTCGCAAGCTCCCCACGAAGGGGGCGCACCCCCTTCGAATCCCTGATCGGGGTTCAACGAGGGAAAGACAGATAAAAGGAGTTTATCCGGCGGCATCAATGGAAGAGAGGCTTCGCCTAAAGAGCCGCCGGCACGAGCAACTTGGTTTGGTGGAGGGCATCCGTTACACCCATCGTTGGTAAACGCTCTTTCCTTTAGAATTGAAGGGGTTGCCTTGGCCGCTTAGCTAGACCCTCGCCTTATAGAGGTCATTCAAACTACCCATCTTGTAATCCACCGCTGATCAGCGCAGCAGGCAGGCTGTATGCTTCCTGTCGCTTACATAGTCCACCTCAGCGGCTACCTCCTTCTTCGGCGCGGACGCCATCCTGTGCGGGGGAGCGCCGGGCGACCGACGCTCCTAGCATGACAGACTGGATTGGTCTCAGCTGAGAGTGTTGAAGATGACGGCCACGCCGGTGTAGTTGATAGTGGGGATCGGGAACGTCATATCCTTGATTAGCGCGCCACTGGCCTTGTAGTTGAGCAGATGGTTGGCAGAAGCCAGGTATACGTCCTTGCTCGGGCCAGCCGCGATGCTCTTGATGTTGGCGGCGATGGCGACGAAGGACTTCTGGATCAGGTTCAGGTCGCGCACGGTGAAGCCCTGCTGAGGTCCGTTGTAGGACGCGTATACCGTGTCGCAGACAACCGTGACGTCGGTGTAGTTGATGGTGGTGACCGGGAAGGCCATGTCATTGATCAACGTCCCGTCTGTCTTGTAATTGATGATGTGGTTGCCGGCGGTGATGTACACATCGTCGTCTGGGCCGGCCGCGATGCCGCTAGCGTTGACCCCGGTGTTGAAGAACGACAACTGATTGAGAGTCAGGTCCCGCACGGTGACGCCCTGTTGCGGTCCCTGGTAGCAAGCGTAGACCCGATTGCCCCGCACGACCACGCCGGTATAGTTGATAGTGGCGATCGGGAACGTCATGTTCGTGATCAGCGTAGCATTGGTTTTATAATGGTAGATGTGGTTCGCCGACACCAGATAGACATCATCGTCGGGGCCGGCGGCAATGCCGTTGGCGTTGACCCCGGTGTTGAAGAACGACAACTGATTGAGGCTCAGGTCCCGCACGGTGAGCCCAACCTGCGGTCCATTGTACGAAGCGTAAACGTTGTTTGCCATAATTTGATCCTCCCGGATTCTTTGGTGATGCGTTCATTGCAGCTCGCGGAATGCAGATCGCCTACAAGAGCATGTATTAGTTCCCCCGACTAGTTGCCCTGAGGCGTCTCCTCGTTCTGGGATCGCCCTCCTTTTCATACTACTTCGGTCTTAAGCCACAGAACAAGTTCAGGCGAATTCATATAAGAGCTGGATCTGCTAATTCATGGCCGTATAACACCATCGATTTTCCTACCCTATAAAGCTTCATCATCGTCATTTCAATGAGGCGCGCTCTATTGTGATTCCGTATTCGTCAAAGGCAAGCTAGATGCCAGCAAATTACAGGAGTGCCGAATCGCCGGATGACAGAATCTGATACTAAGAGAGTGGCTCAGCAACCTGTCTATTTGCTTCATTCAGAATGATCGTTTCGGAGGCGAGACACCTGGAAATCAGGCAATCGAATTCGAGGAGTTGCATTAGTAACTCGGCGTGCACTGCTACTAAGAGATCCAGGCATGATTTCTTCACGGACCACGATAACCGAGAGCGGATTGTCGACTCTAGCAGACGCTGGGCATAGAGATTATGGAGAAAGATGATGCTCGGAGCCCGCCTGTAACTCACACGACATTCCTGGCAAAACGTACTCACCGTCCATCAGGAGAAACCACAATGCGTGAACTCGAATCACCCACATTCAACCCTGATCTTCGAGACTCATCAAACTGGATAAATATTGCTATGGTCAAAGCTGGTGAAGAGATTCGAGTGATAGTGCGTGTTGACGACAGCCCCACTGGCAGCGAAACTTATGGATGCCGTGAGTTCTCTTAGCAATGACGGGAAGTCTTTCTCTGTCGTAATGAAAAAAGAGGAGGGCACGCCACAACCCCACGACATATCCTACAGAGATCTCTTCAAGACACTCTCGGACTTACCTCAAATGTAAATCTGTGACGACTTGGCTGTTGTTCACCTTAACTCGGAGTGAACTCTTCACCGGTTCGATCGGAAGGAACTGCCATGGATTTCGTTACGTTATTACGACGCGATCACGTCACGCTTTGAACAGATACAGTGCAGGTTCCACGCCGGAACGTCATCGGTTATTTCGACAGCTCCAAAGAGAATTGGATATCCATGCAGCTGGAGAAGATTTGCATATCTATCGAGTCTTTCAGCACCACACATAGCGGTGGTGGTGACTTTGACGATCGCGTCGCGCGACTCGATGATTTTCGGATCGGGAACAGTGTCAATTCGGACATCCCCTGTGTCGTGCCAACAGAGAGCTTGCATGGGTCACCTTAACTCGCGTACGCGCGCTGCGTGCATTAATAACGAATGGGACCTGCCATCAAACCTACCTATTTACCTCCAGCACCAGCACCACTGCTGGAACCACTTCCGCTACCACTCATTCCCGAGGAGCCGCTCCCGCCCGTATTGCCGGTGGAAGAGCCGGAGCTCCCGGAACTCGTCCCAGTCCTCCCGCTGTCAGACCCTGTATTTCCCCCCGTTGCAGTATCCTTTTCCATCCCCGGTGTTGCTTTTTCCGGAATTGTCTCGTCGGCTCTCGCGCCGGGGTTCTTACTTCCTTTCTTCGTCGGTAAGCCTTTGTCTGCCCTTCCCGTTTCGCCTGCAGTTCCGCCCCCTTTTCCTCCCGGCGAGGGAGTACTCTGTGCCACGAGCATGGAGTCCAAGATCGGATGGCCGGGTGCTGTATCGGGTTCAGATGCATAGCCGACAAGACCGGTCATCCCCATTATGGCCACACCGACTGAGAATGTATTCATGAGTTTCATGGTGATCTCCTTAAATAAAATTGAAGCTACAGGATAAATGAGTTATCCCCACAAGGCAGCGCCACAAGACCATGACGACCTTATTGCGCTGCCCGTTATCACGCCTCAGAAATTGAGCTATCCTTCTCTACCAGTGCCACGAGAGTCCGCCAATCACATGGCATCGTGAATACCGGATTGGATGTCGCTGTCGTTGGCATAAAAACCCTCCTGTGTGTGAAAGTGCGGTGAGCTATAGAAATTGATGATGCCAGGCTCCGGCAACATATGCAGCTGGCATATCCCCTAGGCTTCGTTCCCGGCGATTGTGATGTCCGTTGTATTATCCGAATCGTAACCCTGGAATAGCATTGTGTGGGCAACACACTGCAAGGGTCTTAACCAGGTGCGTATAAAGGTTTTATTGTTAGAATACGTATGCTCGGCACCTTCCGTGTGCGGCGATGGGGTTGCTTATTCCTCGACCCCTTCCGATGACCGTCCCAATGGTTTCGCGGCGGCATAATGACTGATTGCATCAAGTCGACGCCCGAGTTGCTCATACAAATGTGCCAAATCACAATGGGCTTCCCGAAAATCCGGAGCTCGCTTCAGTGCCTCCGCATAAGCCGTGAGGGCGCCGCTTTTATCCGCTCGATCTTCCAGCACCACCGCCAGGTTGAAATGCGCGATCGCAGACTCTGGCCCATACTGCTGCGCACGGCGGTAGCAGGTCTCAGCTTCTTTAAGCTCCCCCCGCGTTATTGAGGGGGCACCAAGTTGACATAAAGGAGAAGGAAGATGAGAAATTTGATGGGCCGTGGAGGGTCAAACCTACGGCCCGCTGCTAAGAGTCAGCGGCGAGTTACTAAGAATTTGGCGGGGAACCGAAGCGTTGTGAAGCAGAGGGCACGAGATTTGAAACCCCTACAGCGGCAGAGACTATAGACACCGATCTACTCCTATCGTTTCGTCTTCAATCACTTACAGATGAATCAGATGTGGAAGAGAAATCCATTGAAACCGATGGGACACGATAGTTCTGCCACAGTTTAGCCACAATTGTTTGTTGCCAATAGAGCCGAGGGAGGCCGATCTGCGAACCGTGTTCAAAACCTCTATTATAATCGAGAGTGAAGAAATCGATTTTCCAAAGGTTTTACCGTATCCTTAAGCCTGTTCCAAAAAGAAATGTAAGTGGAACTGAGAGAGCGTCCGCACCTTTACGTGAGTCACTATGGGAGGGGACTGTCGTGGATCTCAAAGGTCTGATACATAGAGAGTTAGGGGAAGGCCTGACGGAGCATGAGTTAGCGACTGCAGTTGGAGTCACACTACAAACGATCGAAGATATCCTTTCGCACAAGACTCCCGAGGATCCTGCAATGTGGGAGAAATTCGCAACGCACTTTCGGTTGGATGTGGATTTCCTGCGAACCGGCGAGTCAACACACCCCCCAACCCACGTCACGATATCCGAAGACGGCCAGCACTCTCGTTCCATCGAGATGCGGAAAGTTCCCTTGCTCACCTGGCGTCAGCTTGACCAGAGGATCACAAACAAAGAGCCTTCTCATGGGATCCGCGCTGATGTGTTGATTGAAGTGACAGACGTTCCAGGGAAGCGGACCTTCGCCTTGACGGTGAAAGACGACTCGATGTCCCCCGTCTTCACCAAAGGAGAGACTATCTTCGTCAATCCAGATCACAAATACAAATCGGGCGACTATGTCGTGGTCAGAAGCCAGAAGGGGACCATGTTGCGGCATCTTAAAAAACTCGGGAGTCAGTACCTCCTTCACCCACTGAGCCGGAAATATGGTGATCTCCCGTTGACCAAACACGACCGAGTGTATGGGAAAGTCGTCAGGCTGAGAAAGAATCTCTAACTGAATAACTAACAAGGAAGGGTTTGCTATTGTCCGGTCCGTTTGAGAACACGGCAAAGTAACACCATCGAGCCGGAGCGATTGCGGCCAGTCCAACCTGTTGTGACCCGAAAGACCTTACTTTTTGTCCCTATGGATGTCGATGACTTCTCCCACTTCATTCACTTCAATTGTGACCTCAGAGCCGACAGCGATATCCCTGAACATGCGGCTTTCGGGTCTGAGGCTATAACCCCTCTGCCCTTCCGATGTCGACAGTGTCATCTGGGACTTCCCATTATCAATCGATGCGAGGGTACCGGTGATGAAGCGAGGAGCCTTGCCGGGCTGTCCTTTCGGATGGGCAGCCATGACCATGTTGCCTTCGTTGACCCAAAGCGTCATTTCATCACCGATTTTTGGGACGGGCTTGCCTTGACGAAAGGCTGCCGATTCGGTCAGGGTAAGCGTGGCTCCGGTAGACGATTTGACTATAATGAGACCGGACTTGAGCTCGGTCACTACCCCCTCCACCTTCTGATGCCCAGCTTTCATATGAGCGACCTCTTCCAGGTCCGTCGGATTCGATTGGGCTGCCAGAGGAGTCATCACCACGATGGCGGGTATCACGAAGAGGGAGAAAAGCGAAAATATTTTTCGAGGCACGGTATCCTCCTCTATTGTTCGACTGACCTCTATGTATCAAACTTACTATAGTCATCGTCCCCAGAGTGTATAAAAGCGGACACTCTGGGTGCGCATGCCTGCATGGTGCCAAAAATAGTCTTTTGAGTCAGCCATAGCAAGGAGTGTAAACAAAAGAATCAGGCGGAATTGCAATGACCCTAGGGGGATAGGATTTTGATCCCGGGGATTTGTCATCTCATGGCCAGCAGGAAAGCATGTTATTGGATTCACGCCGCGGGCTCGCTCTTCTGGCAAGGCGCCCAAAGCTTGAGGTGATCATACTGGTTGCCGTCGGAACCGTGATGTCGGTGATGGAGTTCCTGGTTCGGACGACCGTGGTCGAGGTGCCGCCTTGAAGGCATACCTTAGCGAACCTGGGGCGAACCGACTACGGAGAAAGGCTGGGGCTAAGTGCTACTGCACATGATTGTGTATCGGAGCGGAACCATCGCCTGGATAGTTGTCCGCGCAATGGTTCGCAAGTTCAACAAAGATAATGGGCTGTTTCTGGCGAGTGGTCTGGCCTTCAGCCTCTTGCTGTACTTGATCCCGCTCGCGCTCATCATGATTTCCGTTTTGGGCTATACGGTACTGGAGTCGAAGCAGGCCATGGAAGAAGTGCAATCCGTCATCCGGCAATTCTTCCCGCGGTCCGAACAGACCTTTGTCGAAAACGTGGCCGCCATCGGGGCCGACCGTGGACTGTTGGGGTTCGTCGGGTTCTTTTCGTTCCTGCTGCTCAGCACGATGGTCTTTGGCTCTACTCGGCATGTGCTGAATACAGTCTTCCAAGCCGGCCCCGGTCGAAGCCTCCTGCGCGGTACGGCCCACGATCTGCTCATGATGGTATTCTGCGTCGTCCTTCTGTTCGTGATGACCAGCATCACTTCAGTGACCGCTGTGATGGGCAATCTGGGCGAGATCTTCCCGTGGGCGGCGCCTTGGTGGGGCGGGCAGGCCATTCGAATTTTCCATTGGGTCGGGTGGATTATCTTGGGCGGCAGCTTAATCCTGGGTCTTTACCGATTCTCTCCGGTCAAGACGTTGAAGCTCAGCTCGCTCGTGGTCGGCGCCGGCGTGGCAGTCGCCCTGTTTGGGCTCGCCAAGCAAGGGTTTTCCTGGTATGTACAATTTGCTCAGGCGAGCATCCCACTGTATGGCGCCCTGGGAGCCTTTCTCTTGTTTTTCTTGTGGCTCTACTACGCATCGTTAGTCTTTGTGTTGGGCGCCGAAGCGGGCTGGATCTTTGAACATCGAGGGACGCTCGAGCCCAAGGCGAGCGAATCCGCGAGCTAGCAGCAGTCGGTCGAGTACACCTGAGACTACACCTTTTGAAAGGCTCGGCTGTGCTCCTTTTGTGCTTAACCTCCACCTCACTCCAACTCATTCCAGCCTCCTCCAGCCAAAGTTCAGGTTTCACGCATACCTGGGCTGGAATAAGCCCGAGTGAGTTCTAGTGAGCTAGAGGGGTGATGACAACGCTTTCCTAAACCGGTGTTCCTCTGTGAATTGCATATTCGCAGCCGCGCCACAATTCATTATTTTACTCATCAAAGAGAGCCCCTGTTGGCTCAAGCGTGGCTGCGAGGAATAACAAGGTTAGTCAACAAACGTGGTGGAGGGCACCCGCAACCGGCTTTATTTTATCCCACGATTCGCGTCCCGCTGAGAGCTACCAAAGTTGGGTTGAGAGGGCTCGATTAGGTCACGATTTAACCCCTCCATGACAATCGCATTGACGGCGTAATTTCCCGTGCTAGGAAGGGTAGCAAGGAAGGAATTAGCGGCACTTTCTCCCCCCCTACTCTTTGCCACCAACTGAGAAAGAGAATATTCGGCTTACCACCACTCCTGCCTTTTGCATGGCATCGCGCAAATCGGATGACTCGGTGAAGGCTTGTGCTCTCTTGAGGTCTTCGCCCAACACAAGACGCCGTGTAGTAGACACGAGTCTTCTCTCTCATGTCTCTAGTGGAACTACTTATAACTTCAGATCGACCCAGACACAATGGTGGTCGGATGCCTGCTCACGATTCGATGTGACAGTGTCGAAACTCTTGAACGTGCGAGGGGCAAAATGACCTCTTCTCTCAATTCCCGAGCCCCGTGCAGCGGCGGCAATGGCAGACGACATAAGCAAATAGTCAATCTGCTGTGTTCCAGTCTTGTAGGTACCTAGGCGCTTGGCGGTGGGATCAATAGAATTGGCAAACTGCTTGATGGCATCGGTCAGTTCCGGAGCTGTGACCAATTTGGCGAGACTTATTGAGGCTGGTGTATCGTTCAAATCGCCTGCAACCACTATATTGTTAAGACCTTCTCTCATACGCTCAACCACAATATCTCGAACACGGTTGGCTTGGTGAACACGCCGTTTCTCGCCGGTCCGGTCCGATCCCTTGCTTGCAAAGTGATTCACCATAAGAAGCAGCTGACCCGCAATTCCCGGAACTTTAAGGACATACTCGGCACAGTCACGCGAGAAAATTGGGGATGCGCCGGGTAAGTCGAAGACGTGCGTGCGGATATCGATTATCGGATGGCGGGACAAAATTCCTACATCGATTCCGCGAGAGTCGTTTCCGTCGATAACGAGTGCAAACGGATAGGGATCGCGACTGGTTGCTTTAAAAATAGGGGCGAGCACGTTCTCATTGAACCGGACTAAGCCCGGACGATCTTCAACTTCTACGCAGGCGAGCACGTCCGGGTTTACAGCGGCAATTACGCGCGCTGTATTCAGGATCGCGCTATCGCTGATCTCCTTTTCTTTCAATTCGATCCAGCCGATCCACTCAGCTCTTCCCTTCGCCTTAACTACATACGAGCTACCCTCTTTAACGAGTAGTTCGCCGCGAATTTTGCGAAATTCGAGGTGCTTGTTTTGCGGACAACTCCCCGTCAACTTCTGTTCGGACATGATTTTAACGATTCGCCTTTTGTCGGCTTCGGTGTACGACGTCTTAATGAAGAGCGAATTGAGCTCGCTGAAGGCATCTAAGAAAGGTTGACCCTTCTTGTTGTCCTCGTAATCCATCGCGATGGGACGACTGAACAGATTCTCGACGTTGAATGTCGCGATGCGAGTATTGGTGCCTGGGCTTCGTGGCACGATATCGGCGGTATAATTTGGCGTAGGCATGGTTTATTCCTTTTGGGGCCCGTCGGCCCGGCACGGTCGAAGCATCTAATATCCCTAACTGACTTCCCCGTTCTCAATGATCCTTCAGATGTTGTAAAAGGGCCTTACTAGTGATCAACTGCTCCTTGCCCGTACTCGCCGAAATGTTCATAGACAGCTATGCATAACGTCACGAGTTTTTTCATCTGATAGTTCGCTATCGGGTTAAGCGAACCGCGCGCGGCTTCTACGCTGCTCCGTTCGAGCCCACCATTAGGATTTTCTGAAAATACATCCAGCCTTACACATATTTGATCATGATTTATCTTTATTGGCAGCAACAAGTTTGCTGGCCGCCAATAATTGGGTATTAAGTCGACTCAGTGCCTGCACATTCGTTTGCATTGAATCAATAATTGCGATAGAAAAGGCAAATTCTGCGGGAGTAGTCCAGCCTGGGCCTCTAATAATTTTCAACAATTCTTTAAGGGAAGTGCCCCTTCCTAGATGGGCTAAAGCATCGCTGAGATCGGTTATCTTTTTATTTAAAACTTTCACGTGTTTATCGCGTTTTGCCATGATTTTAGATCCTTTCAAGATATAATTATCTGTGGCGAATACTTTTTAGGCGGCCATCAGAAACTGCTGGCCGCCATCGATCTTAAGAATATACCAATTCCCCGTTGCACTATGCTCCCATCATCACATCTATCGCGTCTCTCCTTGTTTGGATTCATCACCGCTTCGGCCTGAGACTGAAGTGTCCCCATCGTCCATGAATGCCAATGGAGACTTTTAGCCTTGCTCACAAAACGGCAATGTAGGTAAACTATCTAGCCATTAAACTCTCCCATAATTTTGAAGTGCGACATCCTGGAATAGTTGGAATAGCAATCACTATGCCAACACTGCCTTATTCAAAATGCCAGTGTTTGGCATTATTCGCTTCTTTGCTGTCTTCGTATCAATCTACATGGCACTCTAATACTAATTGCCCTGCGACAAGACTAGGACGGAATACGGCCCTATCCCGACGTTGGCTTGAAAGGGCATGTTGTCCATAGAACCGCCACCGGCGGTAGTATCGTAACCCGAGTGGTTACCAAAATCCGCACTATACCCCTGCCAATCGCTGTTGAAACGCACACACCACCGGCCTTCACGAGGCATACCGAGTGTGTAGCTGTCATAACTGCGGTCGGCAAAGTTCGCGACGACTATGACATCGTCGCCCGCCCCACCAATCTCCCAACGATGGAAGGAAATGACTTTGTCCGTATTATTGATGTGATGGACGTTGATGTGCGGCCCTCGCAGACCTCGCGTCTGGTTGGACCAGTTCCGTCGAAGTCGAATCAGATCGCGGTACAGTAGATGAATGCCGTTGAACGCTAGCAGCCTTGCCCAGTCGAGAGGAACCGTGTCTTGAAAGTATCCGTCTTCGAGAAACTCCTGCCCCTGAAAAACCATCGGGATGCCAGGGGCGGTAAACACCATCGCCGCGCCTAAGGTAGATCGCTTTCGGGAAAACCAACTGTTGGCATGACCGGACCAGATCTCTTCCGGCACTCGGCTTTTGCCATTCGCTACCTCATCATGGGACTCAGTATAGACGACCCGCTGCATGGCGTGGCCATTGTACTTCTGAGAGAGAGCGTCGCGTAGAGCCAACATATCTCGATTAGCGTCGTTCGCCGAGGTCACGGCATTCCGGATCGGGTGCACAAACCCCGCATCCCATTGAGTGCAGAAGCCTGCCCCACCGGTTGCTGTATCCTTGGTGATCCATTCGTTGTTTTGTAAATCTTCGGCAATGGTGATTTTCCACGGCTGGTTCGCGCGGATCTCATTGTTGATCCATTGCAAGAGGCCCCAACCATCAGGTAGGTCGCCCCCGGGGTCGTTGTTATTACCGTTCCGATTGCGAATATTAACCACAGAATCGAAACGCAAGCCGTCCAGTCGATATTTGTTCAGCCAGAATAACGCATTGTCACGGAAGTACTGCCGCACCTCCCCCCGGCCGTAGTCGGGGCGGGTAGCGCCCCAAGGGGTATGAGCGCGCTCTTTGTCATAGAAATAGATTCCCCCTTCGTGATTGGTATCGGACCACCCGTCGAAGCGCCACAGGTCAAGATCGCCGGGGCCACAGTGATTGTAAACCACATCGAGAATCACCGCGATGCCGTGCGCATGTGCAGCCTTGACGAACGTGTACAGACCCTGCGGTCCTCCCAGGGCGGATTCTACAGAGAACGGCTGTGACGGATTGTATCCCCACGAGTAATCCATCGAAAATTCGGCAATCGGCATAATCTCGATTGCGTTGATTCCCAAATCGCGCAAGTAGGGCAACTTCGGCACAATTTCGTCGAATGTGCCCGGGCCGTGGCCGGGCGCGTCGTTGAAGGTGCCCACATGCATTTCGTAGATCACCAGTTCATTCCACTGCGGCATGGTGAAGTTGTCACCCGTCCAGTCAAAGGTGGGATCATGAATGAGGGCGTTGCCCGAGGAATTCACGAGTTCGCTTGCGTAAGGATTCTTATGCCAGATCAGGGGTTGCGCTCCGTTGCGGATCACAAACTGGTATTCGTCGCCAATCTTCGCTCCGGGATCCGCCACCATGGTATGTGCGAATGCCGAGGCCCAGTCTTTACTTCCACCGACCAGTACCCGTTGCCCTCGCTAGCAAACGGATGGGTCGTGGTACTCCATTGGTTGAATGTTCCTGCAGCGAACACTTCCGAGGCAAAAGGTGCCCAGACGCGAAACGCGACGCCTCCCGCTATCATTATGGTCCCCATCCCCCCATGGGCAGTTGGTGAAACAGCTGGGGGAGGGTCTAATGGACTGGTAGTCATAAAAAGATCCTTTAAATAGCGGCGACTATTCGCAAAGCTGGCCTCGTCAGAAGGTGTAAGAAAATACAAACAGCCAACCCAGTTCTGTTGTCGTTTTAAGCCTCACTGCTGTTTCTCCCGCAGGCAAGACTTCATTCTTTCTGATGCCATCTCCAAGAACCTGCGCGTTCGGATTAATCATTACTCCCAGCCCAATATTGAAACTATCACCACGGTCGCGAGCAAGATCCTTTGCAAGAATGGTAGATCGTTTGAACCCTAGCATCCAGCCTGCTCCGATTGCTTCAATAATGTTTTGTGTCCCAGGCTGTATGGCAACGAATGGGCCATGGCCCCAACTTTTAGGGTCGGCATTAAATATTGACTCCATGAACGGCTTATCGGGGGTAAAGAAATAATGCGATTCCAATATCAGGTTTGCTGTCGTGTTACCATCATTCTCAACCCTAACAATACCGTTGGGGTCAAGCGCGGCGGATTCGATCACATCTCGTTTTCCAGCTTTACCCACGACGCCGATGGCCACGCCGAAGTTAAAACCGGCAAATCGCTTATCCGCCTGCTCCTGTAGCTTTTCCTGTTCCGTTACTTCGATGGCAGCCTTTGTCATTTCTGTTTCAGCAACATCTAATTCCTCTTTAGTTGATTTGATTTTATTATCATCTGTCTCAGGACCTTCCTTAACGCCCTTAGAAGTCTTAGATATGTCAGAGGGTTTCTTAGCCTTAAGATCGTCCACTCTCTTTTTCTTTAGAAGTAATTGCCTTGCTCCCAATAACGGGTCTGACATTGATCCTCTCGGCGCTAACTCAGTAGCTTTTTTGAGCTTTTCTTTAAGCTCTTCGACCACCTTCAAGTTCCCGTCACGAGCTTCTGCTTTCGAGTCATCCAGGATCCGCTCAGCTTTCTTCAAATCGTCCTTGAGCACCATTATTTCCGCTTTTGCCACCGCTTGATCTACCTCTGAACCTGCTCGTGCATAGGGACACACCAGGACTGATACGATCATGATGAGTAAAGTAATAATTTGAGCCATGGCATCCACCAGAACGCTCTGTATATAACGATCTCTAGGGTTGGAGAGGATAGGCGACCTTCCAATCCGATTTACTCAAGCCTCAAGAGGGCTTAAAGCAAATTATGAGCCGCTCCTAATAGCGTCTGCTCTTGGCACTAAATATGGAGTTTCCGAACCGTAGCAAATTCGACTCGGTTCCCGGTGAATCCTTTTCGATTCAGTGGTGAATCAAAACCGATTCACGGTCGGAGAAAACATGAGTACGTGGAAGATAGAAATTGTCGATAGTTTTCTGAATTCACTCGGGACTAGTTTTAGACTAGACCGACGCCAACCCACGCTTTTTAGAAAAGATTGAGCTGGCTCTTATCAAGGGCACAGGCGTCATCCAGCAAGGGTTAATAACGAAGAGGGGAGGGATAGCCCACTCGCCTTCCTAGGGGAATAACGACAATGGATTCCACATCATTGGGAGTACACGGCTGTCAGCCTGTTGTTTTGTTAGTTCGTGGGTCGCAGGGGATCAATACCCGCACGATTTAATCCATCGCTGACGATTGCGTTGACGGCCTGAAACGCCATGCTAGGACTGGTAAAAGCTCTATAGCTTGATCAGCAAGGGGTCACAACATCCTCCACTCCTCTACTCCAGCGGTAGAGTCGGCAAGGTGGTGATCGCTTTTCGTGAGGTGAATCCGGATGTCGTCCAGCCGCCACAAACGAAACCCACCGCGAAAAGCTGCCTGGTTTCCGCTTATCTGCATCCCATGAGGCAGTACGCCCAGCCCTTTTGCATTACCACCACCCAGCACCACCGTATCTGCCACGAACGCTTCCGCTAGGTTGGTTGCGATCTCGATCACGGTATGCCGCCAAGTCCGTTTGCCCAACCGTTGGAGCCCCCGTTTGCCCAGCACATCGACGAAGGAATCTTTTCTATTGTATTTGAGCCGACCAAGTTCTAGAGGAATGATGATATTCTCAGCAATCAGTGTGGAGCCTAAACCCGTGCCGAGCCCGAGAAACAGCATTTTCCCACCTTCGTAGCTACCCAGGGCTTGCATCGCCGCGTCGTTGACGATTTTGACCGGAACGCCAAACGCAGCAGCAAAATTAAATCCAACCCAGCCGGTGCCTAAATTTCCCGGCTCCGAACGAGGCCCGTGATTGCCGACCAACCCGGGGTAGCCGATCGACACTGCATCGAAGGTCCAGCCTTTTGCCAGTTTCTGCACGGCTTGCACCATATCTAACGGTGATAGCTTCTTATGGGATGGAATCCTCCGCGGCTTAGTTTGTCCCGTCGTCAAAATCTTGATATTTGATCCGCCGACGTCGATTGTCAGAATTCTCTTTGGGGTGGGTACTTCGGCTACACCTGATGCTTCACGTCCTCCTTTACTGCGGGCAGGAGAATTCTCGCGATGAGCCTGTTTTACTCGCACGATTATTCTCTCACTCAGACTGACGGTTTGTCGCATCCAGGGTCGTGGCGGATCATCGCGGCGGCCAGTGTGGGAACCACGTTTCCCTTTGCTCCTGATCGTTTGATTGGCTCGAATTGGACATAATCAGGAGTTGTGAGGTCAAATAATTCTTGCGGGCTTGCGAAGCTCGGACAAACCGGCTCGACCTCCGGTCGTGGTGGGGGTAGAATCCGCGGTCGGTGGGGGTGAATGGTCCAGCGAAGAGCCCCGAGCGAGAGTCGAGCGTTGGAGTCGGCCTTGCGGCGCAACAGGGAGGCCGAGGCTCGCGGACATTTCACCAAATCAGGGGAGAGTCGCCTCTGTGTGCCTCTCATAGCAGACTTATCTGATCTCGCGAATCGACAATGCATTGCCCTGGTCGTCGATTTTTACCTCAATACGATCACCATTTCTTAGTTCGCTCTTCATCTCTGTTGATGGTTTGGTATGCAAATGTATTTCTTTGCCGTCAGACCGCCGGACATAAAAGTGCTGGCCCTTAACGCGCAACACCTCGCCCTTGATGGTGTTGGTTCCCTCATCGGGCTTTACGCGATCACTTTCCTTATGGGCGGCTAGACCAGCCGATGGATTTCCCGACGCTTGTGTGGCAGTGCAAAGGCTCAGGGCAAGCAAGCAGCCAGACGACAAGACCCCGAATACCTTAAGTATTGAGTTCACAACCGCCTCCTTCCTTACTGCTTTTCAGTAGCCGGAAAAACAATGCCAGGTTTCTTTCAGATCCGCGCCTTCTTACTTTATTTAATCGCGAAGAGCATGAGTATGAGTAAAAGCCCTAGAGTGGGATTGGGTGGAGCGCCGCTCGCTAATGGGGGGGAGGACTAGAAAGCACTGCAAAATTGAAACACATGAGCGCGCTCCCCCAACGCGACAAGATGTCCCATGGACAGGCGACCGTTCGCAACATGTAGGAGACCGTGGTGGCATTTCGTACTGCGTTGATTCTTGATGTTATAGAAGAATAAGATTCTACATATTTTGTTTCAACTAACCATTTATGTGATTGGCCTATGTTCGGGAGGTTATCCATGCGAATCTCTCCCCCCTGCACCGAGTGTTCTCCGCTATATCTTCTGTTGTGCATGGATCATTGAGTCAGGCTATTCCATAAGGAGATTCAATCATGCATAAAGTAAAGACCCTCACCTTTCGGATGGTGCCGATATTGATGATGGGACTGATAGGGGCGGGCGCAGATCTCGCATATGGTGAACCGTACCAGGTGATTGATGTTACCGACGGAGGTACTATTACCGGAGTGGCGACATGGAAGGGCGAGCTTCCTGATATCCCGCCAATCGAGATCGAGGCAGACACCAATATCTGTGGCGAAGAGGCCACATCTCAGGCATTGCTGGTCAATGCGAAAAACCACGGCGTGTCGTTCGTGCTTGTCTACCTTGAAGGGGTTGAGCAGGGAAAGGCACCCGCGGACAAATATTGGCTCCGTATGATGAACTGCCAATTCACGGAACACATTTTCCCATTTGTTCGGACCCAAGTGATGGCGATGGTCAATCACGACCCATTTTTCCACAACCCACATTTTTTCAATTCAAGGAATGCGTCACTCCTGAACGTGCCCATGCCTGACCCCGATGTGGAGATTGACCACAAGTTTCTGCGGACGCCCCTCAGGAACGAAAAGGGCATGATGCGGCTTCAGTGTGATGTTCATAACAACATGAACGCCTATTGGGCTGGATTTAATCATCCATATTTTGCGGTCACGGACGCGGACGGAAAGTTTGAGATTAGCGGGGTTCCGCCCGGTACGTACACCGTGGTCGCATGGCACGAGGGCTATAAGGTCCTCACGAAGGAAGCAACCGGGAGGCCACTCTACGATAGACCGCATATTCGACAGCAAGAGATTGTGGTCAAGCCTAAAGAGACCACTAAAGTCGGCTTCGAATTCCCCGTCCGAAAAGTCTATACCGATTACTGACGAGGTGTTTTTAGAAAACCTCGAAGCGTGTCGTTTGTGACGACCACACACAGGAAAGAACGTGATGGGAAGAGGGAAAATAGTTCTACTAGGGGTGTTGGCAGCCCTTCTGCTCGCGGCACTGTCCGTGACCCATGCCTTGGCAGATCCGCCAGAGGCGGACGAAGTGAAGGATGATCCGGGCATGGAACCGACGGTTTCACGTGGAATGCCGGATCTTGTACGGTATTGGAACTTCGATCCACCCAAGAGCCCCTTATTTGATTTGAGACGAGTGACGATTTCAGGCGACGCACGGGTCAGGCCGGAATATCGTAGCAATTCGAATTTTGGATTGGCGAGCACAAGCAGCGTGGGACGTGCCACGGGCGCAGATTCGGATGCAAACGCCGCTCAGTTTGTCCAACAGTGGGCTCGCCTCGGACTCAACTACGCGATGTCGCCTGACGTCGATACCTTCTTTCAGATGCAGTACGCGGCGAACTGGGGGGCGAACAGCGCCCCGAACACGGCGAACGACCCCAACACACTCACGAGCGTTGGCGTCCGGCAGGCCTATATCCTGATCCGCAATCTTGGGGTCGAGGGCTTGAGCTTGAAAGCAGGGCGGCAGCTCATCGTGATGGGCAACCACCGCTTGTTCGGCAACTTTGATTGGAACAATATCGGGTTCTCCTTTGACGGGATCACCCTTCAATATGCCCAGAAAAGGTATGAAGTCTGGGGCGGCTGGGTGCGGTTAGCCGACGCACAAGCCAATGCCGCCAATTCATCCTGCGGAATAGGCACGACTGGATGCGCGGGGGGATCTGGAGCCGTGAACCCCGGCACCGTTGCTAGCGGGACCACGGGGAGTAATAAGGCGGACCTCTACTTTGCCCGAATAGCGATCAAACCCATGGAAGGTCTCTCGCTCGAACCTCTCTGGGTATTTTTCGACAATAATATCTCGGTGACCGCGCCGCCTGTCGCCACCACCTATTATGGAACGGCCGCGCATGCCCCTGGGCAACAGCGTCATACATTGGGTGGGCGTATTTCGTATCGCCAGGGTCTGTTCGATGGAACGGCCGAGTACTATTGGCAGACCGGATCGATGGCCCTTGGGCAGAGTTCGAATCGGCTGCACATCAATGCGCACGCCATGGCCTTTGAAGGCGGATTGACGTTTGAGGAATTGCCGTGGGAGCCGCGCGTCGGCGTGGAGTTTAACTATGCCTCCGGCGACGGTAGCGCAAATAGATGTAACGGGCAGACCGGGACTGGGTGCGACGGCAATGCCAACACGTTTGAGAATCTCTATCCCACGAACCATATTCTGATGGGCTATGCTGATCGTATGGCCTGGCGGAACATGGTCGGCTACAGCACCAGTCTGCAGATGAAACCGAGCATGGCGCAACATTTGGATTTCCGGTTCTGGATCTTTCGCAAGGCCAACAATAGCGATTGTTGGTATGCTGCCAACCAAGGTTGCTTCTCTGCTCCGACGGCTGAAACCGCTACCACTATCGCGACCAGCAACTCGTTGTATAAAGAAATTGATGGGGTCTATACCCTGTTCTTCAAGGATAACAAAGTGGCCTGGCAGACCGGCGTGTCCTATTTGATCGCCGGCAGGATGCTCGACCAGCTGGCCGCGGGAAATGCCGCTGGAATCGGATCGTCGGCGGTGAACTCAATCTGGGCCTACACGCAGTTGCACGTGAATTTCTAAGAACGGTTCATAGGGCTCGGTCGAGCCTGGAACTGTCGAGAGTCGTCTGAAGTATCCTGACGTTTGCTCTCGCTGTCGAAACAGAATGAGAAAATGGTTATGGGGCGCGTTGCGGCTGGCTCGCACGGCTCAGTGGAATGGACTGGACTGCAAGGTCAGGAGGAAGCGTCGGAGACGTGACGGCGATGGACCTGAGTGAGCGGAGCCATTCGCCTACGGTAACGGTGCCATCCTCATCACGGTCTGCCTTGCCGGTTAATCCGTTCAAAAGATTCTGGCGAGCCTGAGCCAACGGGCTGTCCCTAGAAACCTGAATGATCGTTCCAGTGGATGAGTCGTCCAGAATGCCGATCCAATTGGGACTGACGCCTCGACTTGTGCTGTTCTGCGCCACTGCACCCATCGCTACCGGGGCCTCGATGATGAGAACCACAAGCCTCGCCCCTAGCTTTAGCAGGCGGGTTTGGAGCAACCGGAGTGAGATCAACTGGGACTGCAACGACTGGAGGGTGCTGTCATAGGGTAGCAAAAATACTTCACCTGTCTTGGCGTGGGCACGTGCATGTCCGGCGAAATAGAAGAAGACGATTGAGTCTTTCGTGACACGCTCGGGGAGCCAGAGGGCGAGGGCTGCTTCGATATCGGTCTGAGTCGCCAACTCATCATGGAGCAGTAAGGTATGGCCCTCAGGTACCTTGAGAGAATCACCAAATAAGGAAACGGTTTCGTTGGTGTCGAACGAGAGTCCGTCTCGCCACCCCGGCCACGGGGCTTTGTACTGGCTTAGTCCCACAATGACAGCATAGCGGTCTAAATTATGCCCGACTCCGGCGGTGGACGAGGCAGACCGTTGGGAGGGCGCAGGCGTTGTGCGGGGAGAAGCCATGGCGGCGACGAGGGTTTGTGTCACCGGTGCGCCGCCTGTCGCGCTCGATGGTGACACGGTCACGGTGAGTTCGCCACGCGATCCTCCAGTGGTCGCTGGCATGGTTCCCCATAGGATGGTGCTCTTCGTTTCCCCTGCTTGGAGATTGGCAATCTGAACCGGTACTGACGTCCCGTCTGCGAAGGCATCGATGAGCGCGGGTGTCCCTGACAAGGTGAGGGTCATGGTGCCCAGCGTCACCTTGCCCGTATTCGTCAGGTCGATCCTCACACCGATTCTCTCACCGCCTTCCAGCACAAGATTGCTGTTGGCATCGAGCAACGTGGCTTTGAGGGCCAGCACACCCAGTGTGACGCCGCGATTCTGCCGGCGCGCTGTGCGCTCTCCTTGCGTTTTCACACGCAACTGCATCAGGTAATCCATGAGTTGACTGGCGAGATGATCGACGGCGGTTTGCATGGCGGCATTCAACTGCCCGGCATCGCATTGGTTCCCGCTGCCACCCAGCTGTGGTGTGTACAGCGAGAGGCGACTTGAATAGACCAAGGGCGCATTGGGGAACCGGTTTCCTTGGGCATCTTGGAAGGTCGCCACAAGGCGAACATCGAATTGGGCGAGATAGTTATTGTCTGCCCCGAGCCGTGACGTGGGCGTGAAGGAGGCGCTCGTCAGCGTGATGAAGGCCGTGAACTCGGATGCGTGAGCCGTGGCCGGTTGTGCCGTTCCCGATGAGTCTCCGACCGTCAGGTGAGTCAGGCGAGCCCGCCCGGTTTCGGTGAAGGATTGAACGATCGCATCCCCTAAATGGCCGTTCCACACCCTGTCAGCACAGACCGTCTGTTCTAAAATGGATGAGCGGACCGACTCATCGAAGACGAGTTTGACGGACAGCGGGATGACTGGTTCCTCTTCAGCAGGGAAACTGAAGCGCGGTGCCTGTAGGTGGTCGCAGGCAGCCATCAGAATGAGCCCCGTTGCCAGCATGAGGATTGACAGGGCCGATACGACACGCATAGACATGGCCGCTACGGTACCCGACACACCGATCGGATGCAATGAGGAGGATGCTCCTGACCTACTGTACTGCTCACTTAGTTTTTGGGTCAGTGTGTTGAACAGCTCGCTTCGAGCGTCCACGAGGTGGGGGAAATGTAGAGAACGCGAGAGAGGCGGCCTGGTCGTCCACGTCACCATAGGGATGGATGGTTTGCTGTCGGACAAAAAAATACACAATGTAGGCTATTTCTTCAAACTCATCCTCTGACAACTGTCGCATCGAGGCGCGACATGCGCGCATGAACTCTTCCAGGTCTGGTAGTACGGGTTTCATGATGCCCACTCTAATCGATCTTAGTGAGAGAAGGGAACTGGCTGGAGCGCCAGTCCAGCGGCATCCATGCACTCGCGGGCACTCCGGGCGGTCCTAGGCAGGGGTGATCGCGGCTAAGATTTAGGAGGAAGAATCTCCTGAATTTCAGTGAGACGGCGCTCCAGAGACTTCGTGAGTTCCTCAAGTCCTTCGGCCAGATGCCATGAGGGCGAATCGGTGGGCATCATTTCTTTCGCCCGTTGAAAGTGTTTGAGAGCCCAGGAGAATGACATGACAGAAACCGTAGTTGGAGAAAGAGGTTATGCAGCGTGTTTCAGTGACCCGATCCAGCTATGGAAGCCAAGTGGTCCATGTTACGAGGATCCCAGCGAGGGTACCACCGAAAAACTAATGATTGAGCGCATAGCATTCACCATTCCAAACGCGTTTGTTTCGGGATTCAATCAGACGGAAGTTTGGAAATCGCAAGAGGCAGTGAAGTCATCCAGGTCATCATAGAAACGATTGGTCTTTTGTTGAAAGATGTATCCAAAGCTTACCGATTCTTCGCGCTCTTCGTCCTTGAGTTCTTGCCTCAGGGCATTCCATACGCGCAGAAGTTCGTCCATCTCTGGGTTGAGTTCCATGGTCCCACGGTATCATCCCAAGCGTGGAACGATGCTGGGTAAATCCCTAGCCCTGCGCCCTGAAAGCAGGGACGAAAGGAGGCCGCCCGTCGAGCCAGCGCCTTGGCTCCTGGGTATTCGAAGGCAGATACTGCATGGACTCCGGCACACGCAGCGGTTCGGATCTGGGATTGGGATCGAATACAAAGCCCTGCGCGATAATGTGGCCTTTGCTGTCGTGAGAAGAGTACGCAGAGATGTCGGGCGCCGTCCGATACACCGTCGTACTGTTGCCCTGCTGGTCATAGTAATAATCGACGCCAGGTGCAGGGTGAATCACCGTCACAGAACCCTGAAGTCCAACCGGAGGGTGGACTGAGCGAAGACTGAAACGGGAATGAGCAGGAGCATGAACAACATGAGGAGACGCATGAGACACCTCCTTATTATGCGGGACTACTTCGGTTGGAGGTGGGTAAAAATAAAGGTGGTGGAGGGCAGGGGAGTTGAACCCCCGACCCCTACGTTGCGAACGTAGTGCTCTCCCAACTGAGCTAGCCCCCCACTTGATCTATAATCGGTGCGGCGAACGTCTCCTGCGCGATGCATTATACACAACAGTTTCCTGCGTCTCTAGCAGGATGCTGAAAAAGTCTGCCACGGCTATGACGGGCTGATTACTGTCTCACCTTCCGGCTTTCCAGCTTCGATGAATACATGCCTGCCTTCAACCCGCAGACGTCCTTCGGCGAACAGTTGGACTGCACGAGGGTAAATCTTGTGTTCTTGGACGAGAATCCGAGCGGCCAGTGTGTCGGACGTATCGTCATCGAGAATCGGTACTGCCGCTTGAAGAATAATCGGTCCTTCATCCACGCCTTCCGTCACAAAGTGGACAGTGCATCCGGCAAGTTTGCAACCCCACTCGATTGCTTTCTTCTGCACGTCCAGCCCTGGAAATGAGGGCAAGAGGGACGGATGAATGTTCATCATACGATTGGCAAAGGCCTGCACGAGGACGTTGGTCACAATCTTCATGTACCCTGCCAGCAATACCAATTCCACATCGTATTGCCGCAGCACGTCGAGGAGTTCTCGATCGTAGGCCTCTCGACTATCGGATCTTCCTGCATAGGGTTTGGGATCGACGAAGAGGCCGGCGAGGCTGTGGCTGCGGGCGCGCTCTAACGCTGGGGCGTCTTTCTTGTTGCTGATGACGGCGACGATCCTCGCCTGGACCGTTCCTGCTTCGATCGCGTCGATAACGGCCTGGAGATTTGACCCGCGTCCGGATGCTAAGACCGCGACTCGAAGGGCATCAGCCCGTTTAATCGACATACTCCACCAACGGCTCCGCGCCGGTCGATGGCACGATGGTTCCGATCTGGCAAGCCGGATCACCCAACGATGTGGCTCGCGCAACGACCGCCTGGGCGACTGACGTCGGCACGACGAGAATCAACCCAATTCCCATGTTGAAGACACGGTACATTTCCTCACGCTCGACCTGCCCAAGCCGGGCAATCGCTTGGAAAATGGGCGGCACAGACCAGGCGCTTCGTCTCACCTGTGCCCGTACGCCAGAGGGAAACACTCGCGGGAGATTCTCGGTAATGCCGCCGCCGGTGATATGAGCAATGCCGTTGATGGGA
>CBDDRW010000062.1:0-27847 GCA_965233175.1 uncultured bacterium
AACCGTCGTCAAGTTGGAGGATCGGCTCCGGGGCGTATTGGAAACAGCGATGGTGCTTTCACATTTTGAAGAGGCGAGTCACTAGGGCGCAAGCAGCAGAGATGCAGGCAATTTGAGGCACGATCAGAGAGAAGGAGGAAGAGATGGCCAAGGTAGTAGACCGGAGCAGTGTACTCCATAACCTCAAGACGCGGACAAAGCTGCTTGCGAGCTTCGGTCTCGTCAGTTTCGTCATCATGGTGATGGCAACCATCGGTGTGGTGACGCTCAAAAAGTTGAGTGAAGCGTCACAGGCGGTATACGTCGACTATACAGTCCCATTGGCCGAATTCGCTGAGATGGGTTCCGCATTGACGTCGCACCATCAAATCTTAACCAACATGACGAATATCACGAAGCACGCAGACTTTGTGGCCGAGTTCAAGCGGCTGGCCCCGTACCGCGAGAAGGTCAATCAAGTCATAACCGATTATTCCGCGACCTATCTTCGCGTATCTCGATCGGGCCGTGACGAAACGAAGGACCTGGCGATTTTAAAGCCGGCCATCGAGCAATACTTCAAGGAATCAGAAGGCGCACTGAGCGCGCTGGCGGATAGTTTCGGTAAAAACCTGACGCCGGCACAGGCTGAAAACATGAGAGACCTCGGGGTCTTGGCCTTGAGGGTAAACTTGCAACAGCCATTCGATCACGTCCTCGCACGCCATCATGAACAGGTCATGGACTTGCATGACGTGGCCAAAGACCTTAACGAAGATGCCCAAGACTTGTCGTCCAACGCGATGATTCTCACGATCATGGCTGGACTCATCGCGGTGGCTCTTGGGCTCGGTATTGGGTATTGGATTGCCCAATTCTTCTCGAAGAATCTGACTCATATTGCACAGGTGGCACAGTTGGCGACCTCCGGTAACTATCAATCCCGCGCTAAAGTGGGGACAAAAGAGGAGCTCGGTCAGTTGGCTACCGGGTTCAACACCATGTTGGACTACATTACGACGGCCCTCGCTAAGGCGGAAGGTGAACGCGATGAGCTGCAAAAACGGTTGATGGTCTTCCTCGTCTTGGTGTCGGACGTCGGGAAGGGAGATCTGACGAAGCGTGGCGAGGTGACAGCAGATATGTTTGGAAACATGGCCGACGCGTTCAACCTCATGATACAGCGATTCTCCGGATTGATGAAACAAGTACGTGATTCGGCCGAACGCGTCAATGCATCGGCCGGAGTGCTCCGAGACAACGCCAGTCAGATGGCCGGTACCGCGAAGCACCAAGCCGACGAATCGGTCAAGACGTTAGGTGCAGTCGAACAACTCACATTTCAAATGCGGCAGGTTGCGCAAACCGCCGACGCGTCGTCGGAATCAGCAAAGAAGGTGTTGCAGGCGACCGAACAAGGGCGCGTGGCTGTGCAAGAAACCGTGCAGGACATGCAGAGCATTCGTTCGTCCGTGCAACGCATGTCGAAACAGGTCAAAGCGTTAGGTGATCGGTCGCTAGAAATTTCGCAGATCGTGTCGACGATTCGTGATATAGCCAGTCAGACCAACCTGCTGGCTCTGAACGCAGCTATCGAGGCAGCCGGCGCCGGCGAAGCCGGGGCTCGATTCGCCGTCGTGGCCGATCAGGTCAGAAAACTGGCCGAAAGCTCAACGGGGGCCACCCGAGAAATTGCGGACCTCGTGAAAGTGATTCAGACAGAAACGCAAGACGCCGTCGTGGCCATGGAGCAGGAAACTCAGGCAGTAGAAGCCGGATCTGCTTCGGCGCTGCGTACAGGTGAAGTGTTCAAGGAAATTTCTGGGATCGCCCAACGCTCGTCTGAATTGGCACAGTCCATCGCAAGTGCTGCGGTGAGTCAGACTGCCTCAACGGATCAGGTAGGCCGCTCGATCAAGGAGTTTGCCGGCGGCACTCTGGAGACCCAAAAAGCGACTGACTCGGCTCGCGCGACTGTCGAAGACATGGCAAAACTCGCAGAAGGGCTGACGACCTCCGTCGCTCAGTTCAAACTGGCCTAAGCCTGCTCCTGGAGCGTCCACTGGACATTCCGGATCAGAAAGAACAGAGATGAATTCAGAATTTGACCGGCAAGGTCTCGTTGATATCTTCGTCATTGAAGTGTCGGAGGCGTTGGACGTACTGACGAAGGCATTCCATCCGCCTGATGGAGCGATGCCAGCTCCAGCGCAACTGCAAGCGCTATACGTGTGGGCCCATAAGATCCGAGGGGCGTCGGCGCTCTACGGTTATGAGGGGTTGGCTCTGATGGGGGCCATACTCGAATCGACCCTGGAAGAAGCGACGTCTGTAGAGGAGTCCCTATGGCCGAAGACGGTAGACATCTTTCGTGGGATGGTGACGTCATTCGAGTCTCAATTGAAAATTGTCGCACGGGGGGGCGTTGAAGATCTGTCAGTGAGTGCGAGATGGAAGGGTGAAGTAGACGGATTACTTCCGGCCTCCCCAGTTGTGGCTCAATCTGAATCGGCAGTTTTGCCGGCGGACTATTTAGTTCCGACTCTCGATGCCGAAGTTCTGTCGTATTTTGTGCCGGAAGCGCAAGAGTATTTGGACTCCATCGAATCGCTGCTTCATCGTCTGCGCGAAGATTCCAAGGACCAGGAGGCGATCTATAAGCTCTACGGTATGGTCCACATGCTCAAAGAGTCTTCATTGACGATTGGATTTTCGGTGCTCTGCGACGTAGCTCAATCGGTCGAGGATTGTGTGACTGTGGCCCACGAGGGTAAGATTTCGCTCTCGTTGGATGAGCTCGGGATCATCAGCAGGGCTATCGATACGCTGCGACTGCTGATGCGCCGAGACGACGGCCTGGTAGCCAGACTCCAACAGGATGTGCCGGAAGTGACCCAGTCCCTTGCGCGGATCTGTGCCGGTGAACAGATGAAGGTAATGACTCAGGCAGTGGCAGCCGTCGTTCCGGTTGTTCAAGTTGCGACGGCCGTGATGGGTCGCTCAGAAGAATCTGTAGGCGCTGAGGTGCAATCGCTTTCTGTCTCGAGTCCGTTGACAGACGAGTATCTGCTCCCGCTCCTCGATGCTGAAGTGCTGTCTTACTTTTCCCCCGAAGCGCAAGAATATATCGAGTCTCTCGAAGCTCAATTGCTTCGTCTCGAGAAAGATCCAAACAATTCAGACGTGATTGGTCAACTATTCCGAACGGCTCATACGCTCAAAGGGTCTGCCTATACAGTCGGATTTCAGTCACTCGGCGATCTGGTGCACTATGTCGAAGATTTTATGATGTCGGTGCGCGAAGGCCGTATCAAAATCCTTCCCAGGCATACGGATGTGCTATTGAGATCGGTCGATGTGGTCCGTCTCTTGATGCGGCGAGACCCCACGTCTCTTGACACGCTTCGCCAACGATATACTTCCGCGCTGGAAGGACTCAAACATCTGGATCAGGCGACGATAGCTCAGGTCTTGGAGTCTCGTTCAGATGTTCATCGCGTCGATCCGTCGGTGGACCAGGACGCGCGCGAACAAGAACCCATCGAGCCGGTTAAAACAGCGGAAGGTAAAACTGCGGATGGAAAAGTCGCTGAAGATCGTGAAGTCATCCGTGTCAGCCGCGATCGGTTGGAGCGGTTGCTGAATCTAGTCGGTGAGCTTGTCATAGGCCGAGGCCGGCTTGAGCAGCGCTTGCACATGCTGGAACAACTCTCGCAGCAAGTATTGGCTTACAAGGGTCGATTAGTGGAATCGGTTCATTCGTTTGCGGAGAAACATACATTTACACTTCCGACCGCTTCCTCAAGTTCACCGACTTCCTCGACTCAGGTATTTGACGGGGTCAGTGACTTCGGCAGCCTTGAGTTCGACAAGTACGACGATTTCAATATTTTAGCTCGTCGTATCGGTGAGGTGGCGGCCGATATTTCTGAATCGATGACCCAGTTGAGCGGCTCGATTCGCCGCTCACATGACGATATGAGTCACCTGGCGCAGCTGACGCTCGGTATGCGGGATGAGATCGCTCGAGCCAGAATGGTGCCGGTCGGCACGCCGTTCACGCGGTTCCACAGGGCCGCACGCGAGATGGCGCGTGCAACAGGCAAAGAAGTGACGTTGGTGACCTCCGGTGAACATACCGAGGTCGATACCGTCGTCGTGGAGCGATTGGTCGATCCGCTGATTCACCTTGTGCGCAACGCGGTCTATCACGGGATCGAGCTTGCGGCTGTTCGTGTTTCGAAAGGGAAGCCGGCAACCGGCACGGTGTATCTTCACGCGATGCATCGTGGGAACGCGGTGTTGATTGAAGTTGAAGACGATGGTGCCGGTCTCAATGTCGAAAAGATTCGAGCCAAAGCGGTCGAGCGAGGGCTGATCCGCCCGGAGATAGCCCGTTCGATGCCCGAATCAGAAGTTGTCAAGTTCATCTTTGTTCCAGGATTTTCGACGGCCGAACAGATCGGTGATCAGGCAGGGCGAGGGGTCGGCATGGATGTGGTCAAGCGTGTCATAGAGAGCATGAATGGCCGCATCGACGTTGAATCCGTTCGAGGTGTCGGGACGAAGTTTACCCTCAGTCTCCCGTTCTCACTATTGATTGCTACAGCTCTTATGGTGCGGGCAGGGAGCGAGCGATATGCAATACCGCTTCCGGCAGTGCGTGAGGTCACCATGGTCACCGCCGAGATCTATCAACAGATGGGAGAACGATCGATCTTACATATAGGCGAGGAAGCGATTGAAGCGCAGCCGCTCCAGCAGCTCCTCGATCAACGCAGAGTGGCGGTGGAAATCGGGAAGCCGGTAGTTATCGTTCGAACGGCTGTCGGAATGATCGGCATTGTCGTCGATGAATTACTCGGTCGACAGGAAATCGTTGTGAAGCCGTTGGGGTCGCTGAAGCCTTTGAATCGGTCCAGTTTTGGCGGCGCGACCATCGATCCGGAAGGGCGTGTGGTTCTGGTATTGGATTCTGCTCGACTCCTGTCCCGAGAAACGCAAACCGCAGCTGGTCAGGAATTGCCGGTACACGAGACGTCGTCGGGAAACTCGCTCATTCCATACGTCGAGACCCCAGAATCGAACGCGACGGAACGTTTGCTCCTTTTGATCGACGACTCGTTGAGTATTCGAAAGTTCGTGGGTCGAATGCTGGAGTCGGCTGGGTATGTCGTCCACACCGCAGTGGATGGAGAAGAAGGTCTTCGTAAGGCGTCCACGGAACGCTATAGACTGATTATCACCGATCTTGAGATGCCGAAGCTCAATGGGTATGAAGTTATTCAAGGACTGCGCAGCCGGGAGCACACACAGGAGACACCGGTCATCGTCATGACGACGAGAGCCGGTGATAAGCATCGGCAAATGGCGCTGAATATCGGAGCGAGTTCCTATATTGCCAAGCCGGTCGAAGAACGCGCCTTGATCCAGGAAGTTGAACGTTGGATAGGCAAAGAAGCGTCTGTGCGCGGTTAAAGGGGCATTGCGCACAATCTTCTCGGGAGGCACATAGCACCGAGCAATTGAAAGCGGGTATGAGTTTACGAGGCGGTCACAATTCGGAGAGCATGCGGGTAGAAGTGGCCAGTTTCTTGGTTATCCGTCTTGGTGTGACTTATTTCGCTTTGCCAGCGGATGGAGTGCGAGGGGTTCTGAGGCAAGAAGAAGTTGGTCATGAAGAGACCGTGACTGCAGCGGGGACCGTGTATCAATTAGTGGATCTTGCCCAACAGCTTTCAGTAATAGTGAACGTGTCCGGTCCCGAGCGGAGGACGGTGTTGTATTCAACCGGGCGCTCTCAGGGTGCGATCGGTGTTGAACAGGTCGTGGGTTTGATAGAGATCGAACAAAAAGACTGTCTTCCGTTGCCGTTGCAGTTTCAAAGCGATGAGCGAAACTGGTTTGGTGGAATCCTGCTGTATCATGATCAGTTGGTGTTGATCCTGAGCCTTCCATGGGTGCTAGGAGAGCGGTCTGGCATAGTACCCATACCTGTTAGGCAGACGGAACAGTTGGGTAAGCCAATACCCGCAATGGTGGGTAGAGCGTGTTGAGAGCAGCGCGGGGACAGCAGCCCACTTTGAGTGCAAAACGACTATGGAATATCGTGGTGTTTTCCGTCGGTGGAATGAAGCTGGCTGCAAGGACTGAAGATGTGGAGGGGGTGTCGTCTTGGGTTGAGGTTATTCCGGTGCCGAGTCGGACGCCCTTCGTGCACGCCATGCTAAAACGGGACAATCATGTGATGCCGGTCTACGATTTGGCAGCCAGGCTGAATCGTACCGTACAGGGAGAGCCGTTGCTGTGCTTGGTGGCGCGCCATCTTGATGGGCCGATGGCCATCTGTATCGATGCCGCCGTGCCATCTCTCGAGACAGTGAATCCGGCAGCGATTCGCCCTCACAGTGGGGACCTTGAATCACTGGGGTTCGTCACGATCGGCGCACAGGATGTGGCTATCGTGGCGTTGCAGCAACTCGGTCGGTTGAGAAGGGACACTGTCAGTTAAAGGAATTCAGGGAAGGAATCTGCCATGCCGAAAGTGTTGATTGCCGACGACAGTATCGCGGTCAGAAAAGTTGCCGAGCGGTTGCTGACTGAGGCTGGACT
Organism: uncultured bacterium; assembly: GCA_965233175.1. Classification (GTDB taxonomy): domain Bacteria; phylum Nitrospirota; class Nitrospiria; order Nitrospirales; family Nitrospiraceae; genus Palsa-1315. The sequence goes on from CBDDRW010000062.1 coordinate 6,592, forward strand.
TGGAGTCACTCTGGTTGCGAATGGAGAGGAAGCACTGGCCTATTTAGCCAAAGAGACACCTGATCTGGTGGTGTCCGACGTGATCATGCCAGATAAGAGTGGCTATGAGGTGTGCGCGTTTGTACGCGCCCAGAGGACGTTAGCAAACACACCGGTGCTCTTGATTTCAGGTATCGTCAACGACGAAGTGACGAAGCAAGCAGAAGTGTGTCGTGCCGATGGAGTGTTGAAGAAGCCGTTCCAAGGTACATCGCTTAAGGATCGCGTGCTCGATTTGTTGGCGAAGCGGCAGAGCGCTGCCACGCCAGCTGTGAAGAGTGCAGAAAAGGTATTGGCGTCCATCGATCAGAATCAAAGCGCGCGTGTGAGCGATGAACAATTAGAAAGCTATCGGCAGGCAGCGGCGCGATTGAAGCCCTTGGAAGAAGAAATTCTGGCTGAGCGAGATCGCGCAACACGGAGTACGCAGCGAGTGGTGGAACTCGAGCAACAACTCGGTCGTACTCAGGAGATAGAACTGATGTTGGCGAGGGAACGGGAGCAGACTGCCCAACTGAAGAAGGAACTCGCCGCGACCGAGAGTATTACGGCGCGGGTGCGGGAACTTGAATCCGCACTCGACGTCGAACGAGAACGGGGTGCTGAGATTAAGAACCAGGCATCTCTCGCAGAGAGTTTAAGCGGGCAGGTGAGAGAACTGGAGGCCGTTCTTCGGAAAGAGAGAGAGAATACTGCCCAACAGGCCGTGCGCCTCACTGAGCTGCAGAAGAATGTCAGTCGTGTCCAAGAACTAGAAGCGACTCTGGATGCTGAGCGCCAAGCCGCTACACAACTGGTCGATCAACTGACTGAGATGGAGAAGGCGGTAATTCGGTCTCAGGCCGTGGCGCAGCAGTTTGCCCAGGAGCAGGCACGTACGAGTGACTTGACTCGCCGTCTGACTGAAAGTGAAGAAATTGCCGCACGTGTCAATACGGTAGAACGGGCCCTTGCTGCCGAGCAGGAAAAAAACCAGGGTCTTGCCGTGCGTCTTTCCGAAGCCGAACGTCTGTCACAGACAGTGCTTGAAAGTGAGGCATTACTTCAGACGGAACGAGAACGAAATAGCCTGCTGACGAAGCGCGTATCTGAGTCTGAGCAAGCTGCCGAGCAAGCCACCAAGCGGTTTGAAGAGATGGCGATCAAGCTGGGGGAGATCGCAGGGTTGGCCTCTCAGCTTGGGAGTGGAAAGCGACGGTTCTGATTTTGTTCGATCTCTTCTGCGAATCGTCACTGTCGTGAAGGACTGATGTCATGGCTGCCGACACCTTAGACGATTTTCAGAAAGAATTGGTCGAGCTGTTTGTCCAGGAAGCGCATGAATGGCTTCAGAACATTCATGTCGCGCTCGATGAGTTGCAACAGAATCCAGCACCAGAGCGACATGCCAAGTTGATCGGGACGATTTCGGCTGGAGTGACGAATCTCGCTGGATCGGCTGCCACAATCAATCTTCCTGACATCGAAAAAGCCAGCTTCGAAGCCATTCCATTTATCGAGGCCCTCCGAGACCCGCAGAAACAATTCTCCGTTCAAGACTTTCTTTCCCTCTGTAAGCAATTGGGACAGATCCATATCGCATTGACCCATGCAACGGGTATCTCCTTTGAAGAGGATGGGACGGGTGCGGTGGGCGAGGCAGTAGGCCAGAGTCATACTCTTGAGGAGTTTCTGTACGCGCTTCAAGCGTTGCAGAAGAAACAGCCGCCTCGTATGACGTCAGGGCACAACGTTATTCGCAATCTGATCGAGCAAATAGAGGGACAAGTTCAAGCCGGTGTGGAACGTGTCGATCCCAAAGCCGTTCAAGGATATCTTAATCGGGTGTCCGACGCAGAAGAGTCATTTCTGAAGGTGATTGACCAGCAAATGCCTGCAATTTTAAGAACGATGAGCGATCTCACGACGACCAGGGATGGCATATCATCATGCAGTGTGATTCTCGATGCCTCTCTTCAAGACGTTGCACAACTACGTGCCGCAGCGCAGCAGGTGAATGCGAGTTCAGCCATGATGTTTTTCACCGGCTTGCACAGTCTGTTGACTGTGGTGGCGCAGCGCCGGGTGTCTCTCGCTGATTCTCGGGTGGAATCGGTAAAGGCGCGTCTACACGCGATGGGAGTCGCCATTCATCAGTGGGTTGAGGATGGCCGAGCTCAGCGTGCCGCAATCACTCAGTTGGTTTCTGCCGGCCATTTGTGATTTCTGTGCTGGATTCTCGTATAGAGATTTTTCGAGATCGATGATGCGGGTAGATCTTCCAACCGAAGATGACGGCATGATGAACGTAGAACTAGACTATACGAGATATTGGGGGCTTCGAGCTCTGCCGTTCGACAATGTGCCGGATCCGCAATTCTACGTCTCCTGTTCGGAACATGAGACGGCACACCGGTGGTTGGGTTATGGGATTCAGACCGGCAAAGGCATGCTCTTGCTTACCGGTGACATCGGGTGTGGAAAAACATTGCTGAGTCGTCGCCTGATCCTCGGGATGGCACCGACTCGATATGATGTCGCACTCGTCGCCAATCCTGCCTTGTCTCCATCTGAATTGTTGGATGAGGTGTTGTCTCAATTCGGGCTTGAGCCTGTGCGATCAAAAGCAGGGCGGCTGCAGATATTGAATGAGCGCTTGGAACTCAATGCGAAGCGTGGGATCCACTCAGTGTTGATTGTGGATGAAGCGCAATCGATTGAAAACAGTAAAGGGTTTGAAGAGCTTCGTTTGCTGACGAACTTTCAGCTCAACGATCGATTCTTGATGACTGTTGTCCTGATCGGCCAGCCGGAACTTCGTCATCGCGTTGCGGGAATTCCGCAGTTGAACCAACGGATTGCGGTTCGTGCGCATCTGGGCCCTTTCACGGCAGAGGAGACGATATTATATGTCCTCTCTCGCATGGGGGCTGCGACAGATCGGACAGACGTGTTTACGAAAGAAGCGGTTGCAGCCATATACGAACAGAGCAAAGGGATTGGGAGGCTGATTAACGCTCTCTGTGACCAATGTCTTTTTGCCGGAGCGATGGAGCACGCTGGACAAGTTGATGATCGGCTTGTTCGGCGGGTCGGGCAAGTCAGATGATAGAAGTCCGAATATTCTACGAGGATGTTTTCGGGGTATGAAGGAATACAGCACGACAGACTGGTATCGCATTACGCAGGAACAATTGACGGGCGTGGCGTTAGCAGTACAGCAGCAAGGCGAACTCGACCTGGAAGCGTTGTCTGCCCTAGCGGCGGAGATTGCGAGGGAGCTTAAGAGGGGCGATCAATTGCTTATTCAGGCCATGAGCGGCCCTGCAGGTCCACCGTTAATCACGAACCTCGTGAATGTCGCAATATTGGCAACGACAGTCGGTGCGAGGCTGGGATATCACGGGAAGGAGTTGGATCGGCTGACCTTTGCAGGGCTTTTGCACGACATTGGACTCTTTGCTGTGCCGCAATCATTAATTACGAAGTCAGGTCGGTTGACTCAAGATGAACGTACGCTCATCGAACAACATCCTGAACTCGGCTACCAAACGATTCGAAAGGCTGGTCAGAAATATGACTGGTTGGCCCAAGTGGTGCGACAGGCGCATGAGCGATGGAATGGACAAGGGTATCCAAACAAGTTGAATGGACGTCAAATCTGTGAGTTTGCGCAAATCGTTGGCGTGGTCGACATCTTCGACGCCCTCGTAAGCCCTCGCGGGTATCGACGCCGATTCTTTCCGCACGAGGCGGTGAGAGAATTGATTGTAGCGGAACGGACGGCATTCCCTCGCGAAGTCGTGAAAGCCTTGGTCGAACAGTTGTCGGCCTATCCATTGGGTACGTCTGTGCGATTAACCACCGGAGAGATTGGGTCGGTTATGCGAGTCAATGCGCGCTATCCACTCCGTCCGGTTGTTTGGATTGAGGGCGATCCAGCATATGGTCAGGAGAGGCGGCAGCTCGATCTGAGTCGCACCCCTCTTGTGACGATCATTGAAACATTGGAGCCTCCCGACGTCGCACGTGCATCGTTTCCGGCAATCGAGGGGCAGTCCAAGACCCGTGAGACCATTCCCTCGGCATCCGATCAATTTACGTCGCTGTTGGAAGGTTTAGACGCGCTTGCGAGTGCGATTCAAGGGGCCGTCGAGTCCAGGGTTTCTGTCCAGGAAGGTGGAGTTGCATCGTGTGCTGATGAGCATCAATGCATAGACCGACCTCACGCGACGGGGCCTGCGGATATCAGTTTTGAAAATGAAGTGATAGGGTTGTTTGCCCTCGAAGCGCATGAGTGGCTGGCGCAAATTCAGACTGCAGTGAGTCAGCTTGCCGAAGGGCCCAATGGGACGGTGCGCCAGAAGCTCTACGGGATTCTCTTGCAGGGGATTACCAATCTTGCCAAATCTGCTTCGACAGTGCAGCTTCAGACTATCGCGCAGATGACCTCGAATCTGCTTCCGGTTCTCCATGATGTTCGGCGACCAGAGCCACATGCGATAGCAGCAGCGCTCCGGTCGCTTCAGGAAGGGTTGGATCGGGTCAGTCTGGCCGTGCGTGCCCTAGCAGGAGGGCGCGTAGGCGAACCGGCTGGACATGGCGATACCTCTGTAGGACTGGTACGTGATTCGTTGCAGGTTCCCCCCCCTGCGACGGAGCATTTTGCGGCTTCCCAGTTGCGGGGGCTGCCTGTCGCGAGTTCCAGCGCCACGATCATTCAAGCTCTCCGGGACCTGCAACAGGCTCGTGCGCGGTCGACGCAGCCGGTCCGTGATGTATTGGAAGCTGTGATTCACCGAGCCGAGCAGCAAGCTGATTTACTTGATATCGCTGGTGTTGGGCGCATCTTAGCAGAACTTGACCGGCTCGATGACGCGTTTCTTCAAGAAGTCCGGCGGCGGGTTCCAATCATCAGTTCCACGCTTATCTTGTTACGAGCGAGCGACCCGGCTTATGTTGTGTCGGCGTCTCATCTTGATCCTATTCTCAAACAGATTGAGGATCTCTACGATTTGGCCAGCCACGTGCAGGCCACGATGATTATGATGTTTCTGGACGGGCTCCGCTCCTTTCTTATGATAGCGGCCTATCGGAACAATTCGACCCTAGCGCAACGATTGGAAAGCGTTGAGACAAGGATTCATGCATTGATTCCGATGACGGAGCAGTGGAGTACTATCGGGCGTGTTGAACGATCAGCTATTAGTGAAATCTTGACAGTCTAGCCTGTCATGCTCAATGGTGGTGTGCAGGAAACCTGCAGATCCTAATCGAGGTAGGGAGACGTGACGCAATATGTTGATTGACCGGACAGTGAACTTTCCATCGTGGTACGTATCGTTGCGTGTTCAGGCCAGTATGGGTGTCAGGTGAGGTGCCAATAATCGAGCACATTGACTGCTATCGTGAGTCTTTTAATCCACCCGCTTCGAATAGCGCGCATCGTTCCAGCGTCCTAGACCAGCTGCAGTGAATTGTGCTGGTCGTCTCCACCGCTCATGTAGCTGGGATAGTCAGGCAATAAAGCCAATGAGGAGGTTGTATGCCAATACACCCACCTTGAAAAATGGTAAGGGCATACAAACTTCTTTTATAAAGGTTGACGATAGAGAATGCTTACTGTAGGATGATCCTTACTTCGTTGTTGCAGTAGTCCGGCGGCACCGCTGTATACACCATAACGGACTTCGCGATCGCATCGCGACCAGGTCCTGTCGGAGTTGATGCCTCCCTGGTTTCTCTCCCCTCGGTTCTCTGATTCTGTCTTCATGCGATCATACTGAAAGGATTCTGCATTGCATACTTCTGTTCACACGAGTTTTCATTCGCTTGGTCTGTCTGAACCACTCTTGCGGGATTTGACAGCCGCAGGCTTAATGGTTCCCACTCCCATTCAGGCTCAAGCCATTCCCCCAGCTCTTGAAGGCCGGGATGTCATAGGTTGTGCGCAAACGGGTACGGGGAAGACAGCCGCATTTGTTATCCCTATGATTGAACGGCTTGCTGTCCTGCCGAAAGGTCACCCGCAAGCCTTAATTCTTGCGCCAACGCGAGAATTGGCCCTGCAGATATATGGCTCAATCGAGAAATTTGGTCGAAGCCATGGCATCTCTGCCACGGTGATCGTAGGGGGGAGCGATATGCAGGCGCAGATCAGAGGATTACGCCAACGGCCCGATGTTCTGGTTGCCACGCCTGGGCGCTTGCTGGACCATATGTGGAATGGGACGGTCAATTTGGCTCCGATGAAGATTCTGGTGCTAGATGAAGCCGACCGTATGCTCGATATGGGTTTCGCTCCACAGATTAATCAGATTCTTGACGCCTTGCCGGTAGAGCGGCAGACATTACTTTTTTCCGCCACGATTCAGACAGATGTGACTCACCTGGCTCAAACAAGCCTCAGTGGAGCTGTACGCGTGATGGTGACACCTGCTTCGACGACGGCTGAAGGTGTGACGCAGGTGGTGCATCATACGACTTCTCAGGAGAAGACGAAACTGTTGGTGTCGTTGCTGGCGATGGAACAAGGGACCGTCCTGATATTCGCTCGGACAAAGAGTCGGGTCGATCGACTTGGTCAGGCAATTGAACATGCCGGTTATCGCGTTGCAGTCATTCATGGAGACAGAAGTCTGCCCCAACGCCTTCGTGCTCTTGATGGATTTAAACGAGGGCAGGTCAGAATTCTTGTCGCGACGGATATTGCAGCCAGGGGAATCGACGTTGCCAATATCGGCCACGTGGTTAACTATGATTTGCCAAACTGTCCAGAGGACTATATTCACCGTATTGGGCGAACCGCTCGAATGAAGATGACCGGGCGAGCCACCAGTTTTGTGACCTTCGATGATCGTAATCAGCTGTGCGCGATCGAAACATTGTTGGGGAATTCTCTGCCATTGGCGGAGGGAAGCCCAAGTCTTAATGGTCGGTTGTCTTTGAGGGTGCCGGAACGACTCAGAGGTGATCGTCAGCAGTGGGGATTCCAAAGGAGGACCAAAGCCCGCATCAGTTGACCCGTCGCCGTATTACAGGATAGCTTGATTCCAGATGACAGAATCGTCGACTAGATAGTCACCCAACAGTTTCAGGAAGACGTTAGCGGCTGACCAATTAGTGAAGTTGCAGTAGGGGAGAACAACGTATGAAGTACGTGCTCATGTTGCTCTTAATATAGAGGCTCTTGAGGACCCCATTGAAGCCCTGCCAAATCCGGATCTTCCCCTTCCTCTGTATGTAGTGGGCGAGCCGGTTTCTCAGTCTTACGCTGTTCTCGACGGGCATCTTTTTCACGCCGCTGAATTTGTTTTGCTTTTTCGCGGTCACGTTTTGCGATAGTGGTTTTTCCTGCTCGTCCGATGGTGCCCTCCTTGCCTAGCGACGTACGTTAAGTCGCTAACTGCCTGATATTTATTGAGGTATTTTCCCGTCTCATTGATACTACAATGACTCTGCCGCGTCGCGACGTCTCTTATTGCTTGAATCAGGAGTATGGACAGTGGTCTTGGCTTCCCGCGCAGCCGTGCGTGACCGAGTATCCTGGCCGAACCCACGGCTTGCCATACTAGACACTTGCCGACGGATGTCTTCCATTGAGGTCCTTGTGCTGCTAAGAGGATTGGGGAGGCCAAGCACTTCCCAACGAATCTTTGGCTTTCGTGTCGCCCGTGCCCGGTTTTTTCTTGTTTTGTCGGCTCGCCACCCAGAGGATAGTTTCATTCATGCTCCTTATGTAATACTGGGCGTCTCCATTGTGGAATACCACTCGATAGAGATAGAGGGATCAGATGAAAACACCGCACTCCGTCCATCTCAGTCTGGCATTTGCGCGTAGGAAGTGAAGAAACTAAAGAGCGATGACTATTCACGAGTAGTCGCGCTGAAATAATTAAATACAATTCGAAGCGCGCGAAAACTAGTGCAAACTCACTTGAGTAGATCAGCCTACCATGAGCCACGGCGAGAGTCAAACGGGAGATTTTATAGGGAGCGGGTCGACCGTCGACCTCACATTGCCGGGCTGTGCGTTGCATGCCGTGCGTTATAGATCGTCGCGAAGAGACGATCTATACGTCAGAGGCCATCTGCTCCTTCATCGAAAACCGCCGAAGCTGATATCTTACTCTTGTTTTGAGTTGTCGGCGTTTACGGGGGAGATGTCAATCCGTGGGAAGTTACTCCTGTGAAACTATCTCCGTGATGGAGGAGCTTACGAGGGACTTGGTAGGCTGAAATATTTGCTGGCAGGGAAGAAGTATTGGGGTGTGCTGGCATGTTTTGTGTGAGGGAGTAACGATGGAGGCATGCGTCAAAAATATGGCCAAACCCACATTCGAGAGTCAAACTATTTGATGGCTACCGCCTTGACTTCTTTGAACGTGGTCTGGCCAAGCAAGGTTTTCTGGACTCCATCCTGCATGAGAGTGGTCATGCCCTCTTCAACGGCGGATTGTAGCATTTCTTCAGTTCTCGCCTTCGTCTGAATCATACGTTTGAGTTTGTCCGATCCTAGAAGCAACTCATGCAAGGCCACTCGCCCCTTAAAGCCGGTGCGATTGCAGGTTTCACACCCCTTCCCGCGGGACAGGCGAAACGTATTGTCTTGTGGGATTCCGAGTTTGTCCCAATGCTCAGGCCCATAGCCCTGGCGGATTTCTTCATATTCCACCGCTGTTCCAACGTACTGTTCCTTGCAGTCCTTGCAAATCCTGCGAGTAAGGCGTTGCGCGAGGACACCTAACATTGCGTCGGCAAAACTAAATGAATCGCAGCCCATATCGAGGAGTCGCGTGACCGTTTCCACCGCACTGTTTGTGTGGAGTGTACTCATGACGAGGTGTCCGGTCAGTGAGGCTTCAATCCCGATTTCCGCTGTTTCCTTATCTCGCATTTCTCCGACCATGATCACGTCTGGGTCGGCCCGAAGAAACGCGCGCATCGCAGCGGCAAACGTAAAGTCGATCTTCGGCTGCACTTGAACCTGCCGGAGCCCATATTGTGTGATTTCTACAGGGTCCTCCGCCGTCCAAATCTTAATATCCGGCGTGTTGATGAAACCGAGAACGGAGTGCAGGGTCGTGGTTTTTCCTGAACCAGTTGGGCCGACGCAGAGAATGATGCCATAGGGTTTTGCGGCGATACCCTTGATTGCCGCAAGATTCCGGTCAGAAAACCCCATCTTGTCGAGTGGCAACGGCTCGCTAGCCGCGAGCAGACGCATGACCACGTCTTCGTTATATCCGGAGGTGGGTATCGTCGCGACGCGCAACTCGATGTCCTTGTTATCCGACAGTTTAAATTTGATTTTACCGTCTTGGGGTTTACGCCGTTCTGCGATGTCGAGGCTAGCCATAATCTTTAGGCGCGAGACGATGGCGCGTCGATAGCTTTGCGGAATCTTCATATATTCGAAACAGTCTCCATCGACTCGGAACCGAACAAGTGTTTCACGTTTTTCACCATAGGGTTCGACGTGAATATCAGACGCGCCTTGTCGGTATGCATCTGCGATAATCTGATTGGCAAGTCGCACAATGGCATTGTCGTTCTCGTCGAGGCCTCCTCCGGCGTCCTCAGCGGCCGCTTCTTGGGCTTCGCTGACGAGCTCGCCGAGAATATCGGAGACATTTTCGTCTAATTTTCTGGTGGTATTGGTGTCCCCTTGCCCTGTAGCGGAGCCGAGGAACTGGGCGATATCGCGACGGAGGCTGATTGCAAAGCGGATGTTCAACCCGGGGAACGTCCGCTTAATATCAGCGACACGATCGAGATCGCCAGGGTCGTCCGTCAAAATTTCAATGGCGGTTCGATCCCGCTTGAGAGGCATCCAGTGGTTTTTTTTCAGGTAGTCGACGTTCAGATTTTTTAGGAGCTCGACATCGACGAGTGTTCGTTCGCTGTACTCGATGTAGGGGCATTTGTAAAACTGGGCCAGTGACTTCCCGATCTCGACTTTCTGTACCTTGTGCTTTTCAATGAGGATGCTCTCGAAGTCCGTTACGCCTTTTCTCGACTCGGCGATCGCATTGTCCAATTCGTTCTGGGTAATGTGATTGTTTGAGACCAGGCGATCGAATTTATTCGGGTTTTTCTTTGAAACTTTGCGGAGATTGAGGAAGGCAATGCCGAGTGCTTTTGCAATCTCCGCGACAGATTCTTCGTCTTTTCTCGTGAATCGTCCGCCAGTTTTTTTGTTGAGGAGTTGGAGGACACCCATCAGATACTTGTTATCTGCCACGATCGGATAGGTCAAAACTTGTTTCGTTTTGAATCCGGTCCGTTTGTCGTAGGATGTGTCATGGACAAGTGCGGGGTGGACGCCCTGTAGCTCTGCGATATTGTATGCGTCGGCGATGCTCACTGGCCGGAGATATTTTGCGCAGAACCCCGCCAGACTCTGTTCGGAGATCGGAATGCGGAATTCCTCGACGCTATCGATGTGGGGTGCCTTAGAAAAAATCTCTTTCTTCTCTGGGTCGAATGCAAAGATGGTGAGGTCTTCGGCGTCGAAGACGCTGAGAACTTCTTTGCGTAGATCGAGGAGGATATAATCAAGGTCGCGCGCCGCATGGATTTGGTCCGTGATGCGTTTGACATGTTCAGAGAATGCTAGTTTCTGTTGAAGGTCCTGAGGGGTTTTCGCGACAGGATTGGCTTGCATCCCAAGGGCTCCTAGCCTTCGGTTATGAAGACTATCGTCGTATGTTCAATGAAGCGTGTGTAGGATGTCTGTTTGATATAACGATTAAAATTCAGTGTAGCTGATTGAGGTTAGAAGGCAAGGAAAAGGTAGTTTCAGACCGGAAATGGTAATGGAAGTGGCACGATGCAGAGTCAATCCACTGGTAGGCGAGAGGGCATTCAATTTGCTCGTATTCGAAGCAGATGAGCCGTGACGTGGGCTGGAGGCAGCTTGAGTTTTACTCCGTCTTTTCGAGTCTTAACCTCGACAACTCCTTCAGCGAGGCTCTTGTCTCCCACAACGATTTGAAACGGAGCTCCCATCAGGTCTGCATCGTTGAATTTTACGCCTGCACGTTCGTCTCGATCATCCCAGAGTACGTCGAGCCCTGCCGCTTGCAGTTCGTCATAGAGCTGCGCAGTGACTGTGGCGATGTGTGCTGATTGGGTGAGCGGAAGGAGATGGACATGGAACGGCGCGATTGGGTAAGGCCAGATAATACCTTTTGCGTCGTGGTTCTGTTCAATCGCTGACGCGGCAGTTCTGCCGACCCCGATGCCGTAGCATCCCATCACAGCGAGGCGCTCGTTCCCATGAAGATCGAGGAAGGAGGCTTTCATAGCTTCGCTGTATTTGGTGCCGAGCATAAAGACGTGTCCGACTTCAATGCCTTTCGTCGCCTTCAATGTTCCATCTTTTTTCGGTGACGGATCTCCAGCGCAAGCGCTGCGGAGATCGGCAAATTGCTCAACCTGAAAGTCGCGATCCCAATTGGCATCGACATAGTGCATATCGCGCTGATTACCCCCGACGATCACGTTACGCAGGGCTTTGATCGCATGGTCGGCAATAACTCGGACGCGTTTCAGGCCTATGGGGCCGGCAAATCCAACCGGTGCGCCCGTGACGCGCTCGACGGCGGTAGGATCTGCAAGCGCAAGATCCGTTACTTGTAGGAGTCTTTGAATCTTGACTTCGTTCGCGTCATGGTCTCCCCGTATCAGCACGGCGACCACGTCTGTTCCTGTCGAATAGAGGAGTGTTTTTACGAGATGCGTCGGGGAAACGTTCAAGAATTTCGTCACCTCTTCGACGGTGCGGCAGTGGGGTGTGGGGACGAGACGAAGTGGGCGCGCGACTCCGGTGTTGATATCGGTAGGGGGCAGCACTTCAGCCTGCTCTATGTTGGCGGCATAGGTGCCGGTATCGCTGTAGACGATGGTGTTCTCGCCCGTTTCTGCAAGTACCATGAACTCATGAGATGAGCTGCCGCCGATCAGGCCAGTGTCGGCCTCCACGGCACGGAAGGTCAGACCGCAGCGGGTGAAAATACGATGATAGGCGTCATACATTTTTTGATAGCTGATCCTGGCGCTTGGTTCGTCCTGATCGAAGCTGTAGGCGTCCTTCATGATAAATTCTCGCCCGCGCATGAGTCCGAAGCGGGGGCGAATTTCATCTCGAAACTTAGTTTGGATTTGATAGAAGTTCAGCGGCATCTGCCGATAGGAACGAACTTCACGCCTGAAAAGATCTGTAATCACTTCCTCATGGGTCGGACCCAGGCAGAACTCGCGTTCGTGGCGGTCCTTGAATCGGATTAATTCCTTGCCGTAGAAATTCCATCGGCTGGTTTCTCGCCATAACTCCGCGGGAGAGGCAATGGGCATCAGGAGCTCTTGGGCTCCTGCCCGGTTCATTTCTTCACGAATGATCTGTTCAACTTTTCGAATGACTCGGAGTCCGAGCGGGAGGTAGGTGTAGATGCCGGCTGCCACTTTGCGAATCAAACCGGCTCGGAGCATGAGCGTGTGGCTGACGGTTTCCGCTTCGCCGGGAACTTCTCGCAGTGTGGGGATTAAGAGCTGAGAAGTTCTCATGATGGTGCGAGAGCAGAAATGAGGTCATGAGGGTTGAAGGTCATCGCATCTGACGCATCGGTGAGAGAGGAAATGTTGTGCTGACCCGGCGGGTTCGACATTCAGACTTTCGAACTCATGTCCTATTTAAGGAAGATTCGCTCGAGGTCATTCCAGAACGCAAAGATCATGACACCCACTAATAGCACGAGTCCGGCTTGTTGCGCGAGCTCTCTCTGGCGTTCACCGAGGGGTTTCCGGAGGATGCCTTCGATCAGAAAAAACAAGAGATGGCCACCGTCGAGAATAGGAATGGGAAGTAGATTGAGAACGCCGAGATTGATACTCAGCATGGCGATGAGGTAGACCACGTTTGAAGCGCCTTGTGCAGCGGCTTCTCCAGATATATTCGCAATCGTCAGAGGGCCCCCGATGTTTTTGCTGGAGATATCCCCTACAATCATTTTGTAGAGACCGATTGCCGTCAGCTCGGTCAAGCCCCATGTGGCTCTCAAGCCGTCATACACCGCTAGTAAGGGGGTACTGGAGCGTATGAGTGAACGGCTGCCTGGTCCTGCAAGGCCGATCTTGCCGACTTCGACCGACTGGCCGTTGATCATCTCCTTTTCAGCAGAAGGCGTCACAGTCAGAGAGACTCGTTGTCCTTCCCGTAAGACCTCTATGTGTAGTTGATGATTGGGATTATCTCTCACGAGACTCGTCATCTGGGACCACGTATGGATCGTGTGGCTTTCGATCTTGACGACATGGTCGCCAATTTGAAGTCCGGCTTTTGCCGCAGGAGAACTCTGTACAACTGAAGTGACCAGGGGCGGTGTCTCTTCGATGCCGAGATAATAGATGGGGTCTTGCGCAGGGGATTGTAGTCTGGGTGCGATGGTGGGTGTGACTGTCAGCGTCTTACTTTGTTCACCTCGTGTGACCTCAATCTTCAGCGGCTGTCCTTTACTCTTGGCGACCGCGTCGTATAGTTCCGCTCTCGTTGAAATATCCTGTCCGTTGACTCGGCTTATATGATCTCCAATTTGGATGCCTGCTGTATCGGCTGGAGAACCGGGAACCATCGCTTCAACGTCGGGGGTGAGATCCTGGAATGATGGGATAGGAAGCGGAGCGCCGGTCGCGAGCCATCCGGCAAAAATGAGATAGGCCAGGATGAAGTTAAACCCAGGTCCTGCAGCGACGATCAGAACTTTTCCCCATAAGCTTTGGTGCGCAAACGATCGTGCACGATCCTCCTGTGTGGTTGCCTCGGTCTCATCCTCACCGAACAATTTGACATAACCACCGAGCGGAATCGCTGAGAGAAGGTATTCTGTTTCACCCATTTTTCTGCCGAGGAGTTTCGGCCCAAAACCAAGGGAGAACTTCAGGACTTTGACACCGACCCAACGAGCAGCCAAGAAATGCCCGAGTTCATGGAATGCGACCAACACGCCAAGGACGATCAGGAACCACCACGCCTTCTGCAGGAGCAACCAGACAGTATCGGGGGACCAGGTTATTGCCATGAACACGGTGTACGCTCCTTCGTGTAGATCTAGCGAGCCAACGCCACGACCAATGATTCTGCCTTCTCGCGAGCCCAGCGATCCGCCTCCAATGCATCTTCCAACGACTCGACGTCTTTGGGAATGTGGAGATCCATCGTACTACGAATGATGTCCGCAATATCGGTGAACCGGATGCCTCCATTCAAGAATGCCTCAACCGCGATTTCGTTGGCGGCATTCATCGCGGCGGGCATCGTACCGCCGATCCGCAGGGATTCATAGCCGAGACGTAAACAGGGGAAACGGTCGTCATCCGGTTTGGAGAATGTCAACTTTCCCATCTCGGTCAGATCCAACGAAGGCAGATCCAACGGCATGCGTCCTGGGTATTTCATCGCATAGGAAATGGGTGTTCGCATATCCGGCAATCCTAACTGGGCGATCATGGACCGGTCCACATATTCTACCAGAGAATGAATGATGCTTTCCCGATGGATCATGACCTCGATTTGAGACTCCGGGATATCAAAGAGCCAGCGGGCTTCTACGACTTCCAATCCTTTGTTCATGAGGGTTGCAGAGTCGATCGTGATTTTCGCACCCATCTTCCAATTGGGATGTTGGAGCGCTCGCTCAGGGGTGACATCGTGTAACTCTTCCTTGCTCAGGGTCCAGAGGGCCCCTCCTGACGCTGTTAAAATTAGACGCCGGACGTCCATTTTCCGGTGGCCTTCCAACGACTGGAAGATCGCACTATGTTCGCTGTCGACGGGGAAGATGCGTACGCCATAACGCCGCGCCTCGTCCTGCATCAGTTTCCCTGCCATGACCATCGGCTCTTTATTGGCTAACGCGACTTGTGTCCCACTTCGGATTGCCGCAAGGGTGGGGACGAGACCAGCCCCACCGACGATGGCGGAGATGACGAGGTCAACTTCTGACGCACGGGCTACCTGAACGAGACCGCCCTGCCCGGATAAAATTTCGACAGGAAGACCTTCACAACGTTCCTGGAGCCGAGTGGCAGCAGCGGCGTCTGACAGGGCGACCACACGGGGCTTGAAGCGTCGGATCTGTGCCTCGAGCTTTTCGTCATTACTGCCGGCTGTCAGCCCTGCTACGCGAAATTCTTCCGGGAATCGATCCACAATATCGAGGGTGTTGGTGCCGATCGATCCGGTCGATCCAAGGATGACGATCGTTTTCATACAGTGCTCCTTCACTCAATGACGCGTAACCGGCTCACTATCGTGACATAGTAGTAGAAGACGGGGGCAGTGAACAAGAGACTATCGAGACGGTCGAGCATGCCTCCATGACCAGGAAGGATTCCGCCGGAGTCCTTCATGCCGACGCTACGTTTCATGGCCGATTCTGCCAGATCGCCCCAGAGACCTGACAGTGTCAGTAGGGTTGCCAAGACCAAACAGTCTAGACCGGAAAAATCAGGGAAAAACCACCAACGCGCCGCGTACGAGACCAGTATGGCACTGATCAAACCACCCACCAAGCCTTCCACAGTTTTTTTGGGGCTGATCGTGGGAGCGAGGCGGTGTCGTCCATACAGTGTGCCGATATAGTAGGCACCGGTATCGGATGCCCAGGTCACCATCAGGAGAAAAAAGATGAGCCATTCACCTTGAGGCAGAAGCCTCGTCATCGAGAGCGTGCTGAGCGTGAGGCCTAAATAGAGCATGCCGAACAATGTTATTGCCCCGTCTCTCAGGCTTTGTTCAAGAGGTGAGCGGCTGAAAAGTGGCACGGAAATCGCCCAGACAAGTGTGGCGAGGAGAGTTGGAACAATGACACTCGGCCAGTGTGCTCCAAGAATCAAGGCGGTGAATCCCATCAAACCGATTCCGATCATCCAGGATTGGCTGCGGTCGCCGAAACATAATCGGTAGAACTCGAAGAGGGCGAGTGCCCCTCCGAGCACGACGATCCCTGAAAACACGAGGGGCGGGAGGTAGCGAATGACGACATAGAGGAGCGGCACGAGGACCAGAATGGTATAAATCCTGCGTGGGTCAAACCGTGACGCTGCTGCGTGTGTTGGTTCAGCCTGCTGCTGGCTGACGGTTTTATACTCCTGCATGGGAAGGTTGAGATCGACCACTTATGACGAAATAGCGCTGAGGACTCGACCAAATCGACGATCACGTCGCTGATACTCCAACAAAGCCAGTAAGAGTTCACGGCGACGGAAATCGGGCCACAGTGTTGGAGTAAAATAGAGCTCGGTGTAGGCGATCTGCCAGAGGAGAAAATTACTGATTCGCGTTTCCCCGCTGGTGCGAACTAATAAGTCAGGATCGGGTAGATCATGGATGTAGAGGTACCGTTGGATACAGGATTCATCCACATCATCCGGCTGCAGCTTCCCGTCTTGGGCTTCGTGGAGAAGTTCACGCACAGCGTCGACAATCTCCGCGCGGCCACCGTAGCTTAGGGCAACCGTGAGATGGAGTTTGTCGAGATGAGCGGTTTCCTGTTCAGCAGCCCGCACCCATTGGAGTGCGGAGGCTGGGAGGGAATCGAGCCGTCCAATTGTGCGTAATCGGACACCTTGTTCAATGAGTTTCGAGCGTTCCGTTGAAAGATAGTATTCAAGTAAGCCCATGAGTGAGGAGATTTCCTGGACAGGCCGCTTCCAATTCTCCTGTGAAAACGCATAAATGGTCAGGGCATGAATACCCAGCTCCAAGCAGACCGTGATCATTTCACGGACGGATTTGATCCCTTCCCGATGACCGGCAATGCGAGGGAGGTTGCGCAGTTCTGCCCAACGTCCATTGCCGTCCATAATGATAGCGACGTGTTTGGGTAAGAGGTCTGGTTCAAGTCTTGCGGCAAGCTCTTCCAGGGAGAGCTGATTGATGGCTAATGAGTCTTTTGTGTCCATAAGAAACGGTCAGTAAAGATCCTCTTGCGCAAGAAAGTACGATCGGCGGACAAAGTCTACTGGTGAGGGGGAGGAATGTCAAACGAATTTTAGTAAAAGTCCTGTAAAAGCGATGAGTTGGATGAATTGTCGTTGCGCCTATCGAAAGCGATCAGCTATACTTCCCCATCTATTTTTAAAGGTCAACCGTTGTGAGGGCTTGCACACCATGGGTGAACTTGTTCAGCTGACGTCTTTTGGTCTGACTGAGGGCGAAGTGCTTGGGGCGCTCGGGCGAGTCAAAGTTCGAGATGTCGACTATGCCGACCTCTACTTTGAGTCCTGCACATCTGAGTCTGTCTCAATGGAAGAGTCCCTTGTTAAGCGTGCGACAAAGAGTGTGTCTCAGGGTGTGGGGGTGAGGGCAACAGCGGGGGAAAAAACCGGGTTTGCCTACTCCGATGAGCTGACGAAGAAGGATCTCGAGCTGGCTGCAGATACCGCTCGATATATTGCCAATTCTCCGAGCGGGACCGAAGGAGTTCCAGCCCCTGTCCGTCAACGTCCCACGCGTGATCTGTATCCAATCGAACGAGCACAGTCCGACGTCGCCACAGCAGACCGCGTGGCCCTCTTGAACGCCATCGATGCCGAAGCGCGCCGATATGACCCTCGTATTAAGAATGTGATGGCCTCGTTCAATACGGAGTATAAGGTGGTGATCATTGCCACCTCGGACGGGACACTGATCGGCGATGTGCAGCCACTTTCGAGACTGCAAGTGACTTGTATCGCAGAAGAGAACGGCCAGCGCCAAGCCGGCTCATTCGGCGGCGGCGGGCGTGTCGGATTTCAGTTCTATCATGAGGGCGATCGATATCTGCGTTTTGCTCGTGAAGCGGCACGGGAAGCGATTCTCAATCTGTCTGCGGTCGAAGCGCCGGCCGGTGTTATGCCGGTCGTGCTGGGCGGAGGCTGGCCGGGGATTTTATTACACGAAGCCATCGGCCATGGCCTTGAGGCAGACTTCAATCGCAAGAAAACATCCGCGTTTTCCAATCTCCTTGGGAAGCGGGTCGCGTCCGACGTCTGTACGATAGTTGATGATGGGACCTTGCCGGGCCGGCGAGGTTCGCTCAACATGGACGATGAAGGGACCCCGACCGGCCGTACGACGCTTATCGAACAGGGGATTCTGCGCGGCTACATCACCGATAAACTCAATGCGCGGTTAATGGGCATTCCCGTGACCGGCAACGGCCGGCGAGAAAGTTACAAGAGTGTGGTGTTGCCGCGCATGACGAATACATTCATGTTGGCAGGCACTTCAGACCCTGAGGAGATCATTCGATCAGTCGATCGGGGACTCTACGCCGTCTCCTTCGGTGGCGGACAGGTCGATATCACTAATGGGAAGTTCGTGTTTTCTGCCAGCGAGGCCTACTTGATCGAAGGAGGGAAGGTGACGAGGCCGGTCAAAGGCGCAACATTGATCGGCAGCGGGTCGGAGATCCTCACCAAAGTCTCGATGGTGGGACATGACCTTAAACTCGATGAGGGTATCGGTACGTGTGGAAAAGAAGGGCAATCCGTTCCAGTGGGTGTCGGTCTGCCGACCATTCGAATCGATGAAATCACCGTGGGCGGGACGCAGCGATGAATCAGTCCATACAGCAGCATGATGGGTATAGTCAGCTTGCCATGGATCTCTTGGCCAAGGCAAAGCGCGGTGGGGCGACGGAGGCGGATATTATTATCGCCGATGGGGAAACATTTTCGGTGCAAGTTCGGTTGGGTGCTGTCGATCGCCTGACAAAAGCGCGGGAGAAGCATCTCGGCTTACGTGTGTTCGTCGGGAAACGTTCTGCCAGCACCTCCACTTCCGATTTCTCAGCGGATTCTCTGAATCATCTGGTCGCCGAAACCTGCACCTTGGCGAAAGCCGTCGTGGAAGATCAGGTGTCAGGCTTGCCATCGGCGGATCAAATGGCGGGAGAAAGGCCGGATCTGGATCTCTACGATTCCACGAGACTGACTACAGAACAACAGATTGAACTCGCCAAACGGGTCGAGGCCGCGGCCATGTCTACAGACGAGCGCGTGACAAATTCTGAAGGAGGCGACTTCGATTCTTCCTCGGGGCGTGTCGTGCTGGGCAATAGTCACGGATTCTTGGGGGAGTACCAGAGTTCAAGTTTCTCAATGTCGGTGTCTCCCGTTGCCACTGATCCAGAGACCGGGGCTATGCAACGCGATTCCTGGTACGCAGTGCAACGGACATTCTCCAAGCTGGATTCCCCGGAAGCGGTGGGACTGGAAGCGGCGCGGCGGACGGTCCGAAAGCTTGGGGCGAAGAAAGTGGAGACCCAACGGGTTCCTGTCATCTTCGATTCGGAAACGGCCGGAAGTCTCATGGGGAATCTTTGCAGCGCGGTGTCCGGGTATTCACTCTATAAAGGGGCGTCATTCCTGGCCGGCCAATTGGACAAATCCCTGGCTCCGGAATATGTCACGGTGTACGACGATGGGCGAGTGGTCGGAGGGCTGGGTTCTCGGCCATTCGATGGCGAAGGGTTGCCGACTAGGAAGACGACCGTCGTGGAGCGGGGAATATTGAAGAGTTATCTCCTCGATACCTACTCAGGAAGGAAGCTTGGTTTGGCCTCGACCGGCAATGCCTCGCGCAGCGTCGGTGAGAATCCATCCGTCGGCCCCACGAATTTCTATCTTGCGCCAGGGACAAAGACGGCACAAGACATCATCAAGACGGTGAAACAGGGCCTGTATGTCACGGACCTCATCGGGTTCGGCATCAATATGGTGACAGGCGACTACTCACGGGGAGCCTCAGGGTTTTGGATCGAAGGGGGCGAGTTGGCTTATCCAGTTGAAGAGATCACGATTGCGGGCAATCTGAAAGAGATGTTTGCGGGAATAGAAATGATCGGCAGCGACCTTGTGTTTCGCGGGCGCATCGCCAGCCCGACCGTGAAGATTGCCGAGATGATGGTGGCGGGCAACTAAACTAATGGGTATGGCGATCAGCTACAATTCTGAATGTTGAATTATGAGTGTTGAATAACTTCCGATCTCGATTCGTAATTCAAAATTCCTCATTCGTAACTGCACCAGGTTGGAGGTGCCTTATGGCCGAATCAGTCAGAGAAACGCTGGTCCAGTATCCCGGCGACAACGTGACGATACGGGCGTATGTGGCAGCCCCGCAAACCAAAGAGCGACGTCCTGTCATCATTGTGGTCCAGGAATGGTTTGGCCTGTCAGACCATATCAAGGACATTGCGAAGCGCTATGCGGCAGAGGGGTATGTGGCCATTGCGCCTGATCTCTACTCCCGTTTAGGTAACGCGCTCACAACGGATCCAGGCGAGGCGGGCAAATTGATGAATACACTCAAACAAGACGATGGATTGGCGGACTTGAATGCGACAGTGGCCTATCTTAAGACCGTCCCTGAAGTAGACGCGAAGCGAATCGGCGTCACTGGATTTTGCATGGGTGGGTCCTATGCCTTGATGCTGCCCTGCGTCAATGCCGACATTAAAGCTGCCGCCCCATTTTATGGACAGGTTCCCAATCCTGACACCCCATTACAGAAGCTTTCAGGTCCGGTTCTTTATATCTACGGCGAAGACGATGGCTGGATTACCAAGGCGGACGTGCAGCGGCTTGCAGCGGCGCTGAAGAAGTACAATAAGCCCGGAGAGATTAAGACCTATCCCGGCGCCCCTCATGCTTTTTTCCGGGACACAGATAAGACAGTGTATCGGCTGGAGGCAGCCAAAGACGCGTGGGTGCGCGCCACAGCTTTTTTTAAACAGCATCTGAGACCGTAAAGAGAGCTAACGAATATCATGCCGCTTGATGTTGAGCTTGGAAAAAAAATGCTCCAGCTGGTCACGTCACGCTACGACGACCGGCATTGGCGCAAGAAGATTGAAAAGACGTTAGGGTTTCCTCAATCCGGCATCGAGGATCCTGCGCAACAACAAATATTCATGTATCTGAAGATTGGCCTCAAGGGGTACAAGTCACGCCGGGCCGATCCTGACTCCTGGATCATCGGAGGGTATGCGACCAAGGAGGTAATTGATCGAGCTAAGTTCCAACCTCAACTCGTTGGTCCAAACGTGACGAAAGACGATGTCGCCTGTCTCGGGAGCGATCCCGGAAAAGAGATCGACGAAACCTGGTGGGATGAGATGCTCGTGTCCTGGTTCGATGTGCCGGAAGAAGAAAAGCCTGCCGAGGAAGAGGGCGGCGAGTCCGCCGATTCAGA
>CBDDRW010000063.1:0-49200 GCA_965233175.1 uncultured bacterium
GCCATGATAGTCTCTGTTTGCTACTGTAGGACTGCTACAGTGCAGTGGCTTAAAACAGCGAATCGTCAATGCTGGAACGGTGTTTGAGCGTTGGCTGGTGTCCCCAACGGGATTTGAACCCGTGTTACTGCCTTGAAAGGGCAATGTCCTAGGCCAGGCTAGACGATGGGGACGATACAGGATCTATAAAAGAGTTGGACTCTTACCATATTTCTGACTCGTGTGTCACTAGACGGCTCGGCAGGACTTCACGGCACACGGTCGCGTTTCCTCTTCGAAGTCTGTAGGATAATCTGTGTCGAGCGGAGGAGAGCCGCATTAGGAGGACCCCAGGAGCAGGACTCATGACCAGACCCCAATTCGCATCGTACAGATCACTGCTGTTTGTCGCCTGCTGCCTGCTGTGTGCCAGTTGTGCCCACGATACCTATCAAGAACGCGCGAACATGATTAAAAATCATGCCGACGCATTCTATGACAGCCTAAAAGCCAACCGAGTGGAATCCGCGATCCGGGACAATGAGCAGATAGAAGCGATGGCGAGCCAGATGGGAGATGCCATGAGAAAACAGGCAGGGCAACAAGGCACCACAGCGGTGGAACGAGAGTTCGCCTTGATGACCACTGCCAATGAAGCCGCAGCCACCAATTGGCTCGTGTTGGGTCAATACTTCGCCATCAAACGGCGATTCCCTCAAGCCCGCGCTACCTATCAACGTGTGATCGACACCTATACAAACCACACGGACAAGCCATACCGAGAACAGGCGTTGCGCGCCTTACGGGATTTGGACATCTTAAATCCTTCGACACCCACGACGAATCCGTGAACAACGGTCGCCTTCTTCTCCAATCCTCTCGAATGCTTCTCAGCGCGCTCCTGCTGCTTAGCTGGGGCTGCGTCCATCGCATTCACGTCACCCCCGCGCCTCCAACTGTTTCGCCTGACGCCATCGCGCAATCGTTACAAATCGTTGTGCCTTTTCTTGCATTGGAAGGAGCCGATCACAGACCGGGGATCACCTTACTCGATTGGCCGGCACAGGACCTTCGGTCTGCTGTAATCAACTATATTCAATCGCGCCGGTCATTCGCTTCGGTAAGCGACAAACCAGCCGACCTTACTCTAAGCATCAAAGCCTGGCTCACAATGCGATCCCGCGGCAACTACTATTACAGACTGCGTCTGGAATCAGCCTTAGGTCCTTCGAGTGCACCATCAATCAAGTCCTATCTGGTTGAAAAAGAAACGGTTGGGTCGGGTGTTCGGTGGATCACGGCTTCGGATCACACCCCCATTGAGGAATCGGTCCAAGCTGCACTCGACGAACTACTCTCGCAGATCGAAGCCGATCACCTCTTGTATCAAAATGGAACTCGCTGAACATGAAAAGAATCTTATGCGCTATGGGAAGGAAGCATTTCGTCAGCGTGTTTGGGGGAAGGGAAAATACCTCGGCTGGTGTGGCTCAACTTCTCAGAGTGAGCGCTGCTGGGAATATTCTCGAGAAAAGAACGATGCAGGCAGGATCTTTCAGCGTCGTGCTTAGGAGATCTGAGACCGTCGGTTGAAAAGGCCCATAACAAGACATCCAACAGCCACACCTGCGGCAAATATCGCACCGACTATCCAGCCTGAAGAGACACTCATTCCTCTCGACTCCCGACGTCGAAGCTCCCGACCCAAATTTGGCATATGAGATTCTGGCCCGAGCCACACATCTTCTGACGCACGGATTGAGGCTTTCTTGAAGAGACTGGTAGTCCTTCTTTCACTCATAGACTCACTATCTCCCGGCAACTTACTCATTCTAATCCTACGCCATAGCCGGAGCAAGAGCCCTAAGCAACCTATAGGATGGCTATTCTACTGTGGGAGGGACGATCACACTATCTGCATCGTGCTCGGCCAGATGAATTCTTCATTGGGCATGTTTTTCCATGCTTGCGGCATCGCATGGAAGCTCACCCTGCTCTTGAAGACTACGAATCACTTTCACCAAGGACTTGAGAAGAGCAACCTGCTCCGCCTCCGTGAGTGCTTCTGTCGCGGTCACTAGGCGATCAGGCATTCGTGAGGAAGGCGTACAAGACCGATTCCCTTTGGCCGTCAACTGCGCTACGACGATTCGGCCATCGCTTAAATCGCGACGCCGTCGAACCAACTGCTTCCTTTCTAGCGTGGCGATGACTTCTGACGCGGTCGGAAGCCTAACGACCAACTCGTTTGCCACCGCAGAGACAGTCGCGCGTTGTCCGGGCTTGGATCGGAGAAGCGTGAGAACCTGGCGCTGTAGCGGACCAAGACCCGCTCGACCTTCTCGTCGCCACGTCCGGCTCTTCATGGCAAGCCCGATCTTTTCCAAACCAGCTGCCAACTGAGTCGTCAATGCAGCTCCATCTCGTAACGCTGATGACTTTTTGCCGCTATCGTACACGCGTGGTTCGCCCATAGAATCCCCTCCTTAAATACCAGTATTTCGGCAAGTGTAGTGCGCACGTCGTCACCACGTCAAGATTCCAAAGACACTTCGTGCCATACCCCACCATAAGCGGGGGGGTATGGGCAACGATCAGATGACACCCGATTGGCCCGCAAGATTGAACCAGAAAATGAAGGACACCGAGCGCATTCCGAATGTGCCTGCAAATAGTTCCGGAACGATTCATAACCAACAGGACCCAGAGGAGAACGTGAAGCCTTGTCAAGCCCTCATTCGTTCCCGAAGGCTGTGGGTATGTGATCGATTTGTAACCCTGTTTTCCCGAACAGCCGAATAACATATCGAACAGATCGCGAGTATAGGAAAGGAGTGAGGAACAACCGTGTGAATCACCATTTTAAATTGGTACGGAACGGACCTCGGTAGGGGGTGAGGTGCTTCCCCCTCTGCACGTGCATCCGCAACTGCAAGTCTTCAAGTCGACAGAGTCGATGAACTTGTTTACGGTTCACGAGCTAGCCTTTCTGACGCAGCAACACCCAATCCGCATGTAGCCAAACCATAGGCAGGCATTGGGTCTGATCGCGAATGCAGAGCTGGAGAACTATTTGATTCCAGGGCAGACTCCGTCGAATGATGACTGTCCGAACTGCACCACATGACAAGGGCTGCTCTTTCCAGGCATAGACAGTGACTTCATCGCCGCTGAGCTGGCGGTAAGCAGTCGCCCGCAGGGTACTGGTTCGGCCTGTTGGATGGCATAGACGATCTGCTCTCCGAGAATTTCGGCTGCTTCACGGGTCCGCTCGCTACTTTCGGAGCGCCAAGCCGCCATGCTTCTCTTTTTTTTTAAATCACCGTCGTTTTCCAGAGAGACGTGAGCTACATCGGGCGGGGTGCGAGAACAGCGGGGCTGATTGGTGACAGGATCCGCGAGAGGCTATAACATCCCCTTCGTTGACAGCACTTTCCCTGCCAACCGCTCTTCCAGCGTCGTCGCCTGATCCAGAGCCTTCGCCAGCGCCTTGAAGATGGCTTCCATGATGTGGTGCGGGTTGCGGCCATACATGAGGTTCACGTGGAGATTCAGCCCACCGTGGGTGACAAAGGCCTGGAAGAAGTCTTCAAACAGGCCGAGGTCGAAGGCTTTGATCTTCCGATCCGGCAACGAGACGTTGTAGACGAGATAGGGCCTGCCGCTGAGATCCACTGTGACTTGGGCCAGCGTTTCATCGAGCGGTGCTGAGGCAAACCCGAACCGTTTGATTCCCGCTTTCTCGCCCAAGGCTTGATGCAATGCCTTGCCCATGACAATGCCGACATCCTCCACCGTGTGGTGTTCGTCGATGTCGATATCGCCCTTGGCCTGGACGGTCATGTCGAAGAAGCCGTGCTTAGACAACAGCTCAAGCATGTGGTCGAAGAAACGAATGCCGGTCTCGATCTTTCCTTGGCCGCTACCTTCCAACCTCCATTCGACATGGATATCCGTTTCTTTGGTCGCACGATGAATCGATGCCTGCCTGGGAACCGATCCGTTCTTTTTCATGAAAACCTGCTCTGAGCCGACTTGGCATGCGCGTCGAACCCTTCAATATGGGCCAACCGAACGAGATGATCTTTCACCTTGCTCAATTCCTCGCGAGTATAGTGCACGATGTTGCTCACTTTGATGTAATCGTGAACGGAGAGCGCCGAAAAAAAACGCGCCGTCCCTCCGGTCGGCAACACATGATTCGGTCCTGCGATGTAATCGGCAACCGAGGGGGGCGTATACCGACCTAAGAACAGCGCTCCTGCATGACGGATTTTCTCGAGATACTCAAACGGCTCATCGACTGAGAGGGTCAAATGCTCCGGGGCAATCTCGTTGGCCACGTTGATGGCTTCGTCCATCGTGGTGACCACGAACGCCACCGAATGACGTGCAATGGACCTAGCCGCGATCTTTTCCCGTTGTAGCCCCTTCAATTGGCTGCCGATGAGGTGCGCCACATCTTTGGCCAACTGGGCAGATGTGGTCACAAGATAAACCTGGGCATCCTCGTCATGCTCCGCTTCGCAGAGAAGATCGGCCGCGACGTGCGCTGGCTTTGCGTCGCCGTCTGCGACGACGAGCAGTTCGCTCGGGCCGGCCACCATGTCGACCCCGACCGTGCCATAGAGAAGCCGCTTGGCCGTTGCAACATAAATATTGCCGGGGCCCACGATTTTGTCGACGCGTTGGATCGTCTTGGTCCCATAGGCCATTGCTCCTATCGCTTGCACACCCCCGACGCGATAGATCTCCGTCACGCCGGCGATGTCGGCTGCGACCAATAAATAGGGATTGATTGGGCCTTTTTGCGGGGGCGTACACATCACGACGCGGGAGACACCCGCTACTTTGGCCGGAATCGCGCACATCAAGACCGAGGAGGGATAGACCGCCTTCCCCCCCGGCACATAGACTCCGACTGCATCAACCGGCGTGACGACCTGACCCAATGTCGCCTGGTTATCCTGATACATCCAGGTCTTGATGCGTTGGCGTTCGTGAAACGACGTGACCCGCTGGGCCGCAAACCGAAGCGCGTCGCCCTCGTCTTTCCGGATGTGGAAGTAGGCATCCTTGATTTCTTCGGGAGTGACGCGCAGTTCCGTGGCTTTCATGGAGACGCGGTCAAACTGCTTCGCATAACGAAGGACAGCCTTGTCACCGCCCCGCTCCACAGCCTGCAAGATCGACTTGACCGTCTTTTCGACAGCAGCCCCCTGCACGCGGCCACGCGATGCCACTTTCTTGAGGGCAGGGAGAAAGGCTCGCTCGGTGGAGGCCACAATCTTCATGCGCGCGTGCGTCTGACCCTTCGACCTACCCCACGCGAAGCGTTGCGTGGAGCGGCGGTTCGAGACCCTGTTGATGGACTGCTGACAGCCCGGAGCTTCTGAATTAACTTTGTGATCACCGCATGCTTCAGCTTCAGGCTTGCTCGATTGACAATCAACCGAGCCGTGGACTGTGCAATACACTCCACTTCGACAAGGTCATGGGCCTTCAGCGTGTTGCCTGTCTCAACTAGATCGACAATCCGATCAGCCAGACCGACCAACGGCGCCAATTCAATCGAACCGTACAACTTGACGATTTCGACCGACACGCCACGCTGATTGAAGTACCGCTCGGTGATCTTCGGATACTTCGTCGCCACCCGGATTTTTGAGGACAGCCGGTCACGTGAGGCCTGTCCCTTGAGCGCAGCGACGGCAATTCTACACGCTCCGAACCCTAAATCCAATGGTTCATAGACATCGCTGTCCTGCTCCATCAAAACATCTTTCCCGACGATCCCAACGTCCGCTGCGCCATATTCGACATAGGTCGGCACATCGGTCGGTCGCACGATCAGAAACGTCATGTCGATTTCCGGGCAGGGAAACACCAGTCGACGGCTTTCGATAGAGAAACGACCCATGGCATAGCCTGCCCGGCGAAAAACCTCCAGCGTGAGCTCCAACATTTTCCCCTTCGACAAGGCAATCATCAGCATGATGTCAACAATTGTCGGCCGGAGCCGCACTTTTCTTATGACGGGCGATCGTCGCACCCAACCCACGCAGTTTCTCTTCCATTCGCTCATAGCCACGATCCAAATGGTAGACGCGGAGAATCTCCGTGGTGCCTTCCGCCGCCAAGCCGGCTAGGACCAATCCTGCGCTCGCACGAAGATCGGACGCCATCACCGGAGCTCCAGCCAGCCTGCTCGGTCCAGTCACCACAGCTCGATTGCCTTCGACCTTGATGTCGGCCCCCATCCGTCGTAGCTCCTCCACATGCATAAATCGGCTCTCGAATACTGTTTCCGTGATCACACTGGTCCCTTCGGCAGATGTCATTAAGGCGACCATCTGTGCCTGCATGTCGGTGGGGAATCCGGGATAGGGCAATGTCCGAATATCGATGCCTTTGAGCGGCGATCCCACCTTGAGATGGATCTGTTCTTTTTCAACCTGTATCTCGACGCCGGCTTCACGCAGCTTCATCAGCAAGGCATCTACATGATTCGGGCGGCATCGATTGAGCGTCACCGCTCCCCGCGTAATGGCCCCGGCTACGAGATAGGTGCCTGCTTCGATACGATCGGGAATGACGTCATGATCGCTCCCGTGCAACTCGCGGACCCCTTCGATCGTGATGACATCTGAGCCTGCACCGTCGATGAGAGCCCCTCGCTTCATGAGAAAATTTGCGAGATCCACGATCTCCGGTTCCTTTGCGGCATTTTCAATGATCGTGGTTCCCTGAGCGAGCGATGCGGCCATCATCAAATTTTCCGTTCCCGTGACCGTCGGCGTATCGCAATAGATCTGAGCACCCGTCAACCGCTTCGCTTTGGCCCGAATATACCCGTGTTCCATCGATACGTCCGCACCCATTTTCGCCAACCCAGCAAGATGGAGGTTGACGGGCCGTGACCCAATGGCGCACCCGCCTGGCATTGACACCGTCGCTTCTCCCCATCGCGCCAATAGCGGTCCCAACACGAGCACAGAAGCTCGCATGGTCTTAACCAGATCGTAGGGGGCCTGGGTCGATGTGATCACGGCCGCATTGATGACCGCGCAATTTCCCTCATAGTGAACCTTTGCGCCCAAGATGCTCAACAGCTTGCCCATCGTCACGACATCCACCACGCGAGGTACATTGGTAATCACGCATTCCCCGCCACCGAGAATGGTGGAAGCTAAGATCGGCAACGCGGCATTCTTCGCCCCGCCTATCTGGACTTCTCCTCGAAGCGGTGTCCCGCCGGTGATGATAGTACGATCCATCGTCTAACAGGCTGCGAAAAATCTCAGTGAATACACCATACGCCGTTGGAGTCTTCCTTGTTCGATCGATACATTGAGGATCTGAGCGAGGCAAGAACGATACTGGCGGACTTTTTCAACATCCTGCTATGCTCCGACTCGTTCCACAATCACGACACGCTCAAGCCCTGCTTCATCATAGACCAGCCGGTGGAATCTGTACCCAGGTATCCGCTCGACAATCTGGCGTAGCGCGCAAGCCTGACCGGTGCCAATTTCCAGGATCAATGCGCCGCCGGGAGAGAGGTATCGACTAGCCTCTAACAGCAGCTGTTTGTGCAATTCCGTCCCCTGGGGCCCTGCTATCAGTGCGCCACGCGGTTCGAACAGTCGCACTTCTGGCTGAAGTGTCGCCCAATCAGCCTCCGGAATATAGGGAGGATTTGAGACGATGACGTCAACCTGCGCCTCCAACCTCTGCCCTGCCAATGCTCCCAGTAAGTTGCCTTCCAGCCATAGAATGCGCTCACCTAGCAAATGGCGGATAGCATTCCGCCTCGCAACATCGAGGGAAGATCTCGATAGATCGGTGCCAATCATCCGAGCGCGAGGCCTCTGCCGCGCAATCGCCACAGCAATGCACCCAGACCCCGTGCAGACATCGACGACGGTGGCTGGTCGCTCGGCAGAAATCCGTTGTGCCACGTACTTCACCAATAGCTCTGTCTCCGGCCTCGGAATGAGCACCGCCGGATTGACATGAAACTCCAGCCCACAAAATTCTTGCGCCCCGAATATATACTGCAAGGGCTCTCGGCTGACCCGC
The DNA here is from genome assembly GCA_965233175.1 of uncultured bacterium. GTDB lineage: Bacteria > Nitrospirota > Nitrospiria > Nitrospirales > Nitrospiraceae > Palsa-1315. The sequence continues at coordinate 8,062 of CBDDRW010000063.1, forward strand.
CGTTGGACCAGCCTTTTTGCGACCACCAGTTCGGCCGGAGACAGCAATCGGCCTCGATCGATCATGATATGATGTGAGGGAAGCCGGAGCACATGCTGCACAATCCACAACGCCTCCTGCTCCGCGCTCTCGATACCGACTCGCTGAAGCTGCTGCCGAGCCTCGGCTATTGTTTCACCGAGCGTTGCCTGTCCTGCCGATTGCGGGAGAGGAATGACTGCATCCATTCTATGCCGCTCCCACTTCTTGCTGACGCTGCGCCTTCAGTGCCTGAACAAGTTCGTCGAGATCGCCTTCGAGCACCTGTTCCAACTTGTGCAAGGTCATGCCGACGCGATGATCCGTCACCCGGTTCTGAGGAAAGTTGTAGGTGCGAACCTTCTCGCTTCGTTCCCCCGTGCCTACTTGAGCTTTACGATGCTGTGCGATTTCCGCCTCCTGCCGCTCTCGCTCTGCCTCGACGATTCTGGCCCGCAGAGTCCGCATCGCCTTGTTGCGATTCTTCAGCTGCGACCGTTCGTCCTGGCAACTCACCACGACACCGGTCGGAATATGCGTAATCCGCACCGCCGATTTCGTCGTATTGACACTCTGACCTCCAGCGCCCGATGAACAAAACGTGTCGATCCGGAGATCCATGGGATCGATGTGCACATCAACCTCGTCCACTTCAGGCATGACGGCAACGGTCACGGTCGACGTATGAATCCGGCCGCTTGCCTCAGTGACGGGAACACGCTGTACCCGATGGACTCCGGCCTCAAATTTGAAGTGACTGTACGCTCCCCTGCCTTCGATCAGTGCAACAACCCCCTTATAGCCTCCGCCTATAGTTTCTGTGGCTTCGACCAGATCCACCTTGAATCCTTTGGTCTCCGCATACTTGCTGTACATACGGAACAGCGCGCCGGCAAAGAGGGCTGCCTCGTCACCACCGGTCCCGGCTCGGACTTCAAGAAGCAAGCTCTTCTCGTCTCGCGGGTCTTTCGGAATAAGCCACTCTTGGGCCTGTTGTTCAATCTCACGCTGCTGGCCTTGGAGCGTAGCGCTCTCCTCCATCGCCATCTTATGCAACTCGGCTCCAGCCATGGGGTCTGCAAGAATTTGCGCGGCTTCCTCCAGCTGCCTTGCATTGCCTCGATAGATGGCAAAAAGCTTAGCCGCCGGCTCGATATCCGTCCGCTCCTTATTGACTTTGTGGAGCTGCGAAGGCTGACTCATCATGGACGGGTCCATGAGTTGATTCGTCAACTCATCGTATCGGGTCGCCAACACTTCCCACTTTTTCAGCAACACGGCTTCCATAGTCCCGTTTCCTTCGAATTCCCGTCCACGAATTCTGCACAAAAACAAAGAGACCCTGCCCCTCAGCGAAGCAGGGTCCCTCATATGATCTCTTCTCGAGCTACTTATCCTTCTTCGCGTACTTTTTCTTGAACCGTTCAACGCGCCCTTCAGTGTCGATAATCTTCTGTGTCCCTGTAAAAAACGGATGACAGTTTGAACAGATATCGACATTGATGTCGCCGCCCGTCGATCTGGTCTTGTATTTATTGCCACAGGCGCAATGCACTGCGACTTCCCGATACACGGGATGGATACCCTTCTTCATAATTCACACTCCCCCGCCATTACAGTCATCAATCTTCGCCCATTCGAAGGCCCGCCACTGTACCTTGTCTCAGCAACCGGATACAAGCTGGATCTTATCGATTCATCGACTGCAAAAACTCCTGATTGGTCTTGGTGCCATGCAGCTTGTCCATCAAAAACTCCATGGCTTCCATTGTCCCAAGCGGACTCAACACCTTGCGCAAAATCCACATCTTGTTGAGACGATCCTTGTCCACCAACAATTCTTCTTTTCTCGTCCCAGACTGACTGATATCGATGGCTGGGAAGAGCCGCTTATCGGCTAGACGGCGATCAAGATGTACTTCCATGTTCCCAGTCCCTTTGAACTCTTCAAAAATCACATCATCCATCCTGCTGCCGGTGTCGACAAGCGCGGTCGCCATAATGGTGAGACTCCCGCCATTTTCAATGTTGCGGGCGGCTCCGAAGAACCGTTTCGGACGCTGGAGTGCATTGGAGTCCAATCCTCCGGACAGCACCTTGCCGCTCGGCGGCGCAATGGTATTATAGGCACGCGCCAGACGGGTGATGCTGTCGAGCAGGACTACGACATCCTTCTTATGTTCGACCAGTCGCTTTGCCTTTTCGAGCACCATTTCGGCCACTTGAGCATGGCGCTGGGCAGGCTCGTCGAACGTGGAACTGATCACTTCGGCCTTCACCTGCCGCTGCCAATCGGTGACCTCCTCCGGCCGCTCGTCGATAAGCAACACGATCAAGGTCACCTCTTTGTGATTCTTCAGAATGGCCCGAGCAATGGCCTGCAACAGCATGGTTTTCCCTGTTCGAGGAGCTGCAACGATCAATCCGCGCTGGCCCTTGCCGATCGGGGTTGTGAGATCCATCACGCGAGTGCAATATTCTTCACGGTCGAACTCGAGGACTAGCCGCTCTTCCGGATACAGCGGGGTTAGATTGTCGAAGAGGATCTTGTCGCGAGATACTTCAGGGTCTTCGTAATTGACCTTTTCGACCTTGAGCAACGCAAAATACCGTTCGCTTTCCTTCGGCGGGCGGATCTGTCCGGACACAATGTCGCCGGTGCGCAGATTGAAACGCCGGATTTGAGAGGGTGAGATATAGATGTCGTCGGGACCGGGAAGATAGTTCGAATCGGGAGCGCGCAGAAACCCAAACCCATCAGGAAGTGTTTCGAGGACGCCTTCGCCGAAGACCACGCCGTTGTTTGCGGTCTGCGCCTGCAGAATCGCAAAAATTAATTCCTGCTTTCGCAACGTGGGTGCGCCATCGATCTTCAGATCGCGCGCCACCTCGTTGAGATCGGCAATGGACTTCTGCTTGAGCTCTGCCAGATGCATAACCTCCCCCTTCGTTTGTGCCATGAATATCCTCTCAAGCCCCACGCTGCATCGTGATCGGCAGCGATCGCACAGGGTGAACTATGGGAAATTGTCCGCGAACTAAATGATAGCGCAATGGTAATGCGTTGATGGTTTTGTCGTGTTTGTCGACTATAAAGAGGGTGACCCGTGAGGGACTGACCAATTTTCGTACGTCGCTATCAGGGTACGACTCTGTTTTACGGTTGCGATGATTCGTGTAGGCATGGAACTCATGCCTCGTTGACTCGTTTCTGTTCTTTGCGCAATTGCGGCTTGTATCGAGATGTGCCCCGGGAGTCTTGTGTGTGGAGATAGTCTTGAATCGAGCTGAGATCGTAAGGAAATAATAACGTGAGTATTGTTCCTTGTCAACAGGGATATCTTTTTTTCACATCTTTTTGATCCGACCAGTTTAGTTCAACAGACCTCTTCCTAATCGCTATAATAATCACATGCTCTGTCGCGTGCCGGTTGCAGCACAAAAGAGTGGTGTGTTACATGAGGGAGTTGGTGGAGATATCTCATGGCGCATGACGACGAGTACGGACAGCATGAGCGGATATTCACATTGTCTGAAGCCAACCGTCTCATCCCCCAGCTCAATTCCAAATTGACATCAATACAGCAAGCCAAGGCCGTCTTGTCACGCACGAAGGAAGAGATCAAGAAAGCCAGCGCTCAGGCCGAGTATGGCGGGGGTAGTACCGTCGGACACCTCTATATCATGGGCCTGCAGCAGGTCAGCCTGAATCTTCAAGCGATTCAGGAGCTCGGCATCCTGGTGAAGGACCTGGATCTCGGCCTCTGTGATTTCCCCCATCTGCGTGACGGCCGGGTGGTTTACTTATGCTGGAAGCTTGGAGAACAAGAAGTTCGTTGGTGGCATGAAACAACCACCGGTTATAAAGATCGGTGCCCACTATAGCAACTAGTCTGAAATCGAAACCATCAGCCTTAAGCCTTAAACGTTATGAAATTCGTCATACTCGGATTCGATGGTCCCGACGGAGAGGCCAAACGAAAAATCTATCGTCCGGCGCATCTCGCCAAGATGGAACCTCTGGATGCACAAGGTCGTGTTGTACTAGCTGGCCCCCTCACCGATAAGACAGGGAGTCTTATCGTCATTGAAGCGGACTCGTTAGAAGACGCGCAGCAGTTTGCTCGAGAGGACCCCTATACCGTCCATGGTGTATTTGAACGGATCGAGGTTCACCCATTCATTCAAGTCTTCCCGAAAGAGCGGTAGCCGAGGCCTGTTGCCCCACTCCTTTGCCCTCTAGTCCCAATTTACCCTCTTTTGGTTGCATTGCCCCTTCAGTCATCGAGCGGTATAGTTACTTGAATGGAACTGTACTGGCGAATGCTCTGTCCCTCCTTTTTCGTCCTCTTACTATGGGCCTCCCCCTCGTTCAGCGCCTCTACAAAAACCGTCATCGCCGACGGCCACTATGTCATGGCAGATGGCGATACCTTGGCCAGCGCAGAAGAAAAAGTTCTTCAGCGAGCCCAACGCAACGCAGTGGAAGGAGCCGGCATCTATCTCGAATCGACATTTCGCGATGTCGAAAAAGAATCAGGTGGGAAAATCGAGCAAACCAGTTCGCTGGAAATTAGAACCATTGCCGCCGCCGTCACGAAAACGGAAATTCTTGAATCCAGCCGTTCCTTCGAGCTGAACCGTCCCGTCTTCTTTATGCGCATCCGTGCCACGGTCGATATGAACAGCTTGGCCGAGGCGATACATCGACTGCAATCTGACCAGCGACTTACGCAACACTTTCGCCGGCTCCAGCAGGAAAATCACCAATTGCGCTCGCAGTTGAAGGAGCTTCAACAGCAACCGATCGGCGTCCGAATGCTCACAATCGATCCAAATAGAAAATCCGCCTCACGCGAGCAGGCGCGCGCGATACTTGAAACTGCTCTCCATACATCAAACCTACGGGACAAGATCCAACTCACCACCAACGCCGCCACGCTTGATGATCGCTACGTCGATCCGCTAATTGTACGAGGGCAGACCTACCTCCGACTCGTCTCGCTGGCGTTCTCCCAACGGGGGCAGACATTAGACTATGTGGAATACCTGGAGAAAGCAAAAATAGACTTCGATCGCGCCATCACACTCGATGCCAAAAACGTATGGGCATGGGTGGGGAAGGGAGACGTGTTCACATGGTTGAAACAATTGGATGAGGCTGCTGCAGCCTACGAACAGGCCCTTGAGCTTGATCCATTTGCCGATATCGCTCGCCAACCTCTCATAGGCATCTACACGACGCAAGCTCGCCGTCAGGCGGACGCCAAATCTTGGCGTCAGGCGTTGGCCACGCTGAAGAAACTCCTCAACCCCCAAATACCTGAAAGCTGGATCACCCATCAACTAGAAGCGTATATACTACGGAGCGAAATTTACCTTCAATTAAATCAACCGGAACAAGCGATTACAGACTTGTCCACTGTTATTCGGATCGACCCCACAAATGTTCCCGCCCTGGCGACCAGAGCAAACCTGTACCGAGAGCGTTTACAAGGTCGGCTCGCCAAGGATGACCTTGAGCGAGCCTGTATTCTCGGGTCCGCTCAAGCCTGTGAGCAATTGCCGTAGCCCATGCAACATATTGATTTCGTGCTATCACCTACTGCACCAGTAACCTAGCCTTTAGCAGCATAATTCCTAACCGATTGGTTTGACAGACTGGATAGGTCGCTCCTATAATGCACACACTCCTAAAAAACGTGGCCTAGGAGACGTTACAGAGCAACCTCTTGTCAGAGCGAAGTCTGAGGGCAAAAGGCCTAAGTTTATTTTGGTCGATGGCCCCAAATTTCTCACCGTTGGGCCTTCTGCGAGGTTGCAGGGAGCATAAAAAAAGCTTAAAGTGGGAAGGCTTAGATTGTCAGAAAGTCTGTGGATTTTATTCTTTAACCCCTTGCCGGAGAGTACGCTGTAATGACTCAGTATCGTGTCCTTCCAGGGCCAGAACATTTCCTTCCTCCATCGGCAGCAAGCATGGGTATTTGTTTGCCGAACCCCGGAGAGGCTCATATCAATGGTGTCATCGTCCCAGAGGAAAAAGCCTACGAGGAAGCGGCGAAGCAATTCCTCATGGCCAAGGTACCAACCCTATTCCCTGGCCCCTTAGTCCTGTGGGCCTGGAACGAGAAGGCGGCCAAGAAGGCCACGGCCATCCGCCATTTGTACAACACGCTCAAGGAATGTGTGCAACCTGGGCAAACACCCATGCTGATCCCGATGCCGGACTATCGTCCCAAATACCCGAAGATCAATCCTGAGGTCGAAATCAATCCTAATCACCCAAATCTGACCATCTGGCACAATAAAATCGATTGCTGCATGTTCATCGGGGTCCACTGTCATCAAGCCAATTTGTCGCTCAAAATCATTCGAGGCGGTACATCCTGTTACACCATTGCCATGTGTGCTCAAGCTGGTCATGAAGATGCGATGCTATCCTTCCGCGACGCATCCGTCGAAAAGATCATGAGACTGGCTGATGCTGTGAAAAGATTAAAAGGGACGGTTCAACCACGGCTGACGTCAGCCAAAAGTGGAGCCTCAAACTAGGCGACCTTGTTTAGGGCTCTGAAGACAGTGAAAGGAGTCTATATCATGGCAGACACACACTCAGTGATCGGTACAAAAAATAAAAAGGGGCAGACCTTTACCGATACCTGGACGATGATGAATGACGCACCGCGCACGCCATCGTTCTATACGGGCAGCGAGGTCATCAAGGAAGCGCTCCGGCGGGCCAGCTGCGACGTGATGATTGCGTACCCGATTACCCCGCAGAGCGAAGCGGCCGCCTTAATCGGCGAACTCTTTGCTGAGGGTTACATCGGCGACTACTTCCGCGGCGAAAGCGAATTCGCCGTCATGTCGCAATGCGCAGGAGCGGCCTTCGGAGGAGCTCGCGTGTTTACGACAACCGCAGGACCCGGCACGATGCGCGCGATGGAGAACTTCCCGATGTGGGCTGGCGCACGGTTGCCGATTCAGATGATCGTCACCTGCCGCGGCATCAATTCACCGTTGTCGATTCAACCGGACACACTTGAGATTGCGTATCTTCTGAATACCGGCATGCTCGTCTGGCATGCGGAAACCGCACAGGACTTCTTCGATTGGATCCTCAAGGGCTACATGGTGTCAGAGGAGCCTGACGTGCACCTTCCCCTAGCCCTGTGCTGCGATGGATTTTTCGTGACGCACACCAAGGACGTTGTCAATCTTACCCCGGCCGATATGTGTCTTCCTCCCTATGACCCATACCGCTCCCCTGTCCCCTGCATGGACATGGAATGTCCCCCGGTTCGGATGATGCGCGATCCGTTTGTCATGAAGAGCAACTACATCAGCTATGCCACCCACGCATCCTGGCAGCAAGAAGTCTGGGCGGCAGTGGAACGGTCCCGCAAACACACAATCAAGTGGATCAATGGTCTAATCGAGACAGAAAATGTCGACGCCGAGGTCCTCATTGTCTCTTCCGGGACAGCGGTGTCGCAAGGTCGTGAGGCCATCCGGCTCCTCGATGATGAAGGCATCCGTTGCGGCCTAGTAAAGATCAAGGCTCTGCGGCCTTGGCCAGGCGAGGAAATCCGTGAAGCCACAAAAAACGCCAAGCACATTATCGTCCCGGAGTTCAACGTGACCGGATGGTTGGCTAAGGAAATTAAGGCCTCCGTCCCGAATAGTGAACGTGTCCACGCTGGCCCGCATGTCTGCGGAGGCATGACGATGCCACCGGAAATTATTGTCTCCGAAATCAAGACCCTGCTCGGCATGCGCAGCATGTCGATGGCCGGTCGCGGCAGTTGATCGCATTTACGCGGCAAGAATCGAACGACTTCAATACGACGCACTACTGAGGAGGCCTACATGAGCAAGGAACGTATCAAAATTTCGGAAGACCTGTACGACATCATGCCGTCCGACTATCAAGACCTGGTCAAGAGCGCGACCTATGGCAAGGAAGACCGGGGCTGGAAGGATATCGGCAATAGCAAGGAATTGATCGAGCAGCACTCTCTCTGTGCCGGCTGTCCGGAGTCTATGGCCTTCCGGTATATTCTGGCGTCATTACCGAACCCTGAAGACACCGTGATGGTCGGTTCTACAGGCTGTACCAGCCTAGTGTTTCCCATGGTCGCTGTGCATAACATTCACTCCCTCTTTGGCAACCAAAACGCGATCGCCTCCGGGTTGAAGCGCGCCTTGAGCGTCCGCTTCCCAGGCCGGACGAAAGATGTGGTCGTGCTTGCCGGCGATGGCGCCACGGTCGATATCGGCCTTGACATGACGCTGCAAGCCTGGTTCCGTCAGGAAAAGTTCACCACGATTTGCTTCGATAACGAACTGTACGCCAATACCGGTGGCCAGGAGAGCGGTCTGATGCAGAAAGGGTTCGTCGCCAAGATGGCGCCGGTCGGGAAACTTTTCGACAAGGTCCGTCTGCCAGAAATCGCTCGTGAATCTGGCTGCCATTACGTGGTTCAATGCACCGTCAGCAAGCCGTCCCTCGTTGAGAAAGTGGTTCGGAACGCGGTCATGATCTCACGCGAAATCGGCCCAACCTACCTCCAGCTCTATACGCCTTGCATTCTCGAAATCGGGAAGAACAGCATGGAAGGGCTCCAGGAAATGCGGGACTCTGAGAAGCCGACCGAGCGGTTTGCCTACAAAGAGTACACCAGTGAGCCGGCCAAGCAACTCCTGGCAGAGATAGCCGCCAAGGACAAGGAAAAGAAGGCTGCTGCAAAGCAGCTCGCTTCTCAGGGAGCCTAATCCGATTCTGGAGGAGAGACGATAATGATCAAAAAAAGACTGAATGTCAGAATGTCGGGATTAGGCGGACAGGGCGCCGTCACAGCCGCCCATGTCTTGGCCATGGCCGCCAACCGCGACGGAAAATTTTCGATCTCCAATCCCTTCTTCGGCGCTGAGAAACGCATGGCACCGGCGGAGAGCTATTGTCGGATCGGCATCGAACGAATCTACGACCGTGGCGAGCTGGTATTTCCCGACGTGATCCAAGTCTTTCACCCCCAGGTCATCACCATGGGGAAGAGCTACACCATGCCCTTCTATTCCGGCGTGAAAGAAGGTGGCCTCGTCATTATCAACTCCGACCAGCCACTTCTCTCTGAAGAAGATGTTCAGCGACTGAAGGATTTAAACGTCGCGTTATTTTATATTGCAGGCACTGAACTCGCCATCGAGGTTGCCGGAACCGAGTTATCAACGAATATGTCGATGCTCGGGTCGGTCGCGGGCATCACCAAATGCGTCACGATGGAAGCGCTGGACGGCGCCTTACAGGAACGGTTCGGGAAGAAATTCGTCGCCTCGGGAGGAACAGCTTCCTTGGATGAAGCGATCAAGAAGAAGTTCGCCAAGAAAGAAATGTTGCTGGCCAAAAACCTGGCAACTGTGCAAGCTGCCTATGAAATCGCCAGTGAATGGGCAGAGAAGAATAAGTATGAGCTGCGAGTCGGCAACCCTGCCATTGCAGCTTAACGAGAGAGAAGGAACCAGCTCGCATGTATAACGTAGCCCAAGTCATCGACGAGAAATGCGTAGCGAAGAAGGGATGCCGGCTGTGCATCATGTATTGTCCGGAGGCCAACTGCCTCGACCTTAATCCAAGTAAGATGGTGGCCGAAGTGACCATTGACCGCTGTAAAGGCTGTGACCTCTGCGTGGTCGTCTGCGACGCGGCCAAGCATAATGCCATCGTCATGCAGGCAGTCAGCGCCACCGGGAAGCTGATGTCACAAAAAGGCGAGTCCGCCGCGCTTGGACAGGCCTACCAAGGGTAACCATTTCGTATAGCGGGTTTCCGCGCAAGACCCCATGGCGCCTGCGCTATGGGGTTTTTTGTTGGTGCCGCTCTGGAGGGAATAGATGGAAACCGAAGACAATGTCATTGATGAGCTCGTTCAAGAGATCGCCGGGCTGATCCACGAGTACCCCAAAGTGCTCGAACGGCGTGCAGCAGAGATCCATGCCAGCGGGAAAGATCCGGATTTGGCATACACACTCGTCAAGGCCGCCGACACCATGCGCGACAGCGGGAATCTCTACCTGACCTGGGCAAAGCATTACGCCTCTGTCGCATCAGGCAACACGGATGCAAGCTCGGATGAGGACGAGACAGAAGACTTTGATGTGTAGCAGAATCGTGCCGCCGCCTATCACCTATCTCTCAATAAAAAGGGGCTGAAGTAACTAAGAGCGATTGATGGCGGCACGATACCAAGCTTTGAGCTGCTGTAACAAGGCGGTATGGCCGTCACCGTTGAAGCGCCAGTCACACGCTTTTAGAAACCAATAAACGCTGTCCTTGGGGATGCCGTTGAAGCGGCGCAAATGCCGTTTGGCTTGACTCCAAACGTGTTCAATCCCGTTGATGTGATGGCCACGTTTGCTGACGAATACGTTGCTGTGGTTGACCCGGCGGTGGTGAAACTCCGAAACATCCAGCACATCATACACTTGAACACTGTCTGTGTAGGCGATGCTATCCGGCAGGACCTTCTCTCGGATAATGAGAATCAGCGTCGCTGCTGCGCGTTTGGGATCATGACGGTGTACACCGTGCCCCCACGCTTTAAGAGGCCAAAGACCGGCATTTTCCAGGCTGCGCCTCTTCCCCGTCGCCCTTTGCGAACGCCTCCGAAATAGCTTTCGTCTGCTTCCCCTTCGCCGGAGAGTTCATCGCGGTCCACCTTGCTGGCAATGAGCGGTCTCAGCCGTTGATAAAACCGGATTGCCGTATTTGCCTGCACGCCAACAGCATCGCCGCCGCTCGGGCTGTAGTCCCAGCCACAAAATGATCCCACAACTTCTGTTGCTGCCGAACGCTCATCCGGCTCTTCCGTTGATAGAGCATTGGCTAAGCCTAACGCTTAGCTACTCCAGCCCCAATAAAAAAGGCTCGCGCCCGCCTCATCAGTTTATGCTAGAATGCGCTCGTTTCGACTGGATTAAATTCCCCGGTAGCTCAGTTGGTAGAGCAGCCGGCTGTATCTATTATGCAGCCTCCACGGGAAACCGTGGTTGAAACTTCGGGTGAATTCAGGGAAGCCTGCCCCGATTCCACAGCGAATCGGAAGGGGAATCCTGAGCGAAGCCTGCCGAAGGGTCAGCGTGTAGGCAGGACCGTGCAGAGACTAGAGGCTGCGGAACCCGTCCAATAATGCCTCATTAGCGCCCGACACCCTCCCCTGCATGTATTGCAGGCGGGTGAAGAGATAGTCCAAGCCCGGTTGAAAAATTGGGGCACTTGTAACCGGCTGGTCGCAGGTTCGAGTCCTGCCCGGGGAGCCAATCCAGACGAAAGGGGCACTTCACAAAGTGAAGTGCCCCTTTTGCTTTCTTCCACCACTGCGACAAGGTTTCCTCTGTCCTCCCAGCTGTCGCCGGATCGAATGGCATAGCGAAAATGTGAGGAGAGCCTTCCCAATTCAATTTTTCACGCCCTGACGATTCATGCTGCGGAGTCATGCAACATTTTTTATAATGGCTCCATGTCACCAGACCGGCGAGAGTTTACACCGGCGGGCTTGCTCCGTAATCCACATCTCATGACCATTGTCCCAGGGTATTGGCCTCGCGGAGGACTACTTGACGGAGTCCCGACCGAGTCCCGACTCTTCACCACCGAACCTCACACCCAACTACTCGGCTTCTGCCACTGGCAGCCAACCCGTACTGCATGCCAGACCGTGGTAATTGTGCACGGACTTGAGGGATCCAGCGAGTCTCATTATATGCAAGGTATTGCGGCAAAAGCCTACCGCGCAGGATTCAATGTGATCCGGATGAATCAAAGAACGTGCGGCGGGACCGAACACCTGACACCGACACTCTATAACACCGGCTTGAGCCAGGACTATCGGGCCATCGTTCAGGAATTGGCGAGCGTGGATCGACTCAATCGCATCTGGCTTGTCGGCTATTCGATGGGAGGGAACCTCATCCTCAAAGCAGCCGGAGAAGCCAGCTCGTCAGAAGAAGCATTGACCGGTGCGATCGCAGTCTGTCCGAATATCGACCCTCCGAAATGCGTCGAGGCCTTGGAGCGGCCGCGCAACTGGGTGTACCACAGACATTTTCTTGTGGAACTCAAAGCGCGATTGCGACGAAAGGCTGCGCTCTTTCCCGGCAAGTGGGATCTTAAGGATCTCGACCGCACTAACAGGATGAGCGAATTCGACCATCGCTATACGGCACCGGACGGAGGATATGCCAGCGGAGCCGACTACTACAATCGCGTAGGGGCATGCCATGTCGTCGATTCTATCGCCGTCCCCACGCTCATTATTACGGCACAAGATGATCCCTTTATTCCCTACTCTATGTTCACGGCTCCGTCGATTCAGCGCAACTCTCGGATTCAAGTAATTGCGCCTCGCCACGGGGGCCATTGCGGGTTCCTACAGTGGGCAAGCAACGGAGAGGATCATTTCTGGGCGGAGAATCGGATTATGGATTTCTTGCAGGAGCGAAAATGAAGAAGGTGCGCGCCGGCCAACCCGATCAGGCTGTTTGAAGATGAGCCCGCACTTCCTGCACGTAGGTTTTAAATGGGTCAGGCATAGGAAAAGGTGCCTGGCCACGCAATTGAAAGATCGACCAGTTGATCACATATGAAGGAGAAAATCGATCTTCCGGGGTGGGGTCGGCTGGTGTATCTGGAGGCCCGCATGCCAGTAAATGCCGTACAAGCTCACCCCGCCCAAACGCTCTGGTATTGCGTGGCGGATGATCCATCGCCAACGCAATTGCCTTGTCCGTAATGAGGCGGGGAACCCGCCCTTCTTCCATCAAACCGTAGTAGAGTCCCTTGCCTTGATGGAGGTTGTGATACTCTAGATCGAGACTCTTCAGTGCCGGATCGGCCCACGCCATCTGCTCCGCCCCGCGAAAGGTTTCCAGCAGCCATAACTTCGAAGCCCAATCGACCCGGCCCACCAGCGTCTGGTAGTCCTCCCGGAGATCGTGCAACACTGCCTCCCATTGATCGAGTACCCAATCGGTTTCGTCGTCCTGTCCACGATAGTGCGATCGGGCTGCAGCGAGAAATGATTCCTGAATATCGATTGCGGAAATCGTCTTCCCCGATTGCAGCCGAACGATCCATTGCCGGCTTTGATCCTGTGACAACTCCTGCATGGTTTCAACCGGTTCATGGAGGTCAAGATCGAGCGGGACATGGCCTTCTTCGATCAGCTGAAGGACCAAACCCGTCGTGCCCAACTTCAAGGCCGTCGCCACTTCTGCCATGTTTGAATCGCCCAATAATAAATGAATGCGCCTGTATTGATTCGGGTCGGCCAGCGGCTCATCTCTGGTATTGACGATCGCGCGGTTCTGCTGCACCCATTCGAAGAAATCATTCACGATGTAATCGGCGCGCTGAGAGATCTGAAATGGGAGGAGAGATTCCTGTGCGTAGCGATGGTTCGCTCCTCGCGGCACAAGAAGTCGATCCATCTGAATCCAGCCGTCCTGAGGACCCGCCGCACCAATTCGTCCTGCCCCCGTAAAGATTTGTCTCGTAACCAGGAAGGTCACAAACGGACCAAGGCCTCGACGCGTAAAGGGGAAGCGCCGCGAGACGAGATAGTTCTCGTGCGATCCAAAGGTCGCATCAGTTTCATGATCGATATTATTCTTGATCAACGACACCGTATCGGCCAAACCGAGATCGTGAATCGCATTCTGCAGCAACTGATCTCCTGCCCGGTCAGCCGCCACCACATCGCTGAGCGATTCACACTCCGGTGAGGCCCATTCCAAATGTCCCATGTCGAGGTACATGCGTCCGGCATTAGTCAGAAATCCTCCGTTGCCGGGCGGTTCATCGTGCCCTCGATGGTGCAGATCGAGGACGCCGCGCCGTTGAACATGAAAGAGATGATCGCGAATCTTGTGGGCAAACCAGGTGGGGGAGTGATCGGGCCGCTCCTGATTCACCAAGAGCCCATACTCGGTTTCAAGCCCGAAAATACGGTTCAACATCTCAATGCGCCACGACGGACTGAAGCGCCGTCGGCAGCAGGCGTAAAAGGTCTGCCTGTTTGAGCGATCGATACTTGGAGCTGCCGGGAGCCTGGCGCTCGAGAACCGCGCATTCGATGATCCGTTCACCGGCGAGGCTCCGCACATGAGCGATCAAGGTGTCGCTGCTCGTGATGGCAGCAGCCGATGAGCCTGCTCCACTCGCCACCGGTTTGGCCTCAGCCTGCTGATCCGCCTCATCTTGTTGATGCGCTAATGAGCCGATTGCCCAGGTACGCAATGTCAAATCCAACGCCTGCTCCAATGAAAGCAGAGTCGGCTGCTGTTCCTTGAGATAGGTCAACATCTTCGCCTGAACCGTCGTGGTAGCAGCCAAGACCGCTCGACCTGTCGTTTCCTCAAACGTCCCATCGTAGTTGATCGTCAATAGCGCATCCTTTTCCGGTTTCTGCCCCAACTCAGCCACCAGAATGCGGACGATAAACGGCGCCTTATACACTTCCTCAAATGCCTGCTTAATCACCGGAGCGATGCCATATTTCACCAGTCTTGACCCCGTGACGTCAGACGGCGAACGGTTGAAGCCTTCGACATGAGCCATTTCGAGCAGGCTGAAGCGAAGCTTTTCCAAATCCGTGGGATGCCCCATCCCACCTAATGCCAGTCTGTCGTAGATCTCGTACAGCTTTGGAGTCCCCTTGCTCACCGTCGTCAGAAGAATCCCTCCATCATAGGTCAGGGCGACAACCGGGCTCCCCTGCTTGAACTGTTCGTCGAGATACTGCCGACGATTGCCAACCGCTTCTACCCAGCGATAGGGTTCTTCATACATAGCGCACCACCTGTGATTCGTAGAGCGGTTTTAAGGTCGTATCCAGCACCGTCTGCACACCGGCCCCGGTAATCAGCTTGATCACGGGGTACAAACTCGCCTCCTGGTTAACCCCACCGGTCGCCGAATCGAACTCCGCCGCGCTCGTGAGCAATCGTAACGCCTGCACCATCGCCTGTTCCTGCGGCAGCACATTGAGTGGCTGTTCACCCCACGTATTCAGATAGTGCAAGATTCCCCGGATCGTGGGGGAACCGGACCCGGATACGGCATACTCCACACCTTCAAACTCCGCACCGAGGATATCGTAGAAAAAGATCTTGGCCGAGCCCTGGTCCACATCGTAGCCGGCAAATACCGGGACCACCGCGCCAGTCCCGGCCAAGGCCGCAGGCACATTCTCCTTCAAAAGTTTGGAGACAGCGCGCAGCTTGCCGTCGAAACTCAATTCCTGCAATTGCGTTCTCCGGTAGTATTTGAAGGAATGTTCCAGGACTCGTACCATTTCATACGCCGTCGCTGGAACGCCGGCAATTGCCATCACACTGTGACGATCGATCTCCAACACCTTCTCTGTCCGATCGTACATCACCATGTTGCCGGCGGTCGCACGACGGTCTCCGGCCACCAGCACACCATCACGATATTTGAAGGCTAAAATCGTGGTGGCATTCGTGAGCGCATGACCAGTTCCAGCCTGGCCTGAACTTCCCAATGTATAGCCTTGCTCTTTGAGTAGTTGATAGAAATCACCCTGCATCCCCATTTCTTACCTCGTTAGACGTGAAACGAGAGAGGTGAAACGCATTCGACCACAAGCGTATGAGTATTCACCGTCTTTACCTCTCACCTTTCACTTTTTATCTTTGACGCTTACTGTCCTGTCCGTTGCCGATACCGCTCAGCCTGCTTCGGATCGACCTTGCGCATGCGCTTGAGCAGATTATCCTTGTCGGGCGACCCGGTTTCAGGACGTTTCGGCCCGCCGCCCTCATCGGACGGACTCGGAGCCTTCGGCATGGGATTACCTGGCGCTTCACGGCGTTCCGGCATTGAGCTGTAGTTCATAATCGAGACTCCTTTTCTCTGTTCCATTCGTTCAGCGCATCACAGGGAGAATCTGCATGCTCGAACACCTTCGAACACGCCTGCACCGCCTCTGGCTCAAAGAGATCTCCCATCTCCAATGTTCTCGGGAGAAGCCCTCCACTGAACTGAATCCGTTCCCACTGCATCGACTTGATCTGATCTGGAAACCGCCTGATGCAGAGGCCTCGAATTCCCCCTCTGGTATCAGACGGACCAGCCCTCAATGCAGACTCGATATCCCGGTCCGACGTCATTCGCCAGGTCTTCCCTTCGGCTTCAATACCTAAAAAGAGCCCGCGATCAGGGTTCACGTTATGGTACTCCAAATCCAAACTCGCCAGCCAAGGATCGTCCCAGCCAATCCGCTCTTCCTGCATAAATGTTTCCAACAGCCACAGTTTGGTCACCCAATCGAGCCGCCCAACGAGTTGCCGCCGGTCACCGACGAGTAACTGCAACGTAGACGCCCATTCGCGAAGGATCCAATCGGTCTCCTGGTCCGTACCGGCCAACTGTTTCTCCGCTGCGAGGTAATACTGTTCCTGAATATCAAGCCCCGTAATGGTGCTGCCGTTCTTCCGGCGAACCGCTGCCTTCAGATTGTGATCACGAGATAACTGCTTCACTGCCGTGACGGGATGTTCTAATTCAAGAGCCGGTGCAGTTCCACGCGCAATCAACTCCAATACCAACTGCGTCGTCCCGACCTTCAATGCCGTGGCGTACTCGCACATATTGGCATCGCCAATGATGAGATGGAGCCGCCGATACTTCTCCCGAATCGCATGAGGCTCGTCTCTCGTATTCACAATCGGCCGATTGTGCATCGTGTCGACGCTCAGATCCGCCTCCATGAAGTCGGCTCGCTGAGAGAGTTGATATTGACCCGGCACAAACCCGCTCTCTTGACCTTCCACTCCAACCTTGCCGGCTCCCACAATAATTTGCCGACTGACAAGAAATGGCAGCAGTCCCGCAGTCAACGAAGGAAAGGGAATCGATCGAGACACGAGATAGTTATCGTGGCAACCGTAGCTGTGTCCGTGAAAATCCGTGTTGTTCTTGTACAGCTGCACAGGAGACCCACCGAGAGCCTGATTACGCCGCTCCGCTGCCCGCTGAACAATGCGCTCCCCTGCACGGTCATGGGCCAGAATATCTCGTAACGTTCGGCATTCAGGCGTGGAATATTCAGGGTGCGTGTGGTCGTTGTAGAAGCGTGCTCCGTTCGGGAGTACGAGATCGCTCTTCATCTCATGAAAAGAGAAGGGCCGATGGGCATCGACCTTGGCGAATTCGTCTTCTTCTTTATCTTGCTGCAGGCTGGGAACTCGAAATCCCCGTGCATCCTCGTGTGGATCTTCACCGTCGTAATCCCAGCTCCGCTCGAACGAGGCCGTCAGATGGGCCCGCACCAGTTCCATCGATTCCACGACCGGATCGACTACATCCTGATCTTCCCTTGTAATCCCATACTCTGTTTCGATGCCGTACAGTCGCATAATTCGTTAGACGTGAACGGTAAAAGGTGAAACGCTGGGAGTCGTCCAAATCTGAGACCGACAATCTGCATTTGTCACGTTTTACATCTCACATTCCACGTTTTCAGACGATTTGATTGATCAACCGTTCTTCTGACTGCCGCCCTCTTCGGAACGAGGAGACTCCAACGACCTGTTCAGGATGGTGATCGAGGAGTTTAAGCCATTCCTCTGCCGCATCGTCGGGCGGAAGCATTTCGCCCTCCCGGAATTCCGAGTGGACGGAATTTATCAGATCGTCCAAAGTCATGCCGCCTTGCTCAGCCCCGCCGGCTGCAATCATACGATCGATGGCCTGTTCTTTCGCCCGTTGAACGATCGAAGCCAAGATCGCACCGCTGATCAGGTCGCTCCGATACAACACCTTATTCTGTCCGCTTCGGAGCCTGATCGACAGAAGCCGATTCTCATCGATACGGGAGAAGATCGTGGAAAGCGCATGCTCGACAAGGTCGGCACAGGCTTTCTTCCGGTCTCCGCCGTGCTGGTCAATCCATTGCCGGTCCAGCGGCAGATCGTCCGTGAGATACACCTTCAGAACCGCGGCTGCCGATTCACGATTCGGGCGGCTCACTTTGATCTTGCGATCGATACGCCCAGGGCGTAGCACCGCCGGGTCGATCAGATCAGGCCGATTCGAAGCCAGAATAATCACCACATCTCGCAACGACTCGATCCCGTCCATCTCGGAACAGAACATCGGCACCAGGGTGCTGGAGATATTGAATGAACGAGAGGCCCGTCGCGTGCCAAGGACCGATTCCGCCTCGTCGATAAAAATAAAAGGCAAGGCCCCCTCTTTCCGACGAGCACGGGCCTGGGCGAAAAGTTCTCTGACCATCCGCTCTGATTCCCCCAACCACATATTGAGAATCTCTGGTCCCTTGATGTGGAGGAAGGCCCCGCGCGTCACAGGGGTGTTGTCCCCCTTCGTGCCTGCGGCAGCCTGGTCCGATTCCCCCACCAACTTCGAGAGGCTGGCGGCTGCCGCTTGCCCGATCAACGTCTTTCCACAGCCAGGAGGGCCATAGAGCAGGAAACCCTTGGGCTGAGTGAACTTAAAGCGCTGAAACGTGTTCGCGTGGAGCAAGGGATACTCGATGGCCTTTTGAATAGCTGCGATTGCCTCAGTCTGCCCGCCAATCTGTTCCCATGTGACCAGAGGAACCTCATCGAGCAAGTGGGATTTGGCTTTTCGGTCCTCCAATTTCTCGATTGCCACATGGAGGCTGGGATCGATACGCACCTCATCGCCTGCCTTCAAGTCTACGCCGATAAGATCGCTCGACCGTTGGAGGATCAAGACCTGTCGCCCCATCTCCTGCTCGAACCGAAGTCGCCCATCCGCCAACGTTTCTGCCACCTTCAGCACAGGCCCATTACGGTCATAGCCCAACACCTTAATCACCGCGTAGGCTTCATTGACTAAAATCTGAGTGCCGATCTTGAGCTCGGAAGTCGGTACTCGCGGGTCGACCGAGGCATAGTACTCGGCCCCCCCCACCAAGATCCGTGCAAGGCCTTCACCCGGCACGTCAAGCAGAGTGCCTACTCGATTAGCTGGCGCCGTGAGCTTTGCGATCACGTCGGCCACTTTCTTAAATTCAACCTCGCGCTGTTTCTGCGCGGCTTGCCCAAGAGTCACGACATGGCGCAGCTTGTAGAGGATCTTCTGTCGAGGATCACTGTCTGGAAAAGAGGCGAGACATTGTTCTATGAGCTCAAGCGGATCGGATTCCATGCGAATGGATTGATTCGGGGCATCCTCCGTTTTCCCATTGGATGCTGGGTCCTGTGGCTGAGCTGGTCGGCGATCACTCATTGGTGGTCCTCCATGCGGAACAGATGGATGATCCTACCACAGCATAGGCGTGGATTGCCGTTCAATTGACGGCTTGGAGGGTCACAGAAACACGTTCGTGTCGGGTCCCTCGTAGGACTTCGATCGTGACTCGATCATTGACTTTATGCCGTTCCATCACGTCCATCAACTCATCCAGCGTCCCGACTGGCTTGCCATCGACTGCCGTAATGATATCGCCCAACTCTACCCGGCCTGTGACAGTCTCGCGGGCACCCTTCAACCCGGCACGATCCGCCCCGCTTCCACGTGACACTTTGCCAATGATCACTCCCTTGACCCCCCAGCGCTTGGCCATCGCATCAGGAACGAGCGAGACCCCGAGCCCCGGTCGGATAAGCTTTCCATGCTTAATGAGCTCCGGGACAATACGGTTGATGGTATCGACCGGCACAGCAAAACCAATTCCTGCAAAGGCCCCGCTCGGGCTGACAATTTGTGTATTGACGCCGATCAATCGACCGGCGCTATCGAGCAACGGCCCGCCTGAATTTCCCGGATTGATGGCCGCATCGGTTTGAATGACCCCTTCAATCGTTCGATCCGATAGAGATTTGATTGTCCGTCCCAAGGCACTCACCACGCCGGTCGTCAGTGTATGGTCGAGACCGAACGGATTCCCGATCGCCAAGACTTTCTGTCCAACGCGCAAATCGTTCGACGTCCCGACCGTGAGAGGCGACAGCGTATCTTCAGGGGCTCGAATCTGCAACACCGCCACATCATGATCAGGATCGGCACCGATGAGAGTGGCCTTATGCTCTGTCCGATCAGCCAACGTGACCGTGATTGAATTGGCGCCATAGACAACATGAAAATTGGTGACGATGTGCCCCTGCTTGTTCCAGACGAATCCCGACCCGGACCCTTGAGGGACCTCAAAGAGATTGAATGACCAGGGGTCTCGTTGAATCGCCGTATTCGCGATGAAGACCACGGATTTCGTCGCTCGTTCGAACACAGTCATCGTGGCCCGCTCATCCGAACCCAACTCGGCTGGCGAAGGCGTCACCACGCGCGGCTTTCCCTCAGGCCCGTCGTACGTCCCGCCCAGCGGCTTGCCCCACTCGGCCGTCGACAAAAGAGGCCAAAGACCGATGAACAACAGTCCCGCTGAAACAACCAGCCGCTTCATCCCAATCATTCCCCCATGATCTGGATAATGATTTCTCTGGTCCTGGATCGAGTATCGAAATCGACAAGGACAATCTGTTGCCACGCCCCCAATAGTAGCGCTCCGTCTAGAAAGGGGATCGTGACTGATGGTCCCTGCAACTGACCTCGTAGGTGACTGTGGCCGTTGTCCTCGCCGGCATTCCTCGTATTGTGCTGCCAGGCAGGATCAGCGGGGACGGCCCGATCCCAGAAGGCTTTGGTGTCGGCCCTAATACCCGGTTCATCTTCGATGATCATCACCGATGCAGTGGTATGCTTCACGAATACCGTGACAATCCCGGCCAACAATCTGGTACCAGTCAAAGCATCGGTGACAGACTTCGTGATATTTTCGATCTGTGTGTTCCCCTGCATGGGGAGACGCAACGACACCGTTTTTACCGCCATCCTATGACTCCATTGCTCGGAGCGCTTGTCGCTCTTCTCGGGTAAAGGGACAGCCGCGGGCCTCCTCTAAGATTGCATCGAACTCACCTTGCGCTGTCAATCGCCGCAACGTTCCCATCACCACGCCACTCAACACCCCTTCCTGCTGCAGCCTCTCCAAATAGGCAAAGGCATCGATCAACGTTTCTTTCTTCCGCACATAGTAATCCCGCCCGCGACGCTGATTGCTGTATGCTTCAAACTGTTCGCAGGCGACAAGAATCTCTGCCAGCTGCTTGACCCAGGGTTTAGCCGACGCCAACTTTTCCGGGTAGTAATAATAGAGCATCACCTTCTGCATCCAAGGGGCCCAGATCACCCCCATTTTCCTGATGACTGGTCGAACCATACGCAGCCGACGGGCAAGCCGACGCGAATAGCCCAGCCGCATCTCGATCTGCTCTTTGGCCCAATGGGTCATCACAATCCCGCCCGCTTCTAGTTCATGACGGTATTGTCGAAGAAAGGCTTCTGTTTCTCGTCCATAGATCGTGTCCGGATGTATGGCCCTCCATTCACGCGGTCTGGTCGGAATGCCACGTTCCTTAGCCCAAGACCAAATTTTCCCGAAGAGTCGGCGGTCGAGCCCCGCACGGCCCAAATCATGCAATAAACAGGCGATCTGATACTGATGGACCCGCTCGACTCCATGGCCTAATGCCATGGCCACCGCGGCACACATACGCGCAGTCCGCACCGCATGGGGTCTATCATACCCGCGAATGACCCGATTAGGTTGAGCCGGATGTGGGTAATCGTAAAGACGCATCAACCGTGGCAGGAGTGCACCGGAAACCAGAAGCGGGGCAGGCCTGTGGACAGTTCGTTTCACGAGTTGGGATATCGCAGCGTGTGGATCACGGTTTCAGCCGCGAGGAGAATATCGTTCGACGAAACGAGGTGTCAAGGCGAGCCTGCGTGACGACGCTCGATGAAAGCCCTGATATCTGCTATGCTCGGAACGACGGCACAAGAGAAACCTGTCCGGATCAATCAGACGCAACGATGAGAAGAATGTCTCTAGCCGCGGCGATCATCCTGGGTGGAATCCTCGGCGCCTGCGCCCTGGTCACCCCGATAACAGGATTCGCAGCCTCGATGGATCAGCTCACCGACCTGACCGGCAAGGCTTCCGTCGTCGTCACGCTCAAAGGCCGCGACAACTTTACGAGCGAATATCGTTACGACGTCAGTGTCAGAAACCACTCTTCCGATTTGCTGATCGCCGACTCGCTGGTGATCGTCCTCGATAAGATTACCAATCTCGCAGGAGAAGACCATGAAGGGCTAACGGGCGAATCCTTTCTTACCCGTTTTGACATACTCGGGCAAGACGGCGAAACCGATGACGGTAAACCGTTCTTTCGTGTTCCGGTCGGGCCGGCTCCCGACCTTGGCTCGCTCGCCGACAGCCTCCCTGTCACCGTGCGCCTCAGAAACAAGGATTATGTCTCAGTCTTTACACCTTCGTTTAAAGTGCTGGGACAAAAACGTCCCCCGCC
Organism: uncultured bacterium; assembly: GCA_965233175.1. Lineage (GTDB taxonomy): Bacteria > Nitrospirota > Nitrospiria > Nitrospirales > Nitrospiraceae > Palsa-1315. Next base: position 30,523 of record CBDDRW010000063.1, read on the forward strand.
TGAGCCGAAACAAACCCAAGCAGCAGCTCCAATTCAGCCCGGAACGCCAAGTCGCAACTCCGTCGACAAGCTAATTCAGTTGTTGATCAAGAAGGGCGTGATGACAGAAGAAGAATGGCGCAAAGCCAACCAGCCATGAGCGACCCCACATGCAAGGCCTGCCTAGGTAGCTGGCCGAGAGAAAACCATTTCATCGCAGATCTAGGCCTCTCCAACGCCTATTTATACGAGGATCAATTCTTTCCCGGCTGGACTGTTCTCGTACTCAAACACCATGCAACAGAGCTATTCCAACTGGCCCCCACAGAACGGATTCAGCTGATGGAAGAGGTCAATCTCGTGGCGAAAACGCTCTCACAGGTCTATCAGGCCAAGAAGATCAACTATGAACTCCTCGGCAACCAACTCCCTCATATACACTGGCATGTGATTCCCCGCCTGGCCAGCGATCCAGCCCCCCTCGAGCCAGTATGGCAGGTACCCCACTCAGCTGTGTCCCTGTCAATCGAGCAGATACAAACCTCTATCACACACATCAAACAACGGCTTTTTTAAGTCTTTGTCCTCCTCAACAAATCGTGCCACGATCCCCTGCTTAACTGTCAGGAAATTTTACAATAGGATAAAACAGCTTTCACATTGATTAATAAGCAGTATTTCCCTTCCTCCTTCATTTCATGCCGATTTTGGTGTAAAGAATTTTATGATTCATCCTCTAGAATATTCTTAACTTATTGATTTATTTATCTTGTGACTTTGGTACCCCTTTTGCTTGATGAATAGTTAGATATTCGGATTTCTCCACTGGTCCCTAGACTGTAACCGACGGAAAGGAATCTCATGAAATACTTGAAGATGCTAGCGACGGCTGGTTTTCTATTTTTTTCCGTGACTCAATCCTGGGCCATCCCACTCACAGTCGGCAGTAGTCCTGAACTGTTCCAGTTTACAGGCGGAACAGGCTGGATTGATATTCCATCGGATGGCTATCAGTTCACCGCAACGTCGTCGGTCAAGATAGACCTCACTGATCGATTATTGATCGGGGATCGTTATGAGCTATATGTGAACAATACATATATGATGACAACCTCCCCCATCACGTATGCCCTCGATGGACTTCAGACCGGCGCGACTACGTTCAACGAAGCGTGGAACAACCCGTTTCTCAGCAAAGGCAGCCTCTATCTCGGTCCAGGCACGTACGATCTGGATATAAAGGCAGTAAGAGTGGCCAGCGGCGTCAACTATGGCAGCGGCTATGTTCGGGCAACAAATGTCCCGGAGCCTGCTACCATCCTAATGCTTGGGGCGGGAATCCTTGCATTAGGTCTGTTCCAGTACCGGAAATCGTCCCGGACCAATAGCTAACCCTCTATCCATACCTGAATTTCCAAAAGGCATTGCCCTTAATAGGCAATGCCTTTTTCTTTGCCTCCTTTCTTTCTCTATTGGTCCTCCGTAAAACCCGAACCAAAAGAGACGAAACCGCCCGTTCCAACATGTTTATTAATGCTTTCATCTCCGTCTCCGGTCAGTTCGCACATACCCTATGTTATAATGGCTTCCGCAAACACTTCCAGAAGGGTCACAGGTTTCCAATGCGTCTCCGACTGGTGCTTGTGACCCTCTTGCTCACATCACTCATCACTCGACTCCCCATCGACCCGTTATTCGCGCAAACGCCTGAGGACGTTCCGCCTCCAGTGGTTGAGTCCCCACCACCTTCTTCCGAAGACTCGCCTACCATAATACTTCCGGAGAAACACCAGTCTCCCGAACACATACCATACGAGCATGTGGATGATGTGATTGTGCTGGGTGACTTGCGCCGCGCAGTCCTTGTATCGCCGGACAGTCAGGAGGTCCGGCTTGCACTGGTCCAAGGGCTCTACCGCATCGGTGATCTCGACGCAGCCATCGACGAATGCCGTGTTGCAATCGCGCTTAACCCGAACAACGCCAAAGCCCATGTACAACTTGGCATCACACTGATGGCCAAACAGGATAGCCGCACCGCTGCCATGGCCTTGAAGGAAGCTATCCGGCGCGACCCCGAACTTACGCTCGCGCATTACAGCTTGGGCAGCGCACAGTACTCGCTGGGGCACCTTACAGCCGCAATCCAATCCTATCGCCGAGCCTTGGAGCTGCAACCGGACTTTCCCGATGCCAGCTATCGCCTTGCGCTGCTCTTGAAACTGGCGGCTCGACATCGGGAAGCGGCGCAATTGATGGAGGACGCGGCGACAGGCGGAGTTCCGCAGGCACAGTATTTCATCGGGAACGCCTATCGCAATGGACAGGGCGTCGAAAAAAAACTGGCACGGGCAATCCACTGGTGGACCAAGGCCGTTGAGTTTGGCCAGCAGCAAGCGGCAGAATCCCTTTCACAACTTCGCCGCCAAGCGCTTTTACCCGAGCAGTCTGATCGCCGAAGAAGAGATGCCTACGAAGGCTTCAAACAATATCGCGATGAACTCTGGGCCGATTACCCGGATGTCAACAGCAACAACCCCGGTGAACCCTTGGGCGTCGCCTTGCTCAAAGACGGCCAATCATCCAACGGAGTCACAACCCTGCTTGCCGAGGCCTTTGCACTGAGCGAGATCGCACACGACGAACTAGCACGCCTGTATGAAACCGGCCTCGATACCAGGCTCACTCAGTTCGACGCCCGCATTCTGACATGTTTTACCACCACCGCTGCCGATGGGTTCATTCCGGCAAAGAAAGCGCTGGCACGCATCTATGGCAAAGGCCTCGGTGTCACGCAAGATTTGCAGAAGACCAAAGCGATATTGAAGGGCTTATCCAAGCAAGAATCGAAAGCAATCTTGGCTGAAATTGCAGGACCGTAGAGAATACTCATGCTCGATACTGCACGCCTGTGGAGACAATTTCTCAACTCCTCCTGGCTCCAAGCCGGGGCGATGGGGCTGCTTGCGACCGTGCTGGCGTTCAGCTTGAAGGCCGCAGCCCCCACCACATTCGCGGCTTTGGACTGGACTGCGTACGATTTCTGGTTGACCGATCGCGCGCCCATCCCAATAAGCCCATCCCTTCTCATCGTGACACGAGATCAGGCGAGCGAGGAAGAGTTCGGCCCTGGGCCATGGGACCGAGCCATCTTCGCACGCTTCCTGATGAGCGCACATGAATCTGGTGCTCTCGCGATCGGCCTCGATCATCGCCTCGACCATGCCAGTCCGGCTCAACTCGGGGGGGCAGCAAGCGATGCCCTTCTGCTGGAAGCGATGAGCGTCGCCGGCCCCATCGTCGTCGTACAGAGCTCCGATGCAACGCTGATTTCAGACGCAGCCACCGCGGGCCATCTGGTGGTCACAACCCATTCTGATCGTATCGCACGAACGGTGCCTGTAACGGAAAACGGTAACAAACAGTCCGTTCAAGCCTTCGGGATCGCACTCTACGAGGCCTTTCAACAACAGATTTCACCGACGAAGCCGTCTCTTTCACAAGGAAGCGCCACGTCACTCTTGGTCAACTATGTCGGCAATGGAACGATCAATGCCTTCCCATCCGTTCCAATGTCATCAATCTGGAGCGCCATTGAGCATCATGAGAACGATCGGCTGACCGAATGGTTCAAGGGCAAAGTTGTCGTGTTTCTTCCAAACCCGATCGCCGGGGGAAGCTGGCTCTTGCCCACGGGTCAGACGATTACGAGCTCGGTGGCACATCTTCACGTCCTCAACATGCTGCTCACTGACAATCACCTCTACCAACTCAATGTCGCCGGCCGTTCGTTATTGACGCTGCTCATAGCTTGGTTGGTCGCCTGGCTCCTGCTTCGTTTCAAAGGAACAATCAGCTTGCTCCTCGCCGGGAAGGCCATTGCCTGGTATGGAGTCATCATTTTTCTCGCGCTCACCATAGCCCACTTGGTACTTCCCCTCGCGATGCCCATAACGGCCGCTCTGTTTGTACTCGCCGGTACCACTATTTGGAGCCACCTCACCGCTTATCAGCGACTGATGCTGTTAGAACAGGACATGCTCCGTTTGCAGCAAGAAGCCATCTCCGTGCGCGAAGCGCTTGTGCTACGAGAAACCCGAGCAGATACCTTACAGGAAGACCTCGACGTCGCACGAACCGCTATTACACAATCGGCGGGTCAGCAGGAAGAACTCTCCAGATCCGCAGATGTCCTTCGTTCCCAACTCGCAGACGCCCAGGCACAGGAAGATGAAGCGCGCAGGAAACTGAAAGGACTCGAAGAGCAATTGCATAGTCTGCGTGCTGCCACACACGAACCCACCGTGATCGGCGACGATGAATTCGATCGTCTCTGCGATGAATGCCGGCAGGTCGGCATCATCACGCAAGACCCTGGCCTCTTGCGCCTCTATCGGGATCTCAAGAAAGGGGCCAAGTCGACTCTGACGGTCCTTGTGCTCGGCGAACCAGGGACCGGAAAAGAGCTATTCGCCCGAGCAGTTCATCGGCTCAGTCCGCGAGCTGGGAAGACGTTCATCGCCGTCAACATGGCAGCAATTTCTCCAGAGTTGTTTGAAAGCGAACTCTTCGGGCATACGAAAGGCAGCTTCACCGGTGCCACGACAGACCGGCGCGGTTACTTCGAGTTGGCCAATCATGGGACCATTTTTTTGGACGAAATCGGCGACCTGCGGTTGGATCACCAGAGCAAGCTACTACGGGTCTTACAGGAAAAGTCGTTCTATCGCGTCGGCGCGACGATTCCCACAACGGTGGATGTGCGGATTGTCGCTGCCACGAATCGCGACTTGCAGCGTGGGGTTTCTGAAGGCTGGTTCCGTGAAGATCTCTATTTCCGCCTGACAGGTCTGGTATTCCGGCTTCCGCCATTACGAGAACGTGTGGGCGACGTGCTGATCCTCGCGGATATGTTTCTCAATGATATTGCCGGTCAGATAGGTAAGCCGGCACCGAAACTCTCGAACGAGGCGCTCCGCGCGCTGGCCGAGCATGAGTGGAAGGGGAACGTGCGGGAGTTCCGGCATTGTCTGGAGCAAGCAATAGCACTGAACGATGGCCCCCTACTCAGCAAAGAATCATTACGACTCGACAGCACCCTGTTGCCATCAGGGCGAACCAAAGTTTCACAGATTCTTCCGGACCCAGCCAGTGATACAGCGGTCCTGAATTGCCTCCGTCATCACAACTTTGATATGCAGGCAACGGCAAAAATGTTAGGGTGGGACCGCAGCACTGTGACACAACGTTTGAAGGGTCTCTGTTTCCAAGCACTGGTCGAAGCTGCCGGCGATCACACGAATGCTGCACTCGCCATTGCAGGCGATCCCAGCCATCTGAGAACGGTTGAGTTGAAGCTCATGGACTACCACAACCACCTCATATCGGTCATCGAACCCTTCGCCACAGCAGACGTGGCGCTCCTCGATTGCAAACGGCGATTCAAAAACCTCCCCGACAGGCACTTCACTTCAGTTGAGATACTCGTACGGCGATACTTTCAACAGGAAAGATCGATTTCACTCGGGTTCAAAAAAAGGACGTAGGTTCTCACTCCAAGTGCAACCCCTTAATCCTTCAGGGCCTGTCATGTTTCACTTGGAGTGCGAACCTAAGAAACAATTCATTCAATCCAGCAGGGATCGAAACATAATGATTGCATCCTGATACGTCCCATCGTCCTTCCGCACCGCACCAGGAACCACGCTCAGTGCTCTGAAGCCAAGTTTTTCCCAGAGATCGCGCGCAGCCATATTTTCAGAAAACACAAGATTGAAGATCACGCTGTGGAAGCTGAGCTGCTTGGCATAGGCAAGCATGGTCTCACCCAACAGCCGGCCCAATCCTTTATTGCGCCAGTCAGGCGCTACGATGAAGCCGGCATTCGCCACATGTCTTGCCCGCCCAGGCCAGTTCGGCTTGAGATAAAATGCCCCGGCCATAGCCCTGGCACGAGCACGATCAGGCACATAGGCCACCACAGTATTCTTGCCGCGAAACCAGTATTCCATGAACTCATTTTGATCTGGAAACCGGTCATGCGGGTAAGATGTTCCCTCGTCGACAATGATTCGATAGAGTCGCCGCAATGACTCCACATCTCGCTCATCCGCCAGTACCAATTGAATCGACGAATCGTCTGTCAGTCTCGCGCTGACAGGAAAAGAGAGGCTCATTGATTAACCTCCTACATCAATAATCATGCCTAACCCCTTGACCTGATACCATGATCCATTTTCTTGGCGAATACCTTGCTGATGTGTGACCTGAAATATATGAAATATAAAGAAAAATATTTTACTGTCTCATGCTGTAGAAAATTGTGGAATTTGATATAATTTTTCGTGAGGACATTCGATGTTATACGAATTATTTATGTTTTGGGTCGTCGGTAGCATTTCAGTCGTCGCGACCAGCATGGTGCTAGGTGGCTTATTGTGTGTGTGGTGTGCCTACAGAGGTAGTAAGCACACCCATTGGTCGTCTCCTAATACGCATGTCCATCAAGCCTCCGATCAACTCGCTCCTTCCAACAAAATCTAAGCAACCTGGCCACTTCCTCCTTCCCATTGCAACAACTCAACATCCCTTTCATCAGCCAGTATCAACTGAACTGGTCAACCATCTGCACGTGTCACACCGACAAGAAACCTCCGTTCGCATACATCAATCGACATATCTCATACTGATTCTTCTCCTGTGATGAGCTGGAATTCCAGCTCAGGCGTGATTCTAAGCACACGGAGTATAAGGGCAAAGCAATCTCTTGTCTTTTACTGGATAAAATGGAGGCATTTGATACAATTTTTTAGGGGGTACACGACATGTTACACGAACTATTTGTGGTATGGCTTGTTGGCAGCATCACTGTAGTTGCGGCCAGCATGGTGCTCGGCGGCGTATTGTGTGTGTGGTGTGCCTTTATAGGTCGCAGGCGCGCCGCCCGGATGGTCGATACCTGTACACGTCAACTCAGCCTTCAATGAAATAGCGCCCTCCAAGCCTACTTGTGTTTGCCTTGTCAGGAATGCAACCCGCAGTCAAGCATGACTCCGTCCATCGAACGAGCCGTGCTAGCTAGACGGCCTTCCACATTTCGCTCATCCGCCAGCACCAATTGAGCCAGCGAACCATCTATGAGTGTCGCGTGTGTGGAAATGAGACTAGAGAAACCGGACGTTTTTGACCGCGGCCGCCACTACAAACGTTCGGGTATTGTTGGTTTTGTCATCGGCGGGAAAGAGAAAAAATCCAGGGCGCTGGGCATCATACCCTGTGGTCGTACCGACCAATACTTCTCCGTCTTTGAACGTGACTTCGATTTTCTTCCCAGAGAGGGCCTTCCCGGCCACAAACGTCTTCCGCTCCTCATAAGAATTATCTCCTGAGAAATTGCGGACGAAAAAGATAGCTTTCAGGTCACGAAGCGGCACTTGTTGCCCGAGATCGGATCCAACGGCTTCATTGCGCCTGACATGAAAATGAGGAGACGCAGGGGAAAAATCCTGCGAGTATCCCTTCAGCGTCTTACCGTTCGCATACCGTACCACGATTTTGGCCGGACCGATCATGCTTCCCTCCACTCATCACTCACTCTAAGTAGGATGCTGAAAAAGTCCGCCAGCTTCGTTCTCGTCTCATTGAAATCCTCAACGTACCCCTGAGGGTACGCCTCCGGTTTCAATTCGCCTGCGGCCTTGCTGGACGGCCTTTTTGAGCATCCTGGTGCCCCAGATATGCAAGCCATCGAAGTTCTACCGTGCTGAATTTTTTTAGCAGCCTGCTAAGGAGTACACCCCGTAGTATGGTCGCAGGATTACGTTCTTCAAAGAATTTTGTCTTTTTTTGACAGGAAAACTTTGCGGGAGGAAACAGGCTACCAAAAGTGCCTCATTCACAGAATGACTATTGCCCAGTTGGTCTGAGGTGCGGCGAACCGTCTTTGAGTTTCGCGTTGACAGGAAATGCCAGACTCATCATATACAGTCTTCACTATCCAGGAATTCAACGCGTCTGGTTTTTGATTCCGCGTTGAAAATGGTTTCTGACACCGTTTCCCATTCTCTAGTCTGTAGTAACGCGTTCGTAGCAATCTACCCAACGAGTAATCTCACAGCCATCTACTTCACCAACGCATACGTCATCTTCCTCGAACGTTTCGAAATCCCCCCATGCCAGTTTCAATGCAGCCTGCAGCCGTTTTGTGTAATTGATCGGAAGGAAAGCCAACGACTTTGCCAGTTGTTCATCCGATTTTGGAAGCACAACGATGTCGTCGCTTATTTTGAAGTACTGATTGAACCGATCTATCGAAACATCGTCATAGTCTTCCTGTTCCGGCTGACCTATGACAACGCGTACTTGAATCTGCTGTTTAAGCCAACCGGAGAGTTGGGCCTCATTCATCTGCTTGCAGCCAACAAGGTATACCGCTAGATCCCGCTCGGGGCATAGGGGATGCAGATCACTCAATACACTTGCAGAATGATCTGACGCAGAGTCGATCCATACTTCGACCCATTGGTGCCAAGCTTCGCAAGACGCCTGGGGACTCGAGTCGTTCCGTGACAAGTTCGCGTTATTATGACCTAGGACAACCCCTGCAAGCTTAGGCACAATGCCGCTCCGCAGTCCACCGTGAGTGACTATGGCATAAGAGAATGATGAGCCATGATAGGTTATCCTGCCTAATAACTCGCCCGTTTCCTCCCTAATATCGATTAGTTTGTGCACTGCCTTTAAATTCACAAAATGAAAGTCTGCCAGATAACTTAGAAGATGACTCTGCTCCAAGATCTTCCAAGCATCGGGTATCACGACTGCCATAGGATCGCTGTCGGAAATTCTAATCGACACCTTGACATCGAGAGTAGGGCAAAGATTCAACAACACTTTTGAAAGCGCATCGGGTTTGATCTGTCCGATAATCTTCTTTGGCTTCTTGCCCCTATCGGACAAAGGGTCAAAATTGGATAGAAAATGATAGGGACTACCAGTTGCCTCGAAATACGGGTCAAACCTTGCTCCTTGCAGCTTGTCGAAAGTTTCTAGATTGAGTGCGACCGAGATTCTTGTTCCAGGTCGACGCAATTCTTCTGTTGGGGACGGTCTACGAAGCGTTGGTCGCCCGTCCAGTCCATCACCGAATTCCAGCATCCACTGATCACTGTGATCGTTGCTAGCCCTAGCAAACCTGCGCGTAGCTACTAGTACCTTTCGGCCCAGCATGAAGACTGAGAAAAATCCGATGCCGAAACGGCCAACTGCCTTGAACCCTTTTGACGCTAGACCAGGCAGTTCCGTCCGAAGAGTTTCACTATTCCAAAGCGAGTTGCCGAAATCTAACAAGCATTCAGTTAAAACGTAACGGCTCATGCCAATACCGTTATCGGTTAGGTGCAACCAAATAAGATCACCTTCAGGCACAAAAGAAACCTCGATTTCCCCTTCCTTCTCTCCAATGCCACCCAACATACGCAAAGCACGCACGGCATCCGCGGCGTTCTGAATAAGCTCGCGTAGCGCGAGTTCTGGTCGATCGCCATAAAGCTTTGCGCCACCGAGCTTGGAAATAACTTTTGGAATATCACCTATCTTCGGTGCCACATTTACTGGCTCCCAACCTGCAGTCCGTACATTGATAGCAAATGCTTCTGGGCTGGATACGTGTTCTACCGAAATTGTAGCAAAGGGTTTACGGCCTGCATCACGCATGAGTATTTGAGCCTCATGTATCTCCCGATCGATCATGCAGGCTGCATCGTACACCAGCCACCACGATTGGCGATCATTGGTATCAAACACGCTCCCTGAAGATAAGCGAAGCTCGTTACGGTCTGTCCGTGCAGGTTGCCCCATCTTCGCTTGGAAATTCCAATGCAGCTGTGAAATCTCCTCGGGATCTCGTAGAGCAAACAGAAACCATGGCGCACGCTGCCCATCAATATGTGCGGCATCGGCTGTACGAAGCAGGAATGCCACCTTAAGCGTATCAACAGACCATGTCGCCGGCACCAGCATGCCAGGGGCACTGACATGGCGATGCTCAAACGTTTCGGCGACTCGATGAGAAGGCCAACGATGGCTTTCAGCGATTTCCCCAATCAAGTCGCCGTAATACTCGCGCAGGTGAAAATTCTCTAACAGGTGAATTTTTTCGCCAGTGCTAGGAACCTTCCATGACAGTTTTGCGAGTCGACGTGCCTGTTTCGCATGCAAGTGTCGCAGAACCTGAAACAGCGCTGAGCGCGCTTGTGGCGATCCCATAGTCGGTTCGATCCCCTCAAACCGCTGGGCAATGAGATCCTTCCACTCAACGGTATTCTTCACGCCAATTATGCCGTCCTCGTATGCGGCAAGTACATGGGCGGCATCGTGCAACAAGAAAGCACCTCCGAGCACAAAGGCCTCTGCTGGATTTAGCGGATAGTCAGGACCTGCAATCTCGGAAGCAACACGCCACAGGGCATCGATATGGGTTATGTCGTGAACCGTCAGCCCAGGTAGTAGTCCACCAATTTCACCTACCAACTGCGATGTGCGGTCTCGAAAGCTGAGAAAGGCTTGACGAAGGATCTCCCGCTGCGGGTCAAGGGTATCAGACTGGTCCGCAAGCGTACGCTGCCATAAGGGAAATTGATTCATGGACGTTCCTGCTTTCTTTGGTCTCATTAAGAAGTCACCCTCGGTCGCAGTGGCGCAGCAATAGGATGCCTTCTGAAACTCGGGAGCATCACAGGTGGTTCTAGAGCGACCTGCCTTTATAATCCTGTGAGGCCAATCCTACTTCAAAGTTGACCCTATCTCCAAATACCTTAGGCACGAAAGGGTAACCTGAGGGAACTCCAACTGCGTACACCTATTTGGCACTGCCCCCTAGAAATGGATTCCTTCAAGCTTGTTCGGTTTCCGTTGACGGAAGGATGGCCTGCTTGATCTCTCACTACTCGCAACTTTTTCACCCGTTCCCCTCGTTGACTCGCCGAGACTGGCGAGTAGCCGGGGCAAGGGCTTTTTAATCCTCTTCACACTCGTTACGGGAGTGGTCAAGGCTGCCCTTTACTGCGCGCATCGAACGAGCACATTCTTATCGTGCGCGTTCTGCGAGCAAGAAGGGCACCTGGCTACTTCCTGCCCATCCCTCCAAGCTTGCTCGTTTCTCTTCAGGGATGGGGTCTGATTGATCTTCCACTGCGCGCGCCCAATGAGGGGAGTCTGCGACCGCGCGTTGCGCGAGCAAAGAAGATCATCAGCCCCCATCCCTTTCCCCTTTCTTGCGGGTCCCTCCCCGCATCCCATGCCGGTTTTAATCTCCCCGCATCAGACGATCTTTTCGCCATTTTCTGAACCTCTTAATTTTCCTCAACTTTCGCCATCTTTTTTCTTTTCGTCACATCGGCACTCTCGTTGCTCAAGCATTTGATCGTCAAGACAAGGCGCAGATAGCGAGAAAGGGGGTGAAGCAAAACCAAGGCCGACATGATCTCAAACACGTTCCACATTTAACTTTTCACGTTTCACGGAAAAAAAGGAGATGCCATCATGCAGAATCCATCATCGTCAGTCTCGTCAGGAAACATTTCCCCTGCCATAGTCGGATCGGAGAAGGGCACGAAGGAGGTCTATCTCGTCGGCGGGATGGTCCTCATCCTGGCCGTCGCTATCGGAGCCGTCTGGTTCTACTCCGGGCAGGGTCAGCCCTATGTTTCGAAGTCCGCAACTGAAACACTGAGCAACACGCAAGTCACGAACGTGCTCAAAGCCGGCACGGCCCCGGCCGTCGAGCCAATCATGCACAACCAACCCATCCTCGCCGCCAGTACTAAGCTAGACAGCATCCATACCGATATCTATTTCGAGGTGGGCCGCAGGGGACTCACCGACGACGCCAAGGCCATCCTCGCCACGCAGGCCGATTTGGCGAAGAACGATCCCGACCTCGGCATTCTCGTGCAGGGCCATACGGATCGACAGGGTTCCGCCGTCTACAACATGCAGCTCGGCATGAAGCGGGCGGAGACGGTGAAGACTGAACTCATGAGCGCCGGTGTTGCAGAGAATCAGATCAAGACTGTGAGCCTCGGTGAAGAGGGCGCGCTCTGTCTCGACAGCAGCGATGTCTGCCGCAACATGAATCGTCGCGTGCATCTCGAAATCCGCAAGATTGGTCAGGCGCACATGATGCTTCCGACTGTCGCCACTGAGCCAAAGACCAGCGAGCCAATCCAATCGGCTGATGACCAGCACGGCAACACAGATAGTTCCGATTCACTTGCCGAAACACCCCTTCCTTCCCTAGGTGATCCCTCGGCAATTGATCTCACTCCGCTGACGCCAGATCTGACTTCCGGAAGCTAACCGGGAGCGCGTCTGACCCTGGAGGAGATTCCGTCTCTTCCAGGGTCCGGTCAACTGACAGAGTCATTCACCCTTTCACGATTCGCATCACCGAGGTCACCCATGCTGTACGCTTATACTCGCTCATCGGTCGTTCGTCTGTGCCTCTACGCGCTGCTCACTGTTATTCCATTCCTGATCTCTCCCACGGCCACGCGCAGCCGGCCGAATCGCTCAGCACCGGTGTAATTCCGACAATGGGACTCAACGACGTGACGGAAGGCACGCTGCTGTTCAAAACCAACCAGCAGGGCCGTTACACACCTGCGCCTCTCCTCAGCACCGACGTGCAGATTGCCGTGACAGGCATTATCGCCCGCGCGACGGTGCGCCAAGAGTTCACCAATCCCAGCCACAAAAAAGGCGACTGGCTTGAAGGGATCTATGTGTTCCCGCTCCCGGAGACGGCCGCCGTCGATCACCTGCGCATGCACGTGGGTGAACGGATCATCGAGGGCCAGATCAAAGAACGGACTGAGGCGAAGAAGGTCTATGAAAAAGCAAAGCAGGAAGGGAAACGGACAAGCCTGGTGGAACAGGAACGTCCGAATATCTTTACCACCTCAGTGGCGAACATCGGCCCCGGCGAACGGATCATTGTGGAAATCGAGTATCAGGAAACCATCCGCTACAACCAGGGGACTTTCCATCTTCGCTTTCCCATGGTCGTGGGCCAACGATATATCTCCGGCACACCGGTGATCGTAGAAGGCCAAGACTCATACGGTTCGGGAACGATGCTGGACACGGACCGAGTGCCAGACGCCTCGCGCATCACCCCACCCGTGCAGAAGCCAGGCCAAGGGCTCATCAATCCTGTCAGTCTCTCCCTCTCGCTGACTACTGGATTTCCAATCGCAAAAGTGGAATCGCTTTCCCACCAGGTCATCGTCATTCCAGACCGCGATGAGGGCTATCACATCAGCCTCAAAAAGACGCCGTGCCGGCCGATCGCGACTTTCAACTCACCTGGTCTCCAGTTCCTAGCACAGAACCGTCGGCTACAGTCTTGACCGATCAACGGAACGGCGAGACCTATGCGCTGTTGATGTTGATGCCTCCGACACAACAGCGCGACGCCACCCCACGCATGCCCCGCGATCTGACTTTCGTCATCGATACTTCCGGCTCGATGGCCGGTTCATCGATCGAGCAAGCCAAATCTGCGCTGGCCACCGCTCTTACCAGGCTGACAACTCAAGACCGCTTCAACGTGATTCAATTCAACAATACAGTTCGTTCACTCTTCTCCTCGCCAGAGCCTGTGACGACTACGGCCATGAGAAAGGCCATCCAATACGTGGAACGCCTCTCTGCTGATGGAGGAACAGAAATGCTCCCCGCGCTGCGGCAAGCCCTCAAGAACCCACAAGATTCGACCAGGCTCCAGCAAATTGTTCTCATCACCGATGGACAGGTCGGGAACGAAGACGAACTGTTCGAGTTGATACACCATCGCCTGGGTACCAGACGGATATTCACCATCGGTATCGGATCCACACCCAACAGCCACTTGATGCGGACAACCGCGGAGTTCGGTCGCGGCACCTTCACCTACGTGGGAAATCTGACAGAAGTGAAAGACAAGTTGGATTCACTGTTCAAGAAGCTGGAGCGCCCAGTACTGAACGACATCCAGCTTGATCGGACCGGCTGGGCCGGGCTGGAACACTATCCTTTGAATATTGCCGATCTCTACGAAGGGGAACCGATTGTCCTGGCTCTCAAGGCCACGTCGGTCCCAGACCAAGCCGTCCTCCGGGGACAGATGGGCACACAACCTTGGTCGCTACCCCTATCGATGAAGCAAGCCATGAATCGAGGCGGCCTCTCCGTCTATTGGGCAATGCAGAAAATCTCCGCCCTGATGGACGAAGCCTTCACAGGAACGGCTGCCGAAACCGTTCGCACAGGAGTACTCGATGTCGCCTTGGCCCATCATCTCGTCAGCAAATACACCAGCCTCGTGGCCGTCGATGTCACACCGGCTCGCCCGGTCAGCAAGCCAGAAACCGAACTACAACAGAGCACGAAATCCTCAGAAGATCAGGAGAAGACTGCAATGATCGGGCTTCCCAAGACAGGCACAAACGGACCGCTCCAATTGTTATTGGGACTTTTGCTTCTGGGGACAGCAGCCATTCTCTGGCGAACACGGAGTATGCTGGTGTGATCAGACAACGAGTCACTACCAGGATAATCACCCTCCTGGTTATCATCTTGGTCTTGCTCGGCCTCTGGCAGACAGGAAGCGGCGTCTGGATCTATGTGAAAGCAAGATTAGCCCAAGTTCTATTACAACGAGCTTGGGCCTCCGCGTTGGCCGGCGAACACGATGTGAAACCCTGGCCCTGGGCCGATACCTGGCCAGTCGCCAGACTGGTGGTGCCGAGTCTGGGAATTGATCAGATTGTGATGGAAGGCGCACACGGACGTACGCTGGCATTCGGGCCTGGGCGGCTCGAATCACACACTGCAGTACGAGATATTGGAACCATGATCCTAACCGGCCACCGCGATACACACTTTCAATTTTTGGAAACACTTCACGCAGGCGAGACACTCCTCTTGCAAGTTCGAACAGGCCGGTGGCATCGTTTTATAGTGCGGGATGGCCAGATCGTCGATTCACGCACCGCTTCGATCCGCACCGATGAGGATGGAAGGCACCTGATCCTGATCACCTGCTACCCATTTCACACGCTCAAACCCAACCAGCCGTTCCGCTACGTCGTGACAGCTGACCATGAACCGATGCCAGATGGAGAGACCTAATGAGATGACTTCTGACTAGCCTGCTGGTGTGATTTCCATTTCCACGGCGGGACAGGATTGGAGTCGGCCCACAGACCCTTGCCGGAAGCCTTGGCAAGCTGTTCAATCACCTCAAGGCCGGCATTGTTGGAGGTTGATCGCCACCATGCCAACCCTTCCTTCAGCAACTCGCGCCCCACATTGCGTCCGTCATGCAGCAAGACCTCGGCAGATACCCGGCCCTGCTTGTCTCGTGTGAGGCCTCGCACGACGACCTCTCGGTTCGCAACATACGCTGCAGTCGCGTGCTTCGCCTCCTTCCCGTAGGGCTGCTTTAGGTCAGGGCAATCGATGTCTTTCAGATAGATCGTTTCGTTGCGGCCCTTGTGACGAATCGTCAATCGATCACCCTCATGGACGGTGGTGACCCTCGCGACAAAGTCTGCTGCCCACGAGAGATCCGGACACACAGCCACCAAGGCGAGCATAAGACCGACCAGGATATGGTGCTTCAGCATGATTTCCTGCGTAGGCCTCCCTCGACCATAATGATGTACACCATGGGATGGCATACAAAAACCGAGCGTGTGCGTGCACGGTGAGAGGCACAGCACCAATGGCTCTACTGATGTCAGAGTGTATCTTCGATTACAGCCACTGTCAGCAAGGATTTATATATGGATCCCATCTCCGATGCAATGACGGAGTTTTACGCAATGAACCTTGCAATCCAGACCTGCCACAGAGATCACTTCAGTGCTTCTCGGATTGATGAGGCTGGAAAACATGCCCTGGTTTGATAGTGAGGACCAATTGAGCGGCGGCCTGCCGCAAATTAGGACGAGGGCCGATTGGCTCGTCGGTATTCCCCAATTGTGGGCTTCCCGTTTGTACCAACAACGCCCGAATCTGTAAGGGAGCGACTGGGACTCCTGACTGAGCCAACGCAATGCCCTGGAGGTTTGCAACAGCACCGGCAACGATCGCGGCGGCGCTAGACGTGCCGCTAAATACCTCTGTATACCAAAAACCAGGATCGGCAGGACGATCTGAAGCCAGATATAAATCACCGTATCCTGTCGTCACGACACCAGATCCCCACCCCTGCAGATCAACGCGACTCCCGAAGGTGGAAAACCCTTCTCGTTGGCGGTCCAGTCCACTGCTCGGTTGATGCCCTGCGCCCACGATGATGGCTCCTGAATCCCGTACGCTCCGATCAAATATACCGGAACAGGCAGTGTGATCTAAATTCACCCCCCCATTTCCAGCAGCTTCTACCACCACAAAACCGTGGGCAATTGCGGTTTGAATCGCATCGAAGACAGAGGGAAGCACTTCAATCGGCCCGTAATCTGACAACCCGCATACCTGCTGCTGTTGCTCTAGCAGGATGACGTCTCCTGCTGAACCGTTGGCCACTGCGAGGAGAATCGCATTGGCCGGGTTATATCCTAGGTTCAACGTATTGGCAGGAGCCAGTCCAACCTTGGCAGCCCAGGAAATGCCGGTGATGCCCCTCGTATCGCGATCCGCAATCAATTCGCCAAGGACGGCTGTACCATGCTCTCTGTTGACTCTGTCACAAGGCGCAGGACACTCCAGTTCCTTAAAACCAGGCGGGCTATTTGAGTCTCCGGAATCTACGAGTATGGCAATGCCGCCGGCCCTGCTCATATCGTCATGCGTTTGTAGCCAGTTGTACTCAACATCGTAGATCGTCACACCGTTACCGTTGCCTCCGGGGATCGTCCATGAAAAACGGGCCTCAATGCCACCTAGAGCAGGATCGAGGTAACCTTGCTTCCGAGTGAAGTCAGGGGGAACCCACGGCGGTGGCTGCGGTAACGGTGCTGGTGCGGCAATCTCTACAGTCGCCACACGCTTCATCTCCGCAAGAAAGGAAGCAGCATCGGTGCCCGATTGCAGGGTCATTTCGACCCACAGATTCAAGTCGGGCAAGGGCGTACCCGAACGGCTACTTTCCTTGGCTTGTAGTTCATTCAGCTTCTCCTCCGGCAAGCTGAACAACTTGGTGTGGCTCACCACTGCGGCTCGAAGGCCAGGCGGGAAACCTTCCAAGGGTTGCTCCACATTGGTGCCCTCACGAAACTTGACATGCGTGGCCTGTGACGAATAGCCAGCTGGAATGGTTGGTGGCGTGGCTTTTGTCGCCGATGGGGGACCACTGTCCTCTCCACAGCCGGTCATCAGAAGTGACGCGCTACTGATGAGACAGACGAAGACGATTGCGTATCCAGTCCTCATAGGCTCTCTCCTCAGTGATGAAAGAGGGGTGACTGGGCCGGCGCAGGAGGGCTCACTGCTCTATCTTGACGAGAGAGGAAACTGCGGCTGCAGCGGGCCGAGAACGAGAAGACCGTGCGATAGGGGATAGGGAATGTGTGCGCGCAGGGAGCTGGTCGCAATCTTAGACAGTGATCGGCCTGACCCTGGCTTCGCATACGCGTATACTTCAACAACAAAGAGGCTTCAACCTGGTTGAGAACTGCGATATACCTGCTCCATCTGCAACAGAGTCCTGCGGGTATGGGGTCCTGATGGGGCTGGTTTGTCCTGACCTGGTAGCAGCATGGTAGCAGATGCAGATGATGAAAGCAGAAAATGATGGATCGTCTCTTCCTCCACTGACATGATAGGTTGCTCGATCGTGACCGTGCCGTTCTTCGCTGATGAGTTGATCCAGTTGTAGGGATAAGCTGGGATGGTCCGTGTGCCTTTCAGGTGGATGCGCCAGAAAGACGATGAGACAGCAGGTTAATCACATAGCGGATGAAGGCGCACATGACGAAGATCCTAGTCATAGACGATGATGTCCGCGACCGGGGCCTCCTAGTTGCCGTCCTAGAGGAAAGAGGATATGAAGTTATTTTGGCAGACAATGGTGGGGCAGGGTTGATGTTATGTCACCGGCGAACTCCTGATGCTGTCGTGTTGGACCTCAACATGCCTGGAATAGACGGTCGCAACATACTGCGGCAATTGCGAATACTACACCCCACCCTACCGGTCGTAGTTTTTAGTGGACTCAGCACAGAAGAGGTTGAGCAAGAGATGCTAAACCAGGGCGCCACGGCCTTTATTCAGAAGGCATTTTCGCTGGATCAACTGGGGTCGGCATTGCAGGAGGTCCTCCCCTCCCCTACACAAGCTGACAGCTGAATGGCCAGAACTCCTGGTAGCAGGAGCAACATCAGGGGGGCTCTGATCATCGCGCTTGACCATGCGAAGATCCAAGATCTTCATTTCCACGATCTTCGCCATACGTTCGCGACCAGGATGGTTCAGGCCGGAATAGACCTGTATAAGGTTCAACGACTCCTGAGGAATAAGTCGCCGATCATGACGCAACGCTATACCCCATCACTATCCAGAAAGTCTTCGGGAAGGGGTGGACGTATTGGAGGCAGGACGGGCGTTTAGCACAAATTTAGCAGAATCGCAGATTCGATCTCGCGAGGCTTCTCTAAGACATTGACAAAATGGAGCCGGCGATCCGGATTGAACGGACGACCTGCGGTTTACGAA
>CBDDRW010000064.1:0-129138 GCA_965233175.1 uncultured bacterium
AGGTGTTGGCTGGCGACCGTATACCTTGTCGGTTGAACTGATCACGGAGATGCAGTTTGGACGGTTCGTCCTGAGAAAATCCAAAATCTGCCAAGTGCTGAGTGCTGAGGATTTGAAGCATTCTAAGGGTTCATCGAGGACGCGATGGACATCTGCACCATATGCCGCATGGAAGAAGTTGTCGATCGGATACCGATCAAATACGCGCTCAATCACCCTCGGGTCGTCCACACTGCCCCATTCAACCTGCGTCTGTCTATCCAACGATTCCATGAAAAACTGAGAGTGAGGCTTGTGGGAACGGATCAGGGCGACGACATGGGCACCGCTAGCGCGAAGTCGGTGCACTAACCATCCCCCCAAAAACCCCGTAGCGCCCGCCACAAGCACGGTTTTCCCGGACCAAAAGGATGAGTTGTACTGCATTTTAACTCCGTTGAGATCGCTAGATATCAATTTTACGAACTGCCATACGGGCTCGTCATACGACTGGGCCGCAGGCAGCGCGTCTGATGCAATGGTTGAGATGACCGAGGCTACAGAACGGGAGGATGGAATATTGACGTTTGAAATGCTGGAGGATTATAAGACGGTTGTAACGCTATGTGGGGACGGAGTTGGCTTGGCGTTCCTACGTCAAAGTCCCGTACTGGAATAGAAAAGTCTTCTTCAGAGACAGATTCCGTGAGCAGATCGGCTGAGGTTAGCAGAGAAACCAGGGTGATGGGCGTCCCGAGCATCTGGGACAGGACGCAGACACACAGGAACAGCATGATGACAGCATGAGAAATCTCCCTAGTTTCTTTTGTCTTCATACGTGAGTATAGAACCCGTGAAGATAGGTAGTGGGTCAGTTTTGTATCATTACTTTTACGTGCGGGACATAGTTAAAGTCAAACTGACCTACACCGCCCCGGTAGCGGGCATCATCGTCTATGGCTAGAATCTTCGTCATGTGAGCCTTCATCCGCTATTTAATTAAGCTACTGTCTCATCGTCTTTATTGCGCATTTCCTAGTGCCTCAAAGTCCACTGCCGGATTGCTTCGTCCAGTGCATGGATTTCATCTTTGAGCAAGACCGCTTCGGCCCCGCCGCTTTCATCGCTTGTCTGACATGTTCGTCATCAATGACTGAGAGTCCTAGAATACTGATGTTGGGCTTTCGGTGCTCGCGAGCGGCTATTCTGGATGACACCGACGCATCATATCAATATCGCGGACTTCGTCAATCAACCACAGCATACTGCTCCACGTAAAACGGCCCTCCATTTTGCAGGCTTGACAGGCTGGCCCATAAAATGTATCGTTACGATACATGACGCCGAAACAACTCAGACAGACTCGCCACACATTAGGGTTGACTCAGGAAATCCTCGCTCACCAACTCCACAAGACGCGGCTCACCATCACGCGCTATGAAACGGGGGTCTTGCCTATTCCTCAGGTGGTCGAGATGGCCCTCGTCCAACTCAGTTCCTCACAGATTTCACTCGCCGGAATCGTGGCAGCCGGTGAACCGATCGAACCCATCCCGCAGACTGAACGTGTCGAAGTGCCCAAGAGCATGATAGGTCGTGGGGAGACCTTCGCCTTGCGTGTGAAGGGCAGTTCCATGCGCGATGAGGGGATTCTCTCTGGCGATGTGGTCGTAGTGCAGAAACAGAGCACAGCCAGAAACGGACAGACCGTCATTGCCCTGGTGAACGGCGAGGCCACGATCAAGACCTACTACCGGAAGTCTGGCACGGTGGAGCTGCATCCGGCGAACGACACCCTGAAACCGATTGTCGTGAAAGAGACCGATGCCTTTCATATTGAGGGCGTCGTGGTGGGAGTGATTCGTCATCTCGGACGCTAGGTGCGCCATCCAATCGATTGAGTCTGCATCATGGATCGTCAGATTGTCTGTTTGGCTATTCGTTTGAAGTGGCCCTGACTCGTCTGAACGATTCGTTGCTCCGCACGAGACCGCTGGCCATTGCTCCACTCAACACCTCCCGTTCGCTACTCCGTGAAGTCTCGCTCGAAGCGATGCAGGATGGTTTGGACGTGGGGATGTCCATCGAGCCACGCCAACATCAGAATGAGAGAAATAGCAATCCCAGAATTAACATCGCCCTGTGGTGCGTTTCTTCCCCTGCCTAGGTCACTAGGAATGCTCCCAGGTACAAATTCTATCCGAAGGAGTATCGTTTAAGATCGCGGGCGCATCATTGTATCTCTTTAATTGAGGAGCCCACACATGGTACCCATCCTCAAAGTCATCGGGGGTCTGTCGTGTAGTGTCTTGCTGGCCGCGAGTCTCGCCAGCGCCTTACAGCCACTAGAGCGCCTCTGTACTGACGGTCAACCGAATCTCGCGAAATGTGAGAGCACCCCTCGAACTGTTAACACTGTACATGGGCATGTATTGCGGGTTGAGTTTGATGATTTAGTTGTCCAACGATCTGATGGCAAAGAAGTGCGTTTGCACATTGACGAAAACACAGAGATGATCGGATATGTTGGCACTGGAGAACATATTGAAGCAAAGGTCAACGACAAGAGGCACGCCCTATCGGTGGTTCGTCTGGTTGAGTAGAACAACGGCGCGTGTGAGGGTGCGAAACAACTAGCAATAGCTTGGGCATCACAATGTTTTGGTGGAGGTTGACCCTACGGCCCACTGATAACGGACTGCCAGCACATCCCCGAAGTTAGCCATGAATCGTGGGTCATGAGTTTCACGTATGATACGCAGGTCCTCTCAGGATCGCGACTTCCAAGCTTGCATTTTCGAGTGGACTAGGATGACAAGTGCCGTTTATTGTGCTGACGGATGTTGGTTGACCGGCGCAAAGGTCCTCACGCCTGAGTTGTGAGAGGTATCGTTTGAGTAGGTAATGGGTTACGGTTCTGAAAGAGTGGGAGCAGAAAAGTTGAGCATTGGGGGGAAAAAACGGTACTCAAGGCTAATCCATCGAACGTTGGTACAGGCCAGCATGGTAATGGCTATTTTCTATACCATCGGAGTGGAGTCTTGCAAAATGGCAGAGGCGACAGGTCCCTTACGGCCTTCTGTCTCTAATCCTCGGTATTTTACTGATGGAAGTGACAAGCCGATCTACCTGACGGGCAGCCATACATGGGAAAACTTTCAGGATATGCGAACAGTCGATTCGCCGACGAAGTTTGATTACGCAACCTTTCTAAACTTGATGGAGACGCATGGTCATAATTTCATGCGGATGTGGGTGTGGGAACAAGCGAAATGGGTTCCATGGTCAACTAAGGACATCGACATGGACCCTCTCCCATATGTTCGCGAGGGGCCAGACCTCGCTTTAGACAATAGGCCCAAGTTTAATTTGGACAGGTTCAATCAGGGTTATTTTGATCGGCTGCGAGCACGTGTCATCGAGGCAGGCGAACACGGCATTTATGTGTCGATCATGCTCTTTAACGGGTGGAGTATCGAGAAGAAAGGTCTTTCCGGCAATCCATGGAAGGGGCATCCCTTTAACAAGAGTAATAACATCAATGGGATTGATGGAGACATCGACGGAGATGATGAAGGAAACGAATTGTACACGCTGAGTGAAGATCCCAGGAGCGTGGCTGCGCTGGTTAAGCAGGAGGTCTATATTAAGAAAGTTATCGACACAGTGAATGATCTTGACAATGTGCTGTATGAAGTTGCCAATGAAGCCCGTTTGAGCTCAATACCCTGGCAATACCGTATAGCAAATATGGTGAAATCGTACGAAGCGACCAAGCCACACCAACATCCTATTGGGATCACCGGATTACACGGAGGCGGAAGACCAGTAAGCAACGCAACCCTTTTTGACAGTCAAGCACAGTGGATTTCGCCCAACAACTCTGAGCCGTTGTATATGGATAACCCACCGCTGAATGATGGTGATAAGGCCATCATTGTTGATACTGACCATCTGTGGGGCTACGGTGGAGATCACACGTGGGTATGGAAGAGCTTTATGAGGGGCTTGAATCCAATTTTCATGGATCCATGGGAACCTCTACCAACATCGACGAATCCGAATAACCATCCGAGCCTCCCTGCATGGGAACCATTGCGCACGGCCATGGGAGATACACGTCGCTATGCTGAAAAAATCGATTTGGCAGCGATGGAACCGCGGGGAGATTTAACCACAACAGGCTACTGTCTTGCCAATCCAGCAAAGGAATATTTAATTTATTTACCAACCAATGAAGATTCCGGAGAACGTGGGTCTGATCGATTTCACCTTCGTCGTTCTATGTCTTGGTTGAGACAGCTCATGGGAGGGAATCAAACAGTCGGTGTCGATCTTTCAGAATCCTCAAAAACGTTTCGTGTGGAGTGGTTTAATCCAAGAACCAGTGAAACGTTCTCCGGAGGCGTGAGAAAAGGCGGCAGCCGTCAATCATTCACCGCACCCTTCAGTGCCGATGCGGTTCTTTATCTTACTGACGACGTGTCAGATACAAGACCGTAACCATTTATACAAAGTACTTCTACTTAGTGTGAAGATAATCATTGCACAACGTTGTGAGAATCTTCCGAAGTACCCAATTTATTTTTACACTTTTCGAGCCCTTGCCGCAGAGATTCGTAACGCTGGGCTGCTTGGGCCTGAGTACAGAAGGTTCTCGAAACGCATGGCGTGGCGCACGTCTACAATCATTGGTCCTATATGCCTTCCCTGGCAGAGCAACACCAGCGGATCGAGCACTTCACCGCGCAGTTCACCGTGCTGAGATTGCTCACGCCGCTGAAGATTTCGTACGAAGCCGCGAAGAAACGTGCTGAACCGTACACAAACATAGTCGGCGAGCTGCCGGAGATGCGACGAGAGACAGTGGAACTGGTCAGAAAAGCTGTCGCTGAGAACCGGCGAGTGTACGTCCTGGTCAACAATCGTTCGGAAGGGAATGCGCCGTTGACAGTGCAGTTTCTTGCCGAGCAGCTTTCAGGATAACGGAGGAATATCATATGTCTCGCCATACCCAAGAATTTTCCCTATTCTCAAACCCGCGTGGGAAATGATTTGGTCGGCGAATCAATTTTTGAGTGCTTAAAAAAATGTATAATTTGAAAGATTGGCGAAGGAGCCAGATCACCTTTAATTAACCTACTCCGTACGTTTCCGCAGTTGTCTTTTGAATATCCCGACCAAGCCGACAAATAACTGGAGCCACGTAGAAGCATGTTCTCAACATCGCAGGACATGGAAGCAACTCTTTGTTATCATGTCGCCACCAGCTGGGCGATTGCCAAAACTTCCTGAGTGGGGAACTAACAGACTCAGAAAATGGACACTTACATACCCAGTAAAACCTTGATACTCATAACAGGACTGTTAATCGCAGTGTTATCAGGTTGTAACACAACAAAAAGAATGCTTGAGGCCCTAGATTCCACAAGGGTTGAACCGTTAGTCGTTGATCGAAAATGGGACATTCACGAACAAGGACGAAGATTTTTAATCGTTATGGTTCATGGCTTTAACTCGGCAAGTGATGGTGCATGGGGTAAGTTTCCTGAGCTGATCGCCAAGGACAAGGATTCAAGCTTCGCTCGGTTCAATGTATTACGGTATGGGTACAATTCTTCCACGTGTAGCAATAAGGTGGGAATAAAAGAACGTGGTGATGGATTGGCTTCATTTTTGAAAGACCAGAGTAAAGATTATGACGGAATACTTTTCGTTTCACATAGCATGGGGGGCCTTGTGGTAATGCATGCTGTCACGATGATGGCAAGACAACATGACAAAAATCTTGAGCGGATGCCTCTAATAGTCATGACGTTCGGAACTCCACATCTAGGGGTACAAGGAGCCGAACTTTTAGAATCTCTGGGTATCCTTTGCACAGACAAACAAGCCGAAACTATGAAAGTGTTCAATCCCTCGCTAAGCGATCTTAGGACAGATTGGGACAGCTATTTTGGAAAGGATGAAGGTGTTAACGCTAAATATCATGTAAGCCTGAAGTCTTATTATGGTGCGGATGATTTTTTGGTTTACCGGGATAGTGCCTGTGGACGGTTCTTTGGATGCGAACAAGTGGATGGCAATCATGCGACGATGATCAAGCCAAGCAGTAGGGATGATATGGCCTTTAAGAAATTAGTTGTTGAGGCAAGTTTAATGGCAGCATTTTCGAGTACAGTCGGTCAGATTGGCCTTAATGCGCTTGAGAAGCCAGGATCACAACAAAGTGGCACAGGATTTTCCGATGTCATTAATTTCAATTCCAATGACCACAGAAAAAGCAGCTTTATGATCGGGTATTGTCCTGGCAAGGACTGCTTCGAGTTTCAACGAGCCGAAATATTGATGAAGAATGGTATCAAAGGACAGGTTTTTCTCCTGAGCGGAGGCGGATTTGTTGAAGAGACTCAAGATGAAAAGTCTCGAACGCAATGGAAGATGAGTTATGGGCGCCTAGAAGGTGGTCTGTCGGGGACGCGCGTCGATTTTGTTAACAAACCCCCTCTGTATTTCTGGGATGATGAGGCTGATGAGACTAAACCTGGCGGCAGAGTGACGGGTGTGCATATTGCTCTTTGGATTCCATTAATCAAAGCTCAAGAGGTCAAGATGAAGGGTGACGAAAAGGATGTTTCTTTGCATGTGGTTAATGATTCAATTAATGACATCCACATCAGAGTCGAAGTGGCTCCTGGCAGTCTATGCGGGAAAGGCACGTGCCAGTGACGTGATCGAGTAAACGGCGCAAGCCCAAGGGCAGGGGCTACTTCCTGAAGGGTGCCCAATAAACTACCTCCTTTCCCTCAACCGTGCCACCCATTAGCTGCCACGTTTCTCCAGTACCGAGATTCATTAAAAAGGTGTGCCGTGCGGCGAGACTACTGGAGAAAATCTGATAGTTTACTTTCCCATCGTCGGAGCACCTTGGAAGCTCAAATACAATCATCCCATCCCATTCGGCATTATCGTCTTTCCCCGATTTTATTAGCTGCGCGACATGACCACAGACACGGTCAAGGCGGAACGTCCATTTTGCAGCGAGATGCGACTGAATGATTTCGTACCTTGCTGAGGCTGGAATGGTCGTCGCGGCGTGAGGCGGCGTGCTTTGCTCTTGGGCATATGCAATCAACGGTTGGATCTGAGTTACCGTACTTGCGATACTTGCCGCGATAACCAAGCATGTCCATTTACGCATCTTACTCCTTCCTTATTCCGCCAGTCTCCCGGCAGCACCGATTGCCTTCATGAACAATTGCCTACCACCGCGTAGATGAATAACACACTCAGTGGATCTCCGATTTCATCTATGAAAGAAATCTTGGGTCGTTTCGACTCCGCCCACTCATGACATTCAGCAAAGTCCCTATCACGCAACGCCGTGTTGAGCGGCGCGGGGCAGGAATATAATCCGAAGGCGCCATGTCTCAGCGCATCCGCCTCGAACATAAAGTTAGGTCTCACTATTCTCCGGTTCCACTTGCTTGTCTGTGCTTTCAGTAGGCACAGGAGGCAAATTAAACATTGGTACCAGTTGGTCTATTCTGTCCGCTAATGTTTTTCCCAACTCTGTCCACCTAAACATTGCGGATCCATCGTGCGTGATGCCTGCCGTTTGAATGAGCTGTTTATCAAGCAAACGTGGTAAGGCAGCCAAACTGGCTAAGTTTTGCGTCTTTAACCAAAACCTTTGATCCGTATCGTATTTGGCGAACGTACCAAGGATTTGTCTTTCCTGGGCCGTCAAAGCCGCAATAGCAATGGCGATGCGAGCATCGTGCACATGATCGACCTCGCGCAGTCTTGCCTCAATTTCCGACCGTAGGATAGATCGAGCAGCTGTCGGCTCGGAGAAATCGATGTGTTTGTGTGGCACGGTGCTCACGTCAAACAAGAATGGGGCCTTGTCATCTCTGATAAGCAACACTTCTGCGGATTGTCTAGAAGCAATTGCAAGCCCAACCTCGTACATGACATTTCCGTTTCGGTAGGTTTCACCGGTCTTTGCGTCGTTCCCAATTACCGAAACATCCGCGAGAACCATTACGGCGTGAGCAATGCCATCGATAATGTCAGTCAGGATGGAGTCACCCGTCATGGAAAGGTCAACTCTTGAGGCCGATAGCTGGGTACCGTGATAAGTAACTTCCTGAATTGCAGGTTCAATAATTTCAGTAAACCGGCGCTGAAAAGAGCCCGCGAAGCTCATTGCAACGAAAATGCTGGGCTGAAAATTGCTGCGCCAGAAAGTACGAAGGTAAAGGTTCGGATGCATTGATCTCTTCCGTTCGTAACAGTGGGAATCTAACCAATAAGTCTGCTGTGGTAGGCCGTGCAGTGGAGCACGATAACCTTGGCACCCTGGTGGAAGGCAAGTCTACCTGGGAATCAAATGGTAGTTCAATATTTCGTAATACTACACCCGTCTGGCAGCGCCCATCAGTGGTATTCTGCCGTCGTTATCAGGGACATTAACCTTAGCCCTGTGGGACATGAGAAACTTCCATATCTACATGACCTGCCGTGCCGCAGTCGCAATGGGACGATGTTTGAAGGGCAATGGGGCCTCGCTGGAGAGGCGTATTTCCAGGAGGGAATCGATGGGGAGCACAAGGGCAAGAAAAGGAATTTGCTGCTGATTCATTGTAAAAGTGTGCCGCACCCCTGCCGTCAGGATAGCACCGCATCCCCATGCAACCGACCACGACCTCCTACCGTAAAGACTAAATGCAACTTAGCGCCGGGAGTCCTGCCTGCGTTTCG
This sequence comes from uncultured bacterium, assembly GCA_965233175.1. GTDB lineage: Bacteria > Nitrospirota > Nitrospiria > Nitrospirales > Nitrospiraceae > Palsa-1315. Next base: position 8,746 of record CBDDRW010000064.1, read on the forward strand.
GATACGACCGTTTGTTCACGGGATCCCGACGACGGTTCGTACAATACATCCACTGCTTCCTCTTGATAAAAAACTACTGCAAGGGTCGTTGGCACAGACAGCGAGTGCTCCACCCAGCTTCGCCAATAGAATAGCGGCGTGCGTCTTAATCTCGAATGGGTCGGAATACAATTCGGTGACTGTTGTGACGATTCCAGATTCTTGGCGAATGTAATTTTGGCCTCGACTGTTTCGCTCCCCACATAATTCTCCTCAACATGATTCTCCTCTGTTAGGGATTTAAGTAGAATTTGTAGATATTGTAGATACATACGTAAACTTACCCGGCATAAATTCTAACAATGTAACCCCAAGTTACATGCCATAAACTGCATTGTTGTCAAAGCGTTAGAATGAATACTTAATTATGAACATGATCTGTTCAAAATTACCGACGTACCCTTCCACTCTTGTACTTGTCCCCCTTCATGTCCACCTCACATTCCTAGCACATCAGTACTTCAACTTATTGTTTTAACAAATTTACTCGAGTCCATAGTTGCCATCAGCGTCTGTGTTACCCGGCGGGGCACTGCTCTTGCCTTACCGACTCATTCATGAAGCGGGCGACTATCACTGAATCCGAGAAGTGAGCTAGGAAAGGAATTAATATGATCTTCATTGTCTATGCAGATGGGGCCTGTCGAGGCAATCCCGGCCCGATGGCGATTGGCGCGAGCATCCAGAACACGAAACGCAAGGTGTTAGCGACAGTCAGCGCATTAATCGGGCATGGGACGAACAACGTAGCAGAGTACCGGGCAGGAATCGAAGGGCTGAAGAAAGCGAGAGACCTCGGGGCTACGGAAGTCGAGTTACGCATGGATAGTCAATTGGTCGTCGAACAGATCAAGGGCCACTACGAGGTCAAAAACGATGCGTTGCAGGTGTTGCATGCAGAAATTCTTTACATCCTAAACGGATTCGCCTGGCATGCCGTCGCATATATCCCACGGGCGAAGAATCGACGGGCCGATAAGTTAGCGCATGCGGCGTACGCTCCACGTTCCCAAGCCAGCTAACCAAGGGGAGGATCAGCGCCAAGGTTTGGGTCGTGCCCGTCGAAGACATGCCGGAGAAAGGAGGAGAGACGGCCACATCGGAGAGCGAAGAAGGATTCACTGAGTTACTCGCAGTCTAACCAAAGAAAGGATTCATGATGGCTCAATCAGGAACAGGCGTATCAGTCAAAACAACCGCCGAGCTGTTGGATTGCAGCAAAGGGGCCGTTCGGAGATGGATGAGAGAAGGGAAGTTGGGACGGATCAAAGTCCATGGCTGGACGCATGTCAGAACGCAGGACGTGGTTTCGTGTATCCGGCTTGGATTGCAGCCCCAGGAGACGCATTGACGACCATAATCGAAGGAGAAGGCAATGAAGACATCCGAGGCATCCGTTGACGATGACAAAGACGAACGGCTCGATGAAGACGCGCGTGGCGATGACAATGCTGAGGGCCGTGAGTCCGAAAAGGTTTGGATAATCCGGGCGGTAGGTAAAGTAGTGTGTGTACGGTGCGGCAGGTTAGCACAAGGTCAATTCGTCCATTGGTCTCAGGAACTAAATGGACCATATCACTTGGATTGTCAGAACATGAATCTAGAGTTTTCTGGACAAGACAGATTGTGGGTCTCTCTCGAAGAGATTGCTGCAAAGGTTTCTGCGGGTCATGATGAGTCCATGACACCGGTTCTCGCACGGCAACCAGAGGAGACGCCTTCAACACCACAGAAAAGTCTTGGGCATAAAGGGCCTTCGCCTGCCGACCGTGCAGAGGAGTACTTGACCGGGCGTGATTATGAGACGGCGGCGGGGCTCCACCTTCGAAAACATCGAGGACAATGGTTGCGGTACACCGGAAAATACTACGAGGTCCTGACACAGGAAACACTGGAAGTCGATATTACGAATTATTTTATTAAGACGGCCTACCGAAACACGGCGAACAAGGCGTTCGTATCCGGGGTGATCCAGCAATTGACAGCCCGATGCTTGATCCCAAATACGGTTGAACTCCCTGTCCGAGAGGTCAAGGGGCAGTGGACGACTGAATCTAGGACAGTCACGGTGACGAATGGGACCATCAACATGGAGGCCGTTCACCGTGGCGTGGTTCCGAAGCTTGATGCCCACACCTCCCAGCTAGTCAGTCGGTGCTTATTGCCCTACGAGTATCTGTCCTCAGCTCAGTGTCCTGCCTGGTTGGTGTTCTTGGAAGAAATCTTACCCGACCAGGGCAGCCGGAGACTGTTACAGCAGATTTTTGGCTATTGTCTGACGCATGACTTGAGCCTGCAAAGGTTTTTCATGTTTGAAGGTACGGGAGGGAATGGAAAGGGAGTGGTCACCAATATCCTTATACGACTCGTCGGACGCGAGAACATTAGTGGCCTGCCGTTGAATAGGTTTCATGACAAGCATGATCTCGTTGTGACACATGGCAAATTGGTCAACATTACGAGTGAATTAGGCGAGAAAGATCGAATTTCCGAAGAGCAGCTAAAGTTGGCCACCGGCGGGGATTTGATGCATTTCAATCCGAAATATCAAGAAATCTTCTCGGCAAAGTTCACGGCCAAGATAATCATTTCAACCAATGAGCGTCCATCGTTGGGAGATCGGAGCGAAGGGATTTGGAGGCGACTGATTCTCCTATTTTTCCCCATCACGATTCCGCCTGAGCGGCAGAACCCGCGTCTTGAAGAATCATTGGCGGGTGAGCTGCCGGGAATATTGAATTGGGCGATTCAGGGGGCTATCTCGCTGTATCGGAAGGGTAAGTTTGAAGAGCCGCAACAATCGATTGATGCCAGACTCAACTACAAAAAAGAATCGAATCCTGCGCAGTTATTTCTGGATCAACGCTGCGAACTCAAGGCCACCGCCGTAGTCGGGACTGTGGCTCTGTACGGCGAGTACCAGGATTACTGCTCGACCCATGGGTATAAGGCGTTGAATGAAACGAATTTCAAGAAGGAGGTCCTGAAACTGCCGGGGGTCACAAAAGATCGGGCCCCGAATACAGGTGACCACCGTCCTCACATTTACTGCGGGATCGCTCTCTCCGACCGGCCACCATCACCAGCACTAGGTTCATAGGATGAGAATGTAGATTGGACAGTCTATGCCTTGGAATGTCCAGGATATACATAAGGATAAAAGAAATAGATAAGAAAGAAGGTCTAGATATACCTATCTAAGACATTCCTTTTATCTTTTTATCTTCTTTACGGGACTTCCAAGGCCCGGAATCCTGACATGGACCGGACCGGACCGGCTGTATACCAATTGTTGATGGTGATGGAGATATGAAGAAGAGAGAGGAGAGAAGAGAGAAAGGAGAGAGTAAGAATAGGAAAGACCCGGTCCAGTCGGTCCACTCGCACCCCATCCACCCCCCCCGGCAAAACAATCGACGACACGTTCCGCGGGCCCCCCCCTCCTTAGCGGGTAGGTGATGAGTCACTTAGGCAATGAGGACCAACGCAACAAACATCGAAAGGACATCGATGCAACATGAATCCATGATACCCACACATGACCCCGGCACACACAGAGCGCCACCGGTCCTTGGTTCCCCCGTGCTACCAAGACCCGGCTATCTGGCTATCGAGGGGGCCGCTCAGTACGCCAGCGTCTCGACAAAAACGATCCAGCGATGGACCAAGGGAGGGCTTCCCGTCTACCAAGGGAGCACACGAGGCAAGGTCTTAATACGACCGACTGATATCGACGCATATTTGACCCGGCGACAGACGAGACCGGTGGACCTTGACGCCATGGTCAATGAGGTCCTGTGGGGCGTGCAAGGGAATGCTTAGACGTACAGTTTGCAGGCAGCAGGGCCCTCTGAGACCACAATAACTGACAAATTGAGCATTTACTCACTTTTAGGGACCACAACATATTGAAATGCATACACAAACATCACATTTTAGACCCCGTGCGCCCCCGGGAATCTTCTAGGAATCTTCTAGGATCTCCCAGGAATCTTCAGGTATCAGCCCGACTCTGGACCCCGTGCCGTTGAATCGCTTTTTAGGGTTAAGTATCTGGTACGGCGGTAGGCACGGCATACAGGAATAGGTCAGCGTGCACTCGGAGGGGGCAGAAAGCGGGTGCGGTTACTTCGATTTCGGGAGAGCCCCCTTCCGCTCTAGCTCTTCCGTGTGTTTCGTGAGTACGTCAATGACATAATCTGGGATGCCTCGATACCCTGCGAGGGCCGCTGCCGCCCGGAGCTTCCTGGCGAGAGCAATCGGGGCATCACGGATATATAGGACGGTAGTATCGGCAGACTTTGGGGGCATACGTTCCTCCGCTTCAGACTCCCAGGGCATAGCCGTCATTCAGATGCATTATGATTGTAGACCGCAATGCTTGTCAAATTCTAATAGCTCGTTACGCTATATTGAATCGTAGTGATATAAATGCTAGCATAATCCATGGATAAATTATGGCTGTGTGACGAGTATGGGCATGATTCAGAATGATTAACCTTTACGAGATGGATAGGTGATCAAATGGGCGTCAAGGTCAAAGAGTGGAAAGGCGCATGGTGGATTTTCATCAACTTCGAGAAGCGCCGGAAGTCAAAGCGCGTCGGGGTCGGCGAAGCCGGAAAGAAAGCCGCAAAACAGGCCGCGTTACAGATCCAGGCTCGGTTGGCGCTCGGTCAATTCGTGTTTGATGAGCCCAAACCTGAACCGAAGCCAGACATGGCCACAGTCGGGAGCTATCTCCGGTCGTGGATTAAGGAACATGCTGCGGTGAATTGTAAACCGTCCACGTATGGTATGTACCAGTGGGCCGTGGAACAGATTCTTGTCCCTGAGTTCGGTACGATACCCCTGAATGATTTGTCAGCTGAACATGTACGGCGACTCATCGCTAAATACATTGAACGAGGAAAATCAAAGGCCACGATTCGTAATTATTTGTCTCCCCTGAGGACAGCGTATAGTCAGGCCATTGACGACGGGCTAGTCTCTAGGAATCCCGCAGGGAAACTTGGCAGGCTCTTAAAGAATGCAACAACTCCAGCAAAAGAAATGCGCCCATTGACGAGAAAAGAAACGAGCATCCTCCTAGAGATCGCTAGGGCGAAGACGCCGCTGATCTATCCCCTCTTGCTCTGCGCTGTCAGGACAGGCTTACGGCGGGGGGAACTGATCGGGCTGCAATGGGGGGACTTGGATCTTGACGAAGGCTACCTTCTCGTAAGGCGGGCCGTCGTGAGAGGCAAGGTCGGATTGCCGAAGAGTAACAAGATTCGCCGTGTCGATCTCAGTCGCCAATTGTGTACTGAATTGAAAGAACGACGAGAGGTCCGGGAATTAGAAGCCCTGGCTAACGGCGATAAGTTGACACCTGACGATTCGGTCTTTCTGTCCCCGATGGGCTTCCGATGGGATGAACGAAATCTAGAGAAGCCGTGGCATCGGGCCTTGAAGGCGTCGGGCATTCGCAGGATCCGGCTACACGATCTCCGGCATACGTTCGCCTCACAGCTGATCGAGCAAGGAATTCATCCGAAGTACATTCAAGAACAGCTAGGCCATGCCTCGATCTCGATGACGATGGATACCTATGGGCATCTATTCCCGAACAGGAATCATGGGCTAGTTGACGGGCTCGATACCGGCGAGTTTGAGGAGCGAAACGCAACCCTCGCGCAACCAGCGGAGTTGGAGCAGTTCCCTACTTTCCGTCTCCCCTCTCTAACTCCGCATGATTACGCGCCTAACGTGGTGCGCCCGGCTGGAATCGAACCAGCGACCCTCAGCTTAGAAGGCTGATGCTCTATCCGACTGAGCTACGGGCGCACGTTTGGAAAACAATGGCTTACGCTGTCGAGATCTCTTCATGGGTTCCAGATTCTACACTATGTGCCCGTTTATGTGTCCAACTATCAGGCGGTAATGGTTCCGCCGTCAGACCAGCGAGCGATTCGACTGCCGTCCGCAGGTGCCTTGGGCTTAAATGCGCATACCGCAGTGTCATGCTGAAAGACTTGTGCCCAAGGATCTCCTGAATCTCTTTCAGTGGACGCCCTCGCATGGCCAGGTGACTCGCTGCCGTGTGTCGCAAGTCGTGGAACCGGAAATCCGACAACCCTGCCCGCTCCACAGCCTTTTCAAATGCCGTCCGCATCTGTCCCCAGTCGGATCCATCCTTCCGCTTGAACACTCGCCCGATTCGAGCCTGTGCGTCCGGCTCTAGGGCACTCAGCACCGCCCCTGCCGCTTGATTCAGCGGCACGCCGCGAGCCTCCCCATTCTTCGTGTCGTAGAGCGTGATGCGTGCATTAAATCCTAGATCCGTATCAAGTTCAATCCGCTCCCACGTAAGATTCAAAATCTCGCTCCTCCGCATGCCTGTATTGATCGCGAGGGTGACCATACGGCCCAAGTGATGGTTGCGAGACTCTGCGCAGGCCGCTAAGAGCTTTTGGATTTCATGTTCCGTGAGATAGCGCATGCGTCCCCTTGGAGCCTTCGGCAATTCGATGTCAGGCACTCGATCGACATACCGCCATTTTCGATGAGCCAACCGCAGCAAGTGACGCAGGATAGTCAGCTCGTTCCTCACAGTCCAGGCGCTCACGGTAGTAATACGCTGCTCCTCATAGGCCGCAATCTTCTCCGCTGACAACTGACGAATCAATAGACCCGCTCCGAACGCCGGGAGCAATTGCTTTTCGAGAATTCGCTGATCTTCATGTAGCGATCGTTTCCCATGGTCCGCCTTGAACTTCAAGTAGCGTTCTGCCACATAGCCGAGTGTCACATGCTGCGGCCTGTCTGTCTGCCCTTCCTGGACTTGCTGTTGGCGTTCGCTCAACGCCTTCAGCGCGTGCTCTTCCGAAATCCACGCCGACGAGACTTTCCGTTCCCGCTTGCCATTAACGGTGAGGGTATAGCCGAAGGCGACGTGACGCACCCGCTTGCCCAATGGTCCCCTACTCGTCCATTCACGCCGAATAATCTTTGCCATCGGTAAATCCTCCCTTCATGGTTATGGCCTAACGGATAGACCTGCTTTATCTTTGGCTGGTTACTTGTTATACGTAGTCCTCCTCTCACTTTATCCTACCTATTCGTTAGGAGGCCCGCCATGCCCACTGGAAGAGAAGTCGCGAATTTCATTTGTGCCTGCGAAGCCATTCACGCTTTGTTGGCCGTGAGGCTCCTTGAGCCTGCCGACCGAGATGTCATCGAGTTCACCTGTCGTGAGCTCCTGGTCAAGCTAACGCTAAGACCTTCCTAGCGTCTTTCCTAATGCCATGGGGGTGACGTACTGCGTCAACGCCGGAAGCACTTCACTCTCTCGCTATCCCGGCCATTCTTCCCGCTCCGGCATACGTGTGGGCGTCCAGGAACGCCTTGGAAGCTCAGAAGGTGGTGGCGCATGCGGCTGGTCCTGAGTTACACGGGACGGCATGGGGGATGCGTTTTGCTCCAGGCCCATCATGCGCACAGAATTGTCCTCTAGGGCACGCGCAACCGGTGCTGTGGTCAGTCGAGCATAGATTCCAGTGTGGGTCAGGCTGGTATGGTTCAAGACGCCTCTCCCAATAACTGCTAAATTTTCCCCCCCGATTGCAAGCCACGAAGCGCATGTCCGCCTCAGGTCGTGAATGGTGACATCCGGTAAGCCTGCGCCCTTACGGATTGAACCCCAGGTTTTATTGATCTTGGATTGCGACATGTGGCCACGTCTGCCAGGGAACACATAATCATTCACCCGTGGAAGGGCCGCAATGCGCACCAGCAGAGACGCTGGGATCGGCACCGTATGGGAGATACCCGTTTTCGTACGTGACTTGTTCCACACCCCAGCCTCAAGATCCACCTCCGCCCATTTCATCGAGAGCCCTTCCATTTTCCGATTGCCGACAAACAGGCACAGGAGAAAATAGCACTGAATCACTTCCTCCTTGTGTGCAATCGCCTGCATCAGCTTGGGCATTTCCGTAGGCTTCACAAACCGCGTCCGCTCCTTCATCGGGTAGTGCTTGATGTGCAGCGCCGGGTTGACGCCATCGAACAGCCTCCAGTGTTGCGCTTTCTTCAACATGAACCGCAGGAGGTCCAGCGATTTGTTGGCCTGCGCCTTGGAATGTTGGCCGATCTTCCGAAACCATGATTCGATGACCAAGGGGGTGAGTTGCGGCAAGGCATACGCCCGTAATGGACCAAAGTAGAGTTTGATCACCACCTCCGTTTGCCTCCTGATCGTCAGGTACTGCACATGCTGCTCTAAAAACGCGGCGATTAAGGTTTCCATAGTTCCTGCTTTCTGTAGTCAGATTTAGACCAGCAATTTGATACAGTCCGCGCGGTCATGTCGCCCTATTGGAGCCATGGATATTTTTTAGTGCAGTGTCGCTGCCATGCCCGCTGGCAATCGTGAGGCTCTTGCCCGTCCTCCATATAATAGCGAGCCAAAGCTGCCTCTGCGGCTTCCTGCACGGAGCACCCACTGGCTTGTGCGTCCGCTTCTAATCGTGCTCTTGCCGTGGGACTCATGCCGCTGATCGCAATATCTAGGCTCTCCTCCCAGGTCTCTGATCCCTCATCAGGATTGTCGAGTACCATGCTGCCCTCCTTGGTTATGGTTATGCCGCCTTCTTGCCTTTGAAATGCTGCTCCAACAGATGACGAATCAGGCCCGCTGCACTTGTGCCGCGTTTGCGTTCGGCGTCCAGTTTGGCTTTGAGCGGCCTAGGGAGTTGAATCAAGACTCTGATCATTTTCATATGAGCTCCTTACGTTAAGAGCGTTACATGCCGTCTAATGTAACATACACTATCAAGTGATAGCAAGTGATATTTGCCTGTCCCCGTCCTGCTGTGCTACACCATGCCCTAGCTGTTGACATTGGTTGACTTTGTTTGACCGAGCATCTCTCGTGGCCCCAAAGACTAATCCCGAAAAGCCAGCACACCTGAACGTACGAGACATCCCTCGTTCGACGCTCTACCGCCTCAAAATGGCTGCTGCTGCCGAGGAAAAGACCATCAAAGAGTTGGTACTAGAACTGGTCAATCAGAAGCTTCTGGAACTAGAGCGGAAGGGTCTCCTGCCGAAGGGTAAGTGATATAAAGCACGGTTCAGACTAGGTTGTAGATGGCTGTTCACATTCACCCTCTTGATATCCCCCCTCGATACCATAAGCCGATAGGACAAATTATCGCTTCCTGGAATCTGACGGAAGTTCTTATTTCAAGCATTATTTGGCATTGTCATAGAATCAAAAGCCCGAGCCAAGGTCGGCTATTTACCTATAGGCTTGACGCCATTGAAAAACTTCACATCCTCAAGGTAACGGCCAATAAGTATGTTGATAGCCAACCAAGAAAAGACACGATTTTGGACCTACATAAAGAAGCAGATAAATTGCGTAGCAGACGGAACGATTTCGCCCATGGTTTTTGGGGACGCATGCCTAATGAACACACAACATGGAAACTGTTTTATCTCAAAAACACCGAGCACACCTATTATCTCAAGCGAGATGTTCTGACTCTCCAAGAACTAAAAGATTGGGCTGCGCGATTTCGGAAGTTAAACAAGCGCCTTAATTCCTTCAGGCTAGAGATCGGCGCGCCTCCTCCATAGCCTTGTAGACCTTCACCGCGGTTTCCTCCGTATCTCCCTCATCAGGATCAAACAAGCACAGCGCATTAAACCCAGCATCGATCATGGCCTGGGTTATTTCTACCTCACCTACCGGCCTGTCTTGCATCACTTCGACTGCAGATTGAGGGCGAGCTGTGGGCTTGGTTATACCGTGACTGTCGCGATCCCGCTGCCCGTCAGCTACACAGGGACAGCCGCCTGGCTCGCCTGCTATAATGCCTTGACCATGCTGGCCTTGGAGGTGTCCCATGCGTGTCCTCATTCTGCTCGGAACCCTTCTGCTTCCCTTCTCAGCCTTCGCCCAGTCTACGTTGCCTCTTGGCGTCGATGGCTCCGTTACCGTCCTGCATCCAACCCCTGGAATCAAAAACCTCTATGACCAGCGCGGCAACAGCGTCACAGTCTACGAGTCAAGTCCTGGCCTGTCGTGGTATTCGCAACAGGATCGATATGGCAGGATTCAATCGCAAGGCTACGTGTTCGATCCGCTGGGGCCACAACAACTCCTCCGCGTACCGGAATCCATGCGCTACGTGCCACAACCATCGAGGTAGGCTATTCGCCTTCAGCTAGGGGATTTCCTAATTTCGCCCCCGTTGAACGCGTGAAACCATGAACCATGGAACCGACCGTCATACGAGCGGAAGTCCAGGCATTTCTGCAGGCCTGCCAATCATTGACGGCCTTTGGTCTATCCAATCGACTGACCACTGCTGAGCGCCAAGCCGTTACCACTGTTGTCCGAACACTGGATCGAGATTTCAAGCATTCACCTGATGACCAACCCCGCTCCTATTTGCCCGTTGATGGCTAAGGAAAGGGCAGCATGACAGAGGTTCAGGCATTCGATATCCAAGCGAAGTGGAAGCAGCAGAATCTGCACGCACCCTGTGACCATCCGGTCCAAGAATTATCAAGGTCTGGTGTGGATGATGAGCCTCATCTGTTGAACATGTATCACTGTCTCGAATGCGGCGAAGCAATTGTGCATACCATAGGGCTTCCACATGAACCACGTTAGAAATCGTTCAGATTGTCTCCATCGATTCTCTGTGGTCACAGGCATTGACCCCAGGCAATGCTTCGAAGTGTCCCGCTGCTATCAATGTGGAAGGTTCCTGAGACGCCCCCTCATTAAAAGATCCTTCCGTACCTGGCTCTCATTTCTGCCAACGAAACTCCATCTAATACCTAAACCTTCCAAAGCATTGAAGCGGTGGCCGACTACATCACCGCCACCCCTAGTCGCTTAGCATCTCTTGCGGGCGTCGGCCCATTCGATACGGCCACAAGGCGCAAGTGGTGATCCGGCACTCCCGGATTTCCTGCACCTGATCGCAACAACAATCGAGGCACTTCATCCGGATGGCTTTCATGGGTGTTGGAATTCCCCTCGCTTTTGCCCCTCCTGCATAACGACCTGGCACCGTGCTGGCCTGTTTTCCCATCAATCCCTCCAGTCTGTCCCCTTGGGCCTAAGTGGGGTATCTGCGGGCCGGGTTCATGTCTGCACGCGCGGGCCCCGACTCGCAGTTTTCGATACAACGGCCTCACCCCCGCCCAAGACCGCCCGGAAGTGCCCGCGAGTGATGCGCTCCTCTCTACCACTAGGCTCCCGTCACCGCCTGCTTTGACGGCCAGCCTGCTTCCTGGATATAGGTCTCTGTTTGTGTTTTCAGATTGTCGAGACGCGAGTGCACTCCGTCCCAGTTCTTGAGGGAGAACCGAATGTCATGGACCAACTGGCCGCGGACGGACATGTCGAGACTTTTTCCATCCTTCCAGATCGGCGGGGTCAATTGTTCCCATCCCTCAATCCCCGCGCGAATCGTACGCGGCACGCTGTCGCAGAGCTTCCCCATCTCGATGAGCCATGCCTTGACGTGGGTCGGTAGCGGAGCATTGGATCGCGTCTCAAGGTGCGCCACCCGATCGAGAAACGGTCTGTACGTTTTCTGAATGGCGGTGTCCAGTTTCGGCAGCATAGCTTTAGCCTGTTCATAGGCCTGCCGCCCGATCTCGTCTCTCATCGAGTTTACTAGCTGCGCCTGTGTACTTTGTGCGTTGCTCTTTACGTCCGTGGCTCGTGCCTCTGCGTTGTCGAGAATCGTACTCATGACTTAATCCCTCCTTGTGATTGTAAGTGTGCAAGGTCCGCCAAGAACTTCACGCCCAAGGCTTCCCCCTTTGGACCGAGCGCTGACATTCGGTCAGTAAGTACAATCAACGCGTGTTGTCCCTCGTTGCCGTCGAACAAGTATTTCGCGCCGACTGACATCTGACTCATGATTGTGTCGAAGTGCTCGCCGAACTCTTGGCGTAGGGCCGTCTCGACTTCGGTTTGGGCCTGCCAGTCATCTTCGGAGGAAGCGGTGCTCGCCGAGATGCCTTCATCGGTGAGAGGCACCGGCGCATTGTTGGGCAGCGCCTTTCGGTAGAGGCTGTCCACATAGTCGTTCGCCGCCTTGTCCCCGCGCCGTAGACCGGCATAGTGCTCGTGGGTTGGGTCGGTCATCACTTTCTCGTATTCCGCAGTTGCCCCGGCTAACGCCGGGGTGCTTGGTGATTCAATTTCCATATAGATAGCCCTCCTCCAATTTGTGGTGACTCACGCTCTCGTCCTCACGGTGGCTCAGCACCTGATCCCCAAGACGATGCACGCCCCAGCGTTACTGCTTCCTCCGCTCGCCGCATTACAGTTGACAAAGGGGTGAGTTTTTTGCGCGGTGCCGGTCACGGTGCCGCTTGACCCAACCACGTCGTTAGGCTCTGGTGAGGCCGTGCCACAGAGTTTCCAATAGGCTGTTGGTTGGGTGGCGAGGCTATCTGCCCGTGCTCCCGCTCCGCTGTTGTAGATGGCGGTCATATCCCCGGCGCTCAGGATCGTTCCTGGCCACACAGCGAACTCCGCGAGTCGCCCGTTCCAGTGACGAAGTCCATCAGCGCGGTTGCCGATGATGTACGGCTGCGCACTCGCGCCGATCGTGCCCACTGGCGCGACCAATCTCGTCACCGTGACGGATGAACCGTCGAGGTACATGATGGGATTGTTGACCGTGCTCGACCCGTCGTAGGTGAGGCCGAGGTGATGCCAGGCGCCAGTGGAGGGAGTGGCGATGGACCAGTCTCCAATGGTGCCAGAGAACCCGGCAAAGAATCGAAAGCCAGAGGCAGCGGGAGAGTAGAGAAGAAACCGCCCTTCCGTCGTGACCGTACTGCCCTTGTCGAACATGCGCCCTAGCGACCCGCCGCCGTCTCCTGTGAGCCAGATCCACATGGAGTAGGACACCCGCGCGTGCTCAGTGGTCAGCCCTGTCGTGATGATGTCGCTGGCCCCGGTGCCGTCAGTCGCCCCAAAGCCACGGGCGGCCCAGGCTGGCGTAGTCATCAGACTCAGTAGCAGCGCAAGGACCAAGATACGTTTGCTCATGACGGCTCTCCTTCGGTTAGTGTATTGGCATTTTCACTCTGCTCAATGAGGTCATCGCTCCACAGCCCTACCTCGTTGGCGAAAAATAACGCCAAGCGTTTGAGTTCATCGAGTGAAGAAATCTTGAGTTCCATGGCGTAGGGGCGGCCTTGAATCAACAGCGCGGCCTTGTCTGGCGTGCGCCGGAGTTCGATCGGGACCGAGTCAATAACGATATTCATGCTCCTCCTTTCACTCACGCGAGCCAGGGGCGCTCAATCACCGATTCAGAGTGGTAACAGGGATCATCGAGCGAGAACGAACTTTCTACTTTGATGTCCTGGTGCGAGATCTCCATCGACTCACCGCCAAGGAGGTAGCTAAACAGGTACGCCGCAGCATCGCCTAGGTCGGCAAAAGGGCTGTTGGGTTTCTTCGGGCCGGTGCGGTCCACTTGTCCGTCTTTGCCTATGTCGTAGTACCATTGTCCCGAGAAGGCTTGGACCAGCAGCTCTGTATCGGGGCCGGGTGAGATTTGGAGTGGCGTACGCCCTCCAATGTGACGCGGCGCTAACGCTTTCAAAATGCTTTCACGGCGAGGACTCCACCGAACTTGTCCTCGAATGCATCGTCCTCCCAGTTTTACCTGAATCATTTTTTCCGCCGATTCCATGATCGTGATCTGGCCCGGGGTGGCTAAATTTGGATCAATAATCTCGACCAACTGCGCTCCCGCGTGATTGAGTGCCCACGGGCAAAACTCTCTCATCCATGGGATCAACTGTTGTTCCAAGAGTTCGAGCATCCCAGCGTGCATGAGATTGAAGGCACCGAACACCTGTATTTGACCCTGCTGCAATTGACCCACCACGGCGCTAGGGGAATGACCGCCATCAAATCCGATGGCGAGCAAGAGAGACGGATCCGGGTGTAGGGCGTAGGGGGCAACATGAATAGCCGGATCGAATCCTTCCGCCACTGTGGCTCCATGGACGACGCCGACCCATTCCCCGCGACTCAACCGCCGCTGCAGAATCGGGTTCGTGGCGAAACTGGCGTCGAGCTGAGCTTGCTGTTCTGGAGTCAAGCGATCTTCACGAGGTACTTGAATGGCGCATCGATTCGGGATTGGAGAGCCACCGAGGCCCCAGTAGCGATAGGGCCAGGTTGTTTCAGACCCCGGATTGGTTAAGGCGACGGAGACGCGACGACGGGTTTCGAGCCGGAGCATGGAACTCCGTGCCAACGTATGTTGGTCTTCGGTGATACCAGTGCCGTCACTCAGTGAGCCGATATATTCCTCCCCACCCACACAATGCGTACTTTGACGGAGTCGCTCGCTGGACACGGCATCCACACAGCCGATGAAATCCATTCGGATCAATTCCCGCCCTCCCAAGCGACACACTGCGCGGGTCCGATCTGCCTCAATCTTGAAAACGTTTCCCCACAATGGAAGCTCAAGCGTTTGTGCGCTTTTGGCATCGGCGCTTTTCAGCGAATCGTGCAACAGCATCGCCCGAAACGGCGCGTCATAGTGCGCACGCAGATGCAGTTCCGCGAGTCCGAGCACGGCAGCGAAAAAAAGGATAGTTTTGCCGCCCCATCTGGGGCCATGAACTAGAAAATCGTCCACCGGACCCTCTTCGACGATCTGCACGAAAGCTTCGGAGGCTTTTGGGGCCAGATTAATTAAGATCACGACATCGGGGCAGAGACCCTCCTGAAGTTGTGACAGGACCCACTCCACCGCCACATGGCCCGCCTCATCCTGGTCAACGAACTCTCTCCCGATCAACAACACCGAGCGTCCATGGAGATCAACCGTGTCCGCCAATGCCCAGCGTGTCTTAAGATCCAGGATGATCGCCACAAAGAGCGCCCCTGAGGCAGCCGCGTATAACTCGAAGAGTCTCCGTTTTGCTTTCTCGATACTCATGACGCCCGCTCCCCCTGGACCGCCATCCGCTTAGGCGGCGGCACAGGCCGTAACGTGGTCGTCCGTAACCGCTCCAAAATAATCAGCGCGTTTCCATGCCCGTCACTGCGGGCGAGTTGATCACTCAATTGATTGATGGCGTCCACTTGGAGAAGATTCCCCGCACCTCCAAGCGCCTTGAGGACCACTTCCAACCGCTTCAGGTCCACCGCTCTGTCGGTGGTCGCCGTCGCGATAATTTGAGCGTACACGCTCCGCAGGTCATCCGTCGTCTTGAGGTCGCCCGCCTGGATCTGTTCCGGTAGCCGCTTATACTGGCTAGCTAGTACGCCCTTGGCCTGAAAATCCTTTGCTTTCGATCCACCGGGAGCATGGTGTGGACAGGACTCGGCTTGGTCTCCAATGCGATAGCCGCACGGTTGACCCGTCTTTGACTTGTGCCCTAATGTCCCGCAAAGTTTCATGCCTTCCTCAAGCTCCTTGTTGAAATGGTCAGGTGTAGAAAATTCCAGCTGAATGCCCGTGTGGAGGCCACGACAGACCCGACAAAGCCTTGCCCACCCCTCGGCATTTCTGCGCGGGAATGATGCACGTCCGACTTATACGGACCGAGCGGCTCAGGTGTAGGACGGGTCTGCGTCTGCCTCGTATGCTGATGGTTCATCGTGCGCAGTTTGGTTATCATTGGGCTCATACGTGGGCACATGGCGCGGACTCTGTGAAGGAATTCCCAGTGTTTTCAAGCGATTCATGCGGTAAGCGCATCAGCTTCTCAGGCTGTTTACTCCGGCCACTCCCCTGTTCCCGCGTCTTGAGCCATCGAAAGAGCCGCTCCCGTGGAAAGCGGACAGTGCGACCGATTCTCAGCACGGGCATAGATGGATCGGTACTGGCCCACCGTTGAACAGATTTCACGCTCACCTGAAGCAAGGCAGCCACTTGGTCACCAGTCAGATAGTCGCGTATGTCGTGGTCGATCCCGGTCATTCCCCTACCTCAAGGATTGTTGCCGCTGGCCAGTGAGTTGCCCGGCTCCCGAGTTGAAGCCCATACACTCTCTTTTTTTCTTCTCTTTTATCTGGACCGTTAATAATCCCCCTCTTATAGAGAGGGGGACATTAACTAACGGTTGCCATTAACAGTGACCGTTAATCTATTCTCTCCGTACATTCATGCACTTAGGCATCTTATTAACGGTCTTAACGGTCATTAACGGTGAATCGGCATTAACGGTCACAATTAACGGTTCAACGTGGTCCATTTTGCGTCTCTATTCTCCCCGATCATGTGCCACTTCTTACCCTTGTGCGTCGAAAGGCAAACCTTGATCGTCGCCAACGGTGCCCCCAATTCATCTGCGATATCTTTTGAGGATCGGGGGATGCCATCCGACTCTAAGAGGTTGCGAATCTGATGCGGCCAGGGTAAGGACTTCGCCAACTCAGGGGCCTGGCTCAAGTCGAACGGTTCATAATGGATCTGGCTATTTTCTGCGTTCTGGGTAACTTTCAATCCCATGGGTGAGTGTGTCCGACTGAGATTTGACTTCCGATGAAACAGTCCGAGGATGGAGGTATCACTATCCACGTCCTGTTCCTTTCGAAGTTCCCATGTCGAGCGCGCGAAGTTCTTATGAAACACCGAGCCATAGATGGACGGCTCTTGCCCTTCACCGGGACTCTTGGGGATATGGGCAATGATCAGCGCCCCGACATTCAGCCTACGGATCGCTCGAAATACTTTCGTCGCTGCTTCTGCCCCCGCATCGCCGCCTGTGGCCGCCGCGAGACTATCGAGCACCACAAAGCTGATCCCTTCGGCCTGGATCCGGCGCAAGAGGGTATGTGTGAGGTTCGCGAGTGGCTCCGTACAGGCCTGATAGCGGACATCCGCCTTCGCCACATTCGAATGGCAGGCGGCAATGGCTCGCATGCGTCGCACATGCACATCGTAGGAGTCTTCATAATCAAGATAGAGGGGGATCCCCGGCAGGGCGCTAATCCCAGCCATGGATTCTCCGGTGCTGATCAGCATGGCGCACAACAAGGCCAGCGAGGACTTGCCGAGACCGCCATCTCCAAACAGCACCGTGGGTTTGTTCTGGAACACCAGTGGATTGACCTGAAACGTCAGCGGTTCGATGGGCGTGTCTATGGTGAGGACGCGCAGCGGTTCCCCTTCCCTATGTCGCTTCAGGACCAAGGCGCAAGCTTTCTGTAACAACCATTTCCATGGAACGGATGGGGCCAATGGTTTCAATCCGTCGGCAAGTTTTGACTGTCCGCTGTCACTCTTGAGGCTGAGATCGACACCGCTGCGGATTTCAGTTGTCCCGAGCATGATGCTCAATTCTGCATACACGCTGCCACGCGCCTCGTTCAACCGGTCGAATGTCATCCGCACGCTATGAGTTTTGGAGTGAACCAAGAACAGGCCGACGGCTTCCGAGATGTCTAATTCCTCCGCGTCCTGGTCCTTAATCGCCGCGTGGGTCGCTTGCTTTTCTTTCCACTTCTGCCACCAGGCCGTGAGTCCGGAAAAGAGTGAATCGTCCAACGAAATTCGCTCAAGCTTCGGCCAGCTATTTTCCACGTCATGGCCGGGTACGAGGAACCAATCATCAAGGCCCGCTTTCGCTCCGTGAATATCTGGCAATCGTACAAATTGGACCGACGCCCCGCGCGATTGCAGTTCTTTAGCGAGCGCAAAGAATCCGGCTAGGACTTGCATCTCTTTTCCGTCATGCCAGGCGTCTGAATCCGGGCATATCAGGACCGAGCGGTTAGTCCATTGGAATTCGTCCAACATCGGGAGCGTGAAGGCGTCGCCGTTGTCGAGGGTCGAACGCCAGCACCACACCCCGCCAATTCCCGCCGTAATGAGTCCATGCTGACAGGCTGCCGCCGCCTTCTTTTCGCCTTCTGTGATCGTCAACTCCGTCGTGGTGCGTCGTGCGACATTCTTCCAGCCGAGGAGAGGAGGGACATAAAGGTGAGGGGATGTGTTCGGCGGCTGCCAATAGCGCATGGTGCCGTGATCGGTCTTGACCGGAGGAAACAACTTCAACCGCTTAAAGCAGTTCACCGATCCATCAAGATTGAAATAGGGCAGGACATAGGCCGAGTTGACGCCTCGGATCTTAATTTCCCAAGGAGGCATCGCCGCAATTTGCATCTTTGACACCGTGGCATCCGTCAGCCCGGACTTTTGTAGATCCGCAGCATGCTCAAGGGCCAGCGTGTTCAATCGACCCTCCCATCGACGAAAGAATCCGCAAGCATCTCTTCGATGAGGAGCAGTTGATCGAGTCGCAGCGAGAGCGTCCAATCCCAGTCATGGCCTATTCGACGTTCGACCCGAGCACGCGCATGCCGGATACACCACTGTGCCCCTTGCAGCAGGATCAATACCCGTTTAGAATTCACTGCGCCTCCACCTTTCCTTGTGGCCGTTTCCCGGTCGTCGTGGCAGATTTCCGGGGCGGCCACTTTAACTATTCAGCTCTGCACCAAAACCACCATGGGAGCTTTTCCCGCACGAGGCCGTGCTTGGGCGACTCGAAGCACATCCTCCAACCTGAAGAGTCGAACATTCGACGAGGTTACAATCGAGGGGACGAGTCCGATCCGAGCCCAAAGCCGCAAGGTGGATTCAGAAATTCCAGCAGCACGCGCAGCCGGTGAGGTCATGTAGAACTGATCTACCATGGAGGGCCTCCGTGATGAGTGTTCACGGAAGTCACGCTATCACGGAGGGAGAGTCCTGCCAGGAGTAAATAAATCTCTGGTGGGTGTAAACAAATACGTGGGATGAATTACTGAGAGGGAATGAATGGTTGGGGACTACCTGGACAAGTCTGAATACGACTCTAACATGCCCATCGCGTCATTCACGATATGTCTGGCCAGGGTGTTGGCGTCTCCGGGATTCTTACGCTGATAAATTTTGGCGCGGCCACGCTGGCGCTCTCGCAAGGCACGTATGTTCTCGTCCGCATCGCCGCTGGAGACATCCCACACAATCTCTGGGAAAAAATGTCCAAGGATCTTCGCGGCAAAGCTCCGGTACCGAGTTGGTGGCGGCCCTTTCCGAGCGAAGACCTGTTGCACGATAAGCAGGAATGCCTGAAGGTGCCGAGGCTGCGGAAATTCATCAGGTCGGCCAGGCTTTTTGCGCGATGGGCTCGCTCGCATATGTTCCGGGAATCGTGCTTCTTCCTTCTCTTGATGTGCGGCGTTCCAAAGCTCCACTAAGGCCCATACGACACCATACTGGAACCGCGGCTCACCCAATCCAGGTTCGCACAGCCAGCTGAGATCTGTACAGGTCCTCAGTTTGCTCAAAAACGAGGCCCAGTCCTCTCTCTCATGGCACAAGAACTCTGACACGTAGCGGTCGAAAAATTTTACTGCCTGTTGAGATGGCGCTGGCGGAATTGGTTTACTTGGGACATTCTTCTTGACCATCACTTTCTCCGATTCGGGCGGCCACCATAGGCCGGTGAGATTACCTAGCTCGACCGCACACGGCCCACACGATGGAGAAGCGTATCCTGCCATCCCATTAGGAAATCTTCAGAAACGTCAGTCCAATTGAATACGTTGAAGATGTGTCGAACGGTCTGCCTGGCTATTTCTTCTGCACTTGCGCGCAAATCGACCACCTGGAAATCTTTTTCCCACACAATTTCCTCATCCTGTGACCGTTGCCCAGGCCTCATAGGTTGGCGCAGCTCAGAAGAGACAAGCTCTCTCCCCCTGCACCCGGTCAGACGAATAGAAACGTGAACTTGGTCGACTCCAGGAAATGGTTCATACAACCGCTTCAAAAAGGCAAACATCTCTGTCACGGAGTAGATTACAACGACAAAATCAAGCGTGCCTTTTCGTCCCTGCAACAGATCCTCCGCAACCGCACGTGTCCAAACAAATAGCCCGCTCTTGTATAGTCGAAACCCCTCCCGCTTCTCTTCCCAATCGATGTAGCTTTGAAACCCGGAATTAAACATTCCGGTCTCTTGTCTGTTTCCCACGTAGGGAAAGGACCACCCGCGAAGGTGTACCTCCGATTCTCTTATAAGCTGCTTTAGGACCGACAATTGGGGGATGCGCTCGTCCTTATACTGCGTCGGGTAGGCGATGACTTCCCACCGAGCGCCGGCCAAGAATCCTTTGTTCATAACCTGGACAAACCACTTGTTGGTCTCGGCTACTTCTTGTTCGTATTGAGTAGCTGCCCCCTCCGTCGTCCCGATGGGTTTACCCTTAATCAGGTTCTCGATCAATCGCAGCAGTTCATCTCCACGCTTCAACATCGCCCTGCTTATCAATTGACGCATTTCGTGAACCGAAGAAATTTCGACCGTTTTCGCATCTTCCGTGCGAATGTAGAGTGCCCCTTCACGGAGGATAAGCTTCTTAGGGTTGATTCCAGTCATGCTGTTATTGCAGACAATCGGTACGTCCGTGAATTCAGAGACGTGAATTACCACAATATCCTTGTCGTCCAGCTTGTCCTTCTGAAGTGCGAATGTTAGTTTTGGTTCGGAATAGCTGTATAACATTTGCCCCACGTCACTCTGATCGAAAGAGGTCAAGATTTCTTGATTGACTCCAATCAAATCGTAAGTTCCGTCTTCAATTCCAAGAATGATCGCTCCTCCATCCTGTATATTAGCCATTGCAATCATGTCTCGAAGGAGTTCTAGCTGCTGCTCCTTGTTCTCCTTCTTCCATTCAAATCCTGCCTTATACTCCACGTTGGCAGTTTCTGACTTGCGCGTGATGAGATCTGAAATTTCTTCAGGGCGCATACGAATCCTGTTGAGTCGCTGATATCAAGAGAGTCTGTCCATGTGTCCGTTCATGTGCCCTTTATGTCTTAAAACCTGCGCTTTCCTGTCCTCTCCAGTCCTCTCATAAGCCGTGCGTCTGCCCGAAAAGCCTCGCCAGTTAAGGGAGTCGCCGTAAGGTCTTGAAAAGACAGATGGACAAAAACGACTTAGAAGGCTGATGCTCTATCCGACTGAGCTACGGGCGCACGTTATCTTTCAATCACTCACGCTCAGAGAAGTCTGCCATGGTCTCGGCTACTGTTCATGTTCTCTTGGAGGGTATTTGTGAACCTTCTGAGCCGCTTGCGTCAAGTAGCGCTCATCAATCACGTTGTACCGCTTCCACATCTTCTCTGACCTATGGCTAACGAACTTCATGACTGTTTCTGTATCCCCTTGATGGGCTTGTGCTTTCCGTGATATGGAGGGCCTATGACTCAATCTTCACAGCGGACTTAGTGAGAGATCACAAACTATTTTAGAATAAAACAGCGCTGAAACACTCACCACCTTCGAAGGTATTGGCCAACTTGACCACGGAGGCATTCGTTCATTCAATTTCTACGAGTCCGCACTTCTCATGAGTCCAACCAATTGCATTCCGCGACCGAGAGAGGAAGGAGGCACACCATGAAGTTCCCCCACATCATCGGGTTCGCCGCGGCTGCTCTGCTCGCCTGTGCCGCTCCCAGCTCGGGCACAGAGTCGACGGTGGCGCCTGCTACAGCGGAGAGCCTTTCTGACACAGTCCCCCTCTATACGAACCTCGGCTCCCATCACAAACGTATCTCTACTCGAGTCCTGGCCACACAGCAGTACTTCGACCAGGGCCTGCGACTCGTCTACGGATTCAATCACACGGAAGCGATCCGCTCGTTTACACGCGCTGCAGAGCTCGATCCCGCCTGCGCCATGTGCTACTGGGGGATCGCACTCGCCTACGGCCCGCACGTCAACGCTCCAATGGACTCGGCGAGTGGAGTCGCCGCCTACGCGGCGGCGCAGAAAGCGTTGGCGCTCAAGTCCCACGCCACGGCGCCTGAGCGCGCATACATCGAAGCGGTCGCGCAGCGCTATGAGGCGGATCCGCCGACCGATCGTACCCGGTTGGACACAGTGTATTCGCACGCGATGGGGCAGGTCGCCAAGACCCATCCCAAGGATCTCGACGCCGCAACCCTGTATGCCGAATCGCTGATGGACCTCCGCCCCTGGAACTACTGGCGACCCGACGGTACTCCCTATCCCGGCACCAAAGAAATCGTACGCCAGCTCGAAAGCGTCATCTCACGTAACCCGAACCACCCCGGCGCGTGTCATTACTACATCCACGCGGTCGAAGCGGTGAACCCGCAGGCCGCGGTACCGTGTGCCGAGCGACTCGCTCGGCTCATGCCGGGCGAAGGGCACATGGTCCACATGCCCGCGCACATCTACATCCGCGTCGGACGGTGGAACGACGCCATACAGGCCAACCAACACGCCATCCACACCGACGAGGTGTTCATCGAAGGGCAGCATCCGATGGGCGTCTATCCGCTCGCGTACTACCCGCACAACATCCACTTCCTCGCCTTCGCCTCCACGATGGCGGGCCGTAGTACGCAGGCGATCGAGGCGTCCAATACACTCACTTCCAAGGTGAACCTCGACGCCGCGCGCCAGGTCGGACTCTTACAAGAAATGCTGCCGTACCACGCGCTCACACTCACGACGTTCGGAAAATGGGACGACGTGCTTGCCGAACCGCTTCCCCCGGAAGACATCCGCTTTTCATACGCCATGGCGTTCTACGCCCGCGGCGTGGCACACACCGCCAAGGGGGAGTGGACGGAGGCGCAGGCCGCGCTCGACACGGTTACGGCGATCAACGCCGCGACGCCCGACGGTGCCGATGGGAAGACGGCGCTCTCGATCGCCGTGCACGCGCTGTCCGGCGAGATCGCCACCCGTCATGGCGACCTCGACGCGGGCATCAACCATTTCCGGGAGGCGGCGAAGATCGAGGACGCGGGACTGTACTTCGAACCGCCCAAGTGGTACTACCCGATTCGGCACTCGCTCGGCGCCACGCTGTTGAAGGCGGGGCAACATGCCGAGGCCGCGAAGGTGTATCGCGAGGACCTCCAGCGCTTCCCTGAGAACGGCTGGTCCCTGTTCGGACTCGCGCAGACGCTCCGAGAACAGGGAAAGAACACCGAAGCGGCCGCAGCGGAAGCACGCTTCCGCCGAGCGTGGGCGAGCACGGACGTGACGCTGACGGCATCGAGATTCTAGCGAATTGCATTATCTTCTGGTTCACTGCCGCGCGGTGCATCGCATGTCATAGCCCGCTCGGACGGGGATGACTATTTGATGCCGAGCGAGAGCGAAGTCTCTCTGTCTGTCACATGGACCATCACGAATCTTCGCCTTTTGCTGCTGATTCGTCGTGGTGGGTGTCATGGACTTGATCTTCGTCTGGACTCTCAGCGGGCCGTAGGTTCGACCCCTACACGGCCCACCAAATTTCTCAACGACTTCCACATCTTCCTTCTCAGTTATGCCAACTTGGTGCCAACTCATGGTGCCAATTTTTTCAAGTTGAGTGTCGAGCTCATTTACAAAACGCTACTCCCCGCCGAGAAGCCACTTCGCATAATGATCCAGCGTCGTACTTGGTTTGGCATGGGCCAAGCTGTTTTGAGACGTAGAGAAGCGGCACGTTACCCGATGGTGAGCTGGGAGCAGAAGTCATCTTGATGGTCAAGAACGAAGAGGGTGATTTAAAGTGCATATGCCCTTATTCATCATCGAACGGGTGTAGTTGAGCCTTACGCCGACCGGCCCTGGCATCATGTCCATGTCGTGGCAATCACGGACATTGAGGGAATACCCGGGAAGGATATTGTTCTGACAGCCTTTAATCAGACTGGAGAGCTTCTGTGCGTGTGTTTTATTCACGATCGTCATCATTCCTTCCAGTCCTATTTTGACTCCTCTTGGACTACAGTCACTGTAAGCTGGATTGAGGATACGGACGGCAAGCAAGAGGAGGAAATCGTGTTTGAAGCGCGAAATTAAGGAGATGAACTCCAATGCGTGTGTATCGTGCACGACTCTTCCAGAATACTCGCCTCTTATTTAGTGCCACTTGGGTGAGAGGGAATGTGCGTTCAGTAATTGATACAGGCGGATCGCCAGTCTCAGAAGTAAATCCTAACCTATTCGTCAACATCAGAAAGTGGGATAATCGTTATCATGACCGTATAGAAGATTTCAGCTCGTACAAGAATATGGGAAGAGCGAACTTCGGCAGGAGTATGCTGGAATAGGGTGGAGTGAGGGAAGTTGAGCGCAGAATCACAATCGTCTTCTCAAACTGCACCCTGAGAATTGAATTCCATATGATTCGATCAACGATTCACGATTTCAGCGAATTCAACTATAAGATAACCTAGCACCACAAGAAACCATACATCGGGGATACTACTAATATCCAAGTCTTTCTATCGTCCCTTCCGCTGCCTAACCCTTTATGAGAACCTCGTCAAGTGCACGCCAGAGCCGCTTTCTATAACCAGATCAGGTTTGGCAGATCCTGGGCGTTGCATTCGGAATGGGTTGTCGACGCTGACCTAATCCACAGGGTCCTTCCTCGGCCAGACGCATCCATTCTCTAGACCAATGGAAAAACAGCCCACCTTGTCTGGTAGTGTGTCACCTTGGTGACAGACGGCAACTGGAACGCTCTATATATTAGACCCCGCCAAGAACGGAGGTAGATTTGCTTAAGGCTGGGAGGGACGAGACATCCGCCAATCGACTGCTCGCAGTCTTACCAAAGGCTAGTCGGGATCGACTCATGGCCCAATCGCAACTCGTCTCGCTTGCCGTAAAAGACATTCTATACCACCGAGGGGATGTCATCACGGCGATATATTTTCCGCTCACTTGTGTTATTTCCCTGATGGCGGAGATGCAGAATGGTGCAACCATTGAAATTGCTACTGTGGGGAATGAGGGGGTCGTAGGACTCGCTGCCTATTTAGGAATAGCTGAAGCGGTCGCCCTTGGGAAGGCCCAAGTCTCCGGGGAAGCTCTGCGAATGAGCGTCGAAGATGTGAAACGAGCCGCGAAGAGCGACGAAGACTTCAACATTATTCTGCAACGCTACACACATTCGCTCATCATGCAAATCGCTCTTTCAGCCGGATGCAACAGCCTCCATTCTGCAGAAGAGCGATATACCCGATGGCTGCTGATGATGCATGCCCGAAGCAAGGTCAATGTGTTTGCCTTCACACAGGAGTTTTTAGCGACCATGTTAGGCGTTAGCCGTGCCCGAGTGAACATTATCACGAGAAGACTGGAAAAAGCGGGCCTTATCAAGAACAATCGCAACCAGATCACGGTACTCGACTGGAAAGGGCTTGAAGCGGCTTCCTGTGACTGCTATCGGGCGATCCAAGAAGAGTTTAGGCGAGTCCTGCTGTAGTGCCGAACAGGGCAAGAGCGGAGCTGTTGACTTAAGACTGAGAAAGGTCGAAACGGAGGGTGGGAATGTCTCCAAAGGGACAAAATCTATACGTCATCTACACCGGTATCCCCCGGCCGGATGGATCCGGGAGGAGCTTCATCTCCCAAGAAGGGACTCCCACAAGGTTTCCGTCGAAGGCGGCAACCTTTTCGTCGATTAAGGAGGCCAAAGCGTTCGCAGCCCGCCATAAGATTCCATTCACGTTAACGACCTATATCGGTCCACGAGCACCACAATAACAAGTACCAGGTGTTCGCACCGGTGATGAAGCAAGAAGACTCAGGTCTTCAACGTCCGTGTTCACTAGCGAGTATCTCACAGCCGCTCCTCACCTGATAATGTGGACGCTACTGGAGGCAATGGAGACATCCCAGGGTTACGTAGAACGCATGATACTTTCATGACGTTTCCATGCGGCGTGGGCCAACCGAAGGATGGAAATATGATTCTCAATAAATAACTGCTCGCCGATATCTAAGGCGGGATCCTTTTCAAGCCATTCTGCCAGTGCCAGGGTACATTTCCCAAATTGAGATAGCGTCTTGGGGTTAACCATCAACAAGCTCCCGTCTTCAGCGGAATGTTCAGCAATAGATAGCATCATGAATTCCCTTCATCATTCTCGCGATGGGGCAGATCACGTAAGGTTAAGTTAGATGACATAGAGCTTGGATATAACAAATGGGAGAGTTCGTAAACTAGGGAAGTCCCCAGCCAACGAGAGTATATTAGACTCATTCACAGCTCGTCGAGCTTCCAACACTCCTCAATGGCGAGCGAATCTTCTTCACTCCTACCAGACCGGGCTACGAAGTCTTTGCAACCGTGAGATTTTCATCCGGGCATAAGGTTGGTTGGGCATAAATTGCGGGGGGGTCTCCGGGACAGTGGGGGGCCTCTGAGGCTACATATTCCAAGGGTTCTTCCTAGTATCATGCTCCATCCTTCTCTCGCTACAGTGCCCCACCCGTTTTATGTAAAGAAACTCAGGATCAAGAAAGTGGGAAATGCGTATGTCCCAGGCGAAGGAGAAACAGGAAATCGACAACACGCTCAAGGAGTTTGGGAAATGCACACTCGCTTTGTGCGAGGTGCTGCATGAAGACACGTCATTAGATCACTTGGAAACCCTCTTCATAGAGAACCATATTCAAGTCCTGCAGATGGCCTATCTTCAGTGGAAGAGGAGACATCAGGTCACCTGAGGCGAGGCACCCAGAAACCTCAGATTTTCGTGTAATGAATCCGACAATTCTTCGTGCATGACTGATCGCCTTGGTTTGGTGTCAACGGTCTCATAATAAATGGCTGCCGGTTCAAGCCCGTTCATTCTGCCTTACTCCAGTTTATCCTGCCACTGTGCAATCTTTTCATTCGCTGGTAAGGAAAGTTGGCCCGTATTCGGATCAGCAACTGCTCATCGGCACGCGCCCGGACACTCGGCGGCCAAATCCGCAGGCGTAGAAGTCTGCGTGCGACACCACCATCCGAGGAACAAAAGATGGTCCATGATGAGTGTTCAGTTGGAACCGCAACAAACCGATAAATTGTCTTCGCGATGTTCCTGAAGAGATCACGCTTCTCTTTCCCCCTTTCCTGCTGGCGATTCGTCGCATAAACCTCATTTTCCGGGAATCTCCCAGAAATCTCCAGGCCGTCTCAGAACTGGTAAGTCCATTGAGTCCTTATAAATGACAATGAGGTTAGAGCTAGGCAAGTCGCAATTGCGCCAACGAAGCGATTGCATTCCCCCGACTTATATCTGGAATAATACTCAATTCAAGCAACGTGACAGCAGGGAGGTCGACATGATGATCTTCCGTCTCGTTTGTTGTGCCATGAGGACTAAAGTTCCACTGTTGTCGCACGATTTCCTGAAATGACTGCCCGCTATCCGGCGACCAACGCAAGACATACTCTTGTGTGCGCTCAGCCTCGGGTTCCTGGAAACTCATCCAGATCCGTCGCAGCCGCTGTGGGTGCGTAAAGAAAATGCGGATCGTCTGCCTTCCGGGCCCTGCGGCCCGCCACCCCGGCCCCCGACCGTCTAGCAACGCGGATTCAATCGGGTGAGAGGCGTGCTCTGAGGTAATCTCTACATCCGCGAGACCCTCCACGTTCAACCACTCATGGTTGGGATAAAGAGCAGTTGTCGGAACACAGTCGATGATTCGCTTACGCATTGGTGTGCCTACTGTTTCGAGAGCCCTTATAGAATATAACCAACTTATGGGTACCGCGAGAGGCGAGGAACTAGGAGATGTCCTAGGAGCAGAAAAACAACTCGCACTAGAAAAACATTTTTTACCGGGATGATGGTCATGGGTACACCTTTGACGCTCTTTACCATATTCTTTCACTAAGACGTGCCGAACTCACCATCCGATAATCCCACAGGTGTCCCCTTTGTGCGACACGCAATATCATTCCTCGAAAATATTTACCTCAACTTATCAATCTCCAAGAGCATTTTTGGCAATAATGAAGAGGCACACAAGTTGCTCCGCATACGTATTACACTTTGGCGAATCAGAAGATCCGCGCAGGATTGGTGCTCCTCTTCGGCGCGTCATTTTTACGTTCACGATATATCACGGTATGAGAAGAGAACGTCATGGCCGTCAGGAACGACCCGATGGAGAGTTAGTTGATGAATTTCAGACTGCAACAAGGAGGTACTTCCATGAACCCGATCCGATATCTAGGAGTTGCGCTGCTTTTCGTGTTGGGCTGTCAGGCCGTGCCCACGATGACGAGGACTGGGAGCGTTAAAGACATCATTATCGGAGATAATCTGTCGTCAGGAGAAATAGTAGTCAGTGC
The DNA here is from genome assembly GCA_965233175.1 of uncultured bacterium. Classification (GTDB taxonomy): domain Bacteria; phylum Nitrospirota; class Nitrospiria; order Nitrospirales; family Nitrospiraceae; genus Palsa-1315. Next base: position 36,953 of record CBDDRW010000064.1, read on the forward strand.
AGGCGATGAAGTTCGGTGGGTCAACAAAAGGACCGCACCTGTGCGAATCGTCTTTCTCGACCCGGTGTCAGACAGGCAGTTGTCATGCACGAATAATTTCGGTGGGTTGATGACACCCAGCAATACGGCCAAACTGGCCACCAACGAAACCGCCAGCGCTTGTTTTCGAGATCCCGGCTATATCCGGTATACCGTAAGGATGGAATCAGCCAATATGACTGGCGAGCGCAACGTTTCTGGGGTAGTCAAGGTAGGTGGGCAGGCCACTGGTCAAACAAGCGATCCAAATACTGGCCGATCAAGCGGAGAAGCGGGTGAACAGACCACTGATCAAAAGAGTGGTCGCCCAGGCCCTACGTCAACCACCACCACCACTACGACGACGACAACGCCTGCGAAGTAATCGAGTGCACCTTTTTGGAGCCAATATAGTGGCTGGCCATAGACAAGTTAGTGAAAGACCTGTGGGACAGTCAACTACGACTGTAACGGCCGGCTCTCGACCTTCGTCCTTCGCAGTCTACAGCAACAATACAGTCGAACCTTGATTTCATTATTTTGGCGTCGTAGTCACTCCCCCTTGATCGGCATTGGTCATTGAGGCATCTGGCTCACTGCAAAATTGCGAAATTAGGGCCTCACCATTTAATTACTAATCATCGAATCTTACTGGGCTAATGAAATGGACCCAGCCTTCTTTCCAGATGAGCCTCAGGCGAGGCAAGATGGGGTTGTGAGCGCGCACAGCCTACACTCAGCAGGAAAGAAGGGAGAGCTGTTATGCACACGATGATCTTGGGAATTGATGTGGCAAAAACGTGTTCCAGTTGCACGGGGTGGATGCGCGCGGGCACGCGGTGCTCAGCCGACGCGTCAAGCGCGATCAGTTGTTCCAGACAGTGGCGAGCCTGCAGCCCTGTGTGATCGGGATGGAGGCGTGCGGGAGTGCACAGCACTGGAGGCGGGCGTTTGAACCACTCGGGCATACGGTCCAGCTGATACACCCCAAGTATGTTAAACCCTATGTCAAGACGAACAAGAATGATCGTCGCGATGCGGAAGCGATCTGCGAAGCGGTGAGTCGGCCCACCATGCGCTGTGTCTCGATCAAAACGGTGGAACAAGCCGACCTGCAGGCTGTGCACCGCACACGGTCGCTCTTCGTGAAACACCGGACCGCCGTCATCAATCAGATTCGGGGCTTGTTGGCCGAGTATGGATTGGTGATTGGACAAGCCCCGGAGAAGGTCCGGCCTGGCCTCGTCCGGTTTCTGGATGATGCGGCGTCGGGATTGACTGCCTTTGCCGGAGACACCTTCGCCAAGTTGTACGCGCAACTGACAGAGCTCGACTTACGCATTGAGCAGGTGACGCATCGGGTGGAGCGCGTATATCGGACACATCCGGTCTGCCAGAAACTGGCGGCGGTGCCGGGGATTGGTCCGTTGACGGCCACCGCGCTGGTGGGGATCGTCGGTCGGCCCCAGGCGTTTCACAACGGCCGGCATCTGGCGGCCTGGTTGGGTCAGGTGCCTCGGCAATATTCCAGTGGGGGCAGGGAGCGGTTAGGCGGGATTTCGAAACGCGGTAGTCGGTATGTGCGGACGCTGCTGATTCATGGAGCGCGCGCGGTCGTGCAGCGCGCCGAGCGGCGAACCGATACGCAGGGACGGTGGCTGTGCGCGCTCACACACCGCAAAGGCACCCATGTGGCCGCGGGTGCCTTAGCCAACAAAAATGCCCGGGTGATCTGGGCCTTGTTGGCCCGTGATGAGGCATACCGGCCACCCGTCGAACTGAATTAAGGCATTGATTTTCAAAGAACTGGGAAACCAGTTTGGCAATCAAGCCATTAGAAATACAGTACTATTAGCGCTCTTAATCAGCGGGCCATACGTCAGATTCTCTACACGGTCCACCAAAATTCTTTCACGACGTATCGGCTACTTCGTGTTAAGTAGGGATGAGCTGGTGGGTGGGTGACTAGGGTTCTTCCTAGTGGCTCCGGTTGAAGAATTGAGTAGAGTGCCTCCGATTAAAGAAACCGCCATAAACAACTGCGGATGGATTTCAGCCTCCTCTCGCAGTAAAACAACCATGACGGAATCTGCAGGATCTGGCTCCGAAAGGAACCGGGTTTTTCATTGGATATCCGAGCCAGGTCGAGGAGGCTGGGGCGGCTGAGTGGAGCTCGGAATAAGTTAACGAAACGGGAAGGAGCATGACGAAGCTAACATGCCCAAAATGTGAAAGCGAGAAGGTCAAACCTATCGAGAGGTGGGAAATTTCCGAATTGAAAGCGACAAAACCTCCCAAACCCATGTGGGCTTGTAGGGAACCGACCTGTTTACATAAATGGCCTAGGGAATCGAACCCCTTAATTTGACATCAGCATCGCACTTGTACCACTCGCAGTCGAGTCCATGTTGGAACGTATCCAACTTGTCTGTAAGAAACGAGACAACTTACTACGACATAGAAAGTGGGAGCGTGAAGGTGAACGTGCTCCCTCTACCCACCTCTGAGATCACCCAAATGCGACCGTGATGAGCCTCGACAATCCACTTAGCAATATACAGGCCGAGGCCGAGACCGCGACGGTCGTTCATTTTCAGTTGCGAAAACCGTTCAAAGATTTGTCCCTTGTCCTGTTCTGGAATCCCAGGCCCATTGTCGGTAACTGAAACTTCAATGTGGTCCTCCTGTTCCTTCGCAGATAGCGTAATGCTGCCTCCATCGGGCGTGAACTTCAGGCCATTGCCGATCAAGTTGGACAATACTTGGAGAATTCTGTCGCGATCGACCCAGGCAACTATCGGCTCAGGGGAGGTATGGAGAGTCATGGAGAATGACTTACTTGAGACCGCTGGAGCAAATAGGATCCTACAGTCTTCTAGTAATGTGCGAATGTCGACTTTTTGTGGTTTCAGTTTGAGCAGGCCCTGTGCCACTTGCTCCAGATCAAGGAGATCGCCAATCATCCGATCCATGCCTGCGGCGGCCTGCTCGATAAGGGCAAGGTTGTCGAGCACCCGACGTGGGTCGGGCGCATCTTGAGAAAGACCTTTCCGCATTAAACGCGCACCGATCGAAATTGCGACGATGAAATTTTTTAAGTCGTGACTGACAATCGTCAGAAATTGATCCCGGGTAATCAGCTCCGTGTCGACGTGGACTCGTTCATCGAGTAGATTGTTGTCCGTTTGTTTTCGCTCGTGCTCAAGGAGCGCTTCAGCGATCAATTGTTTTTGAACACGCTCCTGGCTTCGAACACGATCTTCCTGTTCTCGCTCAATCGCTTGGAGCTTGTCTAACCGTTCCCGTTCTTGGCGTAACAATTCCTCATCCACTGCTGAAGGTGAAAGACCAATGACGTCATGCCGATGCTCCTGATCAAGATCCACCTCCTCACGCTCACTTTCAAGAGCTTTGTCGGTGGCCAGTCGAATGGAACGGACTTTGTCTGTGGTCGACTCTTCGACTTTCGTAATAATACGCTCGAGATATTCGTCAGTTTTTTCTCGCTCATCCTCTAAACTTCTGTCGGTCTTATCGCGAAGCACTTGCGACGATTCTGATTCGTGAATTTCCATAATGTCCCTGTATTTATTGCGGAATCATTCCGCGGAGGCCTAGAGTATATCGTACACTCCACGCGAATACGATGCATGATGAAGGATCTTTTCAAAGAGATGAGCGCAGGATTTATTCCAGACAGCCGGCACAACGTCGCTCGTTACACCTCTTTGTCGAGAAAGAGCAAGGCGATATTGCAGATGGAAAGTAGGAGATAGCGCATTTCATGAGGTGGAGGGCTCTGGCGCCCATGTCCAGCTTTGTCGCCGCGATGGGTAGCGAGTTTTGTGATTGTGGTGTAGATCGTGAGGTGTAAATCCGGAAAGGCCGCCTTGAGGTGGAGGAGAAAGAATCTCGGCTTGTCCCCATTCAAGATGTCAGAACAGAATCCGGCTGCTGGGCACGCCCCGGCATGTCAGACACCGGAAACAGCGGGAAATACCGTTCTCTCGATCTGCCCAAGTCAGGCTCACATAATGGGAGGATCAAACTTCGTGGTCCATTTGAGCATCGGCCTGATTACTCCAACCATTTTGCCGACAAAGTCGCCACGGGCGGAATCGCCATCTTGGCACCCCCACATTGCAAACGTCAGCGACCCACAATAGCAAAAATGGGCAGTGTCCCGGTCTGCTTCGTTCACACCCTTCCAAATTGATTTACAGTGAACGGTCAGTTTTATTAAAGGCAATGCACGCTATTCTTTTATGAACTCGTCTAACTTTTCCAGACTACCGCTCAGGAGGGCCATTGCGTTGGAGTTTTCTTCCGTTCCTCCGAACTCCATCGCTGTCGGCTTGCGATTATTAAATCTCGCCACATACGTTCTGCCGAACGGCAGTGTTCCTAGATAGTTCTCAACTTTCTTATGCCATACAGAGATGTCCTGCCTAATTTCAGGTTGGGCGTCATTCATTCGCCTTTCCAGTTCCTGTTTCAGGTTGAGACCCTCCATAGTGAGACCACTTAGTTCATCACGCGCAGAAGCCGGCAATCGTGGTAAGGCAGTCGACGTTGCATCGAGTAATTTCCCCAGCATCATGGTGGAAACGTTCATCTTACAATTTGTGCTATCTCTCGTTGCGGCATAAAGATCATTTTGGAGCAGCCCCTGATAGTTTGATTCTTGGTATTTGAGTGCCCCCTGAATCCCCAAATCCGCCAGCTTCTTGAGTAAACCCTTAAGCTCAGCTTTTGTATTTCCCGATAGCTCAGTAGAACTTGAACTTTCTTCGAGTGGTATCGTAGGACACATCTGTTCCACGAAGTCTCTGATCGTAATCACGATCTCTTTGTCCAACGCCGGACTTTCTCCGTAAACAGAGGAACTGGAAAGAACGAGTAAAAGAGCCAGGACATGACGCGCCTTATACGGTCTCGTGCGTTTCGGCATCTCCTCTGGCCCTTTCACCAGTGATTCCGCTATCCCTTCGGCAGCATGCCTTTCTTCTCCATGGTGTGTTTCCACCAAGTCAATCACCATGTTTTTCACGGTACGTCCTTCCACCGTGGCTATGGAGATGGTGCATGAGCAGTACGCTGTTGTTGTAAGTAATCCTTGAAAATCTGAATCTGCTGCGATGTTGCCCCCTCCACGACTCTGCGGTACCCATCTTCATCCTCAAGGGGAAGGTCAAGCTCCTTCCTGATTAAGCAGATCACAGGGATCAAAACACCCACCACTTTGTTTTTTTCCTCCATCGCTTCTTCCATGAGCCTTTTCACCTCGTGTCCGCTCGAACTCGAAGTTGCGTTGGAGAGTTTCAAATCTGCGCTGGTCATTGTTCCCATCAATGTTATGCTGCGTCATCAGTTGGAGTGTCTGAGCGTTTTCCTTGAGTGAAGCATCGGCCTGAACTGTGAGTGAGACAATCTTCTGATTCAGAAGAACGAGCGGCGCGCGTTTAGCAAATAATCGTAGGAATGTTGCATCTAGCGTTGCAGAGAAAGCTAGTACGGCGGTCAACGTTTCATCTTTCGCGATCACATGGACTTTTGCGATGGATGGAGCTTTATGGGTATAGCTATCGATGAGATTGTCGTGAGGAATGTCGAGATTGGCGAATCGGTTAATGGCAATCATCCCGGTATGCACGGCTTCAGCGGCCGCGAGGTAGATATCCTTCCGCAAGGCCCTCTCTCGTTCACGGTTCTTGGCGTCTCGATCATGGGCAAGCTGGGTCTGCAATCTTCGATCATGGGCACGAATTGTAAGAACCACAACGACGAGTGTGATGCATGCGCCGAAGAGAGTACCCCAGACAGATCCAGGGATGGACTCAAAAAGATTTAAGAGATATCCCATGCCAGATCACCAGAATCTCGCTTTTAAGGAGAATATAGGACTTAGGTGGGTGAGCGGCGGGATAGTTGAGCATCCGGTATCTCGACAACTGAACAAGAACGGGAAAAGTGTTGTGAAATGATGGAGAAGACTGTAGAAGAAGCTGAAGAAACAGAAGGAGAAAGGGGTCGCTAGAGAGCTAAACTGTGCCCCCACCAGTGCCCCCAGTTTTATTACGGTTGTTGAATTTCATCGTATCTAATTGATATTTTTGGTCGGGGCGAGAGGATTTGAACCTCCGACATCCTGCTCCCAAAGCAGGCGCGCTACCGGGCTGCGCTACGCCCCGACGCTGAAATTACAATTACTTACAGCTTGCCCGGATGCTGCTGAAGAGACAAGTGTTATTACAGTGTTAGCCGTATACTTCTGACGCTTCGCAGCGGCCTCGTTGAGGTCCTCCGGCTGAATCATATTACGCAGGCTATTCATCTGTTCACTCTTGTGGCAGACAATTTTCATGGCGGTCATCGTATCCACCCCTGCCCTTCGACAAGCTGCAGCTAGGCCGTCCGAGGGTTCTTCCACGGCTTCCCTTTATACAGGAACACTCGATTAGTGTCTAGGCGACGGTCTTTCCATAGGTCCGAAAAAACTGCATGGACATCCTCTTGGTCTTTGGTATAGCCCCGATTACGTGAGCCGACTTTCCAGCGCCGTAGCTTTCCATCTCAGGCGGAGCCAAGCGAAGCGCCTTACCTGCCTTACGATTCTGCGCTGGCAAATTGGTCATTGCGAAAAGAACAACCCCACTCCACCAGGCAGACCGATTTATAATCAAGGCGGTGGAGACTCGGGCTAATGTGCGGGATCATGTCCAACAGTGTGCGCGGGAAGATTGCAAGCGGCTATTCATTGGGATCGAGAAACGGGGCAGGCCACAAGATTACTGCTCAGTCACTTGTCGAGGAACAGTAGGCAAGCATAGGCATCGACAGCACCACCCTTGACACCTGCCCAGTGGAGGCCTAGCCTTCTGTGATGTCAGAGTCTAAGGTCAACTATCTCTTGAACCGTATCAGGATCAATCTCCTCGGTGTCGTTGCAATTTACTGAGGCACGGGTCACGCCTTACAACGTGAGGAGGCCTGCGTAATGGCACGAATCGACCCCCAGAAACCAGACCAGACATTTAATCGGAACCGTGAGGTTCAAAGGGAAGTATTGGCTTATCTAAAAGAACATGGTCCACAACCCTACGATGCACTTTACGTTCACTTTCACCCCAATCGCACAGCGGAAATAGAAGCCGTCTTCCGTGAGTTGATCCAATGGAAATTCATTGAGAGAGGAAATGATCCGTCCATGATGATTTCTATTACCGCTTCCGGCATCGCACGGCTTAGACTCGAAAACATCTGAAAACGTCTACCGTTTGATACGAATATCTGCTGCAAATGAGAAGCAGTAAAGTGACTATGTTTGAAGGGCAGATCTAAGAGGGCCGCCTATATCCACGAATTTTGGACCACTCGTCCCTTTGGAGACGGTACGGCAGTGACGGAGGCTTCCGTACCACGAGACGCTTGATAAGGAGGATCAATGCAGTGATGGAAACGGTTTGGAGTAGTTTCATACTCATGGTTCTAACCTCATGAATCAGGATATCGGCTCCAGCCCTGCTTTGCAACGCTATCATTACCTGATTGGTCCATTGACAAATTAGAACCCATGCAGGTTGTGAACGAAAAGCCGGTAATAGAGTACTCAGTGCCTCAGGAAGTGCATGGCCTTCCAGAGAACCTCTGGCTTTGGCTATTACAAGAGCGGTCGAATCATTTGGGGTACCTTCCTGAATGAACTCTATTCCTCAATCTATTGGCTCCGATTCAACGATGTGTTCAGGATGCTCACTCATGTCGTCATGATAAGGCAATTGTGGAAATGAATACATAGCAAAATATGCGATGTTTGTAGATTTTTAAGTCCGCTACCACTCTGCTACTGGGGGGCAATTGCGACGTGAGCACGCCGAAACCCTCAGAGTTATGATAGCCTGAGAGAGTTGGAACAGCAGTTGCTCCGTCAAATAATATTCGGCAAAAGATTAATGTTCGATCTCGGCAGAGAGGCCCGCATACAATGCATGGTGTCGCTGGTACTCTTGCTCAGCAGCGTGTTAACTGTGGCGTCTCTACCTCTCGCCTGGGCGGCCGTTTATAAGTGTTTAGATGCAGAGGGGAAACCCCTTCTCACAAATAAGCCAGCGCGACTCCACGATTGCCATTTGCTCAGTGAGGGAACTGATCACGAGTTGAAGTCCTCTGAAGCCAGCTCGCCGTCACAGGCATCACCTCCATCCATAATGCCTGAGGAACCCTACCCAATGTCTGACGAACCCCACCCACCTCCGCATGCACCATCCCCGCCGCCGAAGCTGTCAACACCTTGTGCACCTGGATTAAATCCCTTGAGCCCGCTAAGCACTCCCCCTTGTGTTCAATCAGATCAATCTGGAGTCCACCCACCTGAGGTAACTCCGACCCCTTCTCCGTAATCTTGGTGTCTCACTGAAAGGTGGACGGAAATAAAGCAGACTCGCTGGCCTAATCCTTGACACCTACCCCACGAACGGCCTAGCTCGGATCTTCCCACCTTTGTCATCTATTAGTAGACTATAGGCGGACGCATGTCATGAATGAGCAGCATCAAGCGGCTGTGTTTCAGTGGCCGATCAGGATTCCGAGTATAGTGGGACGGATCTTCCAATACTTCAGTGCTTCGTAGTGGAATCGAGATGTGTTGTTTGATGTGCGGTGCGGGAGTTTCGAGTGAGAGGTCCACTAATTCGTCATTGCAATCGGTCACCTCCGCATTCAAGCCCTGCTGGTCGAGGAAGTCCACCGTAACCCGTTCTTCTGGATCAATCCATGGACGGATTGCCTCCACCTTTTCCTCATTAGTCATACTCGACTCCTTTCTAGTCCTACTGCTCTTGTAGACCTGCCCTTGCCATCCTTCGTACGTCCAAGTTGAAGTCCCAAATCGAAAATTAAGGGGAGAGTGAGAGGGACATCGTGAAGGAGAGTGTACCGGCTCCCTAGTTGCGTACTCAACGGTAGGTACAGCCCTTGTGCTTTCTACGTACACGTCCTACAATGCGCCTCCCTACGAGACCCCCCAATGCCCTTCTCGAATCGTCGCCACATCAGCCTACCGGGAGGACACATGACAAGAAATATAATTGCGCTTATAGGGTTGGCGTTGTTAGTAGGCTGCAGCAGTGGAGGCGGCGATGACGCACCGCCGTCTAGCCCCTCCGCCAATACTCCTACGCCGTCATCACCCACCGAATTTCTCGTTGCGACGCCTGCTGGGCTGTGGCGAGGGCAGGCCAACGGGCAGGGCGGCGTGGTGCTTGCCAAGCCCAATTTGCAGAGAGAAACAGTCTTGCTCAGTGAGGGCCTGGTGGTGTATTCGCGTGGTGGGGTCCCGAAGGAGGATATTTGGACGGTTCGTGCAGATGGGACCGGCGACCGTGCGCTGCTCAATGCGCCTGAAAGAGAGCTTCTGAAAGCGTTCTCAGCCCCATGGCTCATTTACACCCTTCCCGATACTCAGAATACGGAGAGTCGAAGTCTCCGACTGGATACGCAGGCCCAATTTGTGATGAACGATACAGGCTATTTAGCAGAGTTCGTCTTTTTCCAGAACAAGCAGCGGGTGATGGTGATAGAAGACTATGCCATGTCCTCAAAGACCCCCACGGGCACAGGAAGCGTCGTCTATGTCTCCCCTACCGTACAGCCGCTACCCGCCGATGCCAATCTAGCGGGTTTGTGGATCGTCGAAGATGTCTCGGTGTACCGAGTCCATACCAATGGTTCTAATTTCTTCTCGTCGCATCTCTTTGCCATTCCCTTGGCCGGAGGTCAAACCGTCCAGCTTGATGACGAACAAACCAACGCCGATACCGCCATTCCGAGTGGGCGACGGATGGTCTATGAGCATTGTTCAGCGGTTGGTGTGCCAATATGCGATATCTCGAGCGTCAATCTGGACGGCACGGGCAAGGTGACGCTCGCGAATCACCCGGCCAATGAAGCCCTGCAAGGGGTGACGACCAGCCAGGCGATTATTCGTCGTAACTTCGCCGGGAATGATCAACTGATAGCCGTACCCATCACAGGTGGACCAGAGCGGCCGCTCACGACTTTGACGGATAATGAATTCGTCGATACGATTGTCGGTGATCTGATCATTCTGCGCCGCCCTTCAGGCACCTGGAGTCTGGACTTGAACGGAAATCTGACACGTTTAGGTAGCACTCCGGGCCTGGACATGTTCGCGGTGGTTGGCGATCGGATCTGCTCAGACATCGGCGAAGTTAAGTGCATGCCTTTGAATGGTTCAGGATCTGAGGTGCGGATTGCCACGAATGCGAAGATTGTAGGAGTCTTGTAGAAACGAGACCTGACGCTCATCACAAATGCCGTACCCAAGGTGGTGAGAACCAGGGCGCGAGGGCGCGTACATCGTGGCGACATGAGAGAAAACACGATGAGCCCTCTTGGGTAGTGGGTCAGTTTGAACAACTCCAGTCGCATTCAATCAATGCCGCGATTACCTTAGTTCCCCGTCCTCCTATTGCTGTACGGATCACTTTCGACCTGTCGCACTTTGGGCATTTCTTTTCTTCGTCATTCATGGGCGTGTATTTATAAAAAAAGACTTTCCCGCAGCCATCAACAGGACATCGGAATGCTGCGTGTTTCCATACATATCCTCATCATCCCCTGACTATTGGCTCCTCACCGAAGGTTTCCCGCCGAGTCAACGAAGACATTTCACTTACCTAAACATACGCACGTTAAGGAATCTAATAGCTTTCTGGCCAAACTGCCCCAACATCCTTCCAAAATCCCTTTTTGTCGCAAATCGACCCCTTCTCCACCCTCCCTTTTGTTTTCTCACAAAAATTTCAGGGGCCTTTCCCATGGCACTGTCAGCCTGGTGACATGAGGGCCCTTACCGGGCGGGGTGTCCCAAGGGTTGCAGGGGGTTAGTCAAATAAGCTAACTGGGGTGTGCTAGCGTGGTGGGAAGCAGGTGTTTTTACAGTGTTAGGAAGAGCGAAGAAACGACTGGACCAGTGGCAAAGAGAGCCGAACAGAACTGAATGAGTCAAGCTGCTAATCGCCAATAATGACAAGGGGATTGCCCATGTCATCAACGACTTGAGCAACCCCCATCTCTGTGATCCCAAAGCAGGCGCGCTACCGGGCTGCGCTACGCCCCGACTCAAGCACCTCGAGTTCCATCTCTCGCAATAAGGCCTTCGCCTGAGTAAACGCTTTACCTCGATGACTGATGGCGTTTTTTTGATCAGGCGACAGCTGAGCCAACGTCTTCCCTAATTCCGGAATAAAGAACAGCGGGTCATACCCGAATCCTAACGCCCCTTTCGCCTCTTCGGCAATCACTCCGTCCAACACACCGTGTGCCACCCGTACTCCGCCTAAAGGAAGTGCGATCGCTGCAACCGTGAGAAAGCGCGCCGTTCGTCGTTCATGAGGCACACCTCTCAATTCCAGCAACAATTTCTGACAGTTGTCTTCGTAGGTTGCGTCGTCTCCAGCATAACGAGCCGCGTAGACACCAGGCCGTCCACCCAGCGCATCCACTTCCAATCCTGTATCGTCAGCGACTGCCGGCAAACCTGTGAACTCAGCAATGGCACGGGCCTTCTTGATGGCATTCGCCTCGCAGGTGTCCCCGTCTTCAATCACGTCGGGAGCATCAGGGAATTCATCGAGTGTACGAATCACAATGCCCATACCGCCTAAGAGAGCCGCAAGCTCCTCTCCCTTATGCCGATTTCGCGTGGCAAGCACCAACTCTCGAATCATCGTCTCGCCTCTACTCCAATTCGCCGATCAAATCCTTTTGCAGCCCGGTGAGGGTCTGAATTCCACTCCACCCCATTGCCATGAATTCATCCATTTCCTGTTTGGCAAAGGGGGTTCGTTCCGCTGTACCCTGGACCTCGACATAACGCCCTTGCCCCGTCATGACCACATTCATGTCGACATCGGCCATAGAGTCCTCCGTATAGGCCAGGTCGACTAGAATTTCCCCTCCTACTTTCCCTACGCTAATGGCAGCAAGATAGTCCGTCAAAGGGCGTTTTTTGATCAAGCCACGTTTCTTGAGCACAGTAAACGCATCGGCGAGGGCAATAAAGGCTCCAGTAATTGACGCCGTTCTGGTTCCTCCATCAGCTTGGATGACATCGCAGTCGAGCCAGATCGATCGTTCTCCCATCTGACTCATATCTGTCACTGCACGAAGAGCCCGCCCGACAAGGCGCTGAATCTCCAATGTCCTGCCACCCTGCTTCCCTTTGACCGCTTCACGCGGAGATCTCTCGTGTGTCGAACGAGGGAGCATTGCATACTCAGCCGTCACCCACCCTTGCCCCTTCCCCTTCAAAAATGGAGGCACTTTCTCCTCAATCGAAGCTGTACAAATCACTTTGGTGTCGCCCATTTCGATAAGGACTGACCCTTCGGCATGTTTAATGAAATTCCGTGTGACCCTGACCGGACGAAGCTGATCTTTTCTTCGCCCATCGACACGCAAAAGTCCCGCTGCATTACTCATGAAAATTGCTCCTGTTCGCGATGCGGCGCATTATAGTGAAGGCCCTCCAAAAGCGCAATGAAACCGGGCCCCTTGTCTCAAATCGTCAGTCAACGACCTCACTTTTCAATGCAGAGCTTGTGTTCACCAAGATGATTCGTTCCTACACGTCGAGACGGGCGGCTATTCCTCTTCGCTCATCTCACCCAGGGCGCTTCGTGAATCGTGTAAAAAGACACTTGTCTTCAACCATCTCCCCGATCGGCTTGTACAAAAGTACACGGTGCGTACGGCTAAATCTGTACAGGCGTAGGCCACTTCAAGGATCTCCCGTACAGACATCATGAACGATGCGGCAACAATCACATATGAACGACTGTCACAACGCAGTATTTCAAGGCAAAGAAGAGATCATCCGGTGATGAAGTCCCGTCATGCAACATTTCGAAATAGATTGGCACAAAAGGTGCTTTTGCCTTACATTCTCTTGAGACTCTGAACGTTGCGATACACATGAGTACCCACTGAGCCGATACAGTTCTCTTCTGTATAGACACCTAATGTAGTATATTCGCACATCATGATATTGCCTCTTGACCGATCAACCCAACAAGCCCTCTTTGATCTCAAACGTGTTCTGATCGTTGACGACGAAGAACCGATCCGCCGGCTGCTCGGCTACATGCTTCAAACCCATGGGTATGAGACGGTGCTCGCGTCCGATGCGCGTGAGGCGCGGACACGCCTGGAAGAGCAATCCTTTGCGTTGATCTTGTGCGATGTGAATATGCCCGGTGAATCGGGCATGGATCTCGTTCGCAATATCCTCAGTCAGCATCCCCACACTGCCGTGATCATGGTGACCGGTCTCGATAGCTCGGTGCTGGCGAACGCGGCACTGGACATGGGGGCGTTTGGATACATCGTCAAGCCTTTTGAATCGAACGAAGTCATGATCGATGTCGCCAATGCCCTTCGCCGCCGTCGGCTGGAACTTGAAAATCGTTTGCACCGGGAGAACCTGGAAGATGTCGTCAGGACCAGAACGATGGCGCTCCAGCAAGCGCTCGAATGGCTCGAGCTACGAGAAAAAGAGCTGCGCCTCTCGCGGGAGGAAACGATTCAACGACTCGCGATCGCCGCCGAATACCGAGACAGCGCGACAGCACAGCATATTCACCGCATGAGCCATTACTGTGAGTTGCTCGCGAGGAAACATGGGCTCTCAGCTGAACAGTGCGATTTGATCCGCACCGCGAGTCCTATGCACGACATCGGAAAGATCGGCACCCCGGACCATGTCCTCTTGAAGCCAGGTAAATTCACACCGGAAGAATTCAATGTCATCTCTCAACATGCGGAGATCGGCTATCGAATTCTCAACGGATCGGACGCAGAAATCCTCAAAGTTGCGGCATCGATCGCCTGGACCCACCATGAACGGTGGGATGGCAACGGATATCCACGCAAGTTGAAAGGCCATGCGATCCCGGTAGAAGGACGGATCGCTGCGATCGCCGACTCCTTCGATGCCCTCACCACCCAGCGAATCTATAAGCCTGCCTTCCCCCTCGATCACGCCGTTGAACTCATGACCAAACATCGAGGGGAGCATTTCGACCCCGAACTCCTCGACATCTTCTTCGCCTCGCTGAACGAGATTAAACAAATCCATGATCAGTATGCCGACCAATCCCCCCGCACCATGATTCGAGAATCGTAAAGCAGCCTTTTCGCCATTTCGTTGACCGTTTTTCCACCCACCGATATACTTTCTTCATCTGTCAAGGACAGTCCGACACACTCTCTCTCTCAACCCTGTCCCCGCAACAGTCACACACTCGAAAGGAATGTGGGCCGTGGTGAACAAGGCAGCAGCACACACACAGAAGGCAACACGCAATTGGATCGCGTATCTGTGCGACTCCTTGGTGACGTCGGGAGCGATGCCGACCTGGGAAGCTGCGACGTATCTGACAGAAAATTTGTTCGGAGAAAAACCCAATCCCCGCCTCTTATGTGCAACGAATGCCTACGAAGTGACCTCTCAATTTCTTCAGTGGCTGTACCAACCCATCGTCGAAGCCGCCTCTCGCGATATCGCCCTCCCGGAGGGCTCCACGGTGCACGTGTTTACGGATATCAGTCTCACCGGGAATTCTGCAGTGCTCGTCGTCTACGTGTCCGACGATGATTACCCCCACAAGTTGCTCATGCTGGATGCGACGAAAGCCTGGGAGCTGGTCTTTACAAATTCAGAGGACGTGAATCTCTGGGCAGAAGAACGATATCGGCGAGTGAAGTCGGCGCTCACTGCAGTGATTGGGAAACCAGTTCAACAACCTGTCCTTGCAGAAGCCTCATAGCCCTTCCCGTATCTAGGTGTGTGCGCATCCTACATAGAGATCTTTTACCGTCCACTCGGTTCGTAGTTCAGGTTCGGCGCCAACCATCGCTCCAGAGCTGAAAGGGGCATCCCTTTTCGCGCCTGATAGTCCAGCACCTGATCTTTTCCGATCTTCCCCACGGCAAAATACTTGGCCTCCGGATGCGCGAAATAGAACCCACTGACTGAGGCGGCAGGCCACATCGCAAAGCTCTCAGTCAGAGTGATTCCTGTGTGTTGTTCTGC
Organism: uncultured bacterium; assembly: GCA_965233175.1. GTDB lineage: Bacteria > Nitrospirota > Nitrospiria > Nitrospirales > Nitrospiraceae > Palsa-1315. The sequence goes on from CBDDRW010000064.1 coordinate 52,086, forward strand.
AGACAAGAGATCGAAGAGCAACCGTTTTTCTGTGTGGTCAGGACAAGCAGGATAGCCAGGCGCAGGCCGGATGCCGCGATACTTCTCCCGGATTAAGTCTTCGGAAGAAAGAGCTTCGTCCTTGCCATAACCCCAAGCGTCGCGGGCCTGTTTATGGAGATACTCGGCAAAGGCCTCGGCCAAACGGTCGGCCAAGGCTTTCGCCATGATGGAATTATAGTCGTCGTGATCGCGCTCGAACTCTTTGCATAACACATCCACCCCGACCCCCGTCGTCACGGCAAAAGCGCCGACATAGTCAGCGCGGCCGGACTTTTTGGGCGCGACAAAATCCGCCAGCGCAAAACTGCTCTGCCCTTGCGGCTTCTCCGATTGCTGGCGCAGCGTGTGAAACGTCGTCAAGATCGTCGTACGACTGTTATCACGATAGACCTCAATATCGTCACCTATGCTGTTAGCAGGGAAAAACCCATAGACCCCGTTGGCTGTGAATAATCGCTGCTCCACAATCTTACGGAGCAAGACCCTCGCGTCGTCATACAACTCCTTGGCCTTCGGACCCACGACAGGATCATCAAAAATGGTCGGATAGCGTCCGCGCAATTCCCAGGTGTGAAAGAACGGCGACCAATCGATATAGTCAATCAGCTGATCCAGCGGATGTTGCGGCATTATTTTCGTTCCCGTACACGCCGGGACGGGAATATCAATCTCAGCCCATTGAGATTGAAATCGATTGGCGCGTGCCCGCTCCAAGGTCCAAAGAGTTTTAGCGCCCTTGTCCTGATGGATCTGGCGTATCTGATCGTAGTCGGCTCGAATCGTCTCGGCAAACTTGGTTCGCAAATCGGCATTCACCAGACTCCCGACAACACCCACCGCTCTGGAAGCGTCCAGCACATGCACCACGGAATGGTTGTACCCCGGAGCGATCTTCACGGCTGTATGGGCTTTGCTCGTGGTGGCGCCGCCGATAAGCAGCGGCAAATCGAAGCCTTCGCGCGTGAGCTCGCGGGCCACATGCGCCATTTCATCGAGCGATGGGGTAATCAACCCGCTTAACCCGATCATCGCGACTCCATGTTCACGTGCCGCTGCCAAAATCTGTTCACAGGGGACCATTACCCCGAGATCGATCACCTCGTAGTTGTTGCATCCCAGGACGACTCCGACGATGTTCTTCCCGATATCGTGCACATCGCCCTTAACCGTAGCGAGCAGAATCTTTCCGTTGGAGCGAGACGCGCCCGATCGAAGCTTCTCTTCCTCCATGAAGGGCATGAGGTAGGCCACGGCTTTCTTCATGACCCTGGCGCTCTTGACCACTTGCGGCAAGAACATCTTCCCGGACCCGAACAGGTCTCCCACGATGTTCATGCCTGCCATCAGCGGCCCCTCAATCACATGCAGCGGTTTGGCATACTTCTTTCGGGCTTCCTCGATGTCCTGCTCGATGAAATCGGTCACACCCTTCACCAGCGCATGGGAAAGGCGCTCTTCGACCGTGCCAGCACGCCACTCATCGTCTTTCACCACCGCTTTGCCCTGTTGCTTGACGGTCTCGGCAAACGTCACCAATCGTTCCGTCGCATCCGGGCGGCGGTTCAGCAACACATCTTCGACCAATTCCAAGAGGTCCTTGGGAATCTCTTCATACACCGCCAGCTGCCCGGCATTCACAATGCCCATGTCCAGACCAGCCTTGATGGCGTGATAGAGAAACGCCGCATGCATCGCCTCGCGCACGCGATTGTTGCCGCGAAACGAGAATGAAATATTGCTGACGCCTCCGCTCACTTTCGCCAGCGGAAGATGCTGCTTGATCCACCGTGTGGCGTCGAGGAAGTTCACCGCGTAATTATTGTGCTCCTCGATGCCGGTCGCCACTGTCAGGATGTTCGGATCGAAGATGACGTCCTGAGCTGGAAACCCGATGCGCTCCGTGAGAAGGCGATACGCCCGCTCGCAGACCTCGATCTTGCGCTCGTACGTGTCGGCCTGACCGCGCTCATCGAACGCCATCACCACGACAGCAGCCCCATAGCGGTGAACCAATTTAGCCTGCTGGAGGAACTTGGCTTCGCCCTCTTTGAGACTGATGCTATTGACGACGGGTTTGCCCTGGATGTTCTTCAATCCCGTCTCAAGAATATCCCACTTCGAACTATCCACCATAATGGGAACGCGACAGATATCCGGTTCCGAAGCCACCAATCGCAGGAACTTCTCCATGGCAGATTGGGAATCGAGCATGCCTTCGTCCATATTGATGTCGATGATCTGGGCGCCCCCCTCTACTTGCTGTCGCGCGACAGCAAGTGCGGCTTCATAATCGCCTGCCAAAATCAGTTTGGAGAAAGCCGGTGACCCAGTCACGTTGGTCCGTTCTCCGACGTTGACAAAGTTCGATTCCGGCCGAATCGTGACTGCCTCCAGCCCGCTGAGCCTGGTATGGGGCTCGACGGGTGAAGTGACGCGCGGAGGAATACTTCGCACAGCCTCGGCAATCAACTTGATGTGTCCTGGCGTCGTCCCACAACAACCTCCGACGATATTCAGCCAGCCATTCTGCGCCCATTCTCTCAATTGAGGCGCCAGACTATCGGGTGTCTCTGGGAAACCCGTCGGGAGCAAGGGATTGGGTAATCCGGCATTCGGATGGCTGCTCACATAAATCGGAGCCAACTGTGAAAGTTCTTCAATCAACGGGCGCATTTCCTTCGGCCCCAATGCGCAGTTGATACCGACGCTGAGCAAGGGCACGTGGGATATAGAATTCCAAAAGGCTTCGATCGTTTGGCCTGTCACACCACGATTGCTGCCGGCCTGAATGAAGGTGACCGAGGCCATGAGTGGAAGCCTGATGTGGCGATCATCGAACAACTGGTCGATGGCGAAGAACGCCGCTTTGGCGTTGAGCGTATCGAAGATCGTCTCGACCAGCAATAGATCGACTCCGCCATCGACCAATCCGCGAACTTGCTCGTAGTACGCTGTGACAAGTTCATCATAGGTGGCGCCGCGTGATGCTGAATTGTTGACGTCGGTCGAGATTGACGACGTCTTGGTCGTGGGGCCAATCGCGCCGGCTACAAAACACGATCGGCCAGGTTCTCTCATCTTGATCTGCTCTGCAGCTCGCCTGGCGCACTCTCCACCGGCTTTCGCGATCTCATAGGCCAGGGACTCCATCCCGTAATCTGCCAGGGAAATGGCTTGCGCGTTGAAGGTATTCGTCTCCACGATATCGGCGCCGGCCTCGAAGTACTGGCGATGAATTTCCTCGATAATGACAGGCTGCGTGAGGTTCAACAGATCGTTGTGCCCTTTCTGGTCTTTCTTCCAGTCCTTGAACCGCTCGCCACGGAACGCAGACTCGTCCAGCTTCCGTTGCTGGATCATGGTCCCCATCGCTCCGTCGAGCACCAGAATGCGTTGTTGCAACAGGGCTTCTAACGATACACTCATACGATCTGTCTCCGAAATCGACGCCACTGTGATGATGAAGAAAGTCCGGTCATCATACCCGACCCGTTCTTACGCCAGCAAGCAGCCCCACCTCTCCTTGACAGGGAAGGACCCTGCCGATACGATGCCGGCATCAGCCGGAGAGAAACTGTGCCCCTGCGTCGTTCTATCCAGACTGTCTTCACCTTTTTGCTGCTTCTCCTCTTGGCCATCGGCCTCCGGGTCGAACCATCGGCTGTCCTCGCGACACCCTACTTTGAGGATGGCTACCTCGGACTGACACAAACGGAACTCCATCAAAAACTAGGGATGCCGCAGGCGGTCCGCGATCGAAAGTCCGCGTTGCGGGTCTTTACATACTATGCCATTACTGATTGGGAGAAGTATTTCCGGAAACTTGTGTCGCCGGAAAATGGCGAGGATGTCTATACCTTTGCACGGAACAACATCGACGTTCGATATTCGTTCAGCTATACCGTCGATCCCAACGATGAAAGCGAGAATCGAACGTTATTCGTTCGTCTCGTCGATATTGAATTCTCCCCGGCCGTCTCCCTCGCTCAGATCCCCGCACTCGTCCCGGAATTCCGCCCGTCGGAAGATCCAGCCTCTCCTTCCTTCCGATCGAATATCTGGGTACTGTTGTTTCAAGGCGCTGCGTCACCGGATGCTCGTTTCATTGTAAAAGAGGCGTCGAAAGACAAGCTGGAGTGGAAGTTAGCCTATCAGCTATTTTCTTTGCAGGGCCTGCCGGACCCCCTCACGACCAAGGCACTCGTCGATCGTATGGAAATCGGCACGCAGAGTGTCGACCTCGTGAAGCAACGTCAGCGGCACACTCATGAACCCATCATGAATCCTTACTCACAAGAATTCTCCCAGCCTCGGCTCGCTCCTCAGCCCCCCGCAGCCAAGAAAATCCCTGTCCCGAAGTATGCGGACTAGCTCTCTTGGAATTGATGGCACAGCGATGAGAAGGGATTGTGACGACTAGCCCGCACTATTCATGACGGTTCGTCGCGAAATCGCTGAGCCGCGTCGTGAGACTTGCGCGCGGAGCCGTGAGGACCCGAAGCGTACTCGTGCAGTACGTTGAGGGTCCGAGGGGCGAGCCCGCAAGCCGAAGGCTCGTCGCAACAGCGGATCGGCGAGTGCAGCAGAAGCGCTCATGAATAATGCGGGCTAGGGAGCGTGCTGGAGGTGTTCTTGTTGTTTCTCTTGAATCTTCCCTGCCTGACCACTCAACCGATCCAACGGACCATCTTGCGAGGTAAAGAACAAGGCGGGAACGGTCAGGCCTAACATGATTAATCCCCAGAGTGAGAAAAACCGGATGGCCTGACCACGTCCGAATAGCCTGGCAAGGAGGCAGATCGCTGCGACAAGGCCGCCGAAACTCAGCACTCGAGACTGATAGTGCGTGAGTCCTGAAATACTTGGGGCGAATGAACCGAACATTCCATCTGCATTGTGCGCCAAATCAGCCATCTTCTGCTGTAGTTGAACGGAGGCAGAATGTTCGGATGGACTTTTCGGGGTCTGTTCAGTCACCCGCACCTTCGCGCGGTACCGTTCGGGAATACTCTCGAAGTTGTCGGTCAACACCGGAGTGCCTTGTTCATCGATATAAGAATAGACGGTCGAGGCAAAAACAACCTCCGGTAAGAGGAGGCTGCTGATCCAGAAGAGCAGGATTCCCAAAATAGCGACTCCACCACCATATAATAATAGGACAGAGCCTTGCAGGCATCTTGGAATCGTCTCATTTCTTAATGAATTCATTACTACAAGTATACATATTGCTCACATCTCATTGATTAGATTGAGACAACCGACCTCCCTCGCTTGACTCTCTGCAATTCACGTTGTTACGATGCGCTGCATTATGTCTAACGCCAGCATAGTTACCCAAGAATCCATGAACGCCGCTCCAACCGAACTAGAAGAACCAACCCCCTTCATCCGCCGGCGCCCGGTTCGGCTTATCATCTATGCCGGGCTTGGTCTCTTCGTTCTCATCATGGTGATCTGGCCGCTCATTGCACAACTCAAAGACCCTGATTTTCAAAACCATATCGCGGAACATCGTGTCATGGTCGGGATGTCGAAAGAACAGGTGTTAGAATCCTGGGGAGGACCGCAAACGATCAACACAACCTTTACGAAGGATGGCATCCGCCACGAAGAATGGATTTTTGAAGATTGGGAAAACGCTGCGGTCGTGAAGCACCGCTACCTGTACTTCGAAGAGGGTAACCTCATCGGCGGGTGGTTCCAAGGATCAGGTGAACGGCTTCCCACTCAGTCCCCGTCCAATCCGCATCGCCCAAAACCGCAAAGCTAACGCATACATACTTATACCTGCGACGAATCGTCACGCATCTCCAACCTCAGTAGGCTCAACAATTCTTCCGCATACACCTGATCGCACGCATCGACCATGACGCTCGGGTTGAGAATCGGAAGTCCTGGATATAAGCTGCTCACATGTTCGTTCTGAACGATATAGGCAATCCCACTGCCCTCCAGCAGACTTGTGATCATTGCGAGTTCGCCCATGCTTTGCGGCTCAGTGAGCCGGATCATCGGCATGGGATGCATTCTCTCACCAGTTCGGCCACAAGCTGTTGGTTCCCTGTCGTTTCGTTGCTTTTTCTTCGCATCCCTCTTACACTCACAAAGAGTTATGGAGTTTCTGTAATTTGCACACGGCGCTCTTTGCCGGGACCACCCGAAACGGTCAACACACGTTTCCATTCTCGGATCTGATACACCGCCCAGGCAGGAGATTGACCTTTGAAATAGGCCTCAGGGTCTTCCCCGCTGACATTGAGAAAGATCGGTTCCGTGAAGCCTTCTTCCAGCACATAGTCGAGGAGACAGTCTGTCACAAAACCCGATCCTCGCAGAGACACTTCTGCGAGCATAGACAGAATGTCCTCTGGATTTTGAATCGTCATCTGATTCATAAATAGATCTCCACGCCACTGAATTGTAATGATCCGTTCACCAGGAAGGCAACAGATATGACACGTCCCATGACGAAAAGTCGATTTCAAGAAGAACTCCTGCGTATCATGGACCGTAAACATCATTGGGCTTGGCCAGCCTTCGCCGACGGAACGGTCACGATCGATCAACTCTCGCACCACTTCCAACAGGAATATGGCGTCTACGTGCGGGATTTTCCCGTATTCCTTGCACGCATTCACGGGAAGAATCCGCCAACTTCGACTCGCCGGATGCTCGCCGAGAATATTTACGAAGAAGACACCGGTGGACTCTCGCTGGGAAAATCGCATCCAGAATTGTTCCTCACGATGATGGCAGGCCTTGGATTATCGGCACGCGATTTTGAAACCATCCGTCTCTTACCGGCCAGCCGACGCTATCGCGCTTGGCTCGACCGTGTCTCGGACAACCGGGACTGGGTCATCGGAGCCGCAGCCCTCACAGTCTTCGTAGAAGGCAGTGTGAAGGATCGCGCTGAAATCGCCGATCCTTCCAAGCCCAAGACCGCCGAGGAGATCGAAACGATCGTCCAACACCACCCCCTGGTAAAGCATTACGGCTTGGCTCTCGATTCCATGGATCTCATCCGGGCCCATCAAATGGTTGAAGCCGGCCACCGCCACGATGCCTATGCCATGGTGGTAAACAATGCCACGACACAGGCTCAACAACAGGCCGTACTGCGCTGCCTCAAGAAATGTCTGACACTCTGGCTGGCATATCGCGATGCCGTCGCCAAAATCTGTGGACTAAAAAAGACCTCACGGTGAGTCCGCTCTGGATTGCCATACTGACCGTTCTGTCCTTGTCCCTCCTGTCAATCGTCAGCAATCCGGCACTAGTGTTTAGCGCCTCTCTCCCGATCGACATGACGCTGGTTCCCGCCGGAGAATTCCTGATGGGAAATCCAGCAGGAAGCGATGGGCTTCCCGACGAACAGCCACAACGCCGCATTTATCTGGGGCCATTCTGGATTGATCGCTACGAGGTCACGAACGATGTCTATGCGCAGTTCGTTCTCGCAACCGGACATCGCGCGCCGGCCCACTCGAATCCTGAATCCACATTGTGGGAGCACAATGCCCCGATGTCAGGTATCGGCACCCATCCCGTAGTCAATGTGAGTTGGGAAGATTCCGTGGCATTCTGCGCCTGGCTTGGCAAGCGGCTGCCGACCGAAGCGGAATGGGAAAAGGGCGCGCGCGGTACCGATGGACGCCGCTATCCCTGGGGAAACGAGTGGGACTTCAAGAAAGCCAATAGCGCCAGTTATTGGGCAGGACGAACCATCGACTTTCAGAGCGGAGCGGACTGGGAGGCCTTTTGGATCAAAGGTGAGGGAGCGAAGATTTCAAAAGAGAAGGGTGTAAAGGGAGCGGTGCTCACCATGCCGGTCGCCAGCTTTCCAGAAAGCGCGAGCCCGTACGGTCTGCACGACATGGCAGGCAACGTTGCGGAATGGGTGCAGGATTGGTACAACCCAAACTACTATAAGGACGGGCCTCTCTCAGATCCTCAGGGACCCCTTCGTGGAGCGATCAAAGCGATGCGCGGTGGATCCTGGCTCAAGCCGGCTATCAGTCTTCGTACGAGCGATCGAGACTGGGGCACGATGGACAGCCGCCCAAGCGGCACAGGATTTCGCTGCGCAAAGGACGTCTATTAGCAGGAAATTTGACATCACCGTGCCAGCAGATACTCAACCCGTTCGATCCTCACTACCGGCATGATGACCCCCACACCGGCTTCATCGTGGGAAAAGTCATAGACCAGTGACTCATCGGGGACGAGCCTCCCCACCATCACGATGTCAATGTCGATTTTTTGGCCAGCATCGAGTTGCCGGCGAAGGACATCTCGGGTGCCGGAATCAGGAATCACGACGAGATTACTTGGGACTTCTTCTGGTTTGAACCGGACCACACCCCACGTGGTTGGCGTGAGAGTCGGCCCAGTGGCTAGACCGAACCCACCGATCGTCGGACGATAATGTGAGAGTTCTCCCGACCAGAGAAACACCACCATCCACTGAAGCGCCTTCTTCCCTGCACGCGTTGCATCCCGCTCCCGGTTCAGCGAGAACAACCGATCATCGAGACCGGAATCGTGGTGACCACGACCATAGACCACATCCCAATCAGGTGGGTTCCCATCCAATGCACTGAGAAATTGTTCAATGGAGCGAGGATCGATAAGGATATGGCTGTCTGGAGGCAGGATCGTAGGAAGATCCTTGCGTGCGATCGTCAGGAGCGGCCGCGTCCCGAGTGCGTCTTCAGCCCACCCTTCCCCTGTAACCAGGAACAGAATGGCGATGATCCAGAGAGCCCTCATGGGATGAATCACTCCGTTGCGGTAGCAACGGCTTTTTCAAAACTTTCGCGGAGGTCAATGACCGCCTGCTGCGCTTCAGTCAACAGGCCACAGTCGACCAGCACTGCCAGACGAGGATGTGGGTCGAGGCGTCGTAATGCCGGCCTGCTGAATCCACCGGACTCAATAATTTTTCTGTATGTGCCCAACCACGAGTCGGTGACGGCGCGCAGACCAGCATCGGTGGGTGTCATCCGTCCACGTTTGACTTGTTCAAGCAACTTGATGAGCGGATCGGACTGGGAGATAGTCGCGATCGCATGGTGCAAAGACTGATCGCCTGACTCCATGGTCAATTTGTGGAGCAAGAACCAGGACCGCGCGGGTCACCGCAACTTCCGCAGGCGCCTCCACCATTACCCGGCAGCACCCAGCCATCCGTGCCACCCACTCCGAACGAAGAGATTTGTTTCTCTAGTTTTGTGGTCTTGCACTTTGGACAGGCAGCATGCGTGGAGCCATAGACCAACAGCTCAAATCGATGATTGCATTCCCCGCAGACATATTCGAAGATAGGCATAGATCGTTCTCCTTATTCTAGGAAACATTATAAGAGCTGACCGGCCACTTCGCAATCAGCGAGGAGCCTGTCCGACATTTGCCTTCGTGACGAGGCGAGTGAGACGCGGCCAGATGCTAGGCCGCAGGCCAGGAAAAACCGGAGACGTATCGCTGGAATATGTTGAGGATTTTTTCTGGTTGAGAACGACGCAGATGGTCGGGGGTCGTTCGCCGCAGTAGAACGGTCAATGTCGGACAGGCTCCAGAGGAGTCGTATGTACCAAGAAGAGAAAACATTTAGCCTTCGATTCAGTTTGGAAGCGTCGTTTCCCCACGACTATGAAGGCGAGGAAGACACCCTAGCCTGGGTGCGCGAGTGGGAAACGCACATCAAACCGGATCTATTGAAAGTGATTTTCGAATCGTTGCGTCAGCATCGAGCCTGGCAGGCGCACATACGCAATCGCGGGAAATCTCCCGAGGATGAAGTTGAAATCGTCCTTGCACGGGACTTTTCCAAACCGCAAGGATTCAGTCTATCGTCATGACATCCTCTTCCTTCGGTCTCTATCTCCACATTCCCTTCTGCCGGCAGCGATGCGACTTTTGCGCCTTCTACCTTGAGATCCATCGCGACAACCGCGCGGAAGCCTTTGTGCGTTCCCTCACGCATGAGATCACACTCTCGGCACAGCAACACGCCGCCGCACACCGGCCCGTCCAATCCATTTATTTCGGAGGTGGCACGCCGACAGCTCTTGCCACTATTCAGCTCACCAGCATCTTGTCGGAGATTCGCACACTCTTTTCCCTCACCTCAGACTGCGAGATCACCGTCGAAGCGCATCCTTCCACGATCTCTGAAGAAGATCTTGCACAGCTCTATCAGGCCGGCGTCACCCGCATGAGTTTTGGCGCAGAATCGATGGAGGATGGCGAGCTCGCCAGAATCGGCCGGCCCGGCTTTGTCAGTGAAACCGTCACAGCTGTGGCTCGTGCAAGAGCCGCCGGATTTACTAACATCAATCTCGACGTGATGTATGGACTCCCAGGCCAACGTCTGGAGAGCTGGCAACGAACACTGGCCTCCTGCATTGCACTCGCCCCCACCCACCTGTCTTGCTATGCCCTCACAGTTGAAGACAATACGAGACTTGCCTCCGATATCCAGCGCCAACGAAGTCAGGAACCGGACGAAGGTCTTCAGGTCGAAATGGACGAAGCAGCACAACGGATACTCGGCGATGCCGGCTACGAACGGTATGAAGTATCGAACTATGCCAAACCGGGATATGCCTGCCGGCACAATCTGCTGTACTGGACCAATGGCGAATACCTTGGATGGGGCCCAAGCGCACAGTCCTATCTGGACGGAACCAGATTCGGCAACGTCGCCGACCTCACGGTCTATGAGACAGCACTCACAGCAAGCCGTCTTCCTATTGAAGATCGCACAAAGCTCTCTGAGGAGGAACAACTCCGCGATGCCGTGATTTTTGGATTACGCCTGATTCGGGGCATTCCCTCACAGCATCTTCATCGGCATGCTCGAAACTATGGGCATACGGCAATCACCGCGCAGTTACTCGCACAACAGTTGATCGAAGAAGACGGTGAACACAGCAAACTCACAGCACAAGGTCTCCTCCAGGCCGACACGGTCGCAGCACAGCTGTATTAGCAGGCTGCTGAAAAAGACCGCCAGCTTCGTTCTCGCATCGTTCAGGCCCTCAACGTACCCCTGAGGGTACGCCTCGGTCCTTCACTCGCTGCGGCCTTGCTGAACGGCCTTTTTGAGCAGCCTGCGAGAAGAGACAAGCCCGCTCTCACAGTGATCATTACACTCCGATTGACTTTGTCCTTTGGCGGGGCGGAAACTAAACTCGGATCACAGGAGAGTTGCCATGCCCGTTAATATGGACCCAGCCAAGAAGCGACGGAAACAACAGGCGACAGCTGAGACAGGTTCGTTTCCGCCCGAGAAACAACCCTCAGTGCCGACACAAACGGGTCAGTTCGGCGAAGAGACGGAAGAGGATCGGGTAAAAGAACTGGCGGATGCAGAGCAAAAAAATCTGTGGGAAGCCACAGAGGTTATCGACATGGATAAAGTCTGATACAAGGATAGCGTCGTGAAACGAGCCTGGTTTGTCTGCTCATCTTTGGTTTATTTCGCAGGATGCTCAAAAAGGCTGTCCAGCAAGGCCGCAGGCGAGTCGAAACCGGAGGCGTACCCTCTGGGGTACGTTGAGGATTTCGATGAACCGAGAACGACGCTGGCGGGCTTTTTCAGCATCCTGCTAAGCCGGTAGAAAGAAGAAAGCAATGGCCAGCATCAAATACACTCCGACCAACATGACACCTTCCATCCAGTTCGATTCTCCGTCCATTGCCACAAAACCCACGATCAGGACCGAGATCGTCACCGCGGCTACCTCAAACGGTGTGAAGATCAGATCCAACGGGGTTCCAAAGAAATAACTGGCAAAGACGAGCAATGGGGCAACAAGTAACGCGATCTGCAAACTCGACCCGACCGCAATACCGTAGGCGAGATCCATCTTATTTTTCATCGCCACCATCACCGCCGTGGAATGTTCGGCTGCATTACCGACGAGCGCGACCAGAATGACGCCGACGAAGACTTGCGTGAGCCCCAATTGATGCGAAGCCGACTCCAAGGCCCCCACCAACATCTCGCTCATCACAGCCACGAGAATGGTCACCACGGTGAGCACTGTAATCGACGCGCTACGGGTCCATGGCTGCTCACCGAGGTCCGACGCGTGATGATCTTCTCCGGCGAACAAATGGCGATGTGTCTTCAAGGAAAACAATAAGCTTGCGACATAAATAGCGAATAATACAACTGATATTGTAAGGCTTAGCTTATGCTCGATCGCGACCCCACGATCGGCGGCAGTGAAATGAAACAGCGCGGGGATAATGAGTCCAACCGCGGCCAGTAGCAGAAGACTGGCTCCCATTCCAGCAGCGGTCTGATTAAATTTTTGCCGCTCGTATTTTATTCCTCCCGCAAACATGGACGCGCCAAGTACCAGTAAGATGTTGCCTAGAATCGACCCGGTGAGAGACGCTTTTACGACATCATGCAGACCTGCGCGCAAAGCGACCAGTGCGATAATCAATTCCGCAGCATTTCCCAATGATGCATTGAGCAGTGCACCGATACCCGCCCCGACATGGGTCGTCAAATGCTCGGTCGCACGACCCAAGAGACCCGCCAATGGAATAATGGCAAGCCCAGATGACACAAAGACCAGTAGCGGGTCGGCTCGAAGGACTTCGAGTGCGACTGTCGCCGGAACAAAGATGAGTAGGTAATCGAGCCAAGACGTGAAGAGATATCGCACGCACAAACCGTAACATGATCGTGAAACTTTGTCGATGAATCGACCGCGAACACCCCACGCCCTGTTCTACCCCTTTCACCTCTGTCACTCGGAAACCTTGACTCGGCTCCTGACACGCTTTGCCACGGTCCATTTTCGTGATTTCATGGCGCTGCAATTGTCTCCTCTGTCCGGGATGACCGCGTTCCAAGACCGGATGGGCATGAGTTTCCCCGACCTCATCGAGTCTAAGCGCCTCGTCCAAGGCTATGACGTCAGTGGCCCGCTTCCATCTCCTGTTGCAGCTGTTATTGATCGCGATCTACACGATTCGCTATGGCGCGCGCGTTTTCACACGGCGCTTTGCCACGACCGTCGCCTCCAACGCGGACTATTCGAGCCATCCCACGGTCTTCGCATCGGAAACAGTCTCGTGCCAGGCCCCGCCGCACTCCTACGTCTCATGGACAATTCGTTTAGACAGCGCGCCTATGACCTCGATCAAGTGAGAGCGCTGTCGATGAAACACCTCGGCCTTGAAGAAAGCTATTACTGTGAGTATGGGATGGCTCTCGTAAAGACCTCCGCCGCACTCGTCTATACACACACCCTCGCGCTGGCACACCAGCTCCAGCCCGTCACAGACTCCGTTGCGCATTTCTCTCTCTATGCGCAATCCTGTGTCCGAGAGAACTGGCCGAGAACCAACCACCTGCTTATTCGAACAGGCTATTAACAGTTCCGACTAGCCCGCATTATTCACGAGAGTTCGTGACGAAACTGCCCAGACGCCAAGCGAGACGGGCGCGCGGAGCTGCGAGGGAGGGAGGCATACTTGAAACAGTAAGTCGACCGACTGAGCAGCGAGCCCGCTCGCCGTCAGGTGCGTAGCCACCGCGCTTGCGAGGTCGAGCGCCCTTTGTATGATCCTGGCGCGAAGAAAGAATACCGCAATACGTTCTAGTTTTCGTATCGGCGGTTGCAGTAGAAGTCTTCGTGAATAATGCGGGCTAAGTCTGTTAGAATTCGTCCCCATGGCAGGCACGAACGTTCCCTTCGCCCCTCCTGTCCCGACAGAGATCGCCAACATCGACACAGGTGCTGGGATTGATGCGCGTGTGATCGTCTTCAACTGCGATTGTCATACCTACGAGCAAGTCATTGCGCTCTTTTGCCAATACATTCCCGGTATGAACTCCACCAAGGCTTTTGAGCTCGCATGGAAGATCGACCACGACGGGGAAGCCGTCGTGTTCACAGGGACGCTTGCAGAAGCAGAAGAAATCGCTGCGAAGCTAGGAGGCGGAGGACTACGCGTCGCCGTACAATAATCGCGGCTTAGGAGTCTGTTCGAGTAATCCTTCGTTGCGAGGCAAGAGAGCTGCGGGCAGATGCTAGGCCGCAGGCTCGAAAATACCGGAGGCGTATTCGCTGGAATACGTTGAGGATTTTTTCGGGCCGAGAACGACGCAGATGCTTGCAAATCGTTTGCCGCAGTAGAACGGCATCACTCGGACAGACTCCTCGCTACTTCTTGCGTTTCTTTTGAGTAGCCTTAGCCTTGACCGGGTGAGATTTTGGCTTGGGCTTCGACGCGGCAGGACGTGTTGCACCTTTGGCAGGAGCGGCCTTGGCAGGAGCACCTTTTGCCGAAGAGCGCTTGGTCGTGACCGATTTCTTACTATGACTTCCCGACCCACCCTTCACAGGCTTTCCTTCAGCGAGCTGCGCCTGAAGTTTGTGTGTCGCGGATGTCTTATTCATTTTCGTCACCATGTCGCCACTATAGATCCGCACTTGATACAGTTCTAAGAGCTTGCCGATAGCCTTCTGATCGCCTTTCTTCGCGGCGTTCAACAATCGGCGGCGATGGTTCATCTCTTCTTCTTCTGTATGGGAGGCAGCCCGTCTTTCCATATCCGTCCTCTCTTTTTACTTGCCCATCACACACTAACCGGGCGCAGTATAGCCGAAATATTCAATGCTTTCTAGCGCCTTTGCGGATGGCTCCGTGAGACTGGCAGACCTGCTGGAGAAGAGGATGAACGATATCACGGTGCGCGCATCATATCCGCCACGCGAGGGATACCGCCTCGTGCGCACGCTCATACTTGTGAGACATTTCACCTCAAGCGTATAATGCAAATTTTATTCGACCCATGAAGGAGAATACCCGATGGAACATCAGAAACATGAGACACCCACTGTCGCCGACGATCCGAAAGCCCGCGAGTTACTTCGCCGGGCCTTCGACAATACTGCGCGATGGCAGAAGGACTTTACAGGGTTCACGGCCGACCTGACGGTGAATGTGAACGGGAAGGAAACCAGCGGCTCGGTCATGGTCAAGAGTCCTCGCGAGACATCGGTCCAACTGGGAGAGGCCGATGTGCAGAAATGGGCACAGGAGCAGCTCGGCATGATTGCGGTGCATCGTGGCCCTAGAACTTTTGAAGAATCGGATGGTAAATACTCATTGACGATGGAAGAGGACGGTCACCCATTCGGGACGAAACTGAACATTCATGGATCGAATTCGTTTTATCGGGTGAAAGACCATCGCATCACCCAGATCAATCGCACAATGGCGCACCCCGGCATGACCCCCTTCGCCTTTACGATCAATGTGGAAGAGAGCGCACTCACCCAAGACCAGAAGAATCTTACGACGAAGTACACCGTGTACTATTATTCACCCACCGATGGGAAGCTGAGCAACGTGGAGAGCTTTACCGATACGCATGTGCGCATCGGATCTTCGGATTTGCCGGCCACCCGTCGCATTATTACCTACGAAAATGGCCACGTGATCGTGAAGAGCCTGACGTTCACGAATCACAAACTGATCTAACAATGGACTTACGAACAGGCTTTCCTCGCAGCATGCGCGTGAAGATGGCGGGCTATGTCCATCTCGCGCGCATGATTGACAAGTGCCGAGCCGTGCTGGCCGGCACCGAGGGAGAATATATCTACCCCTGCCCCATGGATGACAGGCTTATGGAATTTGCGGGAATCACGGCCGATCAATTCACCGCAGCCGTCAAGGCCAATTCATCTGACGACCTGGTAGAGAAATGGTTCACTCGAATTGTGAACACCCATACTCCCGCTGAATTGGATGCATGGAACCGGATGATGCTGAGTCGAGGACCGAGCACGCTTAAGAAGCAGGAATATTTCAATATCCTTAGAGACGCCGTCGATCCCTCACGAACCGACCTCACGGCGTGGGCTGATCTACAAGACCTGGAAGAAGGACGCCATGTTCCACGACAAAAGCCTGTCGCGTAGTCGAATCAAGATGGTGAACCTACCAACAATCGGCATAATCCCATATGCGACGGCAGGTCTGCTGCTCACAGCCACAATGGCTCTTGCAGGTTGTGCAGCAGGACAGACCCTTCTTTGGAAAAACGCCCAGAGCGAGGAATTACGAAAAGAGACGACCGTAGGGGTACCCCTTCCCCCGGGCTGCCCGACTCATACCATGGCTCTTCCAGCAGGACAAACCCACCTCACCGTCTCCTATCAAGAACCAAATGTTGATGAGAACAATGCTCCACTCAAAGATCTAGCCTACACCACCATCTATGCGAGTGCGCCTCACAGCACAGCCCAGGCCATTCGCGTCTGGACAGACAACCCACACGGTGGAGCACTTGTCACAATTCACAACGTTCCAGCCCCAGCGCAGAACGTAGCGCTCTGTGTCACGGCAACGAACTGGGCGAGGCAGGAATCTGCACCAGCACCGCTGAGCCAGCCAACACCGTAGGCTGCACGGAGTCCAGGCAGGATGCTGAAAAAGTCCGCCAGCGTCGTTCTCGGTTCATCGAAATCCTCAACGTACCCCAGAGGGTACGCCTCCGGTTTCGATTCGCCTGCGGCCTTGCTGGACGGCCATTTTGAGCATCCTGCGAAAGGGTTCAATTGTTGAGCCTGGTGATCTTCTGTGCTCGCACAACGCGCGGTCGTAGACTCACTCGTTTGACGCACGCATTGAAGAAAACAAGCGAGCTTGGAAGGAACAATTAGTCTTACTGAGACCACAACCTCGTTCTGTACTGTTGATTTCTCAACCCTTTGAGCGTAGGAATTGACCCGCTAGATGCAACATCTTGCTCGGGACTTTTCTATGTCAGAGCCCACAATTATCTGCCCAAACTGCAAGACCGAGATCAAGCTGACAGAATCACTCGCCGCTCCATTGATTGAGTCAACCCGTCGCGACTACGAGAAGCGGCTGGCGCAGAAAGACACGGACATTGCCAAAAAAGAAGAATCCCTACGCGAGCGAGAAGCCGCTGTCTCAAGAGCCACCCAAGCGATTGACGATCAAGTAGCCGAGAAGTTGCTGCTAGAACGCGCAAAGATCGTCTTAGAGGAATCCAAGAAGGCCAAACTCGCCCTGCAAACGGATATCGATCAGAAGACAAGAGAACTCGCCGAACTTCAGGATGTCCTCAATCAACGCGAAATTA
Organism: uncultured bacterium; assembly: GCA_965233175.1. GTDB lineage: Bacteria > Nitrospirota > Nitrospiria > Nitrospirales > Nitrospiraceae > Palsa-1315. The sequence continues at coordinate 69,277 of CBDDRW010000064.1, forward strand.
AGCTAGCCGAGGCTCAGAAGGCACAGGCCGATCTCATCCGGCAAAAACGTGAACTGGACGATGCCAAACGTGAGCTAGAACTAACGGTCGAAAAGCGAGTTCAGGACGGGCTCTCCGCCACTCGCGAGCAGGCAAAGAAAGAAGCCGAGGAAGGGTTGAAACATAAAGTAATGGAAGCGGAACAAACTATTGCCTCCATGCAGACCCAGATCGAAGAACTCAAGCGCAGGGCCGAACAGGGATCACAGCAACTCCAAGGTGAAGTTCAGGAACTAGAACTGGAAGCCTTGCTCAGGGCAAAGTTTCCGAGGGACACCATTGAACCTGTTCCAAAAGGCGAATTCGGCGGCGACGCATTACAGCGGGTCATTGGCCCGCTCGGTCAACTCTGTGGGACTATCTTATGGGAATCCAAGCGAACCAAGAATTGGAGCGACGGGTGGCTGGTCAAACTTCGCGACGATCAGCGGGCAGCCAAGGCAGAAATCGCTGTTATCATCAGTCAGAGACTCCCCAAAGGCATGGAATCGTTTGATCTTGTCGAAGGAGTCTGGGTCACACATTCACGGTCAATGCTCTCCGTCGCGGTAGCACTACGCCACTCCTTAATCGAAGTCGCCTCGGCTCGGCAGGCGTTGGAAGGACAACAGACCAAGACGGAGATGGTCTATCAATACCTGACCGGACCACGTTTTCGTCACCGAGTTGAAGCCATTGTTGAGGCCTTCTCTTCCATGCAGGAGGATCTCGACAAAGAGAAGAAGGCCATTATTAAGCAGTGGGCCAAACGGGAAGAACAAATCGAACGGGTCATGCAAGCAACCGCTGGCATGTATGGGGATCTTCAAGGCATTGCGGGAAAGACGATACAGGAAATCGAAGGGCTTGAATTGCGAGCATTGAATCCCCCATCCACTGCGGACAACGATTCAACTAGGTGAAATGGCTCCTTGATTCTTAAATAAGGAACCGAGGGTATACATGCCGCTCCTGACAGACATTCTTGCTTGGTCGACTGCTTATCTAAGTCCCTGGCAGCGCGATGCCCTGCGCCGTCTTTTTCAGCAGCAGAAACTTAATGTACAAGACATCGATGATTTATACGCGATGCTGAAGTCGGCCCGCGGATTGCCGGATGCTCAGAATCGTCAACCTGTTCCGCTTGCGCAAAACCATCTCCCTACGTTTTCCTCTTCTGGCGAAACCGTAATACTAGTAGCGATGAAAAATCTTAAACATGTCAATCGAATTGCGGATGGACAAAAACTTGTCTTTGCGGAAAAGGGAATAACGATCATATACGGCGACAATGGTTCAGGCAAATCAGGGTATTCTCGGGTACTAAAGCGCGCTTGCCGTGCCCGCGATGTTTCTGAGACCGTTCATACTGATGCCAGTGATCCGCACGCATCAGGGAAAATTCCAGAAGCAGTTTTCGACATTACAATAGGAGGAAAGCCTGAGTCGCTCGACTGGAAACTCAACTCTCCTTCTCCAGACGAGCTTTCCAGTATAGCGGTATTTGATGGGCGGTGCGCACGTGCTTACTTAGATGAGCAAGACGTTGCCTATCTCCCTTACGGTCTCGACATCGTCGAAAATCTTGGCCAGCGAGTTATGCCCGAACTAACTCAGCGATTAAATGCGGAGATCAGTTCAACGAACACAGACATTAGCCCATTTATTGATCTCCAAGGCGATACCACCGTTGGAAAGCTAATATCCTCTCTCAGCGAAGTAACGAAGCCTGAAGTGGTCACCGCACTTGCGACACTCACTGCAAACGAAATACAGAGGCTTGCTGAGCTTGACAAATCTTTGAATGAGAGCGATCCAACGGCCAAGGCCAATGCCATTAAGCTTGGGGCAAAACGACTCGATGCCCTTATTGGTCGAATCGAGGCAGCCCTGTCTTGTGTTAATGAAGCTGCAGCAGCAAGCCTGAAGTCCTATGATGACAAAACTGAACTGGCACTAAAGGCCGAAGCAGTTGCGGCTAAATCTTTTCAAGCTGGTGAGTCTTTACTTCCAGGGACTGGTGAAGAGGCATGGAAAGCGCTCTTCGAGATAGCCCGTCGATTTTCAACCGATCTAGCTTACTCCGGCAAGCCGTTCCCCCACGTATATGCGGATGCAAGGTGCTTGTTATGTCAGCAATTACTGGACTCGGATGCAGTAAATCGCATGAAGCGCTTCGAGGAATTTATTAAAGCCGATACCTCCAAGGCAGTTGCAGAAAAACGTGAACAGCTTGCCGTTGCTGAAAAGGCGATCACAAATGCATTTCTCGGCTTCGGGCTAGACGAAGCCTCGATTGAAGAACTCAAACAGTTGGACCCCAGTCTCCTTCAGACAACTCAGGAATACGAGAAGAGAATTGAGGCGAGAAGAATGTGGATGTTGGCTGCTCTGAAAAGCCACAATTGGAATGACCCCCCAACCCTCAATGATGATCCATGTCCAGGATTGAATACCATTTCCACGACTCTTTTGTCCCAAGCGGACGATCTAGAAAAGGCGGGCGATGAAACCAAAAGGAAACCCCTTGAGACTGAACGAGCACAGCTGAGCGCAAGAGCCCAGCTAGCTCCTCGACTGAAAAGTGTTTTGGATCTTATCGATGGAATGCAGACGAAAGCTAAGCTGACCAAATGCAAGGATGATCTCAAAACAAAATCGATCTCGGATAAGGCGAAGGAGTTCGCGAGCCATGCTGTAACGACAGCGCTAAAGAGTGCATTAGATAAGGAGTTTCAGTCCTTGGGGATAGGGCACATCAAGACCAAGCTTGTCGAACGCGTTGAAAAAGGGAAAATGAAGCACAAGCTCGTGTTAGACCTTCCCGTTTCTACGAAACTGGAAGAGATCCTAAGCGAAGGCGAACAGCGGGCAATCGCCATTGGTTCGTTCATGGCGGAATTACATTTGGCAGGGAACGGAGGAGGAATTGTATTCGACGATCCTGTTTCGTCGCTTGATCATCACCGACGCAAGAGAGTTGCACGTCGCCTTATCGAGGAAGCTAAAAATCGACAGGTAATTGTGCTAACGCATGAAACGGTATTTCTCTGCGAATTGATCGACGCAATCGAGCAACAGAGCATTGATTACCTTATGCACCACCTCGAATGGATGAATGAGCACCCTGGTCATGTTATTGAAGGGCTTCCTTGGGCACACATGGACTACAAGGACCGATTGAACAAGCTAGATGAAGAGCAGAAAAGGTTAGAAAAAATCTGGCCAGCCCATCCAAACGAAGAAGACCGTACAAAAATACAAAGGCAATATAGTCTCTTGCGTGCCACAATTGAACGCATCATCCAGGACGTCGTGTTCAATGGGGTACTACATCGCTATCGAGACAGGATCAGTATTGATCGTCTTAATGTCGTGGTGGGTTTCACAGAATCTGAGTTCAAGGAAATCGAAAGAGTTCATAAAGCGTGTTGTGAGATAATAGATTCCCATGATCCTTCCTCAGTAAAAAATGACCCGGTCCCTGATGCCAAGCAATTGGGTATTGAGATCGCAGATGTGAGAGGGGTTGTGAAAATGGTCAAAGATAGGAGAAAAAAGTAGCCGCGCTAAATTTTTAGCCAGCTTCCTAAATATGGGCAAAACACACTTGCGACTCGCTAAGCTTCCTATATAGGGCAAGCTATATAGTCTCCCACTGCGCGAACTTTCTTACCCGCCCTCCCACTGGCACGGCGAGACGTGCCCGTCCGAGGACCTTCTGATTCTTCAACTTTCCCAGAAGGAGTAGGCAGATTGTTCTTCACTGCGCGCATCGAGCGACCACCGCTTTATCGTGGGGGCTCTGCGAGCAAGAAGAACGGTCTGCCTGCTCCTTCGCATCATTCTGAGGGCGCGCGCTCCGGGAGCAAAGAAAGCTTCTCATATCCTTGCGCTCGCATTCGGCGCCACAAACACGAGGACTTTGAGACGCTGGTCCGTATGATTCTTCACGCCATGTTCTTCTCCGGCCGGCGCCAGCGTCCCTTGCCCGGGTCCCAGTACCTGCTTGTCTGAACCGACCTGAAATGTGCCCTGTCCTTCAAGTACAAGATAGACTTTATCCTGCTCACCGTGGATATGGCCCTTCTGTTCCTGGCCTGGCTCGAAGCAGTAGATGTCACAAAAGAATCGCGGCGTCTGAAACATGTTGTTCTTCTTCATCTTCTCACTGCTAAAGTGCTGATAGTCTGAGATATTTACTATATTCATTTCAGCAACTCCTTCAGGAATGTTGCGGATCGGTTCGACGACGCTCAAGTTTCGCCAGAATGGAATCGACTGAGATGACATGACGCGAGAGCCCCAGCTCTTTGGCTGGAAGTCCCATCGCCAGACCAAGTAATTGCGGCAGGTGCAAAATCGGTAAGTGAAGTTCACGGTTCACTGCGCGTCCAGCTCGTTCTTGATAAATATCCAGACTCATATGACAAAGCGGACAGGGTGTGACCATAAAATCAGCTCCCTGATCCTTGGCTTCATTCATGTGCGTCCCTGCCATGGCCACCGCAATGGCTTCCTTTTCAAGGATGATGGGAAACCCGCAGCATTTGGTCCTTCCGGCGTAGGCCACAGATTCGCCACCGACGGCCCTGATGACGCGCTCGAGGGATTGAGGATTTTCAGGGTCATCAAACCCCAGATCCCATGACGGACGCAGGATGTAGCAACCGTAAAACGGGGCGATGTGGAAGTCGTGCATAGGCACAGACACTAGTGTGCCCAAGCGAGCCAATCCGATGTCTCGCACGACGATCCACAACAGATGTTTGACTTGGACATGGCCATGGTAGGCTAACCCTTCCGGCGCCAGAAAAGCATTCATGCGATCGAGAAGCCCTGCCTCTGCTTTCAATCGTCGATTGGCCGCGCTCATCACTCCCTGACAGGTCCCGCAGATCGTCATGACATCCAGCCCAAGCGCCTCCGCTTGCGCAAATGTTCTGGCGTTTAGCGCCAGTGCCATATCGGGGTGCGCTTCCGTCACTACCCCGGCGCCGCAACAAGCCGCAGCCGTAAGTTCAACCACCTCGATCCCCAATTGGCCGATAATCGATCTGGTCGATTGATAGAGTTCCGGAGTGGCCCCTTGGGCCGCACAACCAGGATAGAGAGCATATTTCATTGAGTGACCGTCACGGGAGATGAGAGAGCGCACGGTTGAGGGAATGTCGAAGATCGTCCATCGCCGCGGTTGTTTTCGCCTTCACCTGCTCCCAGGAGGAAGCCGTGGCGGACTGAATATCCTGAGATTTTTTACTAGCCAAGTCCTTTTTCTTTTCTAATTCCTCAATCGCCTTCTGGATATCCGCTTTTGCCTCCGCTGACGCATGGGTAACTTGGCCACGAAGCTGCGTGATATGTGTTTGGATTTCATCGAGTTCAGTCTGAACTTTTCGCTGAAACGCATCTTTCTGCTGAATCGTATAGTCCTTGGTCGCCGTCACAGCCTCCTGCGTCTCCCGAATAACCGTATCACTCGATACCGGTTTGTTCGATGTGCCTGCCATAACTATGGATATGGTGAGTAACCAGATTCCCACAACTCCGCACAACGCTCCGACATATTTCTTCATCACAGTTCCCTCATTCGACATGGTTCATGTGTACAGCGCGAAGTATAACTTTCACCTTTCGAAAAGTCACCGTGCATAGATTGCCGTCAGAAAACTCCACGGAACCTGGCCGAAGTGTTAGGAATACAACAGGGCAAGGCCGAGCCGTAGACTCTGCGGCCCAACAATAGCGGACATGGTGATGGAAGAATTGGATCGTTACGCAGGGCCGGGAACATCGGCAGGTTGCGATTCCTGCTGATACGGTTCCCGTTCAATCTGGTTCACGACCTGCTGAAGGTGAGCCCATTCTGTTGGTGCGATGACCTCAAATTCAAGGCCGAATTGCCCCTCGCGGCTCCACCGGACAACCGCTGCCTGAATCTGAATAGGAGGTTCGCGCTCGGAGATCTCGATTCGAACCTCGAGAGCGGCTCCTGGCTTCACATCGATGGGACTTTCGATGCGACACCCCCGTACGGAGAGATCCAAGAGGCTCCCCTCTCCACCGACCATAGCCACGGAGGAGAATGAGCTCCTAAATTGCGCGCGAAACCGGAGGTTCGTTCGTTGTTCCATCGTCCATCTCTCAAATTAGTGCGGCGAGTGCTATCCTTTTATATTCCCGATTGGGCGTAATTCCGCAACCTTTTTTGTAATTCCCGCACGAGCCACCGACTCCACCACTTCGGATATATTTTTGTAGGCGAGGCCGGCTTCTTCTGCAAGGCCCGACATCGACACGGCCTTGACGACAATGCCATGCTGTTTCATCTCCTGCTGTAGCTGCTCGCCGCGTACCGTTCTCTTCGCTTGCGCGCGTGACATCGTGCGCCCGGCCCCATGCATCGTCGATCCAAACGTGTCGCGCACCGCTTGATCTGTCCCCACCAACAAATACGATCCCGTCTCCATCGACCCACCGCAGATGACCGGCTGACCTGTCACCCGAAACGCGTCTGGCAGCTCTGGACTCCCCGGCCCAAACGCTCTGGTCGCTCCCTTGCGGTGCACAACCAGATCCCCTTCTGGATACCGTTCGATCTTGGCGATGTTATGCCCCACGTCATAGACCAACTCCATCCCCAACGCTTCGGCGGATCGATCGAACACCGTCGCAAAGGCTTCACGAATGTGATGGGTGATCACTTGCCGATTGGCAAACGCCGTGTTTGCGGCACAGTTCATGGCGGAAAAATACGCCTGCCCCTCGGGAGATCGAAACGGGGCACAGGCCAATTGCTGATCCTTCACGGTAATGCCGTACCGTCGCATAGACTTTTCAAACACTTTGAGATGATCGCTCGCCACCTGATGGCCAAATCCGCGTGAGCCGCAATGCACCATCACCACAATCTGATCGTGACCGGTGATCCCGAACGCCGCTGCCGTGGCCGGATCGAATATCCGCTCATTCGAAACCACCTGGACTTCGAGATAGTGATTGCCGGATCCCAAGGTTCCCAGCTGATTCATACCTCGAGTGATCGCGTGATCGGTCACAGTCGATGGATCGGCCCCCTTGATACATCCCCCTTCTTCCATGCGGGCGAGATCCCGGTGCCATCCATATCCATGCTCTACAGACCATTTGGCCCCATGCGTCATCACCCGGCCGAACTCTTTCTTCGAGAGACGAACGAACCCGCTGGCTCCGACACCGGCGGGCACTTTCCGAAAGAGTTCAGTCATGAGCCGCTCTACGTGAGGCTGCACGTCCGCCAGCGTCAAGTCCGTCCGAATCAGCCGCATGCCGCAGTTGATGTCGTAGCCGACACCGCCAGGGGAAATGACTCCCTCGCGCACATCGAATGCTGCGACCCCACCGATCGGAAATCCATAGCCCCAATGTCCATCCGGCATACAGAGCGCATACCTGCTGATCCCTGGCATGCACGCCACATTGGTGACTTGATCGAAGACCCCAGAGTCCATGGCGTGAAGAATCTCCCGCGTCGCATAAATCCTGGCCGGCACCAGCATGCCGGGCTTTTCAGACACAGGGATTTCCCAAATCTCATCCGTAATCCGATTGACCGTCATGTCGGTGTTGAGATTCATGTCAAAGAAGATTTATCGTCATTGATCAAGAGTCAGGGTGTAAATGCATCACGTTGCTCTGCACATCCTCAACAGACCAGTGACATCCCTCATCATCTGTCTTAGCAGGTTGCTGAAAAACTCAGTTTATACACAAACCGTCGTTGGAATCTTCCATATAGCACTGCCGTCAAATAGTCTCAGGATGCTCAAAAAGGCTGTCCAGCAAGGCCGCAGCGAGCGAAGAGGTGAAGCGTACGCTTCGGTACGTTGAGCCTCTAAGCGATGCGAGAACGCCGCTGGCGGACTTTTTCAGCATCCTGTTAAACGTCGAGCACCACGCGCGCCTTCCAACGATCGCCCGTCTGCTTGAGTTCGTAGAGATGCTTCGTGACCCCTTTGACATCGGCATGGAGTTCTTGTGCCTGCCAATCCACCGGAGCGCCAATCAGCCGCGCACGCAATAACCAGGCATCGTGTTCATGCGTGAAAGTCAGCGGCGCCTCTCGATAGACCACCCCTGCTGCGTCCTTCCAGTAGACCACTTCCGACAACCAATCGAACAACAGCGCCGACGGATCCACATCGCTCAGTTCGATCGCACGCTCCCATTCACCCGACACCGTGGAAGGATTCGCCATACTCTCCAGAAGCGCCTGTGTCGCACCTCGAACAGCCTCCTCAATCGAGTCTCCCTCGGCTTCAAAACCGATATCGGCCAGAGCAATCTCTTCAAGAAAGCGAAAAGCCCAGGCCATAGACATCAACCCGCATTATTCATGACAGTTCGTCGCGAAATCGCTGAGCCGTGTCGCGAGACCGGCGCGCGGAGCCCGGAAGACCTGAGGCGTACTCGTGCAGTACGGTGAGGGTCCGAGGGGCGAGCCCGTCGGCCGTCAGGTGCGTCGTCACCGCGCTTGCGAGGTCGAGCGCCATTTGAATGCTCCAGGCGCGAAGAAAAAATACCGCAATGCGTTCTGATTTCCGAATCCGCGATTGCAGCAGAAGTGTTCATGAATAATGCGGGTCAAGCCGGTGGTATGGCACGTCGCACGCGCTGAATGAGCGCCCGGATCTGACTCAGCCCCGGAACCGCATGTCCGAAAGGATTGGGAATTTTCCCTCTACGCAACATCTTCATTCCCAGGGGCAACAGGCGCAGCAGAGCACGCGGTGCAAATCCAATCACTTTCAGTGGCATGATGGCTTCATTTAATCGCCCTTGCTGTTCAATCAACTCAGTAAAGCCAAGGATGTGGCGCGCGCCGCCGGCTGTCGTCAACCCTCGTTCGAGTGAGGCACGCCGCAACCGGATAATCGCTTCCATCGGTTTGACATCTTTGGGACACACCTCGACACAGAAATTGCAGCGTGTGCAGTCCCACATTCCATGTTCGGCTTGGAGTGCCGAGAGCCTGGCTCTGGTCGCTGAGGGGGATTCTCGCGGATCGGAGAGAAACCGGTCGGCCTTCGCTAACGCGGCAGGACCGATAAACCCCTTCGACACTTCATGCGTGGTACAAGCCGCAACGCACGCACCGCACATGATACACGCATCGACATTGTGAAACTGGGGGTTGGCATGCCCTCGTGCGTGTGTCTCAGTAAGATGCGCGCCCGATACCAACCACGGATGCACATCGTGGATCTTTCCCCAGAACGACGTCATATCCACAACCAGGTCCTTGATCACCGGCAAGTTACGGAGCGGTGCAACCGCGATGTGCCCATGCCGTTCGAGCTCTTGACGGAGGGAGGTGCGGCAGGCCAACTTCTCACTGCCGTTGATCGTCATCGCACAAGAGCCACAAATAGCAGAGCGACAGGAATAGCGGAGCGCGACACTCCCGTCGCACTCGTTCTTGATGCGAATCAATGCGTCAAGCACCGTCATCCCGCGCCCGACATCAAGCCGGATCTCCTGAGGATGAGGGGTTGAATCGACTTCGGGATTGAATCGTTGAATCGTGAAGGTCAGGCGCATAGGCGATATCGTCGCATCACAATTATACTCTCCCACCCGCGAAGGAACTTTGCAAGAGGACACAATCAGTCACACCGCAGGTCCACAACATGTATGGGCACAGGCAGATGCGTGGTTTGCCCTTCGTAGGACGGCAGCATGCCCTGCGTGGTGCCGATCTCGTCAGCGAGTTCCATCTGCGTGTACCCCGGCTGCGGCTGCTCATTCGAGTTTGCCCGCGGATCGTCAAGGTACATATGAATGGCTCGGACAGGCTGAGAAGGACTTGGTTAGGATATTAAGTGGATTCGTTTGAGGGCGGTTTGGTAAACGGCAAGATCCTCGCGCTTTCCGATCGCAACCACTTCCACAATCACTTCTTGTTCGATAATCCGATAGACGATTCGGGCCCCCTTCTTTGCCACATAGAGTTTGTAATATCCGGTGAGATCGAGGCCTGCCCTATTGCCCAAGTGCTCGCCAAGAAGGGGGGCTGTCTCAAGTTTCTTGAGCTGCTTGGCAACCGGTTTTCTCAGGGACCCATCGAGCTGTCGAAAGTCGTCGGCAGCCTCTGCTGTGAAGGTTACCCTATACGGCAAGACGTTGTTTCTTCAATAAATCGTCGAGGCTGATGGCTTTGCGACGTTTCTTGCCTTTCCGTTCCTGCACGAGGCGATAGATCTCAAGGTGTTCGAAGAGGGCGAGGGCTTCCGCCATCGTTTCGTAATCTTCAATGGGGAGAAGGATTGCCTCCAAGTGGTTGTTCTTGACGACCGCCACGCGTCGGCGGCGTTTCTCACTCAGATCGGCCAGCACCCGTCCGAAGGACCGCGCCACTCGGGACGCGCTGAGAATTTCTTCTTTCTTATACGCAACGGCCATTGTGCACCTCATCGTGAAATATGTTACGCAGAATATAGCGCATTATTTGCATGGTCACAAGCATTTAGCCAGGAGGGAGGCCAGGGAGCACTCACTTTGGGAAACAGTAAAAGGGCGGATGTTTTTGTATGATGGGGCGTCCCTCGGAGCGTGCATATCGCAGGGCGTCTATGTTTGGAGAAGAAGCGAACAAAACAGTGGTCGAGGTTAGCCGAGTTCGAAGATCTTCGGAGAGTTCGTCAGATTGCGGCACCCGTCTTTCGTAACGAGGACCATGTCTTCGATGCGCACAGCACCGAGACCGGGATAGTAGAGGCCAGGCTCGACCGTCACGACATGGCCTTCTTGGAGCAGTGACCCAGTGCGGCTGATACGCGGCATTTCATGGATATCGAGTCCAACCCCATGGCCGGTGCCGTGAAAGTATCCCTGCATACGCCCATTCACCAGGCCCGTCTGGTACCCGGCTTTTTCAAATCTTCTCAAGATTCCTTGATGAATCCGCTTTCCGTCGGCTCCGTCTTTTATTTTCGTAATGGCCTCTTCCTGCGCGTCCAGGACCGTCTGATAGAGCCGCTTCAATTCTGGGCTCGGCGTTCCCCGAACCACCGTTCTGGACATGTCGGCGAAATACCGGCTCGTTGCCGAACGGGGAAACACATCGAAAATAATGCTGCGGTGAGCCGGCAATGGGCCACTGCCTTCATTGTGAGGATCACATGCCTGCTCGCCACCGGCGACGATGGTATGCTGCGCGACACAATCACACTCCATCAATGACACATTAATGAGTTTTTTCACTCGCTCCGACGTCAGAGGGGTTCCATCGAACCACAGTTGATCCTTGTCGATTGCTGCCTGACGCAGCATGTCGAATGCGACTGCAACTGCCTGCTCGGTCGCGCGCTGAGCCGCTTCGATCGCACGCACTTCCTCGGCGGTCTTCACCACTCGTTCTTCGTAGAATGGGTCCCGTTTCGGATACAGCTGATACCCCAACGATTGAAACTTGAGGGCATGGCCAAAAGGAAAATTTGCAGGCACCAGGATCTGCGTGATGCCGGCCTCTCTCAATAGAATGTGGACCACCTCGACCGTGCCTGGCTCGGCAATGCCCTGTGTCTTGGCTCGCCCTTCAACCTCTGAATACGAGAGCACTCGATCGACAGACGACTGATTCTTCGCGCGATCGATTTCAAGGTCGCTCATCACCAGAATACGTTCCCCCTTAATCTCCACATAGATAAAGGGGTCCGGCGCCATAAACTTCGTGGCGTAATAGAGGTTGGAATCGGTCTCGCTTGCAGCGATAAACACGGTGGCGCGTTGAGAGTTTTGGATGGATGATGCCATAGTGCAACTCATCGGAATTTAACATGGGAGGGGGGGGTGGTCAAGGCGCGGGGCGCATCGACTCAGGCACGGTGTCCTTGACGGCATCTTTTTCCCCATCAGGCGTCATCAGATCGATTGGCAGCATGACGGTGTTCTTCAAAATGTCGAAGGCTAGTTGCGCCAGTCCCGTCACGCCAGTTGCAAACGACTTGATCGGCAGATACGTCACCTCCGGATCCTCAATGGAACCTTTGACCGAAAACATCGCAGTCGCAAGACCTTTGCGGTCACCGGCAAAGAGCCGCCCAAAGAGTGGAATCGTTTTCACGAATTGCGCATACGACCCGAACGGGCTGACGGCCCAGACCATCTCGATTTGATCCGTCGGAAGATCATAATTGCCGGCCGCGGTAATCTTGACGATCGGGCTATCGATGATCAAGTTCTCGGTCTGGAAGAGGCCGTTCTGCACGAGCACCGTCGCCGACACCTTGTTATACGGCAATCCCTCTCTTTCCAAATCTACCTTGCCTTGGAGGACAGCGGGAAGATTCAAAATACTGATAATCTTCCAGACCGCTCGCTCCTGCGATTTAAATATGCGCCCGTTTTCAAGCAGCACATCCAGCTTGCCGTCCAACGAGGGATATAGCCCGTGTGGGTTCTTCCCATGTCCTCGAATCGTTCCTGTCACGCGTGCTTCGCCGGTGATTCCGCGCCCTTTCTCCCCCGCCAGCTTCAACACGTCTTCCACCAGCAAACCCGTCGCGCGAACCGAAAGTTCAGCTTCGGCAGGCTGCTTAACCGGCAATTGCACCACGATTCGGCCGGCGACCTCACCATTGGCCGATTGGCCTGACATACGATCCAGATCGAGCATGCCGTCTTGAATCGTGAGCCGGGCGGCGAGATTCCCGAACTTGAGATGCTTGTACCGGCCATGCGTGATCGACGCAGTTGCCTGAACTTTGCTGCTGGCTGCGAGGGATTCCAGAAAATCTCGGATCGGCGACCGGTGGCTCTTCGGGATGAGAAGATCTAGATCCATCTGATTGGATTCAATCTTCGCGGTAATCATGGGCTTCGCCGCCAGATTACGGACCATTGCTTCCAGTGCCACATCGCTATCGAACAACCGAAACGATAATCGCTTGATCTCCACATCGTTTTTCACGAATTGGACTCTTAGATATAAGTCCTGGATCGGCCCCTCGGCTCCTCTGGCGTTCATCAGTCCATTCGTCAATGCGAGCCACCCAGTGGTCTTCCAGCCCTTCCAATCGAGACCCTTGCCTTTCATGTCGAGCGACAACTCAATGTTCCCCGCCTCAAACCCTCCCTTGGCAATCCATTCCGGTACGCGGGACAACGACAGCACGCCAGTCGACAGCGCAGCATCGATGGAGAATCGTTCACCGAGTTGGATCTTGCCTTTCACGGGTAATCGGATCGGCGGCACGATCAGCTCGATCTTGTTGAGCACGACCCCGGATCCCTGAGGAATCACACCTTCAAATTCCACCGTCGCCTGGGCACCAACAGGTTTTTCAATCAGACCAGGAAGCGTCACTTTCGATTCGGTCAACACCACTTCGCCTCGCAGACGAGGCGAGAGAGTCGGCCCGGTTAAGACTACGGCACCGTTGATCAGACCCTCGAATGTCCCGGCAGGAATGGCGTGCGAAGGCAATAACTTGACCATATAATCGGCATCGCCCTTGCTTCGAATCAGAAAATCCTGAAACACGCTGCTATTCCCACCCGTAATTCCCCCACTCATCTGCAAGTCCAGATCGCCCACGCGTCCCGTCACTTGATCGAAGATGGTTCCACCGTCCGACAACACGAATCGGCCCTGGAGCGCCGTCAACCGCTCCGGCAATACCGGATTGGTCAGACTGACATGCTTCACGGTAATCTCCCCCCCGGCAAAGGTGACACCGCCCGGCTGATTCAGCAGACCGACCATGCGAAACGTAGGAGCAGCCTCACCTTCGACGTCACGCGAATCGGCCAGTACACGCGACAGCTGTCCCGACTTCACGGTCTTCGCAAGAAACTGCACCAGGTCCGCGGCGGTCATTGTCCCAATCACGTCCATTTCTAGCCAAGGCCCTGTCTCTAAAAATGACACGAGCGCCTTGCTCTCACTCATGTGAATCGTGCCATAGAGTCCGCTCAGATTCGAGATCTTGAGGCGACCGGCTTCGACCGACACGACCGCCGACAGGTCCTTGGCAGGGACACGACTCTGTCCGATCAAGGCTTGCCCTTGTTTCACACGAAACTCCCCCGTCAACGACAACTGCGTTCCCTCCACAGACGATCCCGTGGCGGTCGCCGAGACCATCTCTACAATCCCGTCAATCTCCCGATCTTTCATCACCACCGGTAACTGCGGATGTATCCACTCAGCCGGCACGGTCTTGAACAACTGGCTCATCAGGACTGGAGGCGCCGCAACAGTCACTGCAAATGTGGGCTGAGTCGTCAGCAGACCTGAGAGGCTAGCCTGGCCGGTCAGGTGCAGCTGTTCGAGAGTGGCGGACAGGTCGGACAACACGACATCGTAGCCCGCGACTCCGGGCACGGCACGCACATGGCTGTGCCCGTTCACGACCCCACGCAGCTGCTCTGGAACCGGGCGGGGCCCGAAGAAACCCGCCGCCTCCCGAAGGTCAAGATTCGACGCTTCGAGCGTCCCGTCGAATTGGAGGGTGATCGGCGAGCCGGAGGAGTCGTCTATCACCAATGCCGGCCGCTGCGCGGTCGTGATTGCCCCTGTGAGGGACAGAGATGAGCGGCCTGCATCACCTCTATGACCGGCGGAAATGCGAAGGTCAGCTTCTCCCCGCTCTGCTCTGACAAGCAACGACGCCTCCACCGACTCGAACATCATCGATCGTGTTTCCTCTGGGCGCCCATCATCGATAATGTTCAACGTCCCGTTTACCAGCGTCGCTTCACGGATATGGAAAATCCGACTGATCGTTTGGATGGTATTCGGATCGGCTCCCTTCCCCTGAGCCACTTGATCGAACAGATTCCAGTGTCCGGTGCGATCGCGCCGAAGCGTAAGGGTCGGCTCTTCGATCAGCAATCGCTTCCCCACCACCTGCTTCCGCAACAGCGGGAGAAACCGCAAGACCAAATCCAGTTTCTTAGCCGACAACAGGACGTCGTCGGAATTCCGATCGTGAATCGCGACCTGCGTCAGTTCTAACCGAATGCGAGGGAACAGAACCAGCTTGACGCGCTGAACGTCAATTTTCCGACCAAAGCTCTGTTCCAACTGCTGGAGGAAAAAGTCCTTGACGTAATCATCGCCCGTCAGGTAGGTCGAGAACATGAGAAACGCGCCGCCGCCGATCAGCAGAATCACAATCAGCGCGACAGCGACACGCGTTCGAACCACTCCTGCTCCCTGAATCGATCGTCCTCGGTGGGTAAACCCGCACATACCGACATGTGCACGATTATCTTACCGAATCCCTCATATGAAATCTACGAAGCTTGCGTCTTGACAAGGAATTCTTCATGTCTTGCATCCGGCATCCGGCATCCGGCATTCAGCAGGGTGCTGATGCGATGAGTCACGCCAGAAGGTTATGCGAAGATTCAGTCCGTGTATCTCGACCTGAGCCTCAATCGTCTTCGTCTCGGTGAAGCGTTTTAGTACCGCGAGGTAGAGGCAAGCGGGCCGAGACCTATCTTCGACAGATCGATCACGAGTTCGTCAGTTGTGTTTGCCAACACCGTATCCCAGAGGCTGTGCTGTTGTGGGAGAATGGCATCACCCGGATCGAACAAGAGGTCAAACCCTTTCGACGCCGTCGGCCGCATGGGGTAGCGCCGATCGTAGATCATCCCATAGGTTGGAATGCCGTAGAGAATCTGCCAATTGCCCAAAATGAAATGCAGTTCCGTGCCATGAACATACATGCCACCTGTGGTAATGATGCGCTTGACAGATGTCTGAGGTTGACTGAGATAAAACGTCACGCGTTCATCCGGTTTCGCTGCTGCGAAGGCCTCTGAGATTTGCCGAGATAACAGCCTAAGTTCCTCAGGGCGAAACGCAGGCACCAATGGCGCCTCACCCTGCAGCCATTTTTGCAGCCAGATTCGATGTTCCTTGACTGAGATGCCGCCGAGGATGCGTGAAACGTCCTCGGCGCGCATGGCCCTCGGATGCGCATGTGCGCCAGGAAGCCATTCCGGCAAGACCGTCTCGTCGCGTTCAAGCCGCACATAATTGACCGGATCTTCATAGACCGAACGATACGGCACTATAGGAATGGCGCAGCCGACGAGCAGTGCGCATAAGAGTGCGGCTCGTGAAACGTGAAACGTGAAACGTGAAACGACGATCCGGATCATGCTTCTATTCTCTCACCTTTGACGTCTCACCTTTCACATTTCACGCTACTCCGTGATCGTGACCGTCATCTCGACTCGTTCAAGCGGATTGTCTCGGCCATCCCGCTTCATGTTGACCACCTTATCTGCCACGTCCATCCCGCTCACCACCTCACCGAATGCCGTGTACTGCCAATCGAGAAAATTCGCGTCCGCGACACAGATGAAAAATTGCGAGCCGGCGCTGTCCGGGTCGTTCGAGCGGGCCATGGAGAGCACTCCACGCTTATGCGGCTTACTATTGAACTCCGCCTTGACTCGATGTCCAGGTCCTCCCATCCCGTGCGACGCACGATCAGAGCTCTTGCTGTTGGGATCGCCACCTTGAACCATGAAACCGGGAATGACCCGGTGAAACGTCGTACCGTTATAAAAGCCTTCCCGGGCTAGTTGTGTAAAGTTCTTCACGTGCCCCGGCGCCACATCATGATAAAACCGCAACACAATCTCGCCCAACTGTGCCCCCTTGCTGCTGACGGAAATGGTGGCTCGTGTGTTAGCTGTCGGCTCTGACATCGTCCTCTATCCTTTCTTGGTTAGCAGGCTATTGAAAAAGTCCACCAGCGGCGTTCTCGCGACGCTTAGAGGCTCAACGTACGGCACAAAGTACGATTTCGCCTCTTCGCTTGCTGCGGCCTTGCTGATGGCCTTTTTGAACAGCCTGCGGGCTATCTTCATATGGCTTGAGACCCTATGCCTCCGACACTCACACAGGATGCCAAGGGGTTTTTCACACCTTGCTTAGCGAAAATTGAAGGGCGCTGGAGCTTCCCCTCCCTCAAGACCTTGGTTGATAGGATTCCACGTTCGTCCGTCGTCGTCGCTTCGGAACGCTCCATCACTCGTACCGACATAGAGCACGCCTGCGCCGGACTCGATGAGCACTTGGATGGCCATACTCGTCAACCCCTTATTGAGTGGTACCCACTGGCGCCCCTTGTCGAGTGTTTTGAAAATACCGTGCCCTGTCGCCACAAAAAGCCCCCGGCTATTGAACACAATCCCGCGAATCGAATCGTTCGGAAGTGCCCGGCTGATGGCCCGCCAGTTGCCCCCCCCATCGTCACTACAAAAAACTCCTCCGTCGAATGTGCCTGCATAGATGGCACCGTCTGGATCGATCGTCAATACGCGAATAAAGTTCTCCGTCATTCCTTCATGATCTTTGAGTCCTTGCCGCTCACGCACCCAACCGGCCGATTGAGCCTTAAATCGTAAGACTCCCTTCCCCGAGGTACCCGCAAACAACGTCCCGTCTGACGAGAGAGCCAAGGCATGGACCAGGATGTCGTCCAGACCAGTCGTGACGACCGACCACCGGTCAGCGGTGAGCCGATAGACCCCATCACTCGTACCTGCATATACCCCTTGATTGACGGCAAGGAGCGCTTTAATTTCTAAACGCTTGAGCCCGCTATTGATCGCCTGCCAGCTCTTTCCTTGATCACGCGAACGAAACACTCCGCCACGAAACGTTCCAGCATAAATGGCGCCATCTTTCCCTGTCGTCAGCGTGAGAATAAATGGATCGGTCACGCCTTGACCCGATTTCGTCCAGTTAACGCCACGATCCTCACTGCGAAAAAGACCAAGACCGAATGATCCGGCATACACCAGATCGCTTCCGACAGATGTGAGCGCCTGAATGCTTGTCCCCTGCTGACCATACGAATCATATTGAGATTGGCTTTCGCCATGACCAGGAGCTGGCTGCTGAGATGGCGGGACCGGCGAGGGTGCCTGAGTAGCAGCCCACAATACCCCGCCCGCACTCCATATGCTCAGCGCAAGAACTATTGGTATCATCCAAGTCAGATTTTTCATCTATCCTTTACCTATGCAGAATGCTCAAAAGGTCTTCAAGCAAGGCTGTAGCGAACTATCTTTTTAAGGGGTGGCTGGGATGATCCCAGCTGCGCGCGTCCAACGAGGGCCTTCCGAGGCCGCGCGTTGCGCGAGCACGGGGATCGTCCCTGTTACCCCGCTCCTTGCTATCGGACACGGTGCCCGGCCGGCCCTATCGGTACGTCCGGATCGAGCGGCAACCTGACTTCGGTTGAACCTCTCCGTCCAAAGATGCGTGCGCCAAGAATGCCAATCTCATACAACACCACCAAGGGCACGGCCATCAAGAGCATGGTAAAGAGCGTGGCGTCCGGTGTGACGATGGCCGACAGGATCAACGCGGCCAGAATGGCATGTTTCCGATATTTTGCTAACAGCTGAGCCGACACCACCCCCACCCGCGCCAAGATGGTGAGCGCCAGCGGCAATTCAAACGCGCAGCCGAATATCAGTAGAAATTTGACGTTGAAGTCGATGTAGGTACCGACGCTCAACTCCGGAGTGACATCGTGATCCATGCCGAAGCTGACGAAGAAATTGATGACCAGCGGGAGAATGACGAAATTGCAAAACGCCAACCCGAAGGCGAAGAGTGCTCCTGCGAGTGCAAACAGCGGTATGCCCCAACGTTGTTCCTTGGGCAGTAACGCAGGCTCAATACATTTCCAACACTGATAGAAAATAACCGGCAGACTTGCCAGGATCGCCGCAAGTAACGACACTTTGATCGAGGCAAACAACGCTTCCGTCGGTCCGTAGAACACCAATTGGTTGGGAAAGGGACGATTCAACCAGGCGACCATCTCGCCAGAAAAGGCAAAGCATACCATCAGGGCCACCAAAATCGTGGCCCCGATGATGATTAGACGTTTCTTGATCGTCTGAATATGCGCAGCCAGAGGATTGAGAACCTGTACCATGACTCCAATTCCAGGTGCAGATCGATGCCGGCCCTACAACGATGTCCTTCACTGTGGAGCAGCCTGCAGTTCGTGGTTTCGCCACACACGAATCAGCTCGGCCATCTTGTCTTTCTTCGCCAGTTTCTCTTTGTGCAAAGCCTTCAGGGACAGCTCTTCAGCCGGTGTCAGCACGTGGCGTTTCTGCAATTGAATCAATTCCAAATCCAGACGGTGATGCGCCTCTTCCAGTACACGGAATTCGTGGCTGGATTGGCGCAGTCGTTCTGCAATCATACTGTCTGTCAGCATGTCGCACCTCCTGGTGATGAGATTACTGCAATGGCGTAATTGGTCCTCCCTCGCGATGAACGTCTTGTGATCGGAGACCCGACTTCACCGCGATCGGGTCCAGCTCCATCAATAATGCATCTTCTATGGGATTGGTATAGTACGTGGGCCGGATCGTCACGTCGCGAAATCCAAGGTTGTGGTAGAGGGCATGCGCGGCATGGTTTGAAGCCCGCACTTCGAGCACCGCACACCTCGCTGCGTAGGCCAATCCCATTTCCAGAGCCTGCATAACCAAGGCCCTGGCAATGCCCTTGCGTCGCATCGACTCGACGACTGCCAAGTTCATCAGCCGTACTTCCTCGAAGACGACCCAGAAACAGAGGTATCCGACAATCGAGACAGAGCCAACTTCGCTCGGCGGCACCCGCTTGGCTAAAAGAAAATGAGCGAAGGGATTGCCGCTCAGTTCCGCTTCCAGCATTTTGCGCGTCCAGGGGGCCGAGAAGCAAGCTTCTTCGATTTGCAGAATATCAGGTAACGCCTCAACGGTGGCCGGTTCGATGACCCACTCGCCCATCGCCACTCCCCTTGCGGGATGCTGAAAAATTCGATCCACTTCAGGCTCTCGTTCGTAAATATTCATGTGTTCCAACGCACAGGATATACTTCACGAACGACGGCCTTTTTGAGCCTCCTGGTGCGTCCTCACTTTTCGTGCGACTCGTTCTTGACGCAAGGCCACAGGCGAAACACCCCCCGACTCCTCGTACTTCAATTCTGCTGCGGTGCGTTGCACATACAGCGGGCTTATCCCGACTCCTGCGTACTCGCCTCGCCGGAGCCGCTCCAGCCCCACCTGTCCGATCGAGACAGCCGAAGGTTTCATAGAGGATTCCTGCCCCTCAGTCACTGTAATGGATGGAGAAATCGATGCTCGAATAGCTGGCTCTTCGGCCGTCCAGCCTTCGCCGAATATGAGGACGGATTCGCTGAGACTACTCCCGAGCATAGTTGGCGTGCCCACCTGTTCCGACCGCACTCGCTCCAAACGATCGGTACTGGTCCATCGAAACAATGCCCAATAGAGTTCCCCGCGCCGGCTGTTGAGAGTGGGACAGAGGAGCATCGAGGTTCCTCTGAGATTCCACGCCATGCCCTCTAATGTCGGCACGACCGCCAAGGGGAGCCGGCTAATCGTTCGAAACCCGAGAAGCGTAGCTAGTCCGACACGAAGTCCTGTGAAAGAACCGGGACCGATCGACACCACAAGACCATCCAACTGCTTGATCGTCAGGCCAGTCTCGCAAAACAATCGATCAATCGTCGGTAGCAACAACTTCGCGTGCGACCCAGCCGCATCTTGATCATGCCGTGCAAGCACCCGCGAGTCATCAAGGATTGCCACACTCTGCCACGAAGTTGCCGTTTCAACTGCCAATACTTTCATTGAAGCGAACCCTGTGCCAGGTCGTTCTCGGTCAACGGCTGATTTGGAGTCATCTCATGAAACACTACCTGTACGCTCCCCCGTCCCTTCCCATCTTCCAAGACAGCTTTAAACGGCCTCACCAGACGGCCATCTCCGATTGGACGGAAGTCCTCGTACTGAATCGTTGCCTCCATCGCACCGGACTCTGTGAGTCGGTCTTCCCGAACGACCTGTAACGCCTGCCGCTCGAACCACAGCTGTCGATGCACACGGGGCGTCCCGTCAGGAGACGGGCCGAACACATCCAGCCGGTAACGGTCACCCTCTTCTACAAGGACAACCGTTTCATCTTTCGCAATCTTGCCGGTGCCCAATACTCCACCCATCGCCCACACACTCAATTGAAACGGCCGAGCAAGTTTTCCCATCTCGCTCATATCGGACGGACTGCCTGACAGGACACGGCCCATCGTCGGGAGTCGCAGTCTGAACTGCTCACCGGCTTGCACAAATTCGAAGAGTTCACCCCCGACTGCAGTGAACCCGCGCAGCCGCATGGCGTTCGGGCGACGATAATACAACGATCCTTCCACCCGTGACGCAATAGGAATGATCCCTCCTCGCACCTTCGCGCTGAAGAGACCTTTGATCGTCTGAATCGACGCTTCCCGCTGACTCAGCAATACTGTCAGCTCCTCCGCCGTCGCCTGCTTGAGCCGAACGTCTTCACGTGGCGCAAACAGCGCACAGCCGGATAGGAAGGTAAGAGTCAATACACTGACAACAATATTACTGACAAAAGAACTCCGAACTCTCCTGCTTCTTCTGCTGCTTCTTCTGCTGCTTCTTCCCCCATCCATCACACCAAGAGGGACAGGTGGATGAGCCGCCTCTGCTCCTGCCTTGGACAAGAGGACATTGCCTTGCAGGATGCTCAAAAAGTCCGTCCAGCAAGGCCGCAGCGAGTGAGGGTCTGAGGCGTACCCTCCGGGGCGCACGGTGCGACGAATAAGGAGCACCACGTCTGTGCGCGCCGCCGAGTGGTGAGGCGGCCGGGTCCCCGTTGAGGATCTGAACGATGCGAGAACGATGCTGGCGGGTTTTTTCAGCATCCTGCTAAGCCAGAACCACATCTAACGCCTCTCCTACTTCGCGTATGCCGATCAACTCGATTCCATCGATGGGATCCAGTTTGGCCAAATTCCGTTCCGGCAACAGACAGCGCGTGAATCCCATCTTTGCCGCTTCACGAATCCTCATCTCCGCCTGACTGATTGCGCGCACTTCACCACCGAGCCCCACTTCACCCAACACCAACAGTCCTGGCTCAATCGGCAGTTCACGCAAACTCGACGTGACCGCCGCCACAATGCCCAAATCGATAGCCGGTTCGTCGATGTGCATCCCACCGACGACGTTGACATAGACGTCTTGTCCGGACAGATGCATCCCCAGCCGTTTCTCCATGACCGCGAGCAACAACGAAACCCTATTTTGCTCCACGCCATTGGCCATTCGTTTCGGCATCGCATAACTTGTAGAGGACACCAATGCCTGGAGTTCGACCAAGATCGGCCGCGATCCTTCAAGGCTGGAGACCACCACCGATCCCGTTGTGCGCTGAGACCGTTCCGCCAAAAACAACTCTGAGGGGTTGCTCACTTCCTCCAGCCCGGAATCTTTCATCTCAAAGACGCCGATCTCGTTAGTCGAGCCAAAACGATTCTTCACCGCACGGAGAATACGAAAGCTGTGGCCCTTATCCCCTTCAAAATAGAGAACTGTGTCGACGATATGTTCCAGCAATCGCGGTCCGGCGATCGCACCTTCTTTGGTGACATGCCCGATGATGAAGACCGGCACGCTACTGCGTTTCGCATACCACATCAATTGCCCTGCCACTTCCTGCACTTGGCTAATGCTGCCCGGTGCAGAAGTTATTTGTTCCGTGTAGACCGTTTGAATCGAGTCAACAACCATCGCAGCCGGCTGGATCTCCTGCGCCGCCTTGAGGATTTGTTCGAGGGAGGTTTCTGCGAGTATCAAGAGATTCGGATGCTCGATGCCAAGCCGCTGCCCCCGCATCTTGATCTGCCGTGGAGACTCCTCTCCAGAGACGTACAGCACCGGTTCTTTCTTTGAAGACAGGCGCGGGAGCGCCTGGAGCAAGAGGGTGGTCTTGCCAATCCCCGGATCGCCGCCGATGAGAATGACCGAACCAGGAATCACTCCCCCACCCAACACCCGATCGAACTCGCCGATCTGCGTCAGCCGCCGGTCCTCACCGACCACTTCGATCTCGGCAATCGGCGTGGCTTTAGCCTGCGCCGTCTTCATTGCAGCAGGCCGCCCCTTGCCGGTCGGCGCCTGCCGTTCCTCTTTCATGGTATTCCAACCACTGCAGTCGGGACATCGCCCCAGCCATCGTGGCGACTGATGTCCGCAGGCCTGGCAGGAAAAAATCGTCTTCGCCCGCATTCAGAGGAGCCTCAAATAAGAAGAACGTTCGAAGCTCATACTAAAGGATAGGAGAGATGAATGGAAGATAGGAATGCCACGCGAAAATCTTGAATCTGGAAGTTTTCCGCTGCCACTTCAACCCCCGGCAAGCTGCGCGTAGGTGCCGGATTGAGGCTTAGGCCTAACCAACGTATGAGGCGCCGCAAACAAAAGTTCGCCGCGCCTCGATGCGCTGGTTCAATACCTCTATTCGACGACCTTCTCCATCGTATTGATGCTCACATGCGGCCATTGGATGAGACCAGGGCAACAGCCGGGCGGCAAGGCATCCACCCGCGGAAAGAAATCCAACATGACTAGTTGAGAATATTGCAGCCGTAGCTTTGGCTTCCCGTACTTGTCCTTCTGGTCCAATTCCTGAATCCAGAAGGTAGACTTCACAACCGTGGCATTGGCCTGCCTCACGATGAAGGGAATATTAACTACTCCACCCGTCGGACGCGTCGAATCAACATCGAGGACCGTCGTCTTCACAATCTTCACCCCTTGCGCCTCTAAGTCTAAATTCGCTCTTTCTAGCAGATCGTTCGGGCTGACCGGATTGAACAATCCCTGAAATAAATTCTCGTTGAAGTGCCTGTATGGCGCCAGATAGAGATTCCCGCGATCTTTATCGTCCCCAGGCGTCCCGAGATCTTGATCGACCCCGATCGGCAAACCACTGATATCAGGAATGCTTTGTGCCTCTAGGTGTTCACTGCTTCGGCCTAAGGCCAACACCGAGTCGCCATGGGGAATGGTCGCGAGTCGCCCAATATCTAGGCCATCAGTGATTCCATTCGTCATATGCAGCCACAAACCCGGTTCATGATGAATGACATCCTGGGGCGAACCCGCCAGGCCGCTCTTCGGGAAGTCATCACCAGCTATTTGCTTTATTCTCTGTTGATAGTCTAATGCCACGAGAAACTGATCGGTATTAGCGGGAGCCCCAGGAGCGAGACGGATGCCACGATTCGGTACGGCCTTGTCGACGAGGATAAAATCAAGCTCTTCGTTGTATTGGTGGAGCAGCAACCGATAATTGAGGGGGAAGGGAACCCCCGGCGGTGGCGGTGCCACAAAGGGTAGAGCAATCATGTTCCACCCGCGGCCCGGCAGACCAGGGCCTTGCGACTCCGGTACGACGTTCGCCCACTTTCCGGGAAGAAGCTTTAATGGTCCAAGCTCCTGGTCATTCGTCTTAGGTTTTTCAAGCCTTCGCTTTTTATCCTCGAGCTTTGCCGGTTCCGTTCTCATCGTCTTAAAACCTTTCATCGTAAAAGCTCCTTTTCATTGAATTGAACGAACGTTGCAACAACCGATATAGATATTGATCCATACCGTAAGAAAAAATGGTAAGCCCCTTCACAACACATGAAAACTGATACGAATGCGATGCGGAGACCTTGTTTTCTGTCCGAATACGTTCCGGGATTCTTGTGAAGGCTAGCACCCCTTTGGCATTCTAAGTGGGCCTGTCTCGTGGTGTTTCACAACATCGTATGCGGATCAGCGCACCACTACCTCCTTTCGTTAATGTACCCAGTTCGCGTGGGCTGCACCTGAGTCCGGCAGGAATCATTCACTGCTAGGCTCTCTCTCGTGTGATCACATTCGTCCACAGCAAGCTCGATGCCAGATGGGCGCAGGAGTACCGAGTGATTAGATTGCATCCCTAATCTCTTTACTTTCAGCGTTGTACGTATTGCCGAGTAAGAATGTATCTATCATTCACATCCCCTGATCACAGACACCTGTATCGAAAGAGATTCATGAAGTGAATCCAAACCGATACGAAGAGGATCATCCAGCAAGTTCGTGGATTGGTGATGTCGACCGAAAGTTGCTCAGAACAATGGTGGGGGGGAATATGATGCGGAGGTGACTTGGTTGCCCGTCATGAAGGTGGTTCAGGGAGCGCAGCGATGATGCCAATCTTTCCTTCTCTCTATCTGCGTGCAGACACACACAGGAACGCGATCGCGGGAGGGGGAGGGGGCTCATGAAAATGGCTGGCTAGAAACTGCCCGTCAAGTGCTGGATAGTTCGCATTGTCCCTTGATAGGACTTATCGACCGGCACTCTTGATAGCACAGACGAGATTCAGCTGACGCTCACGCTCTGCGATGGCGAGTCGCTTGGCCTGGCGCTCTCCATAGTAAGAAACCGCGAACTTGCGCTTACGACTGTCGCCTTGCTCGTTGACCCAGGAAGCCAGCCAAAAGATACGAATGGAGCCGGTCTTTCGATTGTCCACTTGTTCATATCTGCCGACGCCCGGAATGCCCGATGTATTGTTCCGTCGAAGGCGAGTTCGGATCCAAATAGCATGGGCATAGGGTGAATATCGACGAAGCAGTTCGTCTCGATAAGCTTCAGCAACCTTCAAGGCCTCGCGCTTCCCGCCATAGACTGCATCGGAGAACGTCCTCACGGCGATATCGTTGTGTCGTTGCAAGGTAACTCGCCACGCATGAGTTCGGCTTGCCTCGTGGTCGACGCGGATGATATTGCGGGGAGGAGTCATGTTGACGAGCCTCAACATTTGAATTCAGTGGCTGGATGATGGGTGGGTCGACGTACTCCGCTATAAGAGATTACGAAACTGCTCGACGGTCAACCCGGCGTCACGAACGATACCTCCAAGGGTAAAGGCGTTGACAGGGTTATGGCGTGGGATCGTCAGGATGCGCGTGCCATTTGACATGACGATATGCTTTCCCTGACGAGCAATGGCAAATCCTGCCTTTTGCAGAGCACGCACCGCATCGAGGTGGTTGACGCCAGGAATCTTTGACACGATCAGACGGCGACGTCAATCTCGCGAATCTCTTCACCACGAAGCTGCTCTTCGACTACGGCAAGATACTCACGAATCGCGTCCTTAATGTTCTCAACCGCCTCAACGTCGGTAGCGCCCTGCGACCAACACCCTGGCAAGCCGGGAACTGAAACGGAAAAACCTTCTTCCGACTGATGAATAGCGATGCGATAGCGCATAGGGCCTCCTAACAATAATCAGTATATCGCTCCCCCTCAACAGCCTATCTCGCCGAAGATACCGCCTCGCTACGAGGCCGAACGCTACGATGGTATTCAACAAGGAGAACAAGAAGGAAATCTGAAACCTATAGTAAAGGATAGGAGAAAAGAATGGAAGATATGGGTTTGCAGAGACCTTGAGCCCTGTGAGTTTCAGCTAACGCTTCTTGGGAGCCGGCACGTTGAAAAGCCGCAGTGACGTCAGAAATCTGAAGCGCAACGCGCAACCGCTGTTCAGGGATAAGTCGTCGAGCTTCATCGATCTTCCTTTGCACTAGCATATCGCCAAGCTAACTAGGCCGCCCTAGACGCATTCAAACCGGAACTGAGCAGGCAAACCGACAACCTCCACACTTGCATCCTGTGACATCTAACGTCGTACTGTGCGGCCAACCAGCACTGACATTTAGTTCGGTGCGTCGCTGGTGGCCGGTGGGCTCCTCTTCGCGAGTCTCATATTTTGGATGACAAAAAGGTGTCTGCATGACTCATGAGTTGAGCATCGCGCGTCATAGCCTCAACCATCCGTCGTAGTCCCCAATATAGAGCTTCCACGAGCAACACCTTCGTGTCGGACTGCACGGTGACGACGGACGACATCCTGGGTCGAGTAGGTCCCCTCTCCAGATTCTCAATCCACCGTTCCGTCAGGCCACCCTGTGACCGTTGCAGCCTTTTGACTTTAACCTTAATACCCGTCGAGCGGCCATGGAGGTCGAGGCCCAAATCGTGAATAAGCGGGTTACGAAACACTTGATAGACTATCCGAGCGGCTTCGTCCGGCGCGACGTCATGCGTTGGTTCGAGTTGCCACTGATAGTGGTCTCTCAATAGCCACCTGAAACGCTCGCTATCAGTCTTGCCTTGTCGATACAGCGTTGTAGAGATACCGCCGATCGCCGTCATGAGAATTTGTGCGATCGCAAAGTTGCACCCGGCATCCAACCTGTAGTCCCGCACCGGCAAACGAAGCATCGTATGTATGTCGTTAAAGCTCAATCCTTCCAGCCGATCAATGAGCTTCTTTACGCTCGGTGGTGTGGATGGATCAAGGGCAAGTGGTTGATAGGCCATGTCGGGTCATTACCATTGCGGCATAACAAACTTGCTTGCCGTCCCTCGGAAGGGCACCCACGTTAGTCTATGTGCGGCCGTCGAACGAGCCCTTCTCAGGGCGCGCGTTCCGGGAGCAAAGGGATGCCCTGGCCGCGAGACCTTCCCCTCACTGCCACCCCGACACGTCATACCCCTTCTCAATCAAACACCTCACCACCGCATCGGCATAGGGAGGATCGGGTTCCAGCGGCCTATAGGCGCCGCCTACTGAACCGATGATGACGCCGAGCGCGCCTCCGACTGCCGCTCCAATCGTCACACCCGGCACTCCACCGATGAGTCCACTCGATGCTCCTACTGCAGCGCCGCTGATCAAACCCAACCCGGCTCCAGCCGCCACATTGCCGCTTCGGCTGCCGGTGCCAGGCTTCAACCCCGCCGCCTCGGCCTTCTGTTGACACATGATCACTTCAAGTTTCGCCGCCTCCCGCCCATGTAGCTGAACCTTCGCATTCGACCGCAACATCGGCTCCGGCCCCGCACAAGCCGCAAGACTCATTCCCAACACAAACACTATCCCGCGCCGCCACATCAGCGACAACACCTACAAGTCTTTGCCATCATCTTCTTCTCCTTCCTTCTATCAACTCGTGACGGGATTACATTTCCTATCATGTCGCGCTCTCAAGCCTCACAGCCAGGGTAATCCCGACTGCGGCCGTCGAACGAGCACATTCTGATCGTGCGCGTTCCGGGAGCAAAGGGATGCCCTGGCTATGAGGCCCTCCTTCTCACTGCCACCCCGTCACCTCATACCCCTTCTCTTGCAGACATCGATTCACGAAGTTCGTATAGGCGTGATTCGGTTGCGACGGACCGGCGATGGCGTGATACAGTCCGGTCAACAAACCCCACACCGCTCCGGTCGCGGCCCCGATCATCGAGCCACGGCCCACTGAGCCTGAGATGGCTCCGCCGACCGCCCCCGCAGCCGCGCCGACCCCGCCACCCACTACGGTACCGGTCGCGACACGACCAGTCTTTCCAGTGCTTTCCTCAGCCCCAGCCGATTCTGCCAATTGCCGGCACGCCTCGATATCCTTCTCCGCAACCTCTTTCCCCACCGACTGCATATGCGCATTGGGGTACAGAATAGGCTGCGCCGTCGAACAAGCGGTGAGTACCAGCGCGCCGCCAATGATGAATAGACTTCTGTGCCTCATGGTTTCACCGGTCCCCTCCCGTCTTTTAGATTCAAACGAGCAGTGACCAAGCGCGCGGTGGTCTCTTTGACGAGGACACGTTTATGCCGTCCACTCGCACCTGAATGAATCTGCACCGATGTGGAAGGAATCGAAAGTCGGCGGGCTAAAAACCGGATCAATTCTTCGTTTGCCGCGCCATCGATCGGTGAAGCAGCCACGCGAATCTTCAACGCATCGCCGTGAATGCCCACACACTCTGTGGTTGAGGCTTTCGGTTGGATATGAACAGTCAGGATCGCTCCGTCTTTGGTGTCCTGCACCATCAGCGCATTCATTCGCGACGGAGGATCCCCAGACATCGAATCAGAAGATGGCCTTCACTAACTCCTGAATGCTGCGCTGCATATCGGGATCGTCGGTGATCGGGCGAGCGATTGCGACATCGCACGCGCGGTCGGTTGCCACGCCTTGCCTGATGAGTGTCCCTGCATAGATCAACAACCTCGTGCTCACCCCTTCTTCCAAGCCATGATTCTTGAGGTTCCGCACCTTGCCACCGAGTTTGACCAAGCCGGCGGCAAGATCGCGGCTCACTCTCGCCTCCCGCTCGACCACCGTGGTTTCGACGTCAGGCGACGGATAGTCGAACTCAATGGCCATGAAGCGTTGCTTGGTGCTTTGCTTCAAATCCTTGAGCACGCTTTGATATCCAGGGTTATAGGAAATCACCAGGAGAAAGTCGTCGGCCGCTTCGAGAATCTGGCCTTTCTTTTCTATCGGTAAGAACCGGCGATCGTCGCTCAGGGGATGGATGATGACGGTCGTGTCCTTCCGCGCCTCGACGATTTCGTCCAAATAGACGATCGCCCCATGCTTCACCCCGAGCGTCAACGGCCCATCGGCCCATACCGTCTCTTGGCCCTTGAGCAGATACCGCCCCACAAGATCGGACGCGGTGAGATCCTCGTGACACGCCACCGTGATCAACGGACGGCCAAGCCGATAGGCCATATGCTGGACGAATCGGGTTTTGCCTGTTCCGGTCGGTCCCTTGAGCATGACCGGCATCTTACTGTTCGCCGCAATCGTGAACAAACCGATCTCACCACGCGCTTCGACGTAGAATGGCTCCGCCATGATTCGATAGTGCCCAATATCGAGTTCG
The DNA here is from genome assembly GCA_965233175.1 of uncultured bacterium. Lineage (GTDB taxonomy): Bacteria > Nitrospirota > Nitrospiria > Nitrospirales > Nitrospiraceae > Palsa-1315. The sequence continues at coordinate 98,926 of CBDDRW010000064.1, forward strand.
CGTCCCTGCTGCGTCATCTCGCACTCATCTGATCAGTCGCATCCCTCGTTTCACGCATGTTGGAACGCACGATAAACGGAACCGAGGCCGAAGATCAAGCGATCCAGCTGCGGTATCAGAAGAAAGACAAGCAAACGGCCTTCCGATTTTTCATACTTATCTCTTGGAGGGAGTGGCCGAGGCTGCCCTTTACGGCGCGCCACATTCTCACCTGCCCGCCGCGCCGAGACGCGCTCTTGACCCATAACGAGCACCGTTTGAGTATCTACTCTTTTCTCCTGTCACCCTTTTCAGGTCTCGCAGCCAGGGCAATCCCGACTGCGGCCGTCGAACGAGCACTGTTTCATCGTGCGCGTTCCGGGAGCAAAGGGATGCCCTGGCTGTGAGACCACCCTCCCTGCCTAGGCGGCCTTCACGCTGTCCAATACTTCTCGAACCTTTTGCGCCAGCACAGGAGGTGAGAAGGGCTTCTGCAGGAATCCCGTTTGCTGAATCATGCCATCTTGGTCAAACACCGGGTGGTCCGGATACCCCGACATGTACAGCACTTTAATATCTGGTCGAGCGATCAGGATCTTTTCTGCGACTTCAGGCCCACTCATCTGCGGCATCACGACATCCGTCAACAGCAGATGGATGGGTCCCACACATTTTGCACTGGCGAGGAGAGCCTCGATGCCATGGCGTGCAGCCAGGACCGTATAGCCGTGGAGCCGCAACGTCTCGTGGACGAGACCACGGACCGCAGGTTCATCCTCGACCAAGAGGATCGTTTCACGGCCATGCATCGGGTCCACCGTTTCAGCGCTCGCTCGCATCTCCGGCACCTCTTGTTCAACCTGTGGAAAATAGATCCGGAAGATTGCGCCATGGCCAGGAGCACTTTCTACCGTGATGCTGCCTCCGCTCTGCTGGACAATGCCATAGACGGTTGAAAGTCCCAATCCCGTTCCTCTTCCTTTTTCCTTCGTTGTGAAAAACGGCTCGAACAGATGCGACCGAACCTCGGCATCCATCCCATGACCGGTATCCCGAACCGCCAGCAATACATACGACCCTGGCGCCACCCCCACAGCATCCAAGCGCACTTCTTCCCCAATCCTCACATTCCGGGTCTCGACTGTCAGGCGCCCGCCCTTGTGCATCGCGTCACGCGCATTGACCACCAGATTCATGATGACCTGCTCAATCTGTCCGGAGTCCGCCTTAATATGGCAGGGCGACGGATCGAGTTCTGCGCTGAGTTCAACGAGATCTTCACCAATGAGACGCCGCAGCATGCCGTCCATATTGGCGACGAGTGCATTGAGATCAAGGACTTTCGTCTCCACGAATTGACGACGGCTGAATGACAGCAATTGACGAGTCAACCCCGTGGCTCGATCCGCCGCCTTTTTGATCTCTTCCGTATCTTTCCGCATGGCGTCGGTGGGTCCCGGGCGGCCCAGGAGCAGTTCACTGTATCCCCGAATCACCGTCAGGAGATTATTGAAATCGTGCGCCATCCCGCCGGCCAATCGCCCCACCGCCTCCATCCTCTGCGCCTGTCGCAATTGCGCCTCAGTTTCCCGCAAGACCTCCTCCGTTCGAGCTCCCTCGCCAAATTGGCCGATCTTGAGACCGATGTCTTCCAGCATTTTCAACAATTCGTCATCCGGCTCCCGCACCTGGCGGCTGCAGAATTCGATAACACCCTCGATCTCACTCCCGACGAGAATGGGAAATCCAAACGTTCCGTGGAACCCAACATATCGAGTCTGCACTTTACCAGGGGAATCGGCACCCATCACCACATCCGTTGCCCAGGTTGACTTGCCACTGGCCCAAATACCTCCAGGCAAACCCTGGCCGCGTGTCAGCACACGTTTCCACGTGGCTTGGATAAAGGGATCGTTCTGCACGGACGGGTCACACCAGAGATCGAGACAACGCAGCACCACGCTCGCCTTGTCCACCCGCCAGAACACGCACAGATCCCACTCCAGTGTCTTCCCGATAGCCTGGAGGACTTTCGGAACCGCCTCTTCCAGGGTCGTCGCTTCAGAGAGTACTCGAGTCACAGCGTACTGAGAGATGAGACGCCGTTCAGCTCTGCGTCGGTCGGTGATGTCTCTGATAAAGGCGCTGAAGATGTACGTATCCCCGATTTTCGCGGGTGACACGGCCAGCTCGACTGGAAATTCCTTCCCGTCTCTGTGTCGGGCGACAATTTCAATCCGGCGGTTTAGGACCGCACCGGCCCCGGTTCGGAGAAACTCACGGATGCCATGCTCGTGCGCCTGACGATCTCGCTCAGGAATGATGGTCTCGGACAGGGGCCTTCCCAGCGCGTCCTCGCGGGACCATCCGAAAATTGTCGTGGCTTGCGCATTCCAATCGGTCACAATCCCGGTCGAATCGATGGTGATCACTCCGTCGAGCGCGGTGTCGACAATCGCACGATTTCGTTCCTGGCTCTGGAGCAACGCAGCTTCAGCGGCCTTCGCCCACGCACTTTCCTGTTGTGCCTGCCGATGCTCTGTCCGTAATCGTGTCGTGGCCCATAGTAACAACCCCATGATGAGGATCCAGACTGTCCCGCCTATGATTCCGACTTTCCAGAAGTAGGCATGAATAGGCGCCAGGATGTCCTGTCGGTCCATTCGGACCAGGACTGACCAACCGAGTCCAGGAAAACCTCCAAAGCCTTTGGTCTGCGCATAGCCAGTTACAACCTGGATATGTCGGCGCAGATGCTCTTCTTCGATAAACCCAACTGTATTGGCCTCATTTATCTGCACTGAAGACGATCCGAGTTCTTTGAGAGTGATATCCCCTTTCTTATAGGACAGATCCGAGGTGGCAAATACTTTGCCCTGCTTCGTCAACAATTCGTACTCGGCTCGCCCTCCCATTTCCGGTCGAGCTTCAAGTGAACGAATGGTCCTGGTAGTCACCTCCGCAAAAAATGGGACCCCCACCCGAGAGGTCACAACGCCCAGAAATGTCCCGTGCGCGTCGAGAATCGGAGCCGTAAACGCAATCGTATCGACGTCACTCTCCTCCATTTCCAGCCCGGCAACGTCGGCAATGTCGAGCCGGCGCGTCGCACGGGCAGCGATAAATGATGCACTCCGGCTATAGTCGCGCCCAACCAGTGAGGGCTCCGTCGATGCCACAACAGTACCCTGAGCGTCCGTAGCCGTTAGCGACAAGTACACTGGGGCATAGTTCGTCTTGATCCACTTGAGATACTCGACGAGATATTTCGGATCGGATGGCCGCAACGACACGATTCGAGCCGTCAGGAGCACATCGCCTCGGCGCTCGAACAACATTCGATCGAGTTTCTCCGCCACTTCTGCCGCGGCCAGCTTGAGCTCTCCTCCCGCCGCTTCCACGAAACGATGTTCGACGAAACGAATCAACGCGATGCCGGCCGGGATTGCAAGGATGGTCATGGCGATCAGGAGATAGGGCAACCACCGATAGCGGCGAGGAACGTGAACCGACATGGTCTTTGAGGTCTTCATGATTCTCGTGCCGGAGCGGCGACGAAGTTGGGAATCAGCATGGCGGGATGATACGCCAGCTTCGATGCACGCAGCCCTGAAAGGCCTGCATCATCCATCGTATTGATGTACTCGGCCCCTTCCGCCAGAGCCATCCGACAGGTCTCACGAAACAGGTACTGCGCCAGACCTGGATAGGTACGGTCCGTGACCTCTACAAGCACACAGAATGTCATGTTCGTCAACCAATAGCCGAAGGTATACGCACGCAGCCGACCCCGAATTCTGATCACCCTCCCCACGAGCCGAAGAGCTGATGCCTGAGACCACACGATTTCGTGCGCCGACGCCGCGTCAGCCAGTAACATCGCCCCGAACGATTCACGCCCTTCCACCTGCTTCTGCCGCGACCAATCCGCGAGGAGGGCACGACAGTCTTCGCGGTCACTGACTCGATAGCTGTCCACCTGAAAAGATTGTTCTCGTTCGAATCGATTGCAGAGTGCGCGTTGAGATTTATATGGGTCGCCCGCCAAGGATACAAGGTCTGCCGCGCGATACAGATAATCCGAATCCTTCGGCGTCACGCGATATCCCATCCGTTCCAACTCCGGCACCAACTGAGCAGGAACGTTCTCGACCCGGCTGACCGGCGAGTCGCCGTTCCAACGCCGCAGTTGCTCCATCGCTGCCGAGAGGGGTACATTGATCGGGCCGGTCCCGATCGGAGGCAGAGACATAAACCAGCCGTCCGGAGATTGCGCAAAGAGGCATACGGCCCCCTGAAGCTCCACCCACCAGTAGGCCAGTAACCCATTCCATATGTGATGATATATCGGTGAACAGGCGGCGAGCGATTCAGCGCCGAGCCATCCTGACCGATCCAAGGCCGTTGTCATGCGTGGGATATCGTCCAATGTGAACCGCTGGAGTGGAGCAGGTCCCCACTGGCCAACCACCTCACTGGTGAGGTGGGAAAGACGTGCGAGAACAACCACATCCTCTTGAAACGTTCCAACAAGGCGAGGATGCGCGACAACTTTATCACGGATGTCCGGTCGATCGAGCAAAGCCATCACTCGGTCGGCATGACGCTGAATCTCCTCTGGAATCTCTTCTCGCATGAAGGGACATTTCGTATCCCACCCCAACACGATCTGATGGTGATCCTCATCCCACATCAGCGCCAACGGATAGAGCTGACAATCAAGCGGGCGCTGCTCATAGATGCGGCAAGTTGAGGTTGACGCGTCGAATACCGGGCAGAGATACCCATCTCCATGTGGGGCTGGAACCAGGATCACCTGTGACCCTAGCCGATTGGGAAAGGCTGTCTCCTTCACACCCGCGGCCAATGCCTGGACGATTTCGTTCTCGGTAAAATATGGGCGGAGGGAACTATCGGGGTCCGGAAACCGACAACAGACATCGCATTGGAGACAGGTACGGCTTGGCACAAGTTGGGGAAGCTCGCTCGATGGTGTCACGAATACATCGACCTGCTCATCAACATCTACAGGCATAGAAGGAATCCGTTTAATGTGCGGCCATACTAGCACTTTTCCGCAGGGGTTCCCAGGGGGGAACTGTTTTTCACCGCTCTCGGTTCGACACACATCACGACTACTCCCATCTTGACATCCGTAGAGATCGCGGAACATCCTGGGTGCGTGCGGTATGCTCTGCCTCCTCACTACTCCTGCCCCTTGTACGCTCCCAAAGCCCATGTTACAGTTCTGTGGCCTCCATGAGAGGCTTTCATTCACACGGATACTGCCTCTGTCTGACTTGGCTACCTCCGACCTCCAGCACCGCTGCACCATCATCCGCGACCAGCTAAGCCAAGCTGGGCTCTTTCCAGCTTCGTCTGAGCAGGCTCTCGCCCCCGAAACCGCCGCGAGCACGACGACGTGGCGGATTGCCGTCGCCCCGTTTTCCCTCACACACGATCAATTCGATTTTTTCCGCCAACTTGGACCGCAACTCCTTGCATTTTATCGAGCCTTGAACCGCCTCCATGCCGACAGTCTCCGTGGTCTCCAACCGTCCTGGATCGCGAAATACCTCGACCAAGGGAAACCGGAATGGCTTCTGACCTACAGCCGGATGAAACGGTTTCGAGACCAGCTTCCTGCGGTCATCAGACCGGACATCATCCCGACTCAAGACGGCATGGTCATCACCGAACTCGATTCAGTCCCTGGAGGAATCGGAATCACCGCATGCCTCTCCATGCTCTATGCCGAAATGGAAGCCAGCGAGAATCTCACGCTTGTGGGAGGATCCGATGGGATGGTACGGGGGTTTGCAGACATGGTGAACAGCCAGCTCGCGCAGCAAAGCGGATGCGTCGCGATTCTGATGTCGGAGGAAGCCAAAGACTATCGGCCTGAAATGACGTGGCTTGCAGCCCGTCTTCGAGCGATCGGCCTCGATATCTATTGCGTGGAACCTCGTGATATTCGATTCACAGAAGAAGGCCTCAGGATCAGCGCCGAGGGAATAGACCAGCCGATCGCCTTGATTTATCGCTTCTATGAGTTATTCGACCTCCTGAACATTCCAAAATCCGAACTCGTCCAATATGCGATCAAGAAGGGCCGAGTCGCCGTCACGCCCCCGTATAAGCCGGCGCTGGAAGAAAAACTCGCCTTTGCTCTTCTCCATCACCCGATCTTGCGACCCTTTTGGGAACAGGCATTGGGTCGAGAGATGTTCCTCCACCTGGCCACCCTCATGCCTCGCACCTGGATTCTCGATCCTGCACCGATCCCTCCATCTGCGACCATTCCCGGGTTGACGATCGGCGGGCGAGGCGTGATGAGCTGGCACGATCTGGCCGCGGCAACTCAGAAGGAACGGCACTTGGTCATCAAGCCATCGGGGTTTTCTGAACTCGCATGGGGCAGCCGAGGCGTGTCGGTCGGGCACGATATGCCGCAACACGAATGGGCCGGCGCCATTGACAACGCCTTGGCATCTTTTCCTCGAACGCCCTACATCTTGCAAGAGTTTCACAAAGGCCGCCTGTATGAACTCGACTACTTCGATCCAGTCAACAACGAGATGAGTCGGATGTCCGGCCGGGCCAGGCTTTCCCCCTATTATTTCGTGAGTGGCGAAAAGGTCGAGCTGGCTGGTATCCTGGCCACGATCTGCCCAGCGGATAAGAAAGTGATTCACGGAATGAAGGACGCCGTCATGGCGCCGTGTGCAGTCACACGAGACCCGAGTGGCGAGTGATGAGCGCTGAGAACGATGGTTTGATGCTCAGGCTCGAAAGGCAGAACTCGGAACTCAATACTCAGGACTCAGACCTTCGTACGATGTCATTAACGCTGTATCACGTCGCCTGGTGTCCAGACTGTGAAGTGGTCCGCCGAAAACTGGCTGAGCTTCACATCGAATACGAGCAGGTCGTTGTGCCCGACATTCGCCCGATGCGCAAAGCAGTCCACGAAGTCTCAGGCCAGTATTATGTTCCGGTCCTCAAGGATGGAGCCATCGTGCTGACGGAAACCGACGACATCCTCGATTACCTGGATCAAACGTACGGTCAGGAACGGATCACGAACGACTAACAGGCTGCGGGAAAACTACCGCAGGATGCTCAAAAAGGCTTCCAGCAAGGTCGCAGCGAGCGAAGAGACGAGGAGGTACGGACCGCACTTCGTGGGGCCGTTTGCCCTTCTCAATAGTTCTTGGCAAACGGAAAAGCCTCTCACGTGTTCCGACCTCCAAGGAGGTTTTCTCAGCGTTGAGCCTCTAAGTAATGCATGGGAAGAGGGCGCGTCTCGGCGCGCCGGGGTTGGGCGGGTGAGAAGAGCGACTTTTTCAGCACCTTAGCCTGCAGCAGAACTGCTGACCTACTCGACCGTAAAGGAGACCGCATGGAAGCATGGAGACGCATACTCGCCGACAGCATTGTCAAACCAAAAGACTTGGCCAATCAGCTCGGTGTCGATGCGAAAGAAATCGAAGCCATCGTAGGGGACTATCCAATGCGTATTACGCCCACGGTGATGGCCACGATCAAAGAAAAGGGCGACGCCATCTGGAAGCAGGTGGTGCCGGATATCGCTGAAATGGACGACTTCGAAGCGGAAGACGATCCGCTCGAAGAAGACCTGATGAGCCCGGTCCCGCATCTGGTCCATCGCTATCCAGATCGCGTTCTATTGATGGTCACAAATCAATGCCCGATTTATTGCCGGTTTTGCACGAGAAAACGCCTGGTCGGAAAGCCGGGATTCCTCAAAAAGGGCGAACTCGACCAGGCGATCGCCTACCTGCGCGAGCATACCGAGGTGCGCGACGTCATCCTTTCAGGCGGTGATCCCTTGCTCCTGCCGGATCATCTCTTGGAGCGGATCCTCAGGGCGCTACGGACGATCCCTCATCTGGAGCTGATTCGTCTCGGCTCCCGCGTACCAGGCACGTTGCCGGAACGGATCACCCCGGAACTCTGCGCGATCGTGAAGAAACACCATCCGATCTATATGAACCTGCACTTCAATCACCCGGACGAGCTGACCCCGGCGGTCAAAGCGGCCTGCGGCATGCTGGCCGATGCCGGCGTGCCGCTCGGAGCGCAAACAGTACTGCTCAAAGGCGTGAACGACGATCCGGACGTGATGAAACGGTTGATGCACCAGCTCCTACTCGCTCGCATCAAACCCTACTATCTCTATCAAGCGGACCTGACCAAGGGGACGAATCACTTTCGCACCACGGTCGAGACAGGACTGAACATTATTAAGTCGCTACAGGGCCACACGAGTGGAATGGCGGTCCCACACTTTGTGATCGACGCGCCGGGTGGGGGCGGCAAAATTCCTTTGCTTCCCGGTGACTATATGGTGCACATGGACGCGGCAGGAGTCCTCTTGAAGAACTATGAGAACAAGGCCTTCCATTATCCGCAACCATCACAAGGGTCTGCGCGAGAGCTGCCGATGGTGAGCGCAGCGCCGACATTGGAATCGTGCAGCAATGGAGCGCGTGACGACCTGTGAGCACCCGCACCACCTCAGGCATTTTGCCTTACCAGCAGATTACACAGCTGATCGCGAGCGGCGCCATCCAGGCCGACATCCCGATCGAGGACCGGCAAGTCCAGCCGGCCAGCCTCGATCTACGTCTCGGGCACAAAGCCTATCGACTGATCAGCAGCTTTTTGCCTGAGCTATCCGAGATCACGAGCCGGCTGAATATTCTAGACTTCTATCAATCCGATCTCGTGATGTACGAGATGGACTTGACCGAAGGCGCTATCCTGGAAAAAGGCCATGTCTATCTGGTACCGCTGTTGGAACGTGTCACACTCCCCAAAGCCATCCGGGCGCGAACCAATCCCAAAAGCACGACCGGGCGTCTGGACGTCTTTACCCGTGTCGTGACGGATCTCAATACCGGGTTCGATGAAATCCGAACCGGCTATTCCGGACCTCTTTATCTGGAAATCGTTCCCCGTTCGTTCGCCATCAAGGTAAAAACCGGGTACTCTCTCAATCAAATTCGCTTCGTCCGAGGCGACGCGACCGTGTCGGACCGATCGCTTCAGACGCTCCACACACGAGAACCCTTGCTCTATCATAATCTCCCCGCAAAGCCTGCGCTGGGAGGTCGCGATCTCCGAACGGATCGTGGCCTGTTTCTCCGCATCGACCTGAAGGGCGAGGACCGAGACAGCTCGCCGATTATCGGGTATCGGGCCAAAAAAAATAGCCATGTGATCGATCTGTCGAAGGTCGGCCATTATGCCGCGCTGGATTTTTGGGAACCTCTGTACCGCCACCGGCAGAACAGTCTGCTATTGGAGCCCGAGGAGTTTTACATTCTCGCATCGAAAGAACGGATTCGCGTTCCTGCCGGCTATGCAGCCGAGATGGTCGCCTTTGAAGCAGCCTGCGGCGAGTTACGGACCCACTATGCCGGGTTTTTCGATCCGGGGTTTGGGTACGGCCGGGGCGAGCTGCACGGCACCCAAGTGGTGTTGGAGGTCCGCCCTCACGACGTACCCTTCCTGATCCATGATGGACAAACATTTTTTAAGGTTGTATACGACAGAATGCTCGCACATCCCAGTCAGCTCTATGGCACGGCGCTCGGATCCTCGTATCAACGCCAAGGGCTGACCTTGAGCAAACATTTTAAGGTTTAGCAGGATGCTGAAAACGTCCGCCAGCTTTGTTCTCGCGTCGCTCAGAGGCTCAACGTACCGAAGCGTACGCCCTCCCCTCTTCGCTCGCTGCGGCCGCGCTGGACGGCCATTTTGAGCATCCTGCGAATCGTCTTGCGCTATCACTGTTCGCAAGATCATAGTGAATTCTGAAAAGACACTGAGTTCTTCCGCAACCTGCTAGACACAGGCCTCCAGCAGGGAAAAGGTCGAGGTTCACGCTACGTAAGATTGAGGCGAAGAAAAGGAACGTTGGGTCTTGGATAAGCCTCGGCCTCAGCCTACTCTGTTCACTCAATATTCTGATACTTCACGAACGACGAGGAACCAGTTGACCATGCCGCCAGAACCGATCAAAGAGCCGGAGCGCCGCCAGCGGGAAGACGACTCCGGAGGCGACAACCAGATGCGCGTGGCCGGGATGATCGTGGGCATTGCCCTCATTTTTCTTGGCTTTCTCGATGTGTTTCTCTCAATCAGCGGCGGATTCGAGATTGACGTCATTCCTTTCATGATTTATTTCGCAGGCGTCGCTGTATGGGCAAACTCAGTCGTCGAAAATGTGACGTTTCGCTACAGCCTCGTCGGCGGATCCCTCCTGCTCGCGGCGCTCTTCTATCACTATGGCGAAGTCCTCTTTTGGCACAAGCAAGTGTTGTTTTGGTCCACGGTAGTGGTCGTCATGTATTTCATGTTTAACGAGCCGAAAAAACGCGCCTAGCCTGCATTATTCATGAAGGTTCGTTGCGAAAACGTGCTGGCGCGAAGCGAGACGGGCACTCGGAGGCGTGAAGCCCTGAGGCATACTCGTGCAGTATGTCGAGGGGGTGAATGGCGAGACTGCCCGTCGCAGCCGCGTATCCGCGATTGCAGCAGAAACGTCATGAATAGTGCAGGCTAGCTCTGCCATGGCGATGCCGATCTCGGTCATTATCCCCACACTGAACGAAGAACGGACGATCACCACAACACTCGCGCACACGGCCGCGCTCGGCTTCGACGAACTCATCGTGGTGGACGGGGGAAGCACCGATACGACTTCCGCACACCTCGAACCATACCGGCTCAGTACACCGTCCTCGGCCCTCAGTCCTGTCTATTGGGTCACCGCTCCTCCCGGACGCGCCCGGCAGATGAATGAAGGGGCAAAGGTCGGCCGAGGAGAAGTCTTTCTCTTTCTCCATGCCGATACACATCTTCCACACGATGCCAAAACAGTAATCGATACGACACTGGCCGATCAACGGATGGTGGGGGGACGGTTCGATGTCCAATTCGATCGCCCATCGATGTGGGGAACCATGATCAGCAGCGCAATGAACTGGCGTTCGAGACTGAGCGGCATCGCGACCGGCGATCAGGCCCTGTTCGTACGCCGCTCCATCTTTGAACAGATGGGAGGCTTCACCGACATGCCGTTAATGGAGGACATCGAGTTCTCCCGCAGGCTCAAACGGAAGGGAAGGATCGCAGCCCTCACCGCAACCGTGACCACCTCTTTTCGTCGCTGGGAACAACAAGGTCCCTTGCGGACGATCCTCTTGATGTGGACATTACGGTTTCTGTATGGGGTCGGTGTCAGCCCCTCGTCTCTGGCTCACTGGTACAAGACTGTGCGGTAAATAAAGATCGTACGGGGTAAGGCGTTAGGGGTGCGAAGTGGCGAAGTTTAAGAATTTCTCAAGAACGGCATCCTCTCCATCACCTGACGACTCACGCCTGACGCCTCACGCCGCGCTTGTGATCTTCGCCAAGGCTCCAATACCGGGCGAGGTGAAGACGCGGCTCTGTCCACCGCTGACGCCGGACGAGGCAGCCACTTTGCACGGCAGCTTTGTCCTCGACATGCTGGAACGGACCACACTCGCCACCGCAAAACTGCAGCTTCCCTTCCATCGATACTTGGCCTGCGCGCCTTCGTCTGAGTTGGTGTTCTTCAAAATTATGGAAGAGCGACAAGGCGTCCGTCTGTTGGATCAAGTCGGAGAAGATCTGGGGCAGCGTATGCACCGAACCTTTGTCAGCCTCTTCGCCAACAACTATACACAAGTCATACTCGTGGGAACCGATGTTCCAACCTTGCCCCTGTCGGTCTATCAAGACGCGCTCACGCTGCTGGCACAATCAGACGTGGTCTTGGGGCCAGCCCTCGATGGCGGGTATTACCTCATCGGCCTCAAGCGACCGGCTGAACAACTCTTTACCGGAGTGCCTTGGTCCACCGATCAAGTCCTCGCCGTCACACAACAGCATGCCAAGACACTGGGCTTATCTATCAGTCTCACCACTCCCTGGCGTGACGTAGATACCATTGCAGATTTGCATTCGCTCATCGCAGAATGCCAAGAAGACAACAGAAAGCCCAAGCAAGACCGGTCCTTCTCCATGCGAACCGCTGGAGCCGTACAGCTCCTCGCTACGAGACTCAAAACTCGATAAAATATCAGGTAACCACACCCACCACGAAAGGGATCACTGATGGCCGAGCGAGTGGCACTCATCACAGGCGGGGCCAAAGGCATTGGACGAGGGATCGCGCTCGACCTGGCAGCGCAACAATGGTCGGTCGCCATCTGCTACCGCACGAGCGAGAAAGAAGCGAGAGCCGCAGCCGACGCGATCACGAGTCGTGGCGGTCGTGCACTCTCGATTCGCTGTGACGTGTCGGACCCCCAGAGCGCCAAAAACCTCGTCTCTCAGGTTGAACAGCAGTGGGGACATATCGACGCACTGATCAACGGGGCCGGTCCCTACCATCGTGTGAACCTGTTCGAAGAAACGGCCAATGGCTGGAACGAAATGTTCGACGGCAACCTCCATCCTATTTTCTATCTGGCCCAAGCGGTGGCGCCGGGAATGAAAGCTCGCAAATCAGGGCGCATCATCAGCTTCAGCATGGCCAACGCCGATCACATGGTATCCCAGCCAGACGTCACGGCCCATTACATCGCCAAGGCCGGCGTATTGATTCTGACTCGTACCTTGGCCAAACTGCTGGCGCCCCACGGCATCACCGTCAATGCGATCTCGCCCGGCTTCATCGACTCAGGCAGCGCGCCACCGGAAGAACTCACCGGCATGACCAAACGCATCCCCGCCGGATACATCGGAACAGTAGACGATATCGTTGCTGCGGTGCGCTATCTCCTCAGCAACGAAGCGCGGTACGTGAACGGCGCGAATATTCAAATTAGTGGGGCGTGGGGGATATGAAGGGTAGCCTGAATGCCTTTCTTGCTCGCAGAACGCGCACACTCAGAAGTATGCTCGTTCGATGCGCGCAGTGAAAAGGCATTTCAGGCACCCCTCTGGATGGAGTTAAGGAGGAAGCTATGAAATCAGAACAAGAGCGGACAGCACATGGTCGGTTTGTCCAGGCTTTACAGCATGAACATCTCGCTTGTCTCAAGCCTGGGTGCGGTGGAGCGATGAATGTCACCGACCATACCCCTCATCTCGGTCGGATTAAGATCTACGAAGCCGAATGCAAACAGTGTCATACGCAGGAAAAAATTACCGGCAAAGAACAGACCATCCCTTCGTGGGACGTCGCCTCGATCACCATGATGGCCGAGGTGCATCTCCTGCACGAACAACCCACGTGCCCCTTCGACGACACCCCCATCACCTTTACCTCCATGCCCAACCCCAGGCGCAAAGCCCGCTACCGCCTCTCGTGCTACTACTGCGGCAGACACACCGAAATGAATTGGCCGCCGCCGGAAGCCAAGAGGTGACGGGGCAGGCAACTATCCTTCTTGCTCGCAGAACGCGCACACTAGGAAGTATGCTCGTTCGATGCGCGCAGTGAAGGACAGCTTGCCTACCCCCTTAAGTAGATGTTTGGAGCCGAAGAGGAGATGGAGGTTGATGATCTTCTGTGCTTGCGCAACTCGCGCGGCCTCGGAAAGCCCTCGTTGGACGCGCGCAGTGGGAGATCAATCAGGCCCCATCCCTGAAGAGAGAACGAGCGAGCTTGGATGGTTACTCAAATGACAAAATTACTTATAGCCACCGCCTCATTGCCCCTGAGGATCAACCGTGTTGCCGCCAAGCGGCAAGCACCCGACAGTGAGAATGGAGAAAGAGTGTTATCGGCTGCAATGGTTTGTTAAACAGCAGTCCTCCAAGTAAAGTCACTTCAGGTAGTCCGCACAGAATTTTTGCACAAACTGAAGCATTTGCCGAACCTAGTCTGAATCGTACTTTGAAAAATTGCCGTGGGCAGCGTCATTGCGAAGATTTGCCCAAGTGGTAATCTGCTTCTGCACGAGGGGCCCATACGTGCCGGCCTTGGCGATTGCGACGTTCAGCGGATCAATAGTAAGCGCTTTTCCATTGACCCCAACTGTTGCCACTCCAACCGAAGCAGCTACCTTCCGAAGCGAGTCTTCCAACACCGCCCCAAGCAGCACCGCTGCGGCATCTTTGTAACCTCCACCGAGAAGATGCTCGGCCATTTCGAGAGAGTCTGCAAATATCTCTGCTTGGAGTAGAAGCTTGAAGTCCAGAAGCAAGCCGGCCTTGAGATCATGCTGTACACCCTTGAGAATACCGCACACTTCACTGACGTGCCTGAAAAAAGTGGCTGTGCATACTCGTGAAACCCACTGTATTAAGCACCTGCTGCCAATTCTGCTCGTACTGGCTCCCAGAACCGTAGAGTTTTCGAATCATTTGCCCACCACGCGCAGCGACTGAAGAAAGCTCTTCGACTCGTTCGGATCTGAGTTTCTTTTCAGAAGACTCCGCGTCTCGGGCTAGCCGTTCTGCGATCTGAACCAAAGCATCGATTTCAGTGATCAGCTTATGTGTGTCAGCCATGCAACCCAACTATGCGTTATCTGGTTCCGTATAAGATGCCAATTGTCTCGCGATGCAGGATAAGATCCCCTTGGCATCCTGCCAGGATTGGGGACTAAGTCCAAGTGATTTCTTCGCGTTTCGCTTTTGGATCGTATCCATGCGGGGTCTCACACAATTCCGTATAAGACCCGCACCTTTCAAGGGCATCAAGGACGTCAGCTGAAACTCCGTGAGGGCCGTTGTTTGACTTGGCGCCTGAGATTCCCTGTTTCGCTGAAGCATGTTGATGTCAGATGCAAGCTTAGCGAAACGTTACGCTGCGAATTCTACGCGAACTGTGCGCCCAATTCGGGCTTCAAGCGTAATCAGCATTTCTAGGCTGAACTTGTCCCATTTGCCACGCACGAGGTAGGAGACGCGGGATTGTGCAATGCCGAGGCGCTTGGCTGCATCAGATTGAGTGAGCTTGTGCTTCTCGATGTAGAGGCGAAGATCGTTCATCAAATTCGCCCGCATTTGGAGCACGGTGGCCTCGGCCGGATCGAAGCCAAGGTCAACAAAAACGTTGCCGCTGGATTTGGTCATTTTCTTTTTCATGATTGATTACTATTGCCGAGGTTGACCGAGAATCTATCCTCGCGCACGGAGCCTCTGTAAAATATCCTTCGTACACGGTTTTGCGGTGACGAATTGCTAAGATCCATACCTCATTCTCTTCGATCTTGTACACGACCCGGTAATCCCCAACACGATGCTTCCAGTAGCCTTTCAGGGTTTTTCGAAGAGGAGCCCCGTACTGATGCGGAGCATGAGTCAGTCGTGACTCGATGGCACCGGCTATTCTCCGATGGAGATTTTGTGGAATGCGAGGGATGTCTTCATTGGCAACGGCAGGATGATACCGGAGTTCAAAGGGCAATTAACGTCTCGATCGTTTGAGATGTGCCCACGTTTGCGAATGCGTCAAGGCCTTGCTTCGATCGAGCGTCTGCTCTCGATCTTTCGCCAAGTCGGCAAGCGCTCGGTCCTCTTCTACTTCCAGCGCATCTTTGACGAGATCTCGCACTTTGAGCGACAGCGAGACGCCATCTCGCTTGGCCCAGCGGCGAAGCCCTTCATATACCGGTTCTTCCAGGACGACGTTGACGCGAGGATGGGTTGTGGGCATGGTGTTCTCGTCTCAGGTTTTACGCGTGAAAAAAGTGTACCACATATGATGGACCTCGACAAGGTAGGAGTAACATGCATCCTCTCTGCGCACATCGAACGATCACTGCTTCACCGTGGAGGGTTCGTGAGCAGGGAGGACCAAGCCTGGCCATCTTTTCTC
Source organism: uncultured bacterium (assembly GCA_965233175.1). GTDB lineage: Bacteria > Nitrospirota > Nitrospiria > Nitrospirales > Nitrospiraceae > Palsa-1315. The sequence goes on from CBDDRW010000064.1 coordinate 114,734, forward strand.
CCCCCTCCCAAGCCGCTAAGTGACAAAAGCAGAAAGGGGGTCCGGGGAACTCTCGATTGCGTGCGTCGGACGAACACGTTCTGATCGTGCACGTTCCGCGAGGAGAATATCCTCCCTACTTCCTTCTCCTCTCACCGCTGTTGAAAGCAAAATAGTAGGCTGACGGGCGGAAACGGAGGCCCGCCCTCACCGGAGAGGGCGGGACACAACTTGCCGCCGCTCGCGACCGTTGCTCTTCGTGAGCAACGGCGAAGCACGTACTGTTTGAGTCGCTTTAGACGAGTTTACGGGCTTCGAGCCAGCAAGGGCTAGTTGGGTGCCCTCGAAGGTGCAGGCGGCGGAGTCCGCCCATCGGCTTACTTTCCGAACGCTTTTTTCAGCAGCGGCTCTATCTCGCCTTTGGCTGCCATTGGATCGAGGATATCGGTATCGCCGTAAAACTGTCCGTCGATGAACACCTTGGGGAGCGTCGGCCAGTTCGTCATCTTGACGAGCGCGTCTCGCTTGGCCGGCTGAGAAAGCACATCGACGAGTTCATAGGGGTACCCGTACTTGTCGAAGAACTGCATCGTCTCTCTCGTGAACCCGCACATCGGCATCTGCTTTGTACCTTTGCCGTAAATCAGAATTTTGTGCGCAGCGACTTCCTTATTAATTTCTTCTTGAATCGGATCTGCCATGGGTCGGCCTCCTAGGTTTCATCTGTGGTTTTCGCAGTAATTTCTAGCGCGTGAATCCGTCCATCTTTCATCGGGCCATCCAGCGCTTGGTACACCAGGCGATGACGATCCAGCAAATTCTTCCCTGCGAAAGCTGCGGAGATCACCACCACTTTGAGATGATTCATCGTGCCGGTCCGATCTGAAACCGTGACTGCGGCATCCGGCATCATCCGGCGTACATACTCTGTCAGAACATCCGGAGTGATCATACCCCCTCCAATCTCACTTCATGATCAGAATACTCCAGCCTTACACCCAAAGGCAATTCAGCTCCAGAGCAATCAGTCAGGTTTCGCGCATTCACCAGTACGCACTAGAGCCCATGAAGCTGGTGGTGGATTTCAACACATGATGGTGGATATCGACCATGCCTGAATGCGCCGCGCCAATACGAGACTCTTCTTTGCAAGGATATTGGACCTGTTTCTGTCTAAGCATGCTGGCATGCACATTGCGTTTCAGGTAGGACATGAACAGGTGACCGACCATGACCCAATCACATCTACCTATCAACCAAGGAGGGTGCCATGGATGAGTTCAAATCCGGTTTTTTTGTCGGAGGGGAAGCCTGCGAGGGACGGGTGCTCATAGTTGACGACGAGCCTGATATTCGCAAAGTCGTGAAGATGACGCTGCAGAAGGCCGGCTATGAAGTCCTTGAAGCGGAAAACGGTGAGAAGGCGATCGAAGTCATTAACTCTGGCGAAAACCGGCTTCTCCTCGACGTCGTCATCTGCGATATTCGTATGCCCAAAATCAATGGAGCTGAAGCCGTCGCCTACTTTCGAAGCAATTACCCTCGCGTCCCGCTGATCGTACTGACGGGGTTCCCGGACACCGATATGGCAACATCCTTTCTCCGGCAGGGTGTCGTGGATTATCTCGTCAAACCAGTCGAAGGTGAAAAACTGAGATCGGCCGTTGCTCGGGCTATAGAACAGAGGGAGCTTGCGAAGCTGTGACCAGGAAGCCTGCCTAAATGGAACGCTCCGACCATACCAAAGTCGCCATTCTTGGGGCAGGTCGCGGCGGCCATGCGCTGCTCGATCTCCTCCACCACATCCCCTCGATTGAAATCGTCGGTGTGGCAGACCGTAATCCTGCGGCGCCAGGGCTGGAACGCGCGCGTGAGCTGCAGATTTCCGTCACGACCAATGTGCCGGACCTGATCAGCAACCATGGCGTGAACCTGATTCTGGACGTTACGGGCGATCCGGAAATGGAGACATATCTCTATGCGCACAAACCTCCTCACACAAATATCCTCAGCGGATCTGCCTCCCGTCTATTGTGGAAACTGATTCAGCATGAATCCAAGCTCGAGGCCGAACTCCTCCAATCAGAAAAACTTGCAGGAATCGGCTCATTCGCTGCGGGAATCGCGCATGACATCAATAACCCCTTGCAACTCATATTGGGCTTGGCGGAAAACCTCGAAGAGGAAAAGGACCTGACCGCCGTCCACGAGCAAGCCCGAGACATTATTGACGCCGTCAAACGGGCGAGCGCCATCTGTCGGGACCTCACCCGGTATTCACGGCTCGCCTCCCCTCACGAAGACATGTTGGTATCGGTCAACGAAAAGCTGGACGAGGCGCTGAAAATTGCGCGTTACGCGTCGAGTCTTCACGATATTGACATGGTCAAACAGTACCAGCCGGGCGCCACAGTCAAAGGCAATCCTGATGAGTTACTCCACGTCTTCGTCAACCTGATCACCAATGCGGTCCATGCCATGGAGCGCAGCGGCGGCACACTAAAGCTCGAGACCGTGTTCCACGACCAGCAGGTCGACGTCCGAATCTCCGATACGGGATGTGGCATCGCCCCGGACACGATTCACGAGATTTTCGAGCCGTTTTTCACGACGAAGGCTCCCGGAAAAGGGACAGGTCTTGGACTCTATAACGTCAAAACCATCGTCGACAAAATGCAAGGCGCCATCGCCGTCGACAGCCGAATCGATCAGGGAACGACCTTTACCTTGACCTTTCCCAACGCCGGGACGGCCGGACAAGGATGTCTGTGATGAGTCCCCCTCGCCCCGCATCTCGCACTGACACAAGATGGGGACTGCAATTCAAACTGATTCTGTCTATGTTGCTCGTGGGAGTTGTGCCCCTGATGGTGGGTCTCGGTCTCGCGTTTTGGCAAGGCTCTCGTGAAATCCAGGTCGTCAACGGTGAAAGCTTCAAGGCCTTGGCCGAGGAAACGGCACGAAAAGTCGACCTGTTGATATCGGATGAAGTCGGCCGAACATCACGGATAGCGGCAGACCCTTTGATTATCCTCGAACTTGAGCAGCGGCGCGATACCTTGGCAAGCATGACTGACGATGAGCGCCGCCGGACAGTGGAGAAACTCAAGAGTAGCTGGGAAGCGAAAGACCCCGCAGCAGTCCAAGCCATCACAGGAGGAAAAATAGCCGGCACTATTCAGGAATATCTCTCGGGAGTCAAAAGCGAAGCCGATCAACTGATCCCGCAAGTGATCCGGTCTGCCACCAAGATGCTGTACATCACCGACATTGAGGGCAACCTGTTTGCCGCGTCGACCACGCTGCCGCCCTTCGCCAATAAAGACACGATCTGGTGGAAAGGCGCCTCGCATCGTGGAGTGGGTCAGCTGTTTATCGAAGATGTGTACTTCGATGAACGTGTCCAGAGCTATGTCATCAGCATCTCGCTTCCCATTATGGACCGCATTCGCTATGAAGCCGTCGGTGTGCTCCATCGCGTGATCGACGCGAAAGAGTTGATCTCCCCCTCGATCTCTCCCATTCGCTTCGGTAAAACCGGGCATGTCATGCTGATCGACCATCGCGGCATCGTCATGAGCTGTCCCATTCTGCCGACTGGAGTCCCGCTCTCAGACTCACAGCTTATTCCGCTCGTCACACCTCTCCAACCAGGATGGGTCAGTGCCCCGAGCGATGGTCATGGCGGACAGTCGACGTCGTTGATCGGATTTGCTCCAGTCCCTGAAACCAGTCGTGCGACCAATGGCGACCGAGTTAAAGGCTCTTGGCATACCTTCGTGTGGCAATCCTCCGACGAACTCTTCGCTCCGATTCGCCACCTTCTTATCTGGATGGCCATATTCAGCCTCGTCGCCGTCGGACTCATGACAACCCTCGGCTACCTTGCAGCCCATCGTATTGTCAAACCGGTGCGCCAATTACAAGCTGCTGCACAATTGATCGGGCGCGGTGAGCTTCAGCAGCCCATCGACATTCAAACCGGCGATGAGATCCAAGATCTGGCCGATGAGTTCAACCGAATGAATCGCCAACTGGAAGCGGCTTTTGCAGGCCTGACCGATCAAGTGACCAGCAAAACCCAACAAGTGGAATCCCTGCTTCACTCGACAGACGAGATCCTGGATGCCGTCCCAACCCCGATCATCATGGTCAATCAAGAGGAACAGGTGCAATACCTCAACCAGGTTGGACGCGAGACCTTTCGACCTATACTTGATCCGGCTCAATCGATCCCGCTGTTCGACATACTCCCCGTCGACGCGTCTGCGCGAGAACACCTGCGAAAAGAATTGAGACGTGCGGGGAGCGGAGAACATGCCGAGATGGCATCTGGGGAAGAAGATACCTCATCAGTCAACACTCCTCGCGACCCTTTGGCTCCAAAGGTCGGCATGGCGGATCCAAGCCCTCGACAGGAGGTTCAGATTGGATCCCGTCGATATCACTATCAGTGGTTCCACATGGCAGGGAGAAATCAGGGAGAGGATCGGATTGGCCTGGTCTTCAGAGACACGACTGACGAGAGCCGACTCCAAGACCAACTCATCCAGGCGGAGAAATCGGGCAGTCTGGGAACCCTCGCCGCTGGAATTGGACATGAGTTGAACAATCCACTCTTTGGCATTCTCGGACTCGGAGAAGCCATCGGAGAAGAAGCGGACCTCGACCGCGCCAAATCCTATGCCCGGGACATCGTCCAGCACGGGCGTCGAATGGCCACGATTATTCGAGACTTCACAGGTGTCACATCTCGAGAGACATCGGACCAACGGCAACCGGTTCATCTCGAACAAGAACTCGATCGGGCCATCACCACACTCACAGATGGCATAGACACCTCTGCACTGACCATCCAACGAACGTACGCAGGAGACACCTGTGTATTGGCCCTTCCCGACCAGCTCAGACAGGCTTTTACAAACCTGTTATTGAACGCCCTTCAGGCGATGAAAGGTCGAGGGATCTTAGGTCTTTCGACGTCCCTCACCGATACCACTGTCGTGACCACGATTACGGATTCAGGTCCCGGCATTCCAAAACAGCATCTGTCGAAAATTTTCGACCCGTTCTTTACCACCAAAGGCCAGGGTGAGGGATCCGGGCTCGGCTTGACCGTGGCACGCCGCATCATCAAGAAATTCGGTGGGGACATCAGAATCGAGAGCCAGGAAGGGCTCGGCACCTCCTGCATCGTCGCCCTGCCGACGATTCCACTTCTGCCACCTGCACAGGAGGCTTCATGCACCGAGTCAACGTCTCGCTCTACGCCGCAGCCCTCACCATCCTAATCTCTGGGCTGTGGTGGGGCTCCTCCATCCTCTCAGCAAAAGAACGCGCAGCCTCGGCTGGCATTCATCCGGAGAAAGCGGCGGCCTATATCTATGCTGTCATCAAGGCCGATCGCATGCTCTATACAACGGAAATCGTCAATCGACTCCAGGCGAAAGGTGTCCTCACCGCGTCTGAACATTGGGAGCTGGAGAACGCCCTTATGTTGCCGGCCCAGTTTCTCCAGCATTCGGGCAAGCTGGCAGCCGAAAATGGAAGCGGGGTTCGGTATCGATTGATCGGTCTCTGGCCTATTTACCGGCGCAACGCTCCGGCCAGTGACCTGGAGCGCAACGCGCTGGAGTCTCTCAGAAAGAATCCAGAGCAGCCGGTCACCGGAATCGTGAGCAGCGGGCAAAAGCAATACTTTCAAGCGATCTATCCCGACCTCGCCGTCTCCCAGGCCTGTATCGACTGCCACAACGGACATCTGCTCAGCCCGAAACGGGATTTTAAGCTCAACGATGTGATGGGTGGAATCGCCATCACCATTCCGCTGGAATGACAGGCGTCATTCGTCTCTCGCATCTCGTCGTTCGCAGACGGAGAACTTCTCGGCTTGCGAGATACGCTTCATGTTTCCCAAGCGACGGTTCTTTATGGTGTGGCAGGACCAGATGGTGTATCGGTTTCAGTACGGTGATATTCCTCTCGGTAAATCTGGATCGTGGTCATCAACAAACTGACCAAAACAGGACCGACAAAGAGCCCGATGATGCCGTAGAGTGCCAGCCCACCGAGCACGCTGAATACGAGGAAAAACACAGGAATCTGGACGGCTTGACCGATCAGCCACGGTCGAAGGAACTGATCGATCATCGACACAACGCCGGCTCCCCAGCCCAACATGACCAATCCTTTCCACAACGGACCGGCCGTGAGGAAGTATAGAACAACAGGTCCCCATACCAATGCAGTCCCGCCAAAGGGAAGCGGTGCAAGCATCACCGTCACCGCCGTCAATACGACGGGAAACGGCACTTCGAGGACCCCATAGGCCAGCCCCGCCACCAGGCCTTGAATAATCGCGGTCACTCCTATCCCTTTCACCACGGCACGAATGGTCTGATCCACACGATCGACAATTCGCTGTTTATGAGACGCCTCAAGCGGAATCACTTCTTGGAGGGACGCCAACCATTGCTTCCCATCCTTGAAGAGAAAAAACAGAGCAAAGAGCATGAGGAAGAAATCGGTCACCAGCAGAAAGGCGTTCTTCAGCAGATCGCCGACCTGATCAAGAAAGAAACGGCTGAGGAACGTCGCAGCCGAAAGAAGCCCGCGCTCCAGGGAATCCGGTGTCAATAATACACTGTCATCGAACTGGCGGAGGAGCCCTCCGATAACCGGCCACGTGCGTGATTGCTCCGGCAGCCTTTGAAGCGCCCCGCTTGCGATCCACTCGCGAATGGCTTGCTCTGCCGTACTGGCTTCACGTGCTAGTAACACCCCCATCATGGAAATTGGAATCACCACGAGGGCCAACACCAAGAGAGTGAGACAGGAGGCTGATACGATCTCCCGGCCACGAACCAACGAGGTGAATCGTACATGGAGTGGATAGGTGAGATGGGCCAGGAGCGCGGCCCAGAGGATGGGAAAGAGAAACGGTCGAAACATCAGGGCGATCTGATACAGGAGCAGCAGAAGGAGAGCAAAAAACACGGCAGTGAAAAGCTGCGGCTTCGTCATGGATCGGATACGAGCAGAAGAAAACCGGAAGACCTATCGCCGCGCGTCGCCGCTGGACTCTTTCTCGAGCACCACAACCTGCTTCGCTCGGTGTGCGGAGAGATCACTGACACTGCCCGGCAACTTTGGGAGCTCGTCGGACCAGGCGGCTACCCCCATATCTGTCGCGCCTTGGAGCTTGGCGCCCTCTTCCATAATGAGGATCGGCGACAGGACTTCTCCAATGAGCGTCGACGTCTTCAGTAACTGGATTCGCTCATTCGCCGTGACCTTCGCCTTGATGCGGCCGCTGCTTACGACAGTACCGGCGATGATCGTTCCCTGCACTAAACCATCCTCACCGATGATAACATGTCCCTTGGTCTGAATCTCGCCGTCCAGGCGGCCATCGATCCGAACCGTTCCTTCTACATGAATTTCGCCTTTCAACACCACCCCTTTGGCCAAGAGCGTAATGTTGTCATCCCCGGCAAAGTTACTATTCTTCATGCGTGATCCTCCCTTCACAGCCGATCGTTGACGCCAGCTTACACTATTCATCCCTCCAAGGCCTAGCAGAATGCTGAAAAAGTCGCTTTCCCACCCGCCCAACCCCGGCGCGCCGAGACGCGCCTATTACCACGCTTCGTTCTCGCGTCGCTCAGAGGCTTAACGTGATGATAACGCCCTGAGGGACCCAAAACACTCAAGGAGGTTTTTCCGTTCACCAAGAATCATATGAAGGGCGAACGGCCTCACGAAGTGCGGCAGGTACCTCCTGGCCTCTTCGCTCGCTGCGGCCTTGCTGCGGGAATGCGTGCGTCTTGGCGCGCGCGGGGCAGGTGGGTGTGACAAAGCCTTTTTGAGCATCCTGAGGATTACTCAGGCACTGTTGCCCTACGGATTATCACAGCAGCGTGTCGCACAAAAACTGAGTTTTTCCGCAAACTGCTATGAGAATCCAAATGTATGCCGCAGACGCTCCCATATTCCCTCGCCATGCACTTCACAGTAGACGCTGGGCTCGGTCCCCTCGATGAACACCTCTGACACCTGCTCGGGACACTGAGACGTCGCCAACTGTCCGGTCTTCGGATCGATGTTCCGAGTGACGACGCCGAACGGCATCACGAACGCGGGAGCAGTGGGCGGGATAATCCGGCGCGCGAGATCCATCCAAATCGGCAGAGCCGCCTGCGATCCTGTCAGACGCAATGGTCGTTCATCGTCGAATCCCACCCACACCCCGATCACCAGGTCTGACGTGTAACCGACAAACCACGCGTCTCGATAGCCGTCGGTGGTCCCGGTTTTGCCGGCCACCGAGCCTCGCAGTCCCAGCACTTTGGCTTTGCTCGCAGTACCCCGCTGAATGACACCTTCAAGGAGAGAGGTCAACACGTAGGCTCCTTGAGGCGAGGCTGCCTGTTGCCGATTCTGCACGCCATTCCACACACTGTCTCCCTGGCGGTCCTTCGTTGACCGGATCGCAGTCGGTTGGACGGCAATGCCTCCGTTCGCAACCGCTCCATATGCCGCCGTGATCTCCATCAACGACACCGACGAGCTGCCTAAGGCCACCGAGGAAAGATCGTCGCCGATGGCACTTGTCACACCAAGACGATGCAGCAGTTGCACGATCGGCTTTGCCCCCAGAGTCTTGGCGGCGCGCACCGCCGGCACATTGAACGACTGTTCCAACGCGTTCCGTACGGTTACAGGCCCATGAAATTGTTTGTCGTAGTTCTGGGGAGACCAGGGGCCAGTCTCCGATTCAAAGGTGACCGGCTCGTCCGACAGCAAGCTCGCCGCGGTCAACTGGCCGGCTTGACTCTCACGAGCCGCCTCCAATGCGGCAAGATACACGAAGGGTTTGAAGAGAGAGCCTGGTTGCCGCCGTGCCTGAACCGCACGATTAAACTGACTCCGCCGATAGTCTCGGCCTCCCACCAACGCCAATACAAACCCGGTCTTGGGATCGAGCACCACGATCGCCCCTTGGACCGACTCCACCGAAGGATTGAGATGAGGGTGCGCAGTCTCTAACTTGGCTAATCCCTTCTCCAATGATTCTGTGGCAGCCTGCTGGATCATGGGATCGAGCGTGCTGTCGATCCGTAAGCCTTCCGGCAATGGGGCCACACCCGCCTCTTCCACCTCCCGAAGCACGGTATCGACGAAGTAGGGCGCATTGGTTAGGACATCTTCTGGCGGACTCACACGCACCGGTTCAGTCGTGACACGTTTCCAATCCTCTTCCGTCAGAAAGCCTGTTTCCCTCAGCCGGCGCAACACCACATCACGCCGCTGCTTCGCCGACTCAGGATGTTTCGTCGGCGCATAGCTATTGGGGCCCTTGACCAAACCTGCGATCATCGCAACTTCTTCAACCCTCAACTCCTGAAGGGTCTTGCCGAAATAACGATGGGCGGCTTCGCTCACTCCATAGATCGAGACGAATCCCGCTTGCCCCAGATAGATTTCATTCAGATAACTTTCAAGAATATCCTGTTTCGTATACTTCATCTCCAACACCAGCGCGGCCAACGCCTCCTTGAATTTTCGCCCCATCGTCCGCTGTGGGGAGTAAAACAAATTTTTCGCCAGTTGCTGGGTGATCGTACTGCCGCCTTGCACCACTCCTCCCTTCGTGACGTTGGTCCAGACCGCCCGCCCAACCGCAATCGGATCGATGCCGAAATGGGAATAGAACCGGCGATCTTCGATCGTGAGGATTGTCTCCACGATCCGTGGAGGAATCTGCGCCAACGGAATCCATTCACGTACCTGGCGCGACTCGCCACGCACGCCGCTCAAGAGTTCCGGTTCCAGGAAAATCGGGAACAGCGGTGCCCCATCGAGTGGAGAGAGCACATCCGTCACTCGTCCCTGATCCAGTGGCAACATCACCCTCGTCGCATCGACATGGCCCTCCGGCTGCGGGTGGAGATAGACCGTCAGGGCCGTATCAGTGAGCTGATAGTCGCCGGAAGTCTGTACTGGGACAGTCACTCGTCGATAGCCCAACCGTTGCAGCCGCTCAAGCAAGTGGCTGTGTGCAAGCGAGAGATCGGGTCGCAGCAAGAAGGGTCCACTATACAGACGCAGCGGAGGATGCTCATCGCTCTTGGGCAGGGCAAGAAAGGTCGCTAAATACGCGCCATAGGCCACAAGGACGAAGCACAACACGGCGACAAAGCCTGTCAGGCCCATGATCCCATAGCGTATCCATTGTCTAGGTCTCTTCACAATTCTAGCCCCATGATTCATGACGGATCATCGAGAAATCGCAACGCTGCGTCGCGAGACCATCGCGTGAACCGTGAGGATCCAATGCGTACTCGTACAATACGGTGAGCGGCCGGGGGACAAGCCCGCTGGCCGAAGGCTTGTCGCAGCAGCGGATTGGTGATTGTAACAGAAGTGTTCATGGATCATGCGGGCAGCAACCTCACCACAGCAACACCCATACGCGAGACGGGTGAGAGAATGCGAACATCGCATCGGTGCACATCGTACCGGCCCCACGTACCTCGCCTCTCACGCGTGACGAGTTCCGATCTTCTGAGGCAGAAGTGAGCCGGCGATCATCCCCATCACTGCCATGAATAAACCAACCAGTTGCGGGTGCCAGATCGAGCCGAAAGAGCCGAACAGTTCCAGCCCAATCCAGGTCATCAGTCCAGCCGCAAGGGCGCACAAGGCTCCTTGCGTCGTCGCTCGCGACCAAAACAGTCCGGCACAAAGTGGAACGAATGCTGCAACCAACGTCACCTCGTAGGTACCCACGACCAGTTGGTAGATGCTGGAACTGGAGGTCAGAGCGATCGTCAAAACCAGAGCGGCAAAGATCACGACAACCAGCCGCATGACACGAAGAAATTCCCGATCACTGAGGCGAGGCAAGGCCGCCTTAATCACGTTCTCGCTCAGTATTACCGACGGCGCCAACAATGTCGCGCTGGTACAGCTCATCACCGCGGAAAGGACGGCCCCGAAAAACAGGATCTGCGCGAAGACGGGTGTGTGGCGCAGAATCAAAGTCGGCAACACCAGCTGAGAATCCTGGTCGAGCAACGTATTGAACAGAGCCGGATCGATCAGTGTCGCCGCGTAGGCCAAAAACATGGGGACAAAGCAGAAACAGAAATAGAGCGTGCCGCCCAGCAGCGATCCACGCACCGCCGTACGTTCATCCTTGGCCGAAGTAATGCGTTGAAACACGTCTTGTTGGGGAATCGACCCCAACATCATCGTGACCCAGGCTCCGATGAATGGAATCCACGCCGTGAACGTTGCGGGTGGAAACAAATCCAGCTTACCGGCCTGTGCTGCATGGCTGATGACCACGTCCACACCTCCTGCCAACCCACCCACCACAGATGCAATATACAGCAGCCCTCCCATGATCACAGAGATTTGGACAAAGTCCAGAATGGCAACAGAGAACATCCCTCCAAACGTCGTATAGATCAACACGATCACTGCGCCGATCACCATCCCGACCGGCTGACTCACGGCGCCCTCGGTGACCGTATTCAGTACAAGCCCAAACACCTTGAACTGCGCAGCCACCCATCCGAGATAGGACATGGCGATACAGACGGCACAGAGCACCTCGACGACTCGATTGTACCGGAGACGATAGAAGTCGCCGACGGTCAGGAGATTCAGCCGATAGAAACGGGGAGCAAAAAACAAGCCCACGAGAATCAAACAGAGGCTCGACCCAAAGGGGTCGGCCACTACCCCTCGCAAGCCTTCCTTCACAAATGTGGCTGAGATTCCGAGAACGGCCTCTGCGCCGAACCAGGTCGCAAAGACCGTGGCGATCACGATCGGCAGCGGTAAGCTTCGACCGGCCACCGCAAAGTCCTTCGCGGTATGGACTCGCCTGGCGGCAGCCAGTCCGATCCCCACAGAGAGGAACAGATAGAGGGTGACGAACCCGAGAATCATGCAGCTGGTGTAGACATACGTATGACCGGATTCTAGCGAGGCTTCGGCAAGGGCGCAACGGAAGATGCAGAATGAAGTCGAGGATACAGGCGAGTCACAATCAGGAATTCTCCTCTGAGCCGTACATGCTCAGAGCACCGCTGGACTTTTTCAGCATCCAACTCGCACCCGCTGTTCCTTTGAACCATTGCATGTTAGGCTTATAGCAGATGTTCTCAAGAGAGAGACCGATGATCGATCTCGCAATCCATCGACAAGCCTCTCCTCCGAAGACAACAGGGCTGTGGCTCCAGTTCTTCATTGGAGTGATCGGAATAGGAATCGTATTGGCCGGACTACCGGCCCAGGCAGGCGAGTCGCCGACACCGTGGGAATGTTCGAGTTATACCGGTGACGCTCACACACGTTGTGTAGAAACCTTTGCGGAGTGGCAGCGCGACCAGATCGCAGCACTTCAAGAAAAATTGCAAGCTCAACAAGAAACCGTCAATCGCCTGCAAAATCAGCTCGAGCGCCAGGCATCCACGAATGCCGAGCTACAACGTCAACTGGCGCAACGACTCGCCGGCATGCAAACGATCCCTCCCTTCTATGCCTATCCCCGTGTGGGACTCAGTTTTTCCTTGGGAAGCCCCTGGATCTATGGCGCGCCATTTTATTACCCCCCGTTCCCCTTTGGCCCGCTCGGCTATGGACCCCGCTACTGGAGCCATCGTTGGTAACGAACTGGTTTGTTTTGTTTATGAGGCTGACGTAGCTAAGAGGTAGTGTTTGGATGATTTGTCCCACTGTTGAAGCTGTCTTAGAAGCCTGTGATTGGGACCGCCATTGACGCGCCACTCGCACTCTTTCTGCTACCAGGAAAAGCGCTCTTTGCGGATCCCGTTGAACCGCGCAGGTGCCGCTTGGCTTGGTTCCAGAAGGTTTCGATGCCGGTGATGTGGTGGCCACGTTTTGAGACAAACGTCTTACTAGGGTTCACACGCCGGTGCCGGAATTCCGAGACATCACGTATGGCCTACGCGGTGACGCTGTCGGCATATACGAGGCTAGCAGGCCGAACCCTCTCCCGGATGTTGGGCCGACGCGTCTTGGATTGGGCATTGGCGATGAGGGCAACCACCACATGCCCTCCCCGTTTTAACAGGCCAACCACAGGGCCCTTCCCTGCCACAGCACGGCCTCGCCTGCCTTTGCGCACGCCGCCGCACGCACACTCATCGGCGTCCACGTCCCCCGACCACGCATAATTCGGCAGCTTGCTGGCGATCAACCGGCGCACCCGCTGGTAACAATAGATCGATCGCCGTGTGGGCTTGTACCTCGACCCATAGCGCGGCTGCCCGTGCCGTCGTTCCGGCTACAAAAGGCTCTAGCCGCTTCCCGTGCTGCCGTCCACTCATCCGACTACGTCTTTGATCCATCCCACTACGCTACCCTCTGTAGGCCTGTTTAGCTACGTCAGCCCCAAGAATAAATCGAATGGATAGAATGCAGAGTCGCTGCAACTCAGTATTTAGAAGATATTTCCCGCACCGGGGGTATAGCTTGCGCTGATGACACTGTTGCTGATGAGCGTATCGCACTGCACCACTCCGCTAAATCTTGACATGCCTGAGTTCACGGTAACCATGCCTGAACTGATCTCGACCGTGCTGGCGTTGATGGTGACTTTCGCGCTGGCGTTCACGATGATCCCGGCCGCCTCGAATTTCACTGAATTGCCGTTGCTATCCATAATCTCGATCGAGCCAAGGCCGTCCTTAAGCGTGACCTTTTGGCCACCAGGCGTCTCGACAATGAAGCGCTCCTGGCCGGTTTCATCGTCTAGGGTGATTGTCACACCGTTGCGGGAACGTAGCAGTTTTTTGTTGTTGTTCGCATCCATCGTCTCCGGCGGCGAGCTGCTGCCGTTCCACAGGCTGCCAATGACATAGGGCCGCCTCACGTCGCCGGCTTCGAATGCAACCAGTACTTCGTCGTTCACGTCAGGGATAAACCATGTCCCTCGATTCTGGCCGGCCATCAAGGTGGCCATACGAGCCCATACTCTTGAGCCGCATTGGCCAGACTCGCCCATCTGAGGAAGCTGCACCTCTACGCGCCCAAGGTTTTTGGGATCAACGTTATCAATCACAACTGCCGGGAACACTCCATTCAACTGCCCCATACATCCCTCCTCCCACTTAGGCCCAACATTGTGCTTTAACAGCGACTTGTCAGCGCCGGCCGAACCATTTCAGCAAAGCCAGCAGAAACTGCCTGTGATCTCGGGCCATGTTGAGGACCAGCGACTGCGCTTGTCAATCGTGGCACTGGTGTTCCTTCCGCTTGCATCTTGCGTCTGCATCCCTGACCAAGTCAGAATAACGCTATCACGACCCATGAGTTCACCCCATCAACACAACCAGCACGTTGCTACCATCTTTCGATCGATGTCGGAACGATTGGCCGCTCAACAGGCG
>CBDDRW010000065.1:0-5936 GCA_965233175.1 uncultured bacterium
TGAGCCATGATGACATCACGCTTGATCGCCGAGACAATGCCGACCAATTTGTTTCTACCGCTGACCTCCTCGCCTTCAGGTTTTTTCCCCAACCAGCGATCCAACATCGCTTTTTTGAAGCGATATCTCCCACCGATCTTGGAGGTGGGAATTTTCCCTTCCCACAGATACCGATAAAAGGTGGGAAGAGCCAGTCGCAGGTACTTCGCCGCCTCACGAGCGGTGAACACCGCATCCGGGCCCTGAGGCATCAATGCAGGGCTACGTTTTGCCATATTGTCTCCCCTTTAGCGCTCTGACTCTTCCGTCACGAGCAGCGACACGTCCGGACGTGTGCTCCCCGATAGCTCCAGCCAATAGGATTTTTCTCGTTGTAACGGAAACCCCAGGCTCTTGTGAATCCGGCCGCAACGCAAACGAGGAATGGTCTTGACCCGTTCGATTGATTGGCTCCCGTCCATCACATTGATCCAGAAGGGTGAGTCTGCAGAAATCCTGTACACACCATCCTTCGGAACTGTCAGTCGAATAAAACCTCCAAACAGGTTTTCTACCTTCTCGCTCTGCTTCTCTTTTCCCACGAGTTCAACCTCCGACAGCGGTCGAAGTGCCACCTCCAGCTTATGGATACCCGGTTCCACCGCGGTGGCATTCTCCGGCGTTGGCATAGCCTTGATCCTCACCCCCTCCCCATCCATCGCTCCTATCACGGCCTGCAATGCCGGGGACAGTTTCGCGCAGTCTTCGGCGCCGGCAGGAGAATGGGTATGGTCCGTTTGCGCGAACACCGTCATGGGAACAAGCAGTAACCACAAAATAAACAGCGCTGATTTCATACGATTCTTTCTGCTAGCCCACATTATTCATGACGGTTCGTCGCGAAATCGCTGAGCCGCGTCGCGAGACCAGCGCGCGGAGCCCGGAAGACCCGATGCGTACTCGTGCAGTACGTGGAGGGTCTGAGGGGCGAGCCCACTGGCCGTAGGCTTGTCGCAGCAGCGGATCGGCGATTGCAGCAGAAGTGTTCATGAATAATGCGGGCTAAATCACGTCCCCATTTCAGAAAGGCACGCCATAGACAAATGCGCTCATCTACTCCTTCAGCTCCTCATTCAGCGCTACGGCCTTGATATGCGCAAACACCCGCTGGTCGGGCTTTAACCCTAGGTTCGCAAGCGATTTTCTGGTGATGCTGGCGACGAGCGGCGCTCCGATATCCAACAGCACATCTACTGAAGTCTGATCCATTTCCCTGATCTCAATAATGGTCGCCTCAAGTATGTTCAACACGCTGGTCGGAGAACTGGTCCGGCCTACGACAAGGCTGACATCGCTCGAAAGGATATGCGCGCGTACGGGCTGTCCAATGGCCACTGGCTGAAGCGGCACAAACAGGAATTGGCCCTTGAATTCCAGCTGGGTGAGACCGTACTGCGGTTCGTGGCTTGCCACACGAGCGTCCAAGACCGCCCCGACTCGGAGCGATCCGAAACTCCCGCGATACTCCAGGGACGTGAGCACCTCATTGAGCGCGCCGACTCCCACGAGTTTGCCCTGCTTCAAGAGGACGACACGATCTGCGAGCTGGAGGATCTCGTTGATCGCGTGGCTGACATAGATCACCGGGATGCGGAGTTCCTCATGCAGCCGATGGATGAACGGGAGGATCTCTTGCTTGCGCTGAATATCGAGCGAGGTGAGCGGTTCATCCATCAGCAGCAGCTTGGGACTTGTGAGCAGTGCCCTCCCGATCGCCACCCGTTGTTGCTCGCCGCCGGATAATTTGTGGATGCGGCGGTCCAGGAGATGCCCGATTCCCAAAATGGTAACCACCTGCTCAATAGAAATACGGCGTTCCTCCACCGGGATACGCTTGTAGCCGTACAGAAGATTTGAACGCACACTATAATGGGGAAACAGTCGAGGCTCTTGGAATACATACCCGATCGGGCGTGAGTGAAGCGGCAGGCACATGCCTTTGGCTTCGTCCTGCCACACGTCGTTGCCGAACTGCATGAATCCATCGGAAGCGCGCTCAAGCCCCGCCAAACATCTCAACAATGTGGTCTTTCCTGAGCCTGAAGGCCCAAACAGCACGGTGATACCCGATGTCGGCACATCCAAGCTGACGCTCAGATGGAAGCTTGGATAGTGCACATCAAAGCGTGCGACCAAACGGCTCATGACACGTGAATGGGAAATCGGCGATTCGCAACATACACTCCCAACAGCACCAGAAACGAAAAGACCAGCATAAAGGCAGAGATCGCATGCGCCTGAGCAAATTCCATCGTTTCCACATGCTCAAAGATGGTCGTGGACAAGACTTTCGTCTGGCCAGGAATTGAACCCCCGACCATGAGCACCACTCCGAACTCTCCCATGGTGTGCGCAAAGCCGAGCACGACAGCGCTGAGGTATCCGCGCAGAGCAATGGGTGATATGACGGTAATAAAGGCATCCAACTTCGAGGCGCGGAGCGACCAAGCCGCTTCCAACGGGGCTTTGCCAGCGGCTTCAAAGGCCCCTTGGAGCGGCTGTATCACAAAGGGCATGGAATAGAAGACTGAGGCGATCACGAGACCCGTGAAGGTGAACGCTAATGTAAAATTCATCAGCCGACCCAGCGGTCCATAGGGACCCAGCGCGACGAGGATGTAAAATCCCAGGACGGTGGGAGGAAGTACGATCGGCAGCGCGACCACCGCCTCCAGGATCGGTCTGAACCGGGAGCGGGTATGGGCCAACCACCAAGCGAGCGGCGTACCCACGATCAGCAGGACCACCACAGTCATGGCGGCCAGTCGCAAGGTGACCCACAGCGCACTAAGATCTATATCTGCCATGGTCCCCACCTCATGCCCATTCGAAGGATGGGATCGTTCCATACGACCCTGTGTTGGCCTTGATACTGCTATGGTATATTTTCTTCTGTTTTTATAGCAGATATCTCAATATGTACGAATATTCTCATCAGTTGTCAACTATTCAACAGCGGCTCCTCCCTGTATGAGCTGCACTAGGGAGGAGCGTGAGAAGGGGCGCTGGTCGGCTATAGTCTGCGGGAGATGTGGGGCCACTATTTTAGTTCATACCCATAGCGTTCGATGATCGCCTTTGCCTGCGGTCCACCCATGAACTCCATCAACGCTTTCGCCGCTGGATTGTCCTTTCCCTTCGTCAACAAGACCACGTCCTGCTGGATCGGTTCATGGAGATCATTCGGCACATCCCAGCGGCTTCCAGTACCTTTGATCTTCGGATCCAGAGCCTGGGACAAGGCAACAAATCCCAATTCGGCATTGCCGGACTCGATGAATCCCATGGTCTGCCCAAGGCTTTCCCCCATGACAATTCGAGGTTGTACGCTCTCCCATACCTTCAGCTTCTGCATGGCCTGCATGGCTGCGACTCCATAAGGAGCGGTTTTAGGATTCGCGATGGCGAGACGTTTAAAGCTCGCGGATCGTAGCGTGTCTTCTCCTTTTATCAGAGAAGGATCGGGACCCCAGAGCACGAGACGTCCAATGGCATAGGTGAACCGGTTCCCCTTGACTCCCAATCCTTCATCCTCCAACAGCTTCGGCCGTTCATTGTCGGCGGAGAAGAACACATCGAATGGCGCGCCATTTTTGATCTGACTGTAGAAATTTCCGCTAGAGCCCGCGACGGTCTGAACGGTATGATTCGTTATTTTTTCAAATTCCGTCGCCACCTCTCGGAACGGCCCAATAAAATTGGCGGCCACCGCCACCAATACCTGCTCAGCCGAAGCAGGGGTGACAGCCAAAACCACTAATACCAAGGACAGCAAGAATTTTTTCATAATCAGACCTCCAAACATTCGATCGATGATCTCAGAGTGTTTCTACAACCTGACCCTCACCGAAGCATAAAAATAATCCGAGTCTTTGTTTCCGCCGGCGGGTAATTGGGCAAGGATGGCGGGGCTGTCAAAATACGATCCCTTGAACCAGTGCACATACCCGAAGTCAAAATCCATGTTTTGCCTCATTGCCCAGAGCGGCGCCCATTGCGCACGAAGTTCTATATCATGCCCTAAATAGTTTCCTGAGTTTCCTGTGGGATCTACCAAGCCGCTACCCGAAAAGACTGCGGTCTCATTCGCCAGATACCAGAACCGTTGCTTGAGGTTTAAGGTTAAACTATCGTCGGGTTTGAGAATCAGCCTCCAGCCGGGACTATTGATGTTGGACCGGAAAAATGGTCCCCAAATTCCCGTGGGATTCAAATCAAATCGACGGGCGCCGAACAAGATATCAAAGTTTCCATTCTGGCCGGCTCCCGGGATGCGATCGCCGCTGGAGTAGACATACTGCGCCAAAAACCGAGGAGTCCAAGGGAGATTGAATGTATAGCCCGCTTCCACGTTGGGGTTATAGGCAAAATGATCGACGTTGCCTATCTGTCCTGTCTGAATCGCCCCTTCGAATTCATAATCGAATTCGCTCACCGCGGCAGCCTTGAAGAGACGAATGCCGTACGTATTTAACGTCCGGTGAATAACTTTTGCACCTTGTTGATCGTTTAACCCGAAATAATACGCATTCACGTTGAACCATGGAAAGTGCGCGCTCTCCGCGTAAGCACCCCAGAACACACTCTTTTTGGTCTGCTCGTCCGGTTGCTCCTCAAATCGAATAACCGGTTCCACCAAAAACGCCCTGAACCGCCAAGTTTGGCCTTCGCCGATTTGCCAATGAACCCCATCGAAGGCATTTGTGGTATTTCTAAAATCATTTCGGGCGACGTACCGACGCATGCCGAAATCCATGGTCATGCGACCGACATGCAAGTCGGTTCGCAATCCGCTCCCCCCCACATTGTTGATGCTCAATGCCCCGAAGAGCTGCAGGATGTCAAATTGGTTGACCGTCGTGTTGTTCCTGAAATCACCCGGCTCATCAGCCGACAAGGCACGCGCATCCTGCCCTTCAAAGAGAAACCGGAAGGGACCATTGCCTCCCAGTCCTACACGCGCTCTGGATCGGAGAGCTAACTGGGCATCGGTTCCCCCGCGCCCAACGACTTGATTTGTTCGCCAGGGATGGTCGTACGATTCGAATCGGGTACGGTTTTCAAGGCCCAAGTCAATCCAATCGGGTAAGTGCGTCGCGGTTTTCAGATAGCGGGTCCATTCGATGTCTTGCCGGCGATTGAGGATCGCATCGGCTGGTTCAATCCAGTTTTTTCCTTTTTGCGCTGACACTTCGTTGTATCGCTCGTTCGTGATCACACCCTTGTCGCGCATGAGTTTGAGCACAGGCTCTTCCGTGCTCCGCCACACCCACTTTCCGTTTGTCTGCACCATCTCTCCATACTCGACCGCCCTCACCGAACCCACTCCTCCAACGAGGAGCAGAGCGGTCAGGGAGACGCACCACCAACTTCGATTGACCATGGATCCGCCTATGTATCCCAATGATAATTCGTACGTGAAATATTTATGCTATATATGAGTAACGAAAGATAATATATAGGACCATTTTGAAGTCAATACTATATTATTCATATCATACTCATTTACAGATGTAGTCATTGTTCGCATCCATGGTGAGACGAGTGATCCAAAAATTCATGAACGGCAACAGGTGTGCTGGACGATTCAATAGCGGTTATTTTGACGATGTCGAGTGATGCATCGGAAAGGAAACGAGTGTCGCGGACAACAGGAGGTCAACATGTCGCACATGGACCATGTGTACTCAGAAAAAGAACAGAGCCACAACAGCCGTACGTCCAATGCTATTGATGGAACGACAACGCCTTCTCGTATTTCAAATGGTCTTTCGAATGTTTTGATGGGATTCGTGATCTCAAAAACCGAAGGACTCACGCGGACGACGCTGCGCATTCGCATTGGCGAACGCACCGATCTGCGCATACGTTGGCAGGCCACTCTGCCCGCACCGAAC
>CBDDRW010000066.1:0-3195 GCA_965233175.1 uncultured bacterium
CTGCCGACGCCAAGCTGGGTCGACGTACACACTCTGAATCCACCAAAATACACCGTTGCGCCAATCGCTCCATTCATAGGTGATCATCAGCTGTCCCAGCAGCCGACGATCATCGGCCTGTTCTAGTTCCGCGACCAGAAAAAATCCGCGATCAGGCGAATGCAGGAGGGCAATAGTTCCATTATGCAGGCGGTCGCGGTCAAGGTGGCGGCCTTCTGTTTCAAGAGCCATTGCTGCACTGAATGATGCGATCATCGCTGCATCTTCCGGCCTGGCAAGTCGCATATTCAAATGGTCGAGAATCGACATGAGATTAATCTGTTGTCTTCGGGGTTTGCAGCCATCCAGTTTCCGGCTTATACAGACCGGCGGTGCACTCCATCTTGATAGCCTCTTCCGGCAGCAGATTAATCGGACGCACTTGTGTCTGAGGGACAAGCGCAAGGAGTCCGGAGAACGGATGGAGGGCCGTAGGCACAAAGACCATAAGCAAACTGGTTGCTGGTGAGACTTGTAGCGCTGACGGAGCGATTCCCATCACAAATCCGATCGCCCAGAGACCGTCTCGAGGAAAGGGAAAGGCCACCACCTTGCTGTGCCCGAAGCGAGAGCGGAAATTCAGAAGATCGGCCATCCCTTTGAGGGTGATGTAGAGACTGCGGACCAACGGAACGCGCCCGATCCACCGTTCTGTCTGAGTAATGATGCGCTGCCCGACTACATGGGTCGCAATGGCGCCGATAACCAAGACGAGGAACACAAACAAGATGAGACTTTGTCCAGGCCACTGTCGTCCCCCCATATTCCAGGGGAGATCGTGGATTAATTCATTGAGGGCGTGAAATAGTGCAGAAAGGATGAAGAAGGTGGCCCAGGCCGGCACAAGAACCAATAAACCAGCCAGAGAGTATTTCCACAAGGTGTTTGACATCACCGCGCGTGTCTTTGTATATGCTCCAGCAAGCGTGCGTAGTATAGCAGAAACCGCCTGCCTAAAGAGGACCCTGCACCTGGGGTTGATCTCATGATCTCGATGATCTATTCTGCCATCACATATCGGTCGGGTTCACACGGGAAGCGTTATGGCAGAACATGCTGAAGTAAAGCGTAAGGTCAACATCGACAAGGATCTTCTTGCTATTCTTTGTTGCCCTGACACGAAGCAAGACGTGAGTTTGGCCGAGGAGGCGTTCATTGCCAAGTTAAACGGGGCCGTGAGTCGTGGGCAATTAAAAAATAAGGCGAATAAGCTGATTACGGAGCCTCTCGATGGAGGGTTGATAAGAGCCGACCGACAGATACTGTATCCAATCCGAGAAGACATTCCTGTCATGCTCATCGAAGAAGGCATTCCTCTGGAAGGGATCATCTAGCTAGACTGGTCGACAATCTCTTTCTGCGTCTATCCTAGGCCGACACGTCTCCTATCAGAATCTTCCCGCGACCCATGCATAATGAGGAGAAAGCTCGGCAGCAGCTACTCATTAATTAGACATGACAGCAGGCGAGCCGTCTATCGGTTGTCATTTTTTGAACCGGTTGATGTCCCGCAGTGCTGGCAAAGATATTCGTACAGATCTCCGGTCGGGAGTACAAGCAGCAGTCGCTCTCGCGTAGGAGTCGCCACTCGGCAGGAAGGGCAATAAAGCAGCGAAGCATTTAACGATCTGAATTGGTCTGGTTGTTTAGAGGAAGATGGTCTTGGCGGTCGAACTGTGTTGGGGGAAGGACTGGTTAGCCAAGTTGGGGTAGGCGGCTTTCGTGAAAAACCCGACATATAACAATTCTATAAAATGAGATGATAGTGGTCTATGCTTAGAGTCTAGGAGTTTGCTTCGCCTGAAGCGTTGAGTCTGTCCTTCGACGGGAACTTGGAAACCTACAGGAAGGGCTTCCAAGCCACTCGCTCCCCTACAGCGACTCGTCGACTGTAAGTTCAATCAAAACGCGATAGAATCCAGTGATACTCCACGGTCAAAGGCAATGGAAACACATGACACCGCAAGGAACCATGTGTTTGGTACTCCGAGGCACAGGTGAAAAGAGCCATTCTTGCTTTCTCGTAATAGTGAGCCATGAGCATCACCATGGCGCAGTTGGTACGAGAAACTCGATTGAAGACGGAAATGTTCAGGCCGTTGGCGTCTTTGCTGACTCAATGTCCGTTGCTGTGATCAGACTCGATAAATAATCAGCAACAAAATTGAGAGCTTCTTCTCGTCCGTCCGCACGACGTCCCTTTTCTCGTCGCTGAACCGATAACTCGTGATCGAGATCTGACTTGACCTCAGTCAGAACTCGCTGAAGGGACGAAGGAGTCAAGTTTGAGTCCATATCTTCAAGCTCTTGGCAGCGATCAAGTACCCAATTCAGCCCCTCAATTCGTCCAGCGTAGTGCTCCTGCTCCGCAGTGTCGATCCGCGACATAGTGGTGGCAAATGTTTGTGCTTCATAGATGAGATTATAAAAACTGGTCACTGCTCGCTGTAAGGTTGGATTCATGGCACTCCTTTGGGCAAATTATCAACTACCTGATTATACACGAGAATGACAAGGCAACAAGGAAAAAATTGCTGAGCTAGGTAAATAGGAGAGAATGAAACTCGTTCATGAATCCGTAATAGAGGGGGGCGAAATCTTTGAGGCACTCCGGACTGGTTTCTTTCAGGCGTTTGAAAAAGAGGATCTGCACACGCGGGTTGATCTGTTCCAGGAGCTGGCCCAATTGAGACATGGTATAGCTGCCGGTTGGGACGCTGAGGACATAATGCACAAGGCGCTCGACGAATTGCTGAGCCATATACTCGCTGGCAAGATAACCATCTGGGAGTTTTCCAGAAGTCAGAAATTCATCAAAAGGTATCGCTTGCGCGGCGAATGGGATCGACGGTTGCTGACTGGGGGTCACGCTGATGATACCTCAGCTTGGATGGAGGAATATCTATCCCAAGTAATAACTCTACTGAACCTCCTGGATTGCGTCAAGTGCACAGAAGAAGCAGACATGGTGTGAGCCGAAAGACCGGTGAAGATAACATACGCTGGGTCAAATAGAAGGGGGGCGGAGTGCCGCTGGGCACTCCGCCCCCCTCTGTGATCGGCGGGGCTCGCTGGGGTTAGAGCCAGGTCACGCGTTCGGCCGGGCGAATGTAGATCGGCTCTTCCACCTGCACGCGCGCCACTTCCTTCCCCGAC
>CBDDRW010000067.1:0-12359 GCA_965233175.1 uncultured bacterium
CAGAAAGGAAGGCTGTGCGTTCAAGGTGGGAGATCAGGTGAAAATCGACGCGTCTGATACCGATACCGCGACGACAATTCTACAAGTGAGCCAAGCAGTGTCAGAATTCAGTACAGGTCCAGCTAGCACCAGATGACAGCTGGCACGGGAGTGCTCGAGATCATCGAATTGGATGAGATACCCGGATTCCAATGAGGACGATGAAACGTCATTCATTTGTGGCACGAACGTTCAAGGCAAAGGTTAAAGCGGCAGATGCCATATTGATTGTGACGCCGGAGTACAATTATTCTGCGCCTGGAGTGCTTAAAAACCGCCGTCGATTGGGCAATCACGACCCTCTGGCGATGACGCATGGAATGGTAAACCTGCCGCGATGTTGGGGGATAATCCCGATGCTTCCGATACGGTAAATTACGAACGATGAATCCGTTAAGCGCTCATGGCGAAATATTTGCCCCTTCCTACCATTATTGCAACCTAAATACGTTTGGTCTAATGTACGACATTCAAATCAAAATCCCGATATGTTGCGACCCGATATGCTGCGAATGGCTGAGCCTCCCATCACGTCAGTTCTCTTCATCGACGCCAACGATACTGACCGAGCCTTCTTGATCGAAGGATTGACGCAACGCTCCCCTGACTATTTGATACGAGAAGCCACCGATGGTGAATCGGGGCTTACCCTCTACCGAGCTCAGCGGATCGATTGCGTGATCCTTGCGCTCGAATTGCCTGATTGTTCGGGCTTCAAAGTGTTAGTTGACCTAGTATCAATCGCCAGTAGACCGAACGTTCCTGTGATTATGCTCACCAATAACACTCAACGGGGCCTACGTCAGATCGCCATGCAAAATGGGGCGTATGCGTGCTTTGTCAAACCATTCACGTCGGGCGAAAATTTGGATCGAGCCATTCAGCGTGCGATAGCGTTTGTGGGACGGTTGCCCAAGGAAGATCGACACCGGCCGTTCTAGTCTTTCCGAGTATCGCCTAATGTGTGCAGTCCCCCTCGGTCGATAACAATCCATGAACATAACAAAGGTCCGTTCTTCAGGAATTGGGCAGGCCTTTGGTGGTACGGCTTAGCTTTAGTCCGAATAGGTTTCCTTGCCCGCCTGATAACCAAGATCCACGCGCTCTAGCCGAAGAGACCCTTATGGAGATATCAGCCGATAAGGAGGGGAGTGAGTCGCCTCCACGCGCAACTACCTTTCCCCTTCGACAGGAGTCTCCATCTCCATCTCTTACGCCGGCTGGATCAACCTCGCAAGCCAATCAGCCGGAAGCCGCATCATGCCCTGAACTGTTTCAATCTCATAGATCAACATCTGATCCTGTGCGCTCGTGTCCTGGTCTGATGCCTTGATCTCTTCCACAGTGCCGGTCGTCGTGCAATCGGGGACCGTAATATAGTCTCCGATTTTTGCGATCTGTTCCATTATCCTTCCTTTAACTGCGAGAGCGAATAGAAATTCATTCTGTTCGAGCATTCAATCGGCGAGTGTCTCCACAGAAGGGAGGAATAGCGGTCAAATCATGACCAAGTCTTTCACTCGCGCCACAAGACCGGCCTCCAAAAGTACCTGATTGGGGCCGCGGTGGGAGGGGGGTCAGTCGGAAGATGGAAGCTTGGAGAACGCAAGAGAAGCGGCTAAGTCATCCAAATCATCATAGAGACGAACGGGCTTTTTCTGACTGACTAAGTATACAACGCATACCATTTCTTCAGCTTCGTCGTCGTTCAGAAATTGGAGCAGGCTATCGCACACGCGCATGAATTCGTCTATGTCCAGCCTATCGGGTTCCATGTCTCCACTCTATCATTTTAAGCACCGTGCAACGCTAGGTGAATCCCTAGCTGGAGCAGGTTGCATTGCTTATCGGAGTGGCCTAAGCTCCTCCATAACTACATTGGCCATGGTTGGTGATGACGCGACCAAAAAAATCGGTCAGAGGAACTCGGAAGCGGCCCTCAATAAACCCCACCCCGCCGATTGTGCCTCGTGATGTTCCAGCAGACCTTCCTTTGAAGGAACCTCCTACACAGGCGTCATTTCCAATCGTGGGCATCGGGTCGTCGGCTGGAGGGATCGAAGCGCTCGAAGAGTTCTTCCGTCACCTGCCTGCCAACCCCGGCGCCGCCTTCATCGTGGTGTCACATCAGCATGCCAGTCACAGCAGTCTGTTGCCGGAAATATTACGACGGTGGACCGCGTTAGCGGTCATCGAAGCTTCCGACGGCCTCTCGGTGGAACCGAACACAGTCTATCTGCCTCCGCCCGGCACTCGTCTGGCCATCCTCCATGCCGTGCTGCATTTGATGGACGCAGGTGACGGAGTGCGTCCGCTGTTACCGATCGATTATTTTTTCTGCTCGCTCTCCGAAGACCAGCAGAATCAGGCAGTCGGCATCATCCTCTCGGGAACAGGGACGGACGGTTCCCTAGGGCTCAAAGCGATACGAGCGGAATCGGGGCTGACCATGGCCCAGGAGCCACGGTCCGCGAAGTTTGCGGGGATGCCACAAAATGCGATTGCCCTTGGAATCGTCGATTTCGTCAGCCGGCCGGCCGAATTGGGACTTCAGCTCTGCAACTTTTTTCATAATCGCACGGTCCTCCGCCCAGGACACGTTTCCGACGGCGACGGGAAACGAGACCTCAATAGGATTTTGGTATTTCTGCGTGATCGCATCGGCAACGACTTCTCGCTGTATAAATCCAACACCACATTGCGGCGCATCGAGCGTCGGATGAACCTCCACCAGATTGCGACACTCGCGACGTACGCGCAGTATCTCCAATCCAATCCCGTCGAAGCCCACGCACTGTTTCGCGACCTCCTCATCGGCGTGACCTCGTTTTTTCGGGACACCTCAATCTACGATGTCATCACGCAAGAGGGGCTCCCGCGCATCTTGAACGAGAAACCGGATGGGTACAACGTGCGTGTGTGGATCCCTGCCTGTTCCACCGGAGAAGAAGCCTACTCCCTCGCCATGCTTCTGCAGGAGTTCCGGACTCGGCAGAAGCGGAAGTTTGCCATTCAAATGTTTGCGACAGACATTGATGGAGATGCGATTGAGAAGGCTCGACATGGGCTCTATCCTGAAGGCATTGCCAATCATGTGAACCCGGAGCGTCTGAAGTCATTTTTCGTGCGGGAAGACAGCCACTACCGGGTGAAAAGTGAACTGCGCGATTGCATCACGTTTGCCACACACAACTTGCTCAAAGATGCGCCCTTTACCAAATTGGATATCCTGTCCTGCCGCAATTTCCTCATTTATTTGCGTCCGGAGACCCAGCAGGGACTGATACCGCTGTTTCATTATGCGCTGAAGCCACAGGGGCTCTTGATGCTCGGCACAGCCGAGACCGTCGATGGGTTCACTAACTTGTTTATTCCTCTGGATAGGAAATCGCGAATATTTACCAGAAACGTGGGGCCGGCCTCGCTCCCGGTACGAGAGATGCGGCTGGCCACGGCCGGCGAACGTGTCACACCGGAGTCTGTGCCGGGCCGGCATCGAGAACCCGCACTCGTCGATTCCATCCACACGTTACTCCTCGATCACTTTGTGCCTCCGGCAGTGTTTGTCAATCGGCAGGGTGAAGCGGTCTATATTCAAGGCCGAACGGGGGACTATCTCGAACCCGCGCCTGGTGCTGCCAATCAACACGTGGTCGACATGATTCGACCTGGGTTGCGGTCCGACTTATTGGCGGCTTTGCGACTGGCCCACAAGCAGGGCGGGACGGTTGTGCGCAAAGGACTGCGCCTTCAAACGGCAGGGATAGTGCGACGGGTAACTCTTACCGTCACACCGCTCTCGCAGCCGGGGCCCTTGAATGGACTGGTGATGGTTGTCTTTGAAACCGTGTCGGCCCGAGCCGTGAAACGATCAACAACTTTGGGTGAAGTACCATCGTTGAAAAAGGTGCGTGGCATAAACCTGGAACTTGAATACGCGCAGCAGCGTCTCCATCGGACGAATACGGAATTGCAAGTATCCAACGAAGAATTCAAATCCTCCAATGAAGAATTGCAGTCGACAAATGAGGAACTCCAGAGCACCAATGAGGAATTGGAAACCACGAAGGAAGAACTTCAATCGCTCAACGAGGAACTGATCACAGTCAATGCGCAATTGCAGAACAAATTCGAAGAAGCGGCGATCGCGAATGACGATCTGAGGAATTTCGTGAATAGCACTGAGGTCGCGACGATCTTTTTGGATGACGAGCTCTGCATCAAGCGGTTCACACCAGGCGCGTCGCGAGTGAGCAAAGTCATCGCGTCCGATATTGGACGTCCGTTTGGAGACATCGTTTCCACGGTGCGCTATAACAGTCTGCTGGACGACGCGCGCACGGTGTTGCAAACCCTCGTGTTCAAGGAGTGCGAAGTGCAGGCCGAGGACGGCCACTGGTATCTTTTACGAATCGTGCCGTACCGCACTTCGAAGAATCTCATCGAAGGACTCGTGCTCACCTACCTGGAGATCACGGCCTATAAACGAGCGACAAGCCGTGCGGAGTCCATTGTGGACGGAGTGCCGATCCCGTTGATGGTGCTGGATACCGATCTCCGGGTCGTCAAGGCCAATCGGTCGTTCTATCACGTGTTCGCACGTAAGCGACATGAGGTTGAGCGGCACCCTCTCGACCGAATTCTGGAAGGCCAGTTCAATCATCCGGCGTTACAGACTGCCTTGGAGAAATGTTTCATCGACGCGACGGGAATGGACAATATTGAATTGGAGATTGAATCCCTTCCGGTCGGGTACGGCCCGTGGAGGGCGAGTATCAGCCGCATTGAACCGGCGGACGGCGAGGCGCCGCTGGTGGTTCTCGCTCTTCATAATGGACCGTCGCTCATTGCCAGCTAAAGGAAGACTGCTATGGCATCAGAACCAGACGACAGTGCCAAGGACATGCGCCATCAAGATCTGGCTTCGATACGGCGTAAGGATATTCCCAATCTGGTTCAGCAGCTGCAGGTACAGCACGTCCAATTGGAAATGCAAAATGAAGAGCTTCGTCAGGCGCAAGAAACCCTCGCGGATGCCTGCGAACATTATACACAGCTCTATGATTTCTCTCCTGCCGGCTATGTGACGCTCACCACCGAGGGGACGATCGAAGAGGCCAATCTGCGATTCTGCGCCTTAATCGGCCTGAATCGGAAATTCGTCGTGCAACGGTCATTCGCCGATTTTGTGATGACCGAGGATTGTGAGATCTTGCAACGGCACTGTCAGGAGGTTCTCGATACTGGTACGATACACACCTGCAAACTACGCTTCCCACGACATACTGGCCCAGCCTTGGTGATGCATGTCGAAAGCGTTCAAGTGAAAGATCGCAACAGCTCCCAACGAAAAATTCAATCTGCCATGCTGGACATTACCGGCCTGGAGCAGGCCGAGCAGGCGGTGCATGAGAGCCAGCAAAAATTACAGTATACGGCGGCGAAGTTGATGACGGCGCAGGATGAAGAACGGCGCAGGATTGCTCGAGATCTGCATGACGATTATTGTCAACGACTCTCTGCCATCATTATAGAGATCGGCCTCATGCCTAAGCGAAACCCTGAAGGCTGGAAGGATTTTGCTCATCTGCAACCCGTCAAGGCGATGTTGGTCACGTTGCTGTCGGATCTCCGTGATCTCTCCCATGATTTACACCCCGAACAGACCGCTTCCATTACGTTGGATGATTCCTTGCGGGCCTATGTCGCGAACTTTACCGAGAGCACGCAGATTGTAGCCACATATCATGCCCCGCTCCAACCGATCAATCTTCTTCCTGCGATTGCGACCTGCCTCTATCGTGTGACGCAGGAAGGGCTCACCAACGTCCGGTTACATGCCAAGGCCACGCGGGCCAGCGTCATGATGAATGGCTTGCCTGAGGCGATCGAATTGGTTATCAAGGACGATGGACAGGGGTTCGTGCCGGAAATGGTTCTCGGCTCGCATCATCTCGGCCTGATCAGCATGCGGGAGCGAGTCGAAAAATTACATGGGACCATGAAGATTACGAGCCGACCCGAATGGGGCACGACCATTGTGATTCAGATTCCCTTGCGTCAAGTGGATTATACGGAAGGTTGAAGCCATAGGGGAGCGTGGCTCAGTATTGGAAGAGAGATCAAAAAGTTTATCTACCATCAAACCCCTGATCCAGGTTACACCCGATAAATTTTGCCAGCTCAAAAGTTTGTTAAAGACAAACTAGGGTTACTTCCAGTGTTGATAATTGGGAAGCGCCGTACAATGAGGTCATGCTTTAGCACACGCAATGCAAAAACCGTGGCAGGCACAACGGAAACGTTGTGAAGAAAACGGTGGAAGCATTTTGCAAGTCTAAGGCTAAAAGGCTCGACGCCGAAAGGTGCCGGGCCTTTGTTTTCTCAGTACCCTGCTTTTCGTCGCGATAGTGGCGGCTCTCTACCTCTTCCTGCATCACTGAGACAGGAATCGTATGACTTTCTGGACAACCGTGAAGCCAACCAAGACTATGAGATACTGGCATGGGGACTATCTCCCTATGGTCAATCGCGTCATTAGTATGAAGTGGCCCGTTGTAGCTGGGGATGATGATTGGCGGGTAGGTACCACCAAAATATTACAAAGACCAGTACCGATTTTCTTTGGGCGTTCGTCCCACAAACGCTACAGCACGCTGAATGGCTCGATCCAAATCTTCGCCTGACGTGAACGGTTTGACAAAGCAGGCATAGGCCCCATTTTGTATCGCGATCTGATGGAATCCCCGTTGCGTGCTACTGGTGAGCATCAACACCGCAATGCTCGGTCTTCTGGCGATCGGGACTAAGTCAACTAACACCCTGAAGCCTGAGCAATCGGGCAATTCGACTGCAAGGACGACGCAATCGATTCGCTGAGACCGACACAGTGCAAGACCCGATTCTCCATCGGTGGCTTCCAGTATCTGATAATCAGGAGAGCGGCGCTTCAGTTCTTTGGCGTAGAATGTTCGATCCGTGTGGTTGGCATCGATGAAGAGAACGAAAGTACTATGTAATTCAGCTTCTGGCATTCGCAGATGCTCCCTGCTGACGGTGATGATTCCACCATCTAATGCGTCGTGTGTCAATGAGGGCAAATGATCCTTTGCCGTTAGCCATGAGGGTCACCTGGCGTCCGACTATTCATCATTCAGTCTTAGTTTTTCCTCCTCGTTTAGCTTTTGCCATGTTGTCACCTTCTTTCACCGTCATACTATGTTTCGGTCCCTCTTTCATGAGGGTGTGGCGGCTTTGTCTTCCTGTACTCTCGGAAATGAGATTTGTCTGAGTATTCCCTCCTTCGTCCATTTGTTCAATGTCACTTTGGCCACTAATCGAAGTTTGAGCCAATGATAAAGAGGCGAGTACGGCTCGTACCTTCATTGCCGCTCTTGTATTATCGCCTGCTTCCTGCTCCAGTCGCTGCCGCAGTGGTGATGGATGCCGTCGAGCCAGATCTCGAGCGATGTCCGCGCCTTCCTCAAGCGCAACGACGGTGGCCCAGAGCGTTCGTTCTCGCGTTTCCGAATGTGCGGCCAAGAATGTTTCGGGAGAATATGAATGCCCCACCCTGCAGCGATATTCACTCAGTGGTCCGCGACGGAATTCCGTAATAGGACCTCTGCATTCCGGACAGGTCAGATCCGTGGAGATTGCGTCGATGGCATACTCCGTTTGACTCTCCGGCACAGTCACCGGCTTACCCGCTAAGTCGATGAGCAGTGTAGCCAACTCCTTCAGAGGCGCGACGTAGTCGACCGGAACGTTTTCAAGAGCATTCCGGGGCATGTCTGGAAAAAGGGCGCTGGAAGGTGCTTGTACGATGGTTGTGCCACCATGCTGCTTGATGTCCCACAAGCCAGCGGCACCATCGTCCAGCGCCCCCGTGAGCACGAGGCCGATGACCCTCGGTCCATAGGCCAAGGCTGCGGAGCGAAATAAGACGTTCACAGCTGGACGCTGGCGGTTCTCCTTCGGGCCCATGCCCAGCTGAATGCGACCCTCACTGACGAGCAGATGATGATTAGGCGGCGCCACATAAATGTGTCCATAACGGATCGCGCCGCCATCGGTCGCCTGAGTGGCCGGCAATGGCCCACTACGGGCCAATATTTCAGGCAATTGGCTCACACTCCACGGAGGCAGATGGAGCACGACGAAGACTGCTGCTGGTAAATTCGCCGGGAATCCTGCCACCATGTCTTGCAGTGCCTGAACACCTCCGGCGGAGGCCCCCACCACAATAATATCGGCAGTCGAATTCTTCATCGTGGTGAGAGTCCTATTGAGCATAATGGACACATCTGCTTCCTCTGCCCCCCAGACATGCTGATCTTGACCCTACCGCATCCATTACCTCTGTCTAGGTGGGATAACCCTAGTCCCTCTCATTGCGAAACTGTCTTCAAATGGGAGTTTCACGTCAGATACCGGCGGTGGGGATTTCACGTGATCACTCAGCCATGAACACACTTGTAGGAAAAATTGATACTGGATGGAGAACCCCTTTAGGCTCTACAATTCAAGGATGGTATGCAGGAACTCATGACAGGCAGGACCCTCTTAGACATCGATACACCCGCGAGACAGTGTGTAAAGCCCTCTCTTGCCCAGGCCTCCCTCTGCCGAGTTGGCGCTCTTGGAATCCTAATGGATCTTTTTATCGATTCAGCGCATTGATGACTGATTCACCATAGACAAGGCAGTGATACTGGCCAGTCACATACCCGTCGTCGTAACTTTCTAATTCTAGGTTTGGATGGTGACAGTGTGCTGAATCACCCCGCCGTTTCCACTTGTCTCGTAGAGTCGCTGATTGAGCATGTGTCATGAGACATACGTTAGGAGAAATGAACGAGAAGGCAGCTGGGAAACGCCCTAGCCACCGTGCGAGCCAACCCTCGCTCGGGAGAACCATGGTGCTGATTAAAGGCCGATATCCCATAGAACACCAATGGCTCTATTGACTCTGGGAAATAGCATTTGGTCTAATCACCCCGCCTCTACACTCGGGAGCAAAGGGATATGCTGCCAGAAGACCGCCTCACTACCTCGGTCCTCTTCATCGATGCAAATGATGCGGACCGGAAGTTCTTTGCCGAGGGACTGAAGTGCGAATCGCCTGGCTATCGGATACTCGAAGCCACCGATGGAGAATCTGGGCTTGCGCTGTACCAGTCACAGCGAATCGATTGTGTCATTCTCGAACTGGATTTCCCGGATCGATCGGGCTTCGAGGTTTTAGTACGACTGGTCCCCATAGCCACGAGGCCCACTGTTGCGGTCATTATCCTCACTCGCCTGACACATCGCGGGTTATGGGAATTGGCCAAGAGGAATGGGGCGTATGCCTGTCTTATTAAAGAGCACACATCGTGCGAGGCGCTGGATAATACGATTCATAGCGCGATTGCAATGGTAGGCATGTTGCCCAAGGAAGATCGCTACCGGCCGTTCTATCCTTCCTAGTTCCCCCTAAATTACCTACCCTATAATCTAGCGCTGAGTCTCTTTCAAGCAAGTGGGAAAGTCTCGTGAGAATCAAATACCATTGCCGGCTTAGGAACAACAGTTCGAACCATTCATCCGTTTCTCAACAAAACAAAGGCCCGGTTCCTTTCGGATCCGAGCCTTCTCGCTTCAGACTTGCAACGCTTCCACTGTTTCTTTCACAACGTTTCCATTGTGTTCGCCACAGTTTTTGCATTGCCTGTACTAAAGCATGATGTGACTCTACTTCACTGAAAGAGGAGCACATACGAGGAAATACCCTAGTTCAGTGCGTGGAGGCGTGTTTCCTAAGGACAAAATGTCCGTTGTCAGACAAGATGATCGCTTTAGACAATCCCGCCCGGCTCTGAAAAACCATTCTAACGTCATGATGTTGCGAAAGTCTCCGTCTAGCATAGATGGGCGGCAGGAAATTTGCGGTGTAAAACGGCAATGTGCTCTTTTACAAATCTATGAGTAAAGGGTGCCGTCGCATGTCTTGTAGATCCATTCTGTTCAATGCGATGAACGTTGTCCTATTCATGAATCCCGTCCAGACTGCTTACTCCGCAGCGTGTGACGATTGAACGATTGAAGTCTTGAAAGCTGGGCATCCAAACGGAGCAGACGTGTGTATGATCCCACGATATCTCAATAGGTTCATCATATTCGCGTGCATACTGATCGTCGCGGCATGTGCGCACCAGCCAGCTTCCATAGACCCCCGTTCTCCGTCAATGGTCTCCCATGTCGTTGACCGTCATGTTCTGGCTGGGGAATGGGACTATATCGATAGCAGTGGCGCTGTGGTCCCGTTAATACTCGACGAACAGGGGAACGGTCACTATAAATGGAAAGATGGGCATTTCGAAACACACAGACTGGTGGACCATACGTGGAGCGGCATATGGGTTCAGGAGGAGAATGACCGCGAAGGTGGATTTACGGTAGAGCTCTCGCCAGACTTTTCAGAAGGCGACGGCCAATGGTGGTACAGCCGCATCGGTAATGATAAAGCTCCGACCCTAAAGGGAGGAACGTTTCATCTTAGGTCTGCAAGTTCAGGCTGAAGGGCGACTGACATCCAATGTAGGAAATAGTGGGGGGAGTGGTTGGCTTGTTGCGACCCCCACAGTGAATCAATTCCTCCTCGCGGAAAATCTTGTCAACGGCGTCGTGTCACCGTAGCTTCCCCGGTTCTCCGCGCCGTTATGATTTCCCGGAGTACTATCTTATCGGTCTTCTGCATATCATCGCTGCGACTTCCGGCGGTCACCTCTTGTTTCACATTTGCTGAAGATGCGCCTCAATGAGATCCAAGGCTGCGATCATCGATGAAATAGGGGACTGGCGCCGCATCGCCGCGCCAATACGTATCGCACGAATAGACGGTCTCAGTATAACTGGGGATGAGTGAAGATGATCTCGCGCTGTCGAAAAGACCTCAAGGATGTGCCTGAACTAGGGTTCTTCCTCGTGGGCCCCACCTTCCGTCCAACTATAGACTGATGGCACGCTTCAGAAGACGCTATGGGAGCATGGGGACCTTGCCCCTCGGTCCTTAACCTATGCGCGCGAACCCATGGCGGATTCCAAAGCACAAGGCCCGGTTCCGAAAGGCACCGGGCCTTTTTTGGTCAGTTTCGTGAGATGTGCAGGAAAAATGTCTACACTGGGTCTAGGTCTATACAAGACGCGCCGAGCTCATTGTAGCTCGCCCGTGCGGCGATTCCGCCCCTGGGGCGCTTACTTCGGACTGTAAACTTGTCAAAGCCTTGAATGGTGATCGATTCGCCTGTCTAAAGGGTGTTCTTGAGAAGTTGAAGAACACATTCTAGTAACGTGGCCGCTTCAGTATTCGAAATTCCTGCTTGCTGATGAATGTGACTGGCAAATATCCGCCCTTTTCATCGCCGTCAATTCCCCTTGGGCAACAACCCCTTTTTTGTGAGCTCCTGAATGTACTTCTCTGGGCAAAGACCTTAAGGTCAACTCAGAGAAGCCAAAAACACAATCAAGGAATGTGTTATCGTTTTGCGGGATCCCGCGTTACTCGGCAAACTCGGAGGACTTCTGCGACGCTCCAGGCCTGGGCAATGCATCCCCTCGGAGTGTAGGGTGGATCACCGTCAAAAATTTCGCTCACAGTGCCAATCCCTTCTTCGAGCAAATGCGCCCTAAATCCATCAAGCATGGTGCGGGCTACAGCGATTTCGGGATAGACCTTGAGCCATGCATCGATAAATGGTCCGATCAACCAAACCCATACCGTTCCTTGATGATAGGCCGCATCCCTCGCTCGAAGATCCCCGAAATACCTTGGTTGGTAGTTTCGATGATGTTGAGCGAGGCTCCTCAAGCCGAAGGGTGTCATAAGTTTCTGCGACACAACATCAACCACGGCTCGCCACTTCATTTGGTCGAGAATTGGATTTTCCAGGGACACTGCTAGAATTTGGTTAGGACGAAGGCTCGAATCGTTGCCCCTCTCACCGTCGAGAACATCCAGCAGATAGCCACCCTCGTGATGCCAAAAAAGGCGATTAAAAGAGCGTGAAGCCTGAGAGGCCAGGGCAGCCCATTGATCCGTCGGTTCCCCGACAATACCTCCCCACTGCGACATACAACAAAGAGCGTTATACCAAAGTGCCTGAATTTCAACCGGCTTGCCACGACGAGGGGTCACTACCCAATCGTCCACTTTCGCATCCATCCAAGTCAGCTGATACCCCTCCGCGCCTGCACGCAAAAGTCCATCTTGCCGATCTACGCCGATTCCAAAATGCGTTCCTCGGATGTGGTGCTCCAAAATACTCCGCACTACGGGA
>CBDDRW010000068.1:0-5930 GCA_965233175.1 uncultured bacterium
CCAAAGCCAATGGTGGAATCACAAAAGTCTCGTCAGTGGACCATTACGCAAAGAACATCTTAGGTATCTTTGGCGAATGGTGCACGATCGTCAAGGGAAGCTGATTCTCGAACGTCCGTAATCGAAGGGGCCTTTGGGGTAAAGCCCCAGAGGCCCTTTTATTTTGGTCGGCGCTGCTGACCAATGTGGTGTAGAACATACTCGAGATGTGGCCATTCCCATTCGTGCTCCCAGTTTTCTTCTCGCTGCTGCTTGCCCTCATGATTATGTTGCTGCAACCTGGCTGGGTTGCAGCCGCTGAGACCGCCGACATAGATGTTGGCCTGTACGCACTGGGCGCATTCCCATCAGATCGAGGCCTCTTTGCCCAAGGTGGCAACCCCTCAAACACGAGAATATCCAATGGGGCTGGAGCCGGCATAAGGGCCACTGTGTTTCCACACGGTTTGGGAAATATCATCGGGATTGGGCTGGAATCCTCCGGTCATGGAAGTGAGATTTCATTTTCTTCTCCAGTGAATGCCGGGTCTGGTCACAGTACCGACCTCTGGGTCTTCGGTTCGATGATAAACCTGATTCTTCGCTACCCTGGGAACGTGTTGATCCCTTACATTGGTGTTGGGGGTGGTTATTCGAGCGGAGTGCTCACCCATGCCGAAGTTCCGGGTCGTTCTGACGAAGATTTTGAAGGTTCATGGGCACTTGGCCATCAATTCTTTGGCGGAGTGCAGGGCAATTTGACCGAAAAAATCTTTTTGTTCAGCGAGTACAAGTACTTCTCGGCTGACTATCACTGGAAGCAGCTCGCGCTGGATTTTCGCTCTCAGTATGTCTTGTTTGGCGTCGGGCTACGCTTTTAAATCGTCGTTCTCAGAAGTAAGGCACGATGAGCCTCCTCGATCAATTCTTCGTCTATCATCCTGAGCCATGGCGAGATAAGGACTGGGCACGACTCAGTGGATTGCCGCTGGAAGATGTCTGGTTCATCGCAGCGGATGGGATGAAGCTGTTTGGCTGGTATGTGGAGGCACAGGCAGATCGTCCTGTCATACTCTGGTGTCATGGCAACGCGGGAAACATCATCAACCGCCTTGAAAATCTGAAACTTCTCTACCAGTTGGGACTATCGGTGTTCCTGTTCGATTATCGGGGTTATGGTCGGAGCCAGGGGAAGCCGTCGGAGGAGGGGCTTTATCAGGATGCGCTGGGGGCGCACGACTATCTCACGCGAACCAGAATGATTCTTCCCGAGCGCATCATTATATTCGGGCGCTCACTCGGCGCGGCTGTCGCCGGGGAGCTTGCTGCGCAGAAGCCTGCCTCCGGCTTGATCCTGGAATCGGCATTTCCGTCGATCGGCGCGGTGGCCAAGTTCCATTACGGTGGGCTGCCGGTCCATTGGCTGCTCGGTGCAGACTTTGCCTTGATCGATCGTCTTCCGCAACTCTCGCTCCCGAAGCTGATCATTCACGGTGATCAAGACGACATCATCCCCCTCGAGTTGGGCCGGCAGGCCTACTAGGCGGCCAAGCCACCCAAATCCTTCTATGTCATTGAAGGCGCCGATCACAACAATACCTACCAAGTTGGCGGGGCAGTCTATTTCCGGCGCTGGGCTGAGTTTGTTCAAGCCGCCATCCGATCATAGCCCGCATTATCCATGAAGGTTCTGCTGTAAGCGCGGATACACGGCTGCAACGGGCAGTCTCGCCGTTCAGTCCTTCGACATACTGCACGAGTATGCCTCAGGGCTTCACGCCTCCGAGTGCCCGTCTCGCTTCGCGTCTGCACGCTTTCGCAACGAACCTTCATGAATAATGCGGGCTAGGAGCCTGTCCGTACTCAGCAATAGGGAAAGACAAGAGAAGGGTCGAGGTCTTCAGAGCTTCGAACTTTGAATCTCGGATTGCATATCTCGCGCGCCACACTACAAACCTGTATGAAAGAATAGATTGGCGATTGTCTCGTCATTTGGTACAGTGCGCGTCGGCTGGGCCTGGGGCCTGCTCAGAGATCGGTTTGTTGGTGATCTGCGTAGACGTTGTCATGACCAACTGAGGTAAGGAGGCCGGGGTGAAGATTCACGTTCGTCTGCTGGCGTTCTCTCTGCTGAGTGTCTTGATCATGTTTGCCGCTGGCTGTGCAGGGAAAACCGGAAAGGCACAGCCGCTGGAGTCGAGCGACGCGAGGCCGCTCACGGACCAGACTCCGGTGACGACTTCCTCGGCGAAGCCACAGCCTCCGCCATACGAACCGCTTGATCCCTTTGCTAGGGCAGACGAGGAAGCAGGTGAAGAGTATGATCCCTGGGAACCGGTGAACGCCAACATCTTCGAGTTCAACCGCCAGGTCGATCGATTTGTGCTCAAGCCCGTGGCGACGGGCTACGATTATGTCATGCCGGATCTGGTCCAGGTCGGCATCAGCAACATCTTCTCCAATCTCCGATTTGCACCCCGATTTTTGAACAATGTGTTTCAGGGTAAACTGAAAGGGGCAGGCATCGAAGTCGGACGGTTTCTGATCAATAGCACGGTTGGAGTGGCAGGTTTCTTCGACCTTGCGACAAAAGTCGATCTCGTGACGCCGGAAGAGGATTTTGGGCAGACGCTGGGGTTCTACGGGGTGAAGCCGGGGCCCTATCTTGTGCTCCCTCTGCTTCAACCATTTACTGTTCGGGATTTTGTGGGATACGTCGGCGACGTGTTTCTCAATCCGATCAACTGGCTCGTTGTCCCGATCATCGAAGTCGACAACGTACCCTCTGTGATCGCTCACAAGAACCGTACGACGACCAGCATTATCCAGTTTGGGGCACGCGTGGGAGAGATCGTCAATGAACGGTCGCGGAATCTCCAAACGTACCAGGGAGTTGAGGAAGCGACGTTCGATCTCTATACTGCCGTCCGCAATGCCTATCTACAGAAGCGCGCCCAGGCGGTTCGAGAATAGAATAGTTACGCTTTACGGGATGATGCCCAGCTCTCGGCCGACTGTAGCGAACGCTGCGCTCGCTCGCAGAAGCTGTTCGTGCGTATGGGCCGCCGACATCTGGACACGGATTCGCGCCTGACCTTCGGGTACAACCGGATAACTGAACCCCACGACATAGATCCCTTCTTCCAAGAGCCGCGCGGCCATTCTAGTGGCGAGTGAGGCGTCGCCCAACATAATCGGGATGATGGGGTGCTCGCCGGGGATGAGCCGGAATCCGAGGGCAGTGAGTTGCGCACGGAAGAACGCCGCATTTTCGCGTAGCCTGGCCCGTAACTGATCGCCTTGGGCGACAAGGGCCACGGCACATCGAGCAGCCGTGGCGATGACCGGAGGCAGTGAGTTCGAAAACAAATAGGGGCGCGATCGCTGCCGCAGCAGCTCGACAATTTCCTTTCGCCCCGACGTAAACCCACCTGCCGCGCCGCCCAAGGTCTTTCCCAGGGTGCTTGTGACCATCTCGACCCGGTCTGCGACGCCGAAATGGTCTGGTGTGCCACGTCCGTTGCGCCCGAGCACACCGGTTGCGTGACTATCGTCCACGATCACCGCGGCATCATACCGATCCGCCAACTCGACGATTCGATCGAGTTTCGCGAGATCGCCATCCATGGAGAAGACCCCGTCCGTTGCGATCAGGCGAAGGCGAGACGATACCGCGTTGCGCAGCTTGGACTCCAGGTCCGTCATATCGGAGTGGGCATAGCGGAGCCTCTTGGCCTTACAGAGCCGGATGCCGTCGATCAGGCTGGCGTGGTTCAAGGCGTCGCTGATGACGGCGTCTTGCTCGCCGAGGAGCACCTCGAAGAGTCCGCCGTTCGCGTCGAAGCAAGAACTATAGAGGACCGTATCCTCGGTGCCTAGGAACGTGCTGATCGTCTGCTCTAATTGGGTGTGAATATTCTGAGTGCCGCAGATGAATCGGACGGAAGCCATGCCGTAGCCATGTTCGTGCAGTCCCGTGGTGGCAGCCTGTCTGATATCAGGGTGGTTGGCAAGCCCCAGATAGTTGTTGGCGCAGAGATTGAGGACTTCACCCTGGGCCACCCGAATCTCGGCTCCCTGAGGGCCTAGGATCTGCCGCTCGGACTTATAGAGGCCTGCCACACGGATCTCCGCAAGTCGCTCAGAAACAGTTTTTTTGAGTGAGTCGTAGGCCATTCTCAGTTGGTAAGGGGACGGGCACAGAGATCGTTATCGGAATCTTTCATTGCACACCTCACGCCTTACCCCTACCCCCTCACGGAAATAAAACTACTTTTCCACATTGACCTGAATTGATCAACTCGAATCCCCGTGCGAAGTCCGTCATGGGAAATGTATGGGTGATCACCGGTTTGATATTGAGTCCGGCTTGGAAGAGACCGGTCAAGCGATACCAGGTTTTGAAAAGCCGGCGTCCTGTAATCCCGTAGACGCGAATTCCTTTAAAAATGATTTCGTTGGCGAGATCACAATTGATCGGGCCGGTTGGTATGCCGAAGAGCGTGACGCGTCCGCCGTTCTTGACGGCACTGAAGGCCTGATGCAGTGCTGTCGGATTTCCCGACATTTCGAGCGACGCATCGACCCCTTCGCCGGCGGTGATATCGCGGATAGCGGCGGCGATCTGGTCTGAGGTTTCTGTTTTGGCGTTGAGGAGATGGTCGGCCCCGACCTGTTTGGCAAGGTCCAGGCGGTACGGACTGACATCTGATGCGATGATAATGGCGGCGCCGGCCGTTCGCGCAACGGCGGCTGCGAGCAGTCCGGTCGGACCACAGCCTGTGATCAAGACCGTCTGTCCGGTGAGGTCTTCGATGAGAGCGGCGTCGACGGCGTTGCCGAGCGGTTCTTGGAGGCAAGCAAGTTCGGGTGGAAGGGTGGGTGAGGTCTTCCAGAGCACCGCTTCAGGCAGAGCGACATACTCCGCGAACGACCCGTCTCGATCGACCCCGAGAATGCGATAGTTCTTGCACACATGCGCTTGCCCGGTACGGCATTGGAAGCATTGACCACATGTGATGTGCGACTCGGCAGCGACATAATCGCCCACTTTGACGAGCGTGACATCAGAGCCGACCTCCACGACCTCACCGCACATTTCATGGCCAATGATACGCGGCGGGTGGATGCGGCTATGAGCCCAGGGATCCCAATTGTAAATATGGGCGTCTGTTCCGCAGAGAGAGGTGGCTGTGACACGGATGATAGCGTCGGTCGAGCCTGGTTTAGGTTCCGGCCTGTCGGTAGCAGTTAATCCCGGTTGAGCTGCTGTTTTGACGAGTGCGCGCATGACCTAATTGTATACCACTGACTCGATCTCGCCTACCTTATCAGGGGAGATCGAAAATCCTCACTCCATCATCACGAACTTTTCTGGGTACTGACCTGTTAAGAAACCACATGGACCAACCACACTAAGAGTTTCAAATGGTTAGAGTATGGAAGACAGGGATAATCCTGTTTGAGGCAACAAGGGGTTGCGCTAGTGTTCGCAAGATCGATAGGATGCAACCTTATGAAGCCCTGTACCACCAAGGTCTAGCCAGCATGATTCATCAATTAGGCAATTGCCGGTCCGTTGCTACGACGAGCCTTCGGCTGATGGGAAACCCACTCCTCCGAATCTCACCCTATTTCACGAGGCGGCCTCGGTCC
Organism: uncultured bacterium; assembly: GCA_965233175.1. GTDB lineage: Bacteria > Nitrospirota > Nitrospiria > Nitrospirales > Nitrospiraceae > Palsa-1315. Next base: position 5,635 of record CBDDRW010000068.1, read on the forward strand.
TTCAGGGTTCAACCCGCCGGTCTCGCGACCAGGCTGAGCGATTTCGCGATGAACCTTCATAAATCATGCGGGCTTATGCTGTTAGCGGTGCTATGTAGCATGGCATTTTTCTGCCCCGGCCTTATTGCACCGGCGCACTCAGAATCATCGCCACAGACAACTCCCTCGTCCAGTCCTACGAAGCGGTGGGTGCAGTTCGACCTGAGCCAAGATGAGTCGATGGGGGATCCACAACCCAGCAAGCCTGTCACGCTCACGATTGCCCTTGGAGGCGTGCCGGCAAGTACGACGTCGGT
>CBDDRW010000069.1:0-7607 GCA_965233175.1 uncultured bacterium
AGGTCTCGTCTTCCAGGTAGAACAAATAGGCGCCGTAGCAGGTCGTGCCGGCTTGGAGCTTGTAGGGATCGAGCGGCGCTACATTGCGAACAGTGCCCCGCAATGTGACCTGTTTCAAATGAAAGGACTTCGGGTCGTCGACGATCTCACGAATAGTGATGGGTTCCGCGGCTGGAACAGAGGGCGCAGCAACAGCAGACCATCCCAGCCAGAGGCCGGTAAAGAGGCGCACCAACGTTCGTGCGCGAGATGCTCTGTTGACTATCATGATTCTATTTTACAGAAGGTCGAGGCAGAAGTCCCTTCCGCCTCCTTGGCGAACTCGGTATAATCCGCCGACATTTTTTGGAGAACGACCCTATGATCGATCATGCGCGCCTTGCACGTTACGTCACAGACAGCCGCCTCCAGTTTGAAGATCTGCTGAGGCAGATGGTCGAGATTCCTTCGATCAGCATGGATCCGGCCAAAGCCCCTGACATCCGGCGCATGGCGGAATTTGCACGGCAGCTTCTCGCAGACTTGGGCGCCGACGTTCGGATTGTAGAGACAGGAGGCTATCCGATCGTATCAGGCGGGTGGATGATGGGCGCCCACCATCCGACGGTCACCATCTACAATCATATGGATGTGCAACCGGCGCAGGAGCCCGAATGGACGCAGGCGCCCTTTGCGTTCAAGAACGAAAGCGGGAGATATCACGGCCGTGGTGCAACGGATGACAAGGGCCCGGCACTCTCGGCCCTGTTCGGCGCACGGTATGCCATTGAGCAAGGAGTGCCGATCAATGTTCGGTTTCTCTGGGAATTGGAAGAGGAAATCGGCAGTCCTCATTTTGCTGCTGGACTGAACAATCGATCGGCTATTCCACGGCCGGACTCAGTCGTGGTGTCGGATACCATCTGGCTCGCGAAAGGAAAACCCGCCATGCCCTATGGTCTGCGCGGTCTACTGGGCGTGCGAATGATGCTACGCACGGGAACGAAAGACGCCCATTCGGGCGTAACCGGCGGCGCCGCGCGGAATCCGCTCGCGGAACTGATGGAAGTGGCACATGCCTGCGTCGATGCGAAGACCGGCAAGGTCAAGATTCCAGGCTTCTATCAGGATGTGGTCGAGCCGACGAAAGCGGAGATCAAGAGTTTTCTGGCGTCAGGCTTTCAGGTCAAGAGCTTCAAGCAGGCATATGGATTTCAGACGCTCCGCACGAACGATCCCGCCGAGATCATGCGCCGGATTTGGGCCGCGCCGACGTTTGAGATGCATGGGTTGACTGGCGGTTATCACGGCCCAGGGGTGAAGACGATCGTGCCGGGCCATGGCGAGCTCAAAGTGAGTATGCGGTTGGTGCCGAATCAGGCTCCCGAAAAGGTTTTTGCCTTACTCAAGAAACATGTCGCCAAGCTGAATCCGAACGTGAAGGTGGAGCAGGAAGGCATGCTTCATCCCTTCAAAGGATTATTCGAGGGACCCTATGTCGAAGCAGTGAAGCGGGCGGCGAAAGCCGGGTTCGGGAAAGAACCGGCCTTCATCCGCGAAGGAGGATCGATCGGCGCGGTGGTCACGATGCAAAAAACCTGGAAGGTGCCGATCCTGTTCATGGGACTGAGCCTCCCCGAGCACGGCTACCATGCGCCAAACGAATACTTCGACTGGAGCCAGGCTTCCGGCGGGATGAAAGCGTTTGCGCATTATTTTGAGGAGGTGGCGAAGATGGGAAAGAGGTGAGGGATGGAGCCTGATGATCTTCTGTGCTCGCGCAACGCGCGGCCTCAGAAGGCCCTCGTTGGACGCGCGCAGTGGAAGATCAATCAGTCCCCATCCCTAGAGAGACAACGAGCAAGCTTGGAGGGAGCATTTACTTCGATGCGCGCAGTAAAGGGCAGCCTTGGCCACTCCTCTTGTGGGTGAATGGGGTAAGGAGGTTCAATGGCTGTTAAGGTAGGTTCCGTCGAGCCAATCTAGACCAAACAAGACCATACTAGACATGAGCAGACCGTCTCAAAGCAAACAGTTCGTAGATAAGAGGAAGATAGTCTTTCGTCACTTCATTTGTACTCGATAGTTTTAACCATTATGAAATCCACAGCCATTGAACAAGAGATCATTTTTCTTAAAGCGTCAAATGAATCAATTGGATCAATGGTTAATCATGAAGTTCTTAAATTAAGTGAGGGAGATAATGGAGCGCAGGCAATATTCAAGACATCGATCCATCAAAGGTACTTCAACATCATTCTCGTCGATTTCCTTTCGAAGTCTGCCGAAGAGGTTACAGGAGAAAAGATTTCATCCTTGGATGCATTAGTCAAAATATGTGAGAATCCGAACTTCAACCAACACAATTCAGTGAAGTCATTGAGGCGGGCTGTCACAGTATTCAAGAGGTGGTTGGAGCACGAAATTAAAGTCAAGGTGTGGTTCCCATCAATTGACCTTAAGGCGGATCTTAAGGTCCAGAGACAGGAGATAATCAAAATATGCGGGGACATCTCCAAGCATGCTTTCTCAAGACTTCATATAAGAGCCCGCGAGTTGAAAAAGATACTAAAGAGGAACGGCAAGGAGGCCAGTGATGTGGACGGATTGGAACTTTTAGATGATTTCTACGATAGATTTCACGGTGACATTTTTACTTACCAGGGGAGTCAGATAGTTGAGCAACTAAATAGCATTAGATGGGGCATCCAAGAATATTTGCAGCCAGAGTTTAAGGGGTCACTGGTATCTAAAAGCCACACCTCACTGAGATATAGATACACCTATCCCAAGGGCGTCAATACAGAGTTTGTTAAATATTGTTACTGGACACTAATGAACGACATAAGGGCGACTCCATATATGAAGAGATTCAAAACATACAAAATATTAACACGGAGATATTAAGCTACAACAATGTCATGATCTCAGACCGCGATCAGCTCGTGTGATCTCCCGTATAGCCTAACGGATGGCAGATTCCCGCATCTCCGAAAGTCATAGAATGTCGAACTGCCAGTGTCCTTGCCTATCAGGAAGTGCGAGTGCTGGGGTCAGGTGAGCGAGAAAGTCTCGCCGGGGGATTTTCTTCGGCCCCGAGCGCTTCGCGGCATTTTTGAGCAGGTGGTGTGGCGACGGACGATTGTGAAGGGTGTCTGTGGATCTACTGCGAGTATAGCGCCAGCGTTGGGTGAAGAGAGAGCGGTCAGTCCGACTCAGCAGCCTTTGAACTTCAGTGCCAGGCACTGTTGCGTGAGCCGCTTGGCTTCTGCAAGCTGTTCGGGAGTCATGCGCCCTGCCACATCGTTTCGATTTTCCTCTGCTTGCTTCTGCTCGTCACCCTTCATGTGAACTGCTGCGAGGCTCACCCACATATACGCCCGCACATAGTCCTGCGGTACGCCTAGACCTGCGAAATACAGTTCCGCGAGGTTGTTCTGTGCAAGCGCATGCCCATGCGCCGCGGCTTTTTCGTACCACTGACGCGCTTGCGAATAATCCTGCGGCACGCCTTGTCCTTTGGCATGCAGTTCTCCGAGATTGTTCTGCGCCTCAGCATTCCCTTGGGCTGCAAGCGATTGAAATGTTTTCAACGCAGTCGCGTTGTCGCCGCGTGTATTTGCAGTAGTCGCATCTTCGAGTGGACCCGCCCATGCTGTGCCAACAGTCAGCAGGAGCCCAATACCTATAGAAAGGACTATTCGTGTCATTGAGAATTTCTCCTGAGAGATCGTCGGAATTAGGAAGTGTGCCCCAGTTTGAAGAGAAGTTCAAGGTGCCTGGGTAGGTTCCGGGGCAGCTTGTGTGTGAGGGGGATGGCATGGGCTGGTCGCTACGGATGATTGCACATGGTTTCTGCGTGGCTACTGCGAGCGGGGTGCGGAAAAAGTGGGATTTCGAAGGACCCCACTCAGCAGCCCTTGAACTGCCGTGTCCGACATTGACTCGTCAGTCGTTTAGCTTCTGAAATCTGCGCGGAAGTTATGCCACCTGCGATCTCATCTCGATTTTCTGCTGCGACGTCCTTCTGTGGATCATTCGTCGAGAGGGAGGCCTCGACGTTGTACCACATGTATGCCCTCACAGAATCCTGCTTCACGCCATGTCCGAATTCATAGAGCGCTCCAAGGTTGTTTTGAGCACCCGCGTGCCCCTGTGCCGCGGCTTTCTCGAACCACTCCCGCGCCTTTATGTAATCCCTCGGCACACCCTGCCCGTCATAATACAGCAACCCGAGGTTGGCCTGCGCTTCCGCGACACCCTGGGCTGCCTGTTCACGTAGATCTGCTGCTGACATGTCGATCGACCGGGAAGCTGACGCATGCTCAAAGGGGAGAATGAGTGTAGCCAGGAGAATTATGACGACGAGGGCGCGCATGGTGGTGAAGTATGGCGCGGACGCAGAGAGCGTCAAGGCGAAGGGTGAGCACTGCTGTAGAGGCACCCAACAGGAAACTTGGACGTTGATGTAGAGTTCGTCTGAGTCGCGCCTTGTCTCACCAGTATAGGGCCCTGCTCGCGGTGGCAAGCAAATGATTTTTGCTGAGATACCGTCTCACGGCTTCTATCATGGAATGTCGAATTGCCAGCGCCCGCATCGTTCAGACAGCGTGAGTGTAGAGGTCAGGTGATCGAGAAACTCCCGGCGGGAGATTTCTTCCGCGCCGAAGCGCATGACATGTAGTGAGGCTTGTTGGCAGTCGATGATGCGGAATTCCCAGGCCTGTAACTGGCGGACCAGAGATACCAGTGCGACTTTTGAGGCATCCGGCACGTGGGTGAACATCGACTCTGCGAAGAATGCTCCCCCGATCGCTACTCCGTAGAGCCCGCCGACTAATTCTCCTTCTTGCCAGGTTTCAACGGAATGCGCATAGCCTTGTTTGTGAAGTGTTGTGTAGGCGTCGAGCATCTCTGCCGTGATCCATGTACCGCCGTCTGGATATTGCGGTCGTGGTCCTGCGCATTGCTGCATCACGTCGCGAAAGCAGGTGTCGAGTGTGATGTTGAATATTCCGGGACGAAGGCTTCTCTTGAGACTGCGCGAGATGTGGAGTTTGTCGGGAAAGAGGACGGTTCTGGGATCGGGAGACCACCACAAGATGGGCTGATCGTCGCTGTACCAGGGGAAGATGCCGTGGCGGTAGGCTTCGAGCAACCGCTCTGGTCGTAGATCACCTCCCACGGCGAGCAGGCCCTCAGGGTTGGATAAATCAACGGGCGGGAAGCGCAGATCGGACGGGTTGGCGCTGAGCCTGAACATAACCTAACAAATTACGCGACACGACGTAAAAAGGCTATGGTTCCTAGCAGGTTGCGGGGAAATTCAGTTTGTACAAAAAGTGTCGATGAAATCTTCCGTGGGCGTCGAAGTCAAACTAATCGCAGGATGCTCAAAAAGGCCAGACTTCTCACCCGCCCAACCCAGGCGACTATTTCACCCTCCCGCCCTGAGTCTGCCAAGACAGACTCTTTGCCCTGGGACACGCCTTTTCCCAAACAAGGCCGCAACGAGTGACCAAAATATGATCCTTCCAAGCTTGCTCGTTATCTCTCTAGGGATGGGGGCTGATCGATCTTCCACTGCGCGCGTCCAACGAGGGCCTTCTCAGGCCGCGCGTTGCGCGAGCAAAGAAGATCATCAGCCCCCATCCCTCACCCTTTCTTTTCTTCCGCTTGAGCCAGCACAGGTTGGAAGATGGGATCTGCGTCCAGTACCGCTTTCAAGGATTCTGCCCCGACGAAGAAATTCCAGACGTCCGGTGTTTGGCCTGGAATTTCAGCAAACCATCGTTTGGCTTCCGTCATTCGTTCCAAGAGCGCCCGATTGTCCCGGTCAGGGGTGAACAGTAAACTGTAGGCTTTGGTGTACTCGGCCATGAATTTATCGAGCGGCAGGTCGGCAAGCGCAAGCGCCTCGTCAGCATCCTGATAGGCAGCCCGAATGTCTGCGTCGTCAAGGATGCGGTTCCAGGCCACTTTGTTGATGCGGGACCAGGCCAGTTGGAGCAGGGCTTCGGCTCTGCCGGCCCTTTGTTCAACCGGAATAGCGTTGACCAAGGATTGGTGTGTTTCGATCGAGGGCTCTTGATCGTTATTCCAGCGCAAGGCCACGCCTAACCGAAATCGATTATCGAGTTGGTCTGGCCGAACAGCGGCCAATGTTTGCATGGCTGAGAGCATCCGGTACAGGTAGTCTGCAGTCGTCGGTTTGTCGAACCCGCCCATTTCCATCCCCAGTGACAGGTCCATGCGTGTCGATTGGGCGTAGATATTCCAGAAATGCTCGTTCACGACCAAGAACAATGCGGGATCATTCACCATGAGCTTGTGGAATGGATAGGCCTCGCGTAGGACCATGGCATAGAGATGCCGGCTCAGCACCGTGAGGGCTTCGGTCTGATTGGGGTCGACGATGAGAACGCGATTCAGCATGGCCACACGGTCTCGTAGTTCAGGAAACATGGCTGCGCGAGCGACCGCCGCGGTCAAAAGCCCAGGGCTGTCCGTCGGTCCCCACCAGATGAGTGATTCAGGCAGAGCCCGGCTGGTTTCTGTGACAAACGGAATCTGTTCCTGCTTGCCGCTTCCGAAGATGGCGCCGCTGGTGACGGGAAGGTTCACGACTGCCTGGTCGCCTGCGAAGCCATGTTTCTTCAGTCCGGAGAGGACCACCCACTGAGTGGTCACTTCTTTCAGCGCACGCCTAGTCCGCTTAATCGTCGTCGTCCACTTGACCGAACCGGCTGCATAAGTCAACGGGGCCGTGAGGGGATCCTGGTAGTTGATGGACAACTTCACCAAGGTTGTCGGCACCGCGATGACAGGGCCATTCGGTCGAAGGCGGAATGAAGCTGAAGGAAGCCGTGTGCTGCCGGCAACATGAACTCGGAATCCGGTTCCCGGTGGGCTAAGCCCCAGTGAGTCGGTCACGAAGGCTGAGGCGGGATACCGCTTCAAGTCCTCGCTGAAAAAAACCAGTTCGCCATTACTGGGCCACAAGACCTCCATTCCGACATCGGTTCTGATAAGGGTGGATGCATGGGCATTCTGGAGGCGTTGCCGGCACGAATCGTAGATGGGGTCGGAGTCAGCCGGATAGCGTTTGATACCATGTGGAGCTGCGGTCACGAGGGAATATTGGCAGGCGAAGTCGAGTTGGCCGACGACCACCGTATTCCCTGCTCCCATCGCTTCGGCGTATCGACGCGCCGTGGCTTCTGCAGTGGTGACGGCCGACTTCGATTTCTTTACAGCGGCAGAGGCTGAAGCTGTTGGCGTGTCGATCAAGGTCATTGTGGTCACGATCGACAGGGTTCCGGTTAGGAGCAAGCTCCTGAACGAGCCGCGTTGGAAAATCTGTACACGCATCATGTCAGATAGACTCCGCTTATCAAGAAGAGAAAAAGGAAACACTGTATCATGCTGCTTTGTGGACCTGAAATAGGCTAGCAGGCTATCCGAATAATTCTTCGTTGTGAGACGACAAGTTGCCGGAGGATCGTTTCCTGTTCTTCTGGCTATTCAACCACAATCATGGCCTGCATGTTGTGACCTGGCATGTCGCATAGGTACGAGAAGGCTCCGGTGCGTGCCGGCGTAAACTGAAATTCAATCAGGCCTTCAGG
>CBDDRW010000070.1:0-73902 GCA_965233175.1 uncultured bacterium
TGCAATATAAACAGCATGGGTACATGGCGGTTTCGCTATTGTCGCCGGGGTTGAAAACGGAATTTGAATCTCACGCGAAGCAGGAACTTGAGCATGCCGATCGGTTGGCCACACGGATTCAGCAGTTGGGTGGTGTGCCGATCTTCGACCTTCAAGAGATCGCCGGTAAAGCCGCCGCCATCGGGGTTCATCCCGAGCAGGGGACGACGCTCAGAGAAATGGTGGTCGAAAATTTGCTGCTCGAACGGCGGCAGGTGGAAGCCTACACAGCGTTGATCCGAGAGATTGGCGAGAAGGACCTCATCACGCGCGAGATCTTACTGGATATTCTGGGCGAGACTGAAACCCATGCCAGTGAATTGGCGGACTTCTTAAAACGCTCGAGCGACACGCGCTGATTTGAGCGAAGCCTGGACCTCAGCCATATTTGACGCGATCACCATCATCCTTAGGCCGGAACCCGCCGTGTTGAATGGAGGAAGGACATGGACTGGGAAACACCATCGTTCGTAGAAGTGAAAATGGATGCGGAAATCAATTCGTATCAAGATGACTTTGCGGACACTCTCGATATGACAGAGCCGTCTTTGGAAGCCCGGATTGTGACGGCCCTTCACTCACATCGATGAACAAATGTGATGATCATTCGGATCTTGGGATCGGCAGCCGGTGGTGGATTCCCACAATGGAATTGTGCTTGCTCTCATTGCCGGGGCACGCGCGATGGACTGATCAATGCGATTCCTCGAACACAGGAATCGGTCGGTCTCAGCACGAGAGACGGAGACTGGTTTCTCATCAATGCTTCTCCGGATATTCGTTTGCAGATTGAGAGCTTCGGTCCCCTCCATCCGCGGAATGCACGCACAACACCGATCCAGGCGATATTCCTGACTAACGGTGATCTGGATCACTGTCTAGGACTCTTTTCTCTTCGAGAGAATCATCGACTTGTGATCTACGCGACTGAGTCTGTGCGTCGTGGATTCACCGAGGGTAATGTCCTCTATCGAACTCTGCAGCGCTTTGCCGATCAGGTGACGTGGCGAACGTTACAACTCGGAGTTGAGGAAACCGTCCTATGCGCAGACGGACGTCCGTCAGGAATGAGCGTGAAAGCTTTGGCCGTTCCGGGAAAACCTCCCATCCATTTGGAAGGGCTCGTGTCGCCTTTTGATCCGGAATTGAATGTGGGACTTAGGTTTCGCCAATCCACCAATGGGCGGGTGTTGGCCTATCTCTCAGCGGTCGGCAGGATCACGACCGGGGTGTTCGAAGGGTCGGCAGATGCGGATTGCGTCATGTTCGACGGAACCTTCTGGTCAAGCGATGAACTTTCCGGTCCTGGTTTCCTCGATAAGTCAGCCGAGGATTTGGCCCATTGGCCCGTCGGGGGACAAAGAGGGAGTCTTGCGATGCTCGCGAAGCTCACGGCTACTCGGCGAGTCTTCACCCACATCAACAATACCAACCCAATGTTGAGGGATGATTCGAGCGAGCGAAAGATCGTTGAAGGAGCAGGATGGACCGTCGCGTGGGACGGGATGGAGATCAAGCTGTGAAGGACCATCAAGATGGAGGTCCACTTTCAAAAGAGGCCTTCGTGGAATGGCTCACGCGTGAAGGTTCCGCTCGCTACCATGACCATCATCCTTTTCACCAGCTCATGCACCGGGGGAATTTGACGAAGGCGCAGCTGCAACAGTGGGTGCTGAACCGGTACTACTATCAGACCCGAATCCCGATCAAAGATGCCGTGATCCTATCGAAGTCGGAAGATCCAAACTTTCGACGGATATGGCTCCGCCGTATTCAAGACCAGGACGGACAACAGGAAGGGGAGGGTGGACTCACGTCATGGCTCGAATTGGCCCGAGGGGTAAGTCTTGACGTTGAGGAGGTCAGGAGCTTCCGGTCAGTGCTTCCTGGCGTCAGGCTCGCTTGCGACGGGTACGTGCAGTTCGTACGTGATTCATCGCTTCTCGAAGCGGTGGCTTCTTCACTCACTGAGTTGTTTGCTCCGATGCTCATGGCTCGACGTCTTGAGGCATGGAAGTATCATTATCCCTGGGTGAGGGCAGAAGCCTTGGACTATTTCCAGCGGCGCATCATCCGCGCCGGCATTGAATCGAAGCACGCCGTTGAATTCGTCGTGCAGCACGCCCTCACGTATGAGATGCAGGAACGATGTGTGAATGCCCTGATCAAGAAGGCGGACATTCTGTGGGCTCTGCTCGATTGCCTCTCAATGATTTCAAGCGAATCAGGATTGAACGTCACGAAGGTAGTGTATGACCAACAGCATGACCGGCGACAGAACCAGACCTCGGCTTAGCTCCAAAGTTCGCCTTCGTGTCGACCGGCGAAGTGGTCGCGAGCTACTTCTGTACCCGGAAACGGGGCTTGAGCTCAATAGGACTGCGACGGAAATTGTCCGTCTTTGCACGGGAGAATGGACGGTCGACGATATCGTGAGGCATGTGGCTCACAGGCATACCCACGTCTCTCCGGTCGACATTACCCGAGACGTACGCGAATTTCTCAAGACCCTTGCAGACCGAGGGCTGCTTCGAACAGACAGCGGAAAAGCTCGGCCTACACATAGAAAAACCATTGGACTCTAGCTGATGGTGAAGAAGTCAAAATGCCGCAGGGTGCTCAAAAAGGCCGTACAGCAAGGCCGCAGTGAGCGAAGAGGCGAGGCATACGCCTCGGTACGTTGAGTCTCTAAGCGAAACGAGAACGCCGCTGGCGGACTTTTTCAGCACCCTGCTTCAAGGTTTTACATGAATAATGAGTATCGACCCTACACGTTAATCGCCGAACTTACCTATCGGTGCCCGCTACGATGTCCCTATTGTTCAAATCCCCCTGGCTATACCGGTCATGCAGAGATCGACACCGACACATGGATTCGTGTCTTCCAAGAGGCGGAAGCCCTTGGTGTCGTCCAGCTCAACTTGACAGGGGGGGAGCCGCTGTTGAGGGAGGATCTGGAACGGCTCATTGAGAGCGCAAGCCGGCATGAATTGTATACGAATCTGATCACCAGCGGCATTCCACTGACCTTCGAACGGCTGTCTCAGTGCGCGGCACTCGGACTCAATTCCGTACAAGTGTCCGTTCAAAGCGTTCGGTCGACAGAATCAGACTGGATTGCCGGAGCACCCTCATTCCAGCAGAAACTTGAGGTCATGCAATGGGTCACAGCGCTCGGACTCCCGCTGACCCTGAACGTCGTGCTCCATCGCAACAACATCGGTGAGATCGCAGAACTGATCACTCTGGCCGAGCGCGTTTCCGCCGATCGACTTGAGCTGGCGAACGCGCAATACCTCGGATGGGCTCTCAAGAACCGCGATGCCCTTTTGCCGACTCGCGAGCAGGTCGAAACTGCGCGAACGATTGCGTCTGAGGCAAAGAAACGGCTTCTGGGAAGAATGGAAGTGCTCTTCGTCACACCAGACTACTATTCGGCATACCCCAAAACCTGTATGGATGGATGGGGACGTCGATTTATCGTGGTGAATCCCGAAGGGCTTGCATTACCCTGTCATCTGGCACACACCTTACCCGGATTGCGTTTTGACCATGTCACGGCGCGCGACCTCGCAGATATCTGGCATCATTCAGTGGGATTCAATCAGTTTCGCGGAGAAGAATGGTTACCCGAGATATGCCGAAGCTGTGACCGTCGTACCAAAGACTTTGGCGGATGCCGCTGTCAGGCCTTTCATGTAACTGGGAACGCCTTCGCTACCGATCCGGTTTGTTCTCTCTCACCTGATCATGGCCTTATTGAATTTGCCCGAAGCCAGGCAAGTCAGTCGACCGGCGTGCCGATCTTGTTCGAATATCGTACCGGGCGAGGGTTTGCTCAATCATGAGCCGGCGTATGGACAACAGCCTGGTGATATTGCTCGTCCTAGTTGTCTGCCTCAGTGTGTTTGCGGGTATCAAGGACCACACGTTGCCATTAGAGGGGTTGTATGCAAGCGGTAGGTTGTTCGGGAGCGTCTGGATTGAACTGCTGTTGGGCTTCCTCATTGCGGGGCTTCTCGAAGTGCTCGTCTCTCCCGCTGAAATCACAGCATGGCTGGGAACCGAGTCCTTTACGCGAGGAATTCTCATCGGGTGGTTGGCCGGTCTGGCAATCCCCGGAGGACCCTATCTCTTATTTCCCATTGCTGCGAAGCTCCGGGCAGCCGGCGCGGCTCCCGGCGTCTTGATCGCGCTGATTACCGCAAAATCCCTTGTCAGCCCAATCCGAATGCTGACCTACGAAGCTCCGCTTCTGGGTTGGCCCTTAACCCTTGTCCGTTGTGTACCGGCTCTCTTCGTTCCACCGATTATGGGAATGTTAGCCCGCATTATTCATGAGCGCTTCTGCTGCACTCGCCGATCCGCTGTTGCGACGAGCCTTTGGCTTGCGGGCTCGCCCCTCGGACCCTCAACGTACTGCACGAGTACGCTTCGGATCCTCAGGGCTCCGCGCAAGTCTCACGACGCGGTTCAGCGAGTTCGCGACGAACCGTCATGAATAATGTGGGCTGGGACAATGGATCTTCAATCTCTTTATGAGGAAGTCGTCATGAATAGTGACCACAGGAATAGAGGCAATAGGGTGAGTCATCTTGTTGCCCTGGTACTCTTAATCAGCGTATTCTTCATTGAGAACCAAGTCGACGCGGGCGCCCTTCCTCTCGATACGATCACACTTCCCCCCGGTTTTACTATCACGGTGTATGCGGACAATGTTCCCAATGCACGGGGTATGGCGCTTGGGCAGAACGGCACCCTGTTTGTCGGCAGTAAGGAGAAAGGCAACGTCTACGCAGTCGTCGACAAAGATGGTGACCAGCGCGCTGATAATGTGTTCACTATTGCCGACGGCTTGAATATGCCGGTAGGGGTTGCCTACCGCAATGGCTCGTTATTCGTCTCAGCTGTGGATCGCATTCTGCGATTCGACAAGATCGAACAACGGCTGACGAACCCGCCCCCGCCTGTGACCCTAAAGAATGTGTTTCCGAACGAGACAAAGCATGGGTGGAAGTTCATCGCCTTCGGTCCCGACGGGAAACTCTATGTGCCTGTCGGGGCTCCATGCAATAGCTGTGAACCAGATCCTGATCGGTATGCCTTGATCGCCCGGGTGGATCAGGATGGCAGTGGGTATGAAGTCGTTGCGCGCGGAGTGCGGAACTCGGTTGGGTTCGATTGGGATCCAACGACCCACGAGTTATGGTTTACAGATAATGGGCGCGATTATCTCGGGGACAATCAACCGCCGGATGAGCTCAATCACGCGTCGAAGGCCGGGCTGCACTTTGGCTATCCCTATTGCCATGGGGGAACGATTTCGGATCCAGAGTATGGGAACAAACACGCCTGCCGCGAATTTATCGCTCCTATGATTACGCTCGGACCCCATGTCGCCTCGCTGGGCATGCGGTTTTACACTGGCGCTATGTTCCCACTGAAGTACCAGCGCCAAATCTTTATTGCCGAGCATGGCTCCTGGAATCGGAGTGAGAAAATTGGTTATCGAATCACGCTTGTGTCCCGAGATGAGCAAGGAGGGGTTCGATACTCAGTCTTTGCAGAAGGATGGCTTCAGGGCCAAAAGGCATGGGGACGTCCCGTTGACGTTCTCGTCATGCCGGATGGCGCGTTGTTGGTATCAGACGATTCGGCAGGAGCGATTTATCGAATCAGCTATAAAGAGCACTAGAGCGTATGGAGATTATTTCGACGCCAGTCCCTGATTTTCATGAAGAATATGGACTAGGACTATCTCTAGTACCCTCCAACTTCGAGCACACGTATAGTGCCACTCTCATCGACTATGAAGAAGGAAGGGCCCTATGGCTAGATACAGTAAGAGCGCACAGCGAACGGTTAAGCGTGCGATGCATAAACTGAAGGAAGGTCGCTTGAAAAGCGGGAAAAACGGTAATCAAGTCATGAGTAGAAAGCAAGCCACCTATTGAGTACTATGGATACATGTTGATGTCTACAGAACTACCGTTCGTGTGAACGTGTCGAACCACCGTCGCATACTCGATTGCTGCCTCTGATTCAGTAAGAAGGAAGCATGGAACGTCCACTGACAATCGCCATGGTTGTGGGAGCATTCGGCGGACTGATCGCATTGACTGGTTCTTGCCTGGCGCAAACGATCACCATTCAAGATGGGACGCAGAATCAATCTCCACAGAATCCGCAGAATCCGCAAGCCAACCAAGTACAACCGCCGTTACCTAGGCTTGGAGTTCCTGGTTCAATAATAACCCCTCCGACAACCCCAGGGCTCAAGGGCGTCCCGTTGACCTCAACCTCTGGAAGGTCGTCGGTCATAGCCGGTCGAGGGCTTCCTGGTATGCCCGGAGGACCCCCCTTAAAAGCTCCGATGGGTGCTCAGGACGCATCAGCCAGTTATATGCGTCCTTCGGTGATTGGTCCTTTGTTTTGCGATCCGTCAATTAACATCCCCTGCTAAAGAGTTTCTGAGCTGAACCGTCGATCGTGATCGATCACACTTTTTTGTTATGACTGTCACGAACGCGACGCATGTCGCATGAACAGGCTGTAGTTAGACCAACAAGGGATGTTCCTAGCTGTGCATGGGGAAAGGAAGAATACGATATGGATTCCAGTCGGTTACGTTTAGGGAGAGAATTAGGGGGCGATGGCCGGTCGAATGACTCGAGCGCGGTGTGACATTCGATCGTGATCATCTGCTGTGGGGTATGGCCTATCGTTTTAAAGAGCACGAAACCGTGCCGGACGGCATCAAACGGATTGCGCTTGAGCTCATCGATAAGGCTATTGAGCAAACGAAACCACAGGTCAAAAATCGTGACACAGTGATTCATGATACGCGTGTGACTTTCAAAAAGTTGCGGGCGCTGTTGCGGCTTTCGCGAGTGAAAGACAATGCCGAGACGTTTCGGCACGAAGATGCGTGCTTTCGTGATGCGGGGCGCCGTCTGTCACACGTACGTGACACGACGGCGATGATCGAGGCTCTGGATAAGCTGACCAAACACTACGCCGATCAACTTGAGCCTGATGCCTTCGCTGAGTTGCGCAAGCCTTTTATCAGGACCAGGAGAAAGCAACAAGCCGATAAGAACGAAGCCCTCGCGGAAGCGGTCCGGACCCTTGAATCGGCAAGGTCAAGGGTCGCCGACTGGCCGATTGAGGACGATGGCTTCTCTACGTTGCGCGAAGGGTTAAAGCGCATCTATAAAAAAGGATGCACATGCATGGCGCGCGTGCAAGCCGACCCGAGCGTCGAGAATCTACATGAATGGCGTAAACGCGTGAAAGATCTTTGGTATCAGGTGCGACTGCTTAAACCTCTCTGGCCTGGGATGTTGAAGAATCTGGCCGACGAATTTGGGAAGTTGGCTGATTGTTTGAGCGACAATCACGACCTTGCGATCCTGCGTCAAGCGGTGCTGCGACGACCTTCTGAGGAGCGAACGCAACTGGAGGCATTGATAGCGTTGATCGATCAGCAACGCGGCGAACTTGAAGTGGAGGCGAAGCGTCTCGGCGAACGATTGTACGTTGAAACTCCCAACGCATTTGTGCGCCGTTTTGAAGTGTACTGGCGAGCGTGGTGTACGAAGCCAGTTAATGGTGTGCCTCACGAAGGGCGTATTCATGGCTCATCACATTCAAGAAATCGAGCGCAAATGGTTAGTGCATGATCTCCCGGAACTCGGAGAGCTGAAATCTGACCGGATTATTCAAGGCTATCTCGCGATCTCGTCTGATGGAACCGAAGTCCGAATCCGTCGCAAAGGTGACAAATGTTTTGAGACCGTCAAGAGCGAGGGCGGCCTTGCGCGTGATGAAATCGAGATCGAAATCTCGCACGACCAGTTTCGTCTGCTGTGGCCTGCGACGGAAGGACGGCGACTCGAAAAGACGCGATATGTGTTGCCCTGGAATGGCCATCAACTTGAACTCGATGTGTATCAGAATGGGCTTGCCGGGCTGGTTATCGCTGAGCTTGAGTTCGGATCTCTTGATGAGAGCCAGCGGTTTCGTCCGCCTGCTTGGTTTGGAGAAGAAGTGACTGGCGACACACGGTATAAAAACAACAGTCTCGCCTTACATGGAAGACCGTTCCTATTGGCGAAGGAGTCAAGCGGATCAATTTTATAGATTTCGCATATGATTTTTATCAACCGGTAACGCGCACAAAACCATTCATTCAAAGGAGAGCCCTATGTCGATAGCCAAAATCATCGAACTGAGTGCTGAATCACCGAAAGGCTTTGAAGATGCGATTCAGAACGGAATCACACGAGCATCAAAAACTGTCCATGGGATTAAATCAGCTTGGGTGAAAGAGCAGCAAGTGGTGATCGACAATGGCAAGGTCTCTTTGTATCGCGTCGACCTTAAAGTCACCTTCGTGCTTGATTGACGCGTCGAGAAAAATTTTGGATTCGCCCCCAATATTGAGGAGTCCAGCGTGAAGATGTGTCCCTATGATTGTACGGTATGCACGAAGCCGGAATGCCGAGTAGATGGATGCGAGCTGACAGGAGAGAACATGATGGACCCTTGTGAAGGGTGCGGAATGCTCTTTGTGAGCGTCCGGTATTCGACGATCTGTCTGCTGTGCATCGATCGCGACCCATAACTCTGGCACGCACTGGAGGAGGTTCTCATCATGCCGCGTCCAATATGGAAGGGAGCTGTGAGCTTTGGATTGGTTCACATCCCTGTTGTCTTAACTTCCGCTGAGAATCGCAATGACTTCGATTTGACCATGCTGGATCGGCGCAACATGAAGCCGGTAGGGTTTAAGCGATACAACAAAGAGACTGGAAAAGAAGTGGGATGGGACGACATCGTCAAAGGCTATGAGTATGAAAAAGGACGGTATGTGGTATTGACCGACGCAGATTTTAAGCAGGCCAACGTCGAAGCGACACAAACAGTAGACATCGCGGCCTTTGTCGATGCAGATGAAGTGGAGCCTACCTATTACGAGACGCCTTATTATCTGGCCCCAGACACACGCGGCGAGAAAGGGTATGTCCTTTTGCGGGAAACCTTGAAAGCAACCAACAAAATTGCCATCGCCACCGTCGTCATCCGCACCCGACAATATCTTGCCGCTCTTATTCCTAGCGGGAACGTCATGGTGTTGAACACATTGCGGTATACGAACGAACTGAAATCGGCAAAGGATCTCGAGGCGCCTTCAAGCACGTTAAAAGCATCCGGCGTATCTCCACGCGAGATTGAAATGGCGAAGAAACTCGTGGATGAAATGACCGAACGGTGGAAGCCTGAGCAGTACCGGGACACCTATCACAGTGATCTCATGAAATTGATCGACAAACGGATCAAGGCCGGCAAGACCGAAGTCATCACCGAGATTGACGAAGAGGGAGAGAAACCGGCGAAGGGGAATGTCCTTGATCTCATGGCGCTGTTGCAGCGAAGTGTCCGGGCAAAGGGACAAGCAGCATCCGCGAAGCGGTCAGCAGTAAAACAGGAGCGGTATCCTCGCCGAAAGAGTGCATGAGAAGGTTATGGGAGCGGAGGGATAGAACGATCAACTGCTACCCGGCCGAACCTCTCCTTGCGGAGTGAAGCATCTATGGGTCTTCAACAATATAGGCAAAAACGTAATTTCAACGTCACCCCCGAACCTCTTGGCGCATCGCGATCTACCTCGACACAACCGCAGTTCGTTATTCAGAAACATGCTGCCAGCCGTCTCCATTATGACTTCAGACTGGAATTGGACGGGACATTGAAAAGCTGGGCCGTTCCGAAAGGGCCCAGCCTGGATCCCTCCCACAAGCGCTTGGCTGTACATGTGGAGGATCATCCGCTTGAGTATGGCAGTTTCGAAGGGATCATTCCTCAAAAACAATATGGCGGAGGAACTGTCTTGTTGTGGGATCGGGGATCGTGGGCTCCTATCGGTGATCCAATGGTTGGGTATCGCCGCGGCCGGCTGAAATTTAGCCTGAATGGTCAAAAGCTGCGTGGTTTGTGGAACCTGGTTCGAATGGGTGCACGACAACAGGATGGGAAAGAGAATTGGCTGCTGATTAAAGAAAAGGATGAAGAGGCTCGTAGTGGGAAAAAAAGTGATGTCACAGAGAGGCTCACAGAGAGCGTTGCAAGTGGGCGTACCCTCGAGCAAATCGCATCGGACCGTCGCCAGGTGTGGCAATCGAATCGGCCGTCAGCTGGGCACTCCAAAACGATCCCCCAGGCCCAAGGCAACATGAGTAAAAAATTGTCAGGGGTTCGGCGCGCCCCGCAAGAGGAGTCGATCTTTCCACAATTGGCGACGTTGGCGGATGAGGTTCCAGTCGGTGAGGAGTGGGTACATGAGCATAAATATGACGGCTATCGGATCCTCTGCCGGGTGAAGAATGGGTCAGCGAAGCTTGTGACGAGAACCGGCAACGATTGGACACCAAAACTACAGCGAATTGCCGATGCAGCGGCGCGGTTGCCTGTCAAGACGGCATGGCTCGATGGCGAAGTGGTCGCTCTGAGACCTGACGGCAGCATAAGTTTTCAAACTCTGCAGAATGCGTTCGATACACAATCGGAAGCGAATCTTGTCTATTTTGTGTTCGACCTGTTGTATCTCAACGGATATGACCTTAGGCATGTTGGACTCCTTGAGCGTAAACAGGCGCTGGCGGCCATTGCTCCCACCGCTACGTCCGGATTGATTCGATACAGCGACCATACGCATGGGCAGGGAAAGGTCGCCTTCACAGAGGCGTGCCGCAAGGGTATGGAAGGGATCGTGTCCAAGCGCACAGACGCCGCCTATCGCGCCGGTCGCAATAGAAATTGGATCAAAATAAAATGCGGTCATCACCAGGAGTTCGTGATCGGAGGGTTTACCGACCCATCAGGCTCCCGTAGTGCGTTCGGTGCCCTGTTACTGGGAGTCTACGATGACCAAGGACATTTTCAATTTGCGGGAAGAACGGGAACAGGATTCTCTGAACGTTCGTTGAAGGAACTGCACAAACAGTTGAGTGCTCTGGAGCAGCGGCGATCCCCATTTGCGATTCACGCAGCCGGTATTGATGCTCGAGGAGTTCATTGG
The DNA here is from genome assembly GCA_965233175.1 of uncultured bacterium. Taxonomy (GTDB): domain Bacteria; phylum Nitrospirota; class Nitrospiria; order Nitrospirales; family Nitrospiraceae; genus Palsa-1315. Next base: position 11,120 of record CBDDRW010000070.1, read on the forward strand.
GTAAAGCCGGAACTGGTTGCCGAAGTCTCATTTGCCGAATGGACGAATGAAGGACTCCTCCGGCAGGCAGTCTTTCACGGATTACGCGAAGACAAAGTCGCCAAATCGGTTATCAAGGAAGTGCCGGGGAACAATACTCCTGCGCCACCTTCTTCGCGTGGGGCATCAAAGGTTCCGCCACGACGTCGCGGAAGACGAGGCGCATCTCAGCATGAGGCAGCCGCCGACGAACCGGTCACCATCGCCGGCGTGATGATCACGCATCCCCACCGTATCTTGTTTCCCGATCAAGGGATCACCAAACTTGCGCTGGGCCAATATTATGAGCATGTCTGCCAGTGGCTCTTGCCTCATCTTCAAGGCCGGCCCTTGACGCTGGTGCGTTGCCCGGAGGGATACAATAAAGATTGTTTTTATCAAAAACATGCGAACGACGCAGTCCCTGACGCGATCGACAGAGTAAAAATTCCCGACGAAAAGGGAGTGTCATTGTATCTGATCGCCGAGTCTCTTCCGGCCATCATTGGGCTGGTGCAGATGGGTGTGCTGGAGTTGCATACCTGGGGCTCGAAACGGGATGGACTCGACCGTCCTGACCGCATCGTGTTGGACCTTGATCCGGATCCTACGGTCCCATGGAAATTCGTTGTCGAGGCGGCTCAACTCGTCAGGACATTGCTGAACGAATTGGGCCTTGTGTCCTTCGTGAAGACGACAGGCGGGAAAGGCCTGCATGTGGTGCTACCGCTGCAACGCGTTCACACTTGGGAAGATGTCAAAGCGTTTTCCAAGGGAGTAGCAGATCATATCGTGCAGGTGCTTCCTGAACGCTTTGTCGCGAATATGTCAAAACAGAAGCGGAAAGGAAAAATCTACATCGATTATTTACGTAATGCAAAAGGGGCCACCGCCGTCGCCCCCTATTCCACTCGCGCAAGGCCGGGGGCGCCAGTTTCGGTTCCACTCGCGTGGGAGGAATTATCGGTCGATCTAGAGTCGAGTCATTTTACAGTGGCGAATGTCGTGGAGCGATTGGCGGGGCTAAAGCGGGATCCCTGGCAGGATTATTTTACGGTCAAGCAGAAACTCACGCGAAAGATGAAGGTCTCGCTTGGCATAGCGGAGTAGAGCGGCTTAATGCCGATCTGCTCCATCTCCCGTATCATGCTCCTGCCAGGGAACTTCCCAGGATGGCGTCCACAGTATGACACGTACAATGTGTGCATTAACCCAGGAGGTGCCATATGCGTATCGGAATGATGGCGACGTTGATCGCAGTGATCGGATTGAACGTCGGCATGGTCGGTTGTGCCGAGAATGCATCGGAGAAACGCGCGGTCTCGCCCACGATGTCTGAGCGGTTCAAACATGATTCTGTTACCGGGAGAGTGAACGAGATTGGAGCGAGGTATGTCTCTATCAGAGATGACAATGGAGAAACCAGGCGGGTTCGTGTGGACGATCACACAAAAATGGATCAGGTGGCCGTCGGCGATCAGGTGAAAGCGTTCGTCTCCGATGACGGCTATGCCTCCACCATTCAGCGTACCAAATAAAAGAGACCTCAGAGCACAGCGCTAGGTGACTGTGGGTGCCTTGACGGGTGACGCATGCAGTGCGAATGTCTGCAAACTAGGGGTTCCTCCAGTGCGCACCAGCACATCCACCTCGTAGGGTATAGCAGCAACTCATCGTACAACTATCATTAACGGAGGTCCATCGTGAAGAATGTCATAGCTGGGTTCATTGCATGTATATTTGCCTTGACTGGTATGGTCGCCGTCACTGCGGCGGGCGAGATAAAGGGAAAAATGGAAAGGGCTAAAGGGGATATGAAAGGTGAGATGGAGGAAACGAAGGGGGAGATAAAGGGTATGAATGAAGAAGCGAAGGGCAATGATATGAAAGCCGCAGTGGAGCGTGGTAAAGGAAATGTAAAGGGTGCCGTAGAGAAGGGAAAGGGTAGAGCGAAAGAACTCAACGAGAAGATGAAAGACTAATTCCTCGAAATTGATCGCGTGTGACACGCGCGGCCATTAATCGAACAACCATTTTATTGCTGTATTACGAAGATCTGCCAAGATGCCTCGCTTGAAAGGGCGGGGTATCTTTTTTTAGTATCTCGTGAACGTAAGGAGCGGTACATCTTGATGCCCTCGACTGCTGCTCCCCCGTTAAGGGAGAAGGTTTGTCGTTTACCGTTCAGTTTAATCTTTCCTCAATTTCTGGCTCAGACTCATTCCCGACTCATATTAAACCCAGGGTGGTCTCGTGACAGCAGCCGAACTGTTGGTGCAATGTCTGGAAAATGAAGGTGTTCGATTCATGTTCGGTGTGCCTGGAGAGGAAACATTGGCGCTGATGGATGCTCTAATGGATTCCAGCATTCGGGTGATAGAAACGCGGCATGAACAAGGGGCAGCCTTCATGGCTGATGTATATGGGCGGCTGAGCGGTGCGGCGGGAGTCTGCTTTTCAACATTGGGGCCTGGCGCTACGAATTTGCTCACCGGTGTTACGGATGCGTACCTGGATCGAGCCCCTCTAGTCGCCATCAGCGGGCAGGCTTCGCTTAATCGCCGGCACAAGGAGTCTCATCAATACATTGATGTCATGTCGATGTTCAAACCCGTCACGAAATGGAACACATCGATTCCCAAATCGGAGGTCCTGCCGGAAGCGGTGAGGAAGGCCTTCAAGCTTTCCCAGACTGAAAAGCCTGGGGCCACTCATTTGGAATTCCCGGAAGATGTGGCGGACGAATCGGTCGTTGAAGGTCATGCAGGAACACCGCTTCTTGTCCAAGCGCCGGTTACGCCCGAGCCGTCGCCGGACCAAGTGGCGAGGGCTATACACGCGATTGAGAACGCGAAGCGACCGGTCATTCTCGCAGGCAACGGTGTGATTCGGGGCAGAGCGTCCGAAGCAGTCAGGCAGTTCGCCCATCACCTACACATTCCGGTTCTCCATACCTTTATGGCCAAGGGTGTACTGCCGGACAGTGACTCGCTGTCCCTTTATACGATCGGCCTCCAGGCGCGGGACTATGCCTCCCTGATCATGGAGCAGGCGGACGTGGTCATCGCCTTGGGTTACGATTTCGTGGAATATGCACCCTGCTTTTGGAATTCTCAACGGGATAAGAGGATTGTCCATGTCGATGTCTCACCGGCCGAGGTCGATGAGCACTATATCGTAGAACTGGGAGTGCTCGGTGACATTCATCTTTCTTTAGGGCTGATTGGTGCGGGCCTGCAGCCGTTCCCCGCCACCTGGGCCCATGCCGCCAGGAAGACTGTTATCGAGGGATTCAACGCGGAGCTTTCCGATCAGGCGACCTGGCCCATGCGGCCGCAGCATATTATTCGGGATCTCAGTAGGATGCTTAATCCTCATGACCAGGTGATCTGCGACGTTGGCGCTCACAAGCTCTGGATGGCACGCATGTTTCCCTGTGAAGTGCCGAATTCCTGCATTATTTCTAATGGCTTTGCCGCAATGGGTATTGCCGTGCCGGGCGCGATTGCGGCGAAATTATGGAAGCCCGAACAACGCGTGATTGCTGTCACAGGAGATGGAGGGTTTCTCATGAACTCCCAGGAACTGGAGACGGCTGTCCGCTTGGAACTCCCTCTGGTTATCCTGGTCTGGCGGGATAACGGCTACGGAGTCATTCGTTGGAAACAACAGGTCCGATACGGCCGGACTTCGTCGGTCGAGTTCGGGAATCCTGATCTCATTCGCTATGCGGAAAGTTTCGGTGCTGCAGGCTATCGCGTGACCGAGGCCTCGGAATTGCAGCCCATCCTCATCGAGGCATTGAACAGCAAAGTGCCCGCGGTTATCGATTGTCCAGTGGATTATGCAGAGAATCTACGATTGACCGAGCGATTGAAGGCTCTCCCTCACTGACAAGCGGGCGACCCGAATGATCGGGGTGCCGGTGGCGATGAATAATACCAGTGCGATCATTCCGCGCTCAGAGATAAGAAGCTGACAATCGTCTGTGCCAAGGGTCCAAATCCTATACAAGCGGCCCACAACTAGCCTGAATTATTTACTAGAGTTCGTGTTTAAACCGTCGAGACGCCAAGCGAGATGGAAAGACGTTGTGAATAATGTGAGGCTAGGGTTTACTCTCGTATGAGATGAGTGCCCACTGTGTTCTTTGGAGTCTATGGGATCATCAGTGATTATTCTCATGGGCGTTTCCGGCGCCGGAAAGACCACCGTCGGGCGGCAATTGGCACAACATCTGAAATGGCAGTTTTGCGACGGAGACGCACTCCATCCACAATCAAATATCGATAAGATTCGATGTGGAATACCCTTGACAGACGACGATCGCCGTCCCTGGCTCGCCTGTATCCACGAATCGTTGGTTGAATGGATCGCTCATGGAGCACGCGTGGTTTTAGCCTGCTCACTCCTGAAGGAGGCGTATCGCGCATATGCATTGAATGGTCACCGAGACAAGATATGTCTCGTGTACTTGAAAGCGAGTCCGGCTCTGCTGAAGTTGCGTCTCATCAAGCGCCCCGGTCACTTCATGGGCGCGACTCTACTCGACAGCCAATTTGAAATTCTGGAAGAACCGGCCGACGCCCTCGTAGTCGATGCCTCTCAAACTCCCGAGACCATCATTCATACGGTTCAATCCGTCCTTGACGTGTAGTGTTCCGTTAGGTTTCACGAGATCAGAGTCCTCTCGCAGTTCCGCCTCTCCCTCAACGATCTAGGGACGAACCTAGTTTGTTTTTTGTGTCGTGATGGTAAGGTTGGCATAGAAGCGGTCAGCGGAACGCAGTATAGGTAGGCCGGCTGATTGGGCCTCTTGCAAAGGAGGAGACGTATGATCAGAAAGCTTCATTCCGGCAAATACCGACTGTATTCGCGTAAGGCAAATCCGAAGACGGGAAAACGAAGAAATCTTGGCACGTTTGATACGCGCAGCGCGGCACAAGATCACGAACGAGCAGTGCAGTATTTCAAACGGCACTGATCCCTGGGAAATATACCAGCGACATGTTCTGCATGGCACAATTCTGGTGCCGTCCCGGTGACCCATGACCGAACTTCAGCGCGTGCGACGGGTGATCGCACTACAGGGAGAAGATCGAGCAAGAGAGTGGGCTCGCTCCATTGCCTCCATCTATCTCGGGCTCATCAAGAACCCGCAGCACTACGCATCACAATCTGAGTGGAAACCGATCTTCGAAAAAAGTGCTCGAGAGTTAAATCGGTTCGCGGTTAATGGAGGTCTTCCTGCTGAAGAGAATATCCCGCCTCCATTCCATTGAATAGAAGATACATGAGGCGGCCTTCTCTGTTTGAGGGTGTCCTTACTTCCTATGCGTGTCGCTCGCATAGGAATAGGGAATGATAGCTTGTATGAAACACCAGGGTTCTCTCTAGGTTCGGCAATCGAAACCACTCCAGAAAATATATAAATAGAAACGTCCATTTTCATTCATTGACCACGACTAGTAGGCAGCACAGGTCAATGTAACGATCGTGAAATGGTCAAGCTCGACATTGCACATTAAAGCAAGCTTACAAAGGCGTCGTTTAGTGGTGCTTGGGATGAAAAAAGCACAGCCAGTAAAGGATGAAAGCATGGCATCAAGTAGCGAAATGAAGATTAGAAAACGTCTCGTGGATTGGATGGCTGCCGTAAGCGCCGGTGATAGGCCGGCGATACTCGCACATCACTCGGAAGACCTGCTCATGTTCGATTTTCCGGGAACCGTTGAGGGCCTCGATGCCTATGATCGGACCTGGGACTTTTTTTTCAAAGACCCTCGCGGACCGATCTCTTTCGTGCCTCGTGCCATCGTGGTGACTGCCGGCAAGGATGTCGCATTTGTGTCGTGCCTGGTTCATTGCGACGGCACGTCGGCGGGTCCGGTTGATTTTCGTTTGACAACGGGACTGCGTAAGATCGACGGCGACTGGGTGATCGTTCACGAGCATCATTCGCTCCCCACCAAGGAAGAGCGGTTTATTGAACCGCGCAGTTAACGGGCACGTGGAATTCCAGACTTGTCGTGAAGGGGGCGCACAAGCAGCATGAGGGAGGTGGGCCTATGGACAAGAAATTCGATGCCGATGCCTCTGTCGTTGTCGATGCTCTTAAGGCCGAGGTCTGGAATGCACTCGTGAATCCTGAATCCATAAAGCACTATATGTTCGGCACCAATGTTGTTTCGGATTGGCGTGAGGGAGCCTCAATAACGTGGGAAGGCGAGTGGCAAGGCAAGCCGTATGAGGACAAAGGCAGAATTATTCAAATCAAGCCTGGAGAAATGATTCAATATACTCACTTTAGCCCGCTTGCCGGACTACCCGACCAACCGGATAATTATCACACCGTGACGATCAAACTGTCGAACGAGGGAAACCGAACCCGCGTTGCATTATCGCAGGACAACAATCCGACTGAACAAGCGCGCGATCATGCTGAAAGGAATTGGGGAATGATGCTCACCGGACTCAAAGAGTTTGTGGAACACCATCGCCGATCACGTGAGGGATGATTCGCCAATCACACCACGGCCACCAACTCCGTCTTCGAGTCGAGCACTGATCAGCGGATGAGTACAACGAGGATCCATGACCATCGAACTCAACCACACCATCGTCCCGGCGCGTGACAAGTACGCTTCGGCGAAGTTCTTCGCACACATGTTCGGACTGCCGTTCGATGAGCAGGCCGTTAACTACTTCGCCCCGGTGCGTGTCAATGAGAGATTCACGCTCGATTTTGACGATGATTACGAGCCCACCGACCGGTTCGATAGCCATCATTACGCTTTTCATGTGAGCGCCGAGGAATTTGACGCAATTTTCAATCGCGTGAAGGAGGCAGGGTTGGCCTACGGCAGTGAACCCGGTCATCCCGAAAATGGGAAGCTGAATGATTGGAACGGAGGCCGGGGCTTCTACTTCCGCGACCCTGACGGCCACCTGCTCGAATTAATGACACGTGTCTAACGCTTCCCGGCCTGGCTCCCGTCGCCATGCAGGAAGCCTGCTATGTCGCAAGCGTGATCGCACAGCGAATGCCTCCAGAGGAGAGAGTGGCTTTTCATTATGCCGACGATGGATCCTTGCAACGATCGGACGGGCTTGGACCATCGAAAGCCGCTTTGTCCCTATCGAGAAGAGGGCGGCTGTCCGCGTGTGGGGACCATGATGTGGCACGACCCGGCCTGCCGGTGCTCCTCCCACCAGCACCTCGTTCAAGGGTTTAGACCAGTGTGCAAGTCTTACCGGTCTGTTTAGGATGAATTGATTGGACAGTAAGGTTAAGCCTTGGCGGATCGCTTGTCGAACCGAGATTCCCATGACGAAATCAGACCTCGTTTCCGAGGCAAACGCTTCCACCGTCGAACATCTCATGATTGAGCTTGACGGCGTGGACATCTTCTATCGAGAGGTGGGCCGCCCCGATGATCCGGTGATCCTGCTCCCACACGGTTACCCATCTTCGTCCTTCCAATTTCGCCATTTTATGCCGGAACTTGCCGACCGGTGGCACTTGATCGCACCCGACTATCCGGGCTTCGGCTATAGCGGAACGCCGGAGCAGACACGCTTCACCTATACGTTCGATAGCTATGCCGATTTTCTCTACCGCTTCGTGAAGGCGTTGAATCTCAATCGCTACACGCTGTATCTGCACGACTATGGCTCGCAGATCGGTCTGCGGCTGGCGATGAGGGAACCGGAACGAGTCAGCGCCCTCATCGTTCAAAATGGCGATATCTATGAGGATCAACTTGGCCCCAAGTATCAGTTGCTCAAGGACCACTGGATGAACCCGACACGACAAGGGTGGGAAAAGCTCGCGCAGACTGTAAGCGAGGAGGGTTTTCGTAGTGAATTCGTAGGCGAAGTGTCGGAACACCTCATCGACCGGATCAGCCCGGATCTGTGGAAACTGTCCTGGCCCCTCATGCAAACGCCTCAGCGGAGAGAGATTGCGGTCAGACTCATGAACGGTCTGCGTGACAATCTCGATTGGTTTCCAAAATGCCAAGCATATCTGCGCGAACACCAGCCGACCACTCTGATTGTGTGGGGCCCGCAGGATGGCTATATGCCTGAAGGCGCAGCGCGAGCTTATTTGCGGGATTTGCCGAAAGCCGAGCTTCACATATTAGAAGGCGGACACTGGTTGTTGGAAACGCATCTAACGGAAGTGTGCGCCATTGTTCGTGACTTTCTAAATCGCCTCGAACATGACAGGCCAAAGGACTAGGCAAATCGCACATATCCTCACTAGAAAGGCTAGTGCCTATCAGCACACAACAGAGGGGAGGATTTACTGACTCCAGACAATATTCATACGGAAGATGTTGAATGGCTAAGACGGCGAGAATCTAGGGTTTAACCGAGGTGCGAGATGCCATGCGTTGTAGCAATATCAATCAGAAACAACGAGGGTCGGCTAAACAACGAACTTCATTAAAGGGGGGTACAATGCAATCATCAAACAGATATGAGTCTGGAAACCTATCGGTTTTCATTACAGGAGCGTTAGTGGGCGCTGGTATCGCGCTGCTTTTCGCGCCGCAGTCAGGTTCGCAGATGCGCGAGCGTCTTCGCGATTATGCGTCACGTGCCAAAGACGAGCTAGATCATGTTGTCGATGAGGGCACCGAAGCATTAGACAGCACGGTCGAGCGAGGTCAAGAATTTGTCGAGAAAGGAAAGGAGTCTTTGCGTGAGGCCGGCCGGCAAGCAAAGGGTTTTGCCGAGGCGGGAAAACAGGCAGTGAATGAAACAAAGGACGAACTGACATCACAGCATCGCTAGAAGAACGACATTCAACTATAGGAGGTGTTGCTATGTATCGTTTAGTCATGGCCGGTATTCTTGGAATAAGCTTGATGGGTCTCACGGCATGTGAATCAACGACTGGAATAACAGCGAGCCAAACCGTCAGCGACGCCACGACGACTGCAGCGGTTCAGGGGAAATTAATGAATGAGAAGGCGTCAAATTTTACAAGAATCGATGTGGATACTATCCGAGGAGTTGTCACACTGAACGGGGTCGTGCAGACAGTAGAAGAAAAATCGCGGGCAGAACACCTTGCGAGAAGAGTGGAGGGCGTGACGAAAGTGATCAACAACCTTCAAATCCAATCGCTGTCATCGAGTAATTGATTTCTGAGTGAGGGGGCCGATGGGCACTGGTTATCGACCGCTACACCAGTCTAATCAAAAATACGAAACTTCTGAGACAGGGTTGGATCTCGCCGATAACCATGGAGGTGCTTTCATGAAATCTATTCGTTATCTAGGAGTCATGGCGTTGCTGTTCGTGCTGGGATGCCAGAATACACCCACAGTGACGAGGACCGGGGATGTCAGAGATATCATCATCGCGGACAACCTGTTGTCTGGAGAAATAGCGGCTAATCCTGGCGATGAAGTCCGTTGGGTCAACAAAAGGACCGCACCAGTGCGCATCGTCATTCTAGATCCTGTGTCTGATAAGCAGTTGTCATGCAAGAATAACTTTGGTGGGGTGATGACTCCCAGCGATACGGCCAGACTGAACACGAACGAGACCGCCAGCGCCTGTTTCCGAGATCCCGGCTATTTCCGGTACACCGTTAGGATGGAATCAGCTGGTATGACTGGCGAGCGCAACGTTGCTGGAGTCGTGAAAGTGGGAGTGCCTGCCGGCCAAGTCACTGGCCAAACTAGTGATCAACACAGTGACAGAAGCCCTGATCGTACTAGTCCGTCAAACGCAACATCTACCACGACCACGACGACGACAACTGTGACTCCTCCATAAAAGAAACAAAACCAGATGCGGGAGCCGCCAATACATTGCACTGAAATGCTGCCCCGATTGGACCGTTGCGAGAGTCAGCCCGTTCTTATCATCGATGTATTCTTTGTGACGATGATAAGTAAGCGCAGAAGACGTTGTGCTGAGTTGGCGAGCTGACTCGCAGCGTCCTCGGAGGAGTTCATGCGATGAATCGCACAAAAAGAAACATGAAATCCCCGGTCCGGACAATACGCTATGCAGTCGTAGGATTAGGCCACATCGCACAGGTGGCGGTACTGCCCGCATTCAAGAACGCACGGACCAACTCTGAGTTGAGTGCCTTGGTGTCAGGAGATGAAAAGAAGCTGTCCGAGCTTTCCTCAAAATACGAGGTCGAACACGTTTACAGTTATGATCAATATCTTGAATGTCTCCAAAGCGGATTAGTGGATGCTGTCTATATAGCGCTTCCGAACCATCTCCATAAACAGTATGTCAGCGCGGCGTTGCGGGAGCATATACATGTCCTGTGCGAGAAACCGTTGGGTCTCACCACCGCGGACTGTAAGGCGATGGTTCAAGAGGCGGACAAGAGTGGCGCCAAGTTGATGGTTGCGTACCGACTGCACTTTGATGAGGCAAATTTGAATCTCATGAAATTGGGTCAGTCAGGCCGCCTTGGAGACCTGCGCATCGTGCATTCCTTGTTTACACAGCAGGTTCGCAAAGGAGACACCCGGTTGGATCCCAAGGTGGGGGGAGGTCCATTACCGGATATCGGAATCTATTGCATCAATGCGGCTCGCTATGTGTATCAGGCAGAACCCATTGAAGTGCTCGCCATGCAACTGAAAAATAAAGACCCAAGATTTCGTCGTGTGGAAGAGATGGATGGAGCGCTTCTGCGATTTCCTGGGGACCGTCTTGCGAGTTTCGTGTGCAGTTTCGGTGCATCAGACCGGGCAGATATTGACGTCGTCGGCACGAAAGGGAGTGCACGTCTAGAATCGGCTTATGAGTATGCCGTCGGAATGAAGGAAATCATTCGTATTGGAGAGCAGACGAAGATCCACCGCTATCCGGCTCATGACCAGTTCGCGCCACAGCTTCGTTATTTTTCGAACTGTATTCTACGGAATCAGGAGCCCGAGCCGTCCGGCTACGAAGGCATGATCGACGTAGAGATCATCGAAGCATTGCAGCGATCGGCACGGTCTGGCCGGCCGGTGAAAGTTGAGGTGTCGTCAAAACGGACCCGTCCGACGCTCAAACACATGATGCGAATCCCGCTTCCTCGGAAGCCTCCGCAGGTACGTGTGAAGTCGCCCACACGGTGAATAGCAGTGATGCAGTAATATTTTCTCGCGAACCATCAATGAGGTAACGATGGCACAGCATAATACAGAACCAATAGGAATGAACGCATTGGTGACTGGACTTATGGAAAGTATCGGCATGCTTGTGCGCAAGGAGATCACGTTAGCGAAGCATGAATTCGAATACGAAATCGGAAATATGTTCAAGATGGTGTTGTGGTGTGGAATTGCTGCTGTATTGGCAATGATCGGATTGATCGTCATCGCTGCAGCCTTCGTATTGATCCTGTTCGAGTATACCGGCTTGCCCGCATGGTCCTGTGCTGCAATCGTCAGTATTGTCCTTCTTGCCGGTGCAGGGGGACTTGCGATGGCTGGCCGGGGAATTGCGAAGTCCATTCATGTCACGCCGGTGCGAACAATTCGAACCGTGGTTGGCGATGTCAAATGGATTGCGGAATGGCTGCGCGCGCGGTTTGCTTAGTACACATTCACACGTGTCGCAATCTTAAAGAAGTCCAGAATCTGGTCCGTATTTTTTGCCGCTCCTCGTCATTCTGTGAAACGCACTAAGTTTATTGTTGGGTAATAGTGCCTAGTGATGTTGTTGCATTCTCTGAAGCGTGGGAAGAGCACTCGGGGAATGCCTAGTATCTGGCTGAAACCGACCATGTAAGGCTAGAAACATGAAACACACCAGGCCTGCAAAAGTGACGAGGAAAAGGAGGACGCGAATGGAGTCAAAAACTAATCACGAATCGGAAATCGGGCGAGACACGGTGCAGAATGGGAAAAGTGGAATTGAAAAGGTTCAGGTATTGGGGAAATCGATCGAACAAACTCTGGAGTCGGCTACACACACGGCACAACAAACTTTCGAGCAGACCAAGAAACGCGCGAGAGCTGTCATGGGGCAAGTTGTGGAAAGCATCGATAGTTCGACCGACTATCTCTCTGATCGGGGAATGGAAGGTGTCGTGGAAGATGTTGAGACGCTGATTCGCCGGCATCCATTTCAAGCTCTGATACTGGGACTTTCGATTGGCTATCTGCTTTCCCGCTCTCGCAGCTTAGACAGTTGATCCCAGCGGAAGGGTACCGGAAAGGAGTGGTGTATGGATACAGGCGCAGAACGTATCGCCCAGGACATGAAAGACATTATCGAAACAAGGGTGGCGATTGCGGAAAAACTTGAGGCTATTGAGCAACATGTGGGGGCTACGATGCAACATGCAAGGACAGTCATGACTCAGGTTGCGGATAAAACCACATCTACCATGGATGAAACGGTGAAGGCGACGAAAGAAGTTTTTGATCTTCGCATCCAAGCGGCGCGCCACCCTTGGATGTTCGTGGGTGGAGCACTGGTCCTCGGCTACGGAGTGGGCATGCTCTATCAGCGTGGCTGGCGGATCACAACCGGTGTCGTGCCGTACTACCCACGTGGTGCAGAGAGTGCGCCAATCATGCAGGAAAGCGGTGCTTCTTCGGAGCAGCGAGACCCTGGGGTGTATCCATTTTATCCTCCTCATCATGAAACGGAAAAGACAGAGCGCCAACACAGGGGTCCAGAACAGACAGTATTGGGTGAGTTAGGAAATGCATTTCATGAAGAGCTTGGCACGGTGAGGGATAGTTTCATTCGATTTGGACGGGGGATTATCCGAGAAATGATTCGCCAAACTGTTCCTGCTATTGTTCAAATAATCGCAGGGAATCGAAACCAACAGCATCCAAGCGATCCTCCGGGTCGATCTAACATGACATAGAAAAATTTCCGTCAACCTGCACACTCAACGTTCATTGTGCCGTCAATTCTGTCGCCTCACCATGAGAGATGATCGAAGAAAGGAGGTGGGAGACAACAGAGCCACAGTCTAGAAATCAGGCAATGCCTTGCTTTCCAATTTGCTTAATAACTCAGGAGGAAAACACTATGAACGCCGAACAATTCAAAGGAAAATGGATGCAGTTCAAAGGCGAGTTGAAACAGAAATATGGAAAATTTACGGATGATGACTTGACGCAGATAGAGGGAAATTATGACAAGTTTATGGGAAAAGCCCAAGAACGGTACGGGGATAAAAAGGAAGAGCTCATGAAATGGGCGAATGAATGGCAGCAGCGGCCCGCCCAGGAATCCATGGGGAAACCTCGTTGAACGATTCAGGTGAGCGTGAATGCTTTGTTTTCATTCGGACAAAACTTGCTTTCGCCCGTACTTCGCTCATTCAGATGAGCGCAAGAGGAGCCAAAGCTTTATTCATATGCCACGCTAAACACAACATTGCATTCCCCATCAGTTCGAACAACGTCTTCATAATTATACTTCCTTTTAGAATAGGGGAGCTGAGGGCTAACTGCTCTCGGCTCTGCTAACGCGGATTTAACCGCCGACTAGAAAAGATTCGTAACAATTTCCTGACCGGCAAGGCGATAGAGCGGGCATGATTCCCTTCCTCAAATGGTCAGGGCTGACGTTCGCTGTCTTACTTGTGGTGGGCAGTGTGGCACTATTTATTGTCAGTCGCGAATTGCCTTCTTTCATTGAGCGTCAGCTGAACGAGCATGTAGAAGGTTATCGGTTTACGGTGGGCCATGCAACGGTCTCTCCGAGCTTGTCACTCGAAATTCGACAATTGACCATGAGACAAATTGAGCATCCAGATCCACCAGTTGCTGATATCCCTCAATGGAACCTCAGTATTCAATGGAATCAAATTTTTTCCGGAGTGTTAGTCAGCGACTATCTTATTAGCCGCCCCATCCTCCACATTACCCTTCCTCAGGCCACGACAGAACTTCACCAGGACGTTGCCATCCAGGAAAAAGGATGGCGAGAAGCGGTCTATTCATTCTTTCCATTGAAAATCAACGAATTTAAAATCCAAGATGCAGATGTCACCTATGTAGACCAGGAACCATCCAAGCCCCTACGTATCACTCACCTGAATCTGGTCGCGGGGAATATTCGTAATGTTCGATCCCCCAATGACGCCTATCCATCCGATCTTGTTCTTGACGGCACACTGTTCGGGTCAGGACAGATGGAGATGAAAGGGCATGCCAATTTCCTTTCCGAGCCTCACGTGGGTGTCAAGGCCGATTTGGCGTTGGAGAGTGTCGATATTGAGCCGCTGCTTCCCGTGACAGGCCATTACAATATTCTTCTGCGCGGAGGGGTGCTCTCGGCCCGCGGGCAGATAGAATATACTGCGGAAGGGAAGACAGATGCGAATTTAGAAAGGCTCATGATCGAAAACCTGCACGTTGATTATGTTCACATCCCTGCGTCGAAGGCGAGAGAAGAGCAAATGGGCCGGGCTGCGGTGCACACGTCTAAGAAGCTTAGCAATAAGCCGGACACCCATATTCACATCGAGCATGCGGAAATCAGGGACAGCGAATTCGGTTTTGTCGACCAAGCCACTAATCCTCAATACCGTGTGTTTATCAGCGACGCTGCTCTCCAGCTCGATCACATCAGTAATCATCTCAGCGAAGGTAGCGGAGCGGTCACGCTCACTGGCGCATTTATGGGCAGTGGGAACACCAAGATTAGTGGGACCTTTAGGCCCGAGACAAAATCCCCGGACTTCGACCTGGCCTTTAAGATAGAGAAGACGCAGATGAAAACGATGAATAAACTATTTCTGGCATACGGTAGCTTTGATGTCACCGCTGGTTTATTTTCTCTGTATTCCGAATTGAGCGTGAAGAACGGGCGAGTGGAGGGCTACATTAAACCGCTTTTTAAAGATATGAAGGTCTACGATGCCCGGCAGGATAAAGAAAAAAACCTGTTTCACCAGCTTTACGAAGGACTGGTGGGGGGAGTATCCAAGCTGCTTGAAAACACACCTCGGGATGAAGTTGCGACGAAGACAGACATGTCAGGGACCCTTGAGAACCCACACACCAACACGTGGCAAACCGTCGTCAACTTGGTAAAAAACGGCTTCTTTAAAGCGTTCCTGCCCGGTTTTGAAAGAGAAATTAGGGATTGAGTTCTCTTACGAAGCTGGATATGAACAGTACACCGTCTCCATTGGCTTAAGGATATCGTTTTTCAGAACCTGAGACCGATTCCTCCTCCTCGACGGGTTCCTCCATCGATTCCCATCCGCCAAAGATTCTAATGGAAGGTCTCGATCGCCGTTGACTGTAGGATCAAGCGGGCCAGACGTGCAAATGCTTTACAGCCAAGGTGGGGATATCGATACACCACGTCATTTAGATGCTCAATCTTTCGAGCCTCGCACTTCTCCGGCAATCGTTACTCCGCGTCCCTTTGATTATCGTGATTAGGAAACACCGGAGTTGCAGACATCTTTCGGGAGCATCGGTGCATTACGAATCATCTAGGGATTGTCCCAGTTACGAATGTCGTAGAGCGGTTGCACAGTACAAATAACATTTTTTCACCTTAGTTTTTTTAAAAAGGAGGATTCCATGCCGACATCCAATCCCATTCTGACCATGCTGAAAGGCGACCACAAGAATGTGAAAGCCCTCTTCGCAGAATTCGAAGATGCGTCTCCACGGAAACGACAGGACATTGCCCACACCGCCATTCAGGAATTGGAAATCCATGCTGAATTGGAAGAGGGGCTCATCTATCCAGCGATTCGACGAGGCATCGATGACGATGAACTCATGAACGAAGCGAACGAAGAGCATCATCTCGTGCATGTGCTCATTGCCGAATTGAAAGAACTCGAACCGTCAGATGAGGCCTTTGCAGCAAAATTCACTGTGTTGGGCGAACTGGTCAAGCACCACGTGAAAGAAGAGGAGGGGCAGATGTTTCCCCAAGCCCTCAAGGCCAAGATCGATTGGGAAGAACTTAAAGGAGAGGTCATGCAGCGCAAAGAGCGACTCATGTCGCATGCCTGAGACTCAATCTCACGCTTTTCCGGCATGTCTTCTGTCTAAGAGGGAACTTTAGGTTTAACACGTAAACACGTTAATAGGCTGAGGGACCATGAGTGATCCGAGTTGCGTTCATCAATGGCAGGTAGCCAAAAGTCACTCCGGGAACCGAATGAGGGTATGTCAAGTATGCGGGCGGGCAGAACAGGATCCGGCCTGGAAGCTCCTCTTTAAGGAGGATAAGCCCGAGGTTCCCGGATGGTATTGGTACCGCAATAACCGTAAAGAGGCCGAACCAGTGGTGGTTTATGTCCATCCCCAACGCGACACGATCGGCGGAGGGATGGAAGGACCTCTCCAGCCGCTCAGCCTAGCACAGGGCAAATGGGCCGGTCCCTTAGAGATGCCGGAAAAATAAGGGGAGGAGGAGACAGACGCAGGGACGAGGCGACACGCATGTCGAACCTCAGAACATGACATCAGCGAATGTCATCGTGCGATTCGCAAACTTTTGAAAAAGACAAGGAGACGTCTTATGGCATGGAAGAGGCAACGGCATCTCATCGCATTGTTGGTAATCGCAGGCGCGATTGGTGTCGGTACGTGGGGCGCCTCTACGTTCGGTGATCGCGGCTTCGCCGAGCAGCGGGACAGCAACGCACCCAACAAAACTGAGACAACACGCCCGCCTGTTAAGCCTGACGACTCGATCGCGGATACGAAGAAAAAAGGGTTTGACGGCGTCGATTTCTCGTATGACGTCTTCGGCGCTCCGCCAGGGCAGGATCCGGTCAAAATCTCAGAGCAGGCCAAAGCAAAAGAGATTGCTGAGAAATCAAAGGTGATTGCCAAACAGAAGCAACTCCTTGCTGACCGCTATAAATTGGACTGCCGCACCCAACCCTCGATAAAGATGACAAATGGAAAGCCGCAGCCCCTAGGCCCCACAACACAATTGAAAAATGGCATGACGTGGGACAAGCTGAGTGGACTCGATGCTGAGGAGATCAAAAGCAAGAAACTTTTTCCAGCCGGCTTCCATCGGCTGCCCCATGTGAAACACGAGGTCGGCGGCATGGTGTTTCCTGCCATACAGATAAAGCAGTTTCCCCGGCTGGAGCGCTTTGATGTCGAGTTCGATCTTCCGGAATGTTTTCTTCCAGAGTTCCCGCCACCTATCTTTTTGACGACACATCCTGAACTGGGCGATGTCTCACAAGGCGAAGTGCTGGATGCCGAAAACTTTGACCGGCTGTTCCGAGGTCTCGTCACGCCAGTGCAGCTCGATGGACTTCGGTTGCTCGTGACGCAATTTCCGCAAGAGGAATTCAATGCGACCCACGATCGAAAAACGGCGAAGCCTAGCTTAGGTGTCTCCTGTCTCGACTGCCATGTCAATTTTCATTCTACTGGCCAATTCCACTTGAACCCGGACACTAGGCCCCAGTCGGACCGGTTCCGTATCGACACGACGAGCCTACGGGGACTCTTCAACCAGCAGATTCATGGATCCAAGCGAAGCCTCCGGTCCGTTGAAGATTTTTCAGAGTTTGAGCAGCGGACGGCCTATTTCAATGGAGATTCAATCAGAGCGATGAAGAAGGGCATGAACATGATTGATCGTCTGCAAGTGGCTCACATGGCACAAATGCAAAACATGATCGATTTCCCCCCAGCCCCTAAACTCGATCCGATGACGGCGCGGCTCGATCGAAAGAAAGCGACCGAGCAGGAGATCCAAGGAGAGGAACTCTTTTTTGGCAAGGCGCGTTGCGCTGCCTGCCATCAGCCGCCGGCTTATACCGATCATATGATGCATGATTTACAACTAGAACGGTTTGGTGCCGAGGCGGACGGTCCTATCAAGACCTTTGTGTTGCGAGGGATCAAAGATTCTCCGCCCTATTTACACGATGGCCGATTACTGACGCTTGAAGATGCCGTCGAATTTTTCGCTGTCGTGGGAGGGACACAACTCACCGAAGCGGAAAAAAAGAATCTGACAGCTTTTTTACGAGCTTTGTAACGAGGCCCATTACAGCAAATGGAATATCTTCGCGCCTATGCAGGATAGATTGACAAGATCACGCGCATTGCCTCACGAAAACATGCGGCCAATCGGCATCCTCGGCCGCTGCGCGAACTACTTCTCTTGTTGCATGGGAAGCGCGACTGCTTTTGGCTTGGCCATAGGCGTGGTCCTCCTGTGGGGGATCACGGGCCCTCTATTTCATTTTACCGATACCTGGCAACTACTGATCAATACAGGAACCACGATCGTCACATTCCTGATGGTCTTTTTAATTCAAAATAGCCAGAACAGGCATAGTGCGGCAATTCAATTGAAGTTGGACGAAATCATTCGGTCAATCGACGGCGCACATAACACCATGCTTGACCTTGAGCGACTGAGCACGAGTGATTTGGAAGCTATTCGAGCGTTGTATCAACAATTGGCTGAGAAAGCCCGATCTACCGGGGCTGGCGCACGTGACGCAACGGGAGCGCCCGACGTGCAATTCATCCAATGGAAAGTCTGAGTCGATGATCGATGGCGCAGATTTTTATTGGCACATCAGGCTGGACCTATCAGAGCTGGAGGGGTGTCTTCTATTCAGAGGATTTACCGAGCCGGCGCTTTTTGGATTTTTACGCAACACGATTTCCTACTACCGAAGTCAATTACTCCTTTTATCACCTTCCTAAACCGGCTACCTATGAGAAATGGGCCACGCAAGTGCCGGAGGGTTTCATTTTTTCGGTCAAGGCTAGCCGGCTCATGACGCATATGAAGCGGCTTTCGGAGATTGAGGAGCCATGGTGTGAGTTTCTGCGGAACGCTCAATCACTGGGTCCATGTCTAGGGCCAATTCTTTTCCAGTTCCCGGCGTCCTTTCGTTGCGACCGTACCCGTCTGGACAATTTTTTAAAAATTGCCCGAGCGATTGTGCCTGCGACTGAGCTTCTTCGGCTGGTATTTGAATTCCGCCACGAGTCTTGGTTTACAGGCGAAGTGTATGAGCTGTTGCGCCGCCATGGCGCGGCCTTGTGTATTGCCGATTCGTCCAGGTATCCCCGCCGCGAGGTGACCACAGCCGACTTCATGTATTTTCGGTTTCATGGACGAGCACGGCTGTTCGCATCCAACTATACGAGGGCGGAGCTCGCTGATGAAGCGAGGAAAATGAAACGTTTGCTGAAGAAAGGCCATGACATCTATGCCTACTTCAACAACGATGCTGAAGGCTATGCGATTGCAAACGCCCGGAAATTGACGGAGATGATAAGAGGCTCTGAGGGCGGGAAAAGTACGAGGCCTCACCGAGCTCATTTGTAAAGAACGAACGGCATTCTTGAATGGAGCAAAGGATTTAGGTGGGGGTGATAGGCGGCGATTAATCTTGAACCAACACATGAGCAAATCATACAGAAATGATTGAGATGAAAAATGAAAGCGTCATGCATGCGTCTGCCCGCCACCCATGGGTTTTCATAGGCTGCATACTGATGCTCGGCTATGCATTCAGGACTAGCGCCTATCGCAAGGAATACCAGGCTCCACGAATCGTTGGCGCCCGCCGGCAGCCCGAGAGGGACACAGGCGCTGTTCAACGTAAAGGCGAGGACACACTTCGAGAGGAAGAGATTCCACATCTCCATGACACAGTCACATTGCCAAACCTGTGGCAGCTATTCAAACGAGCCTTCACCCGATGGAATGAGGACCATGCCCAACAGCAGGGTGCTGCCCTTGCCTACTACGCCGTATTTTCGCTCGCGCCTTTATTGATGATCGTGATCGCCATTGCCGGACTCGTGTTCGGACAGGAGGCGGCCGAAGGTCAGATTATGGAGCAGATTCAGGGGCTGGTCGGAGAAAAGAGTGCACAGGCGATTCAAAGCATGATTGAAGAGGCTCGGAAGCCGGCTGCAGGTCTGATCGCGACAGTCCTGGCTGTTGTCATGTTGCTTTTCGGCGCCACAGGCGTCTTTGCTCAGCTTCAGGAGTCCTTGAATATCATTTGGAGGGTGCAGGAAAAACCGGGAGAGGGCATTTGGAAGATGATCAAGAATCGTTTCATTTCACTCCTAGCGGTTCTTGGCACTGGATTTCTCTTGTTAGTCTCCTTAGTCATCAGCGCCGGCTTATCGGCAATGGGTAACACCTTGGGACATGTTCTTCCGTTCCCAGAATTTTTGCTGCAAGGGATCAATGTGTTCATATCCTTTGCTGTTGTGACACTCTTATTTGCCATGATTTACAAGTTGCTTCCCGACAAATCAATCCAATGGAGTGATGTATGGATCGGCGCAATTATCACATCCGTTCTCTTCACGATCGGCAAATTCCTTATCGGTCTCTATCTGGGTAAGAGCGATGTCGGTGTCGCGTACGGAGCGGCAGGAGCCCTCGTCGTCATTCTTATTTGGGTGTATTACGCGTCGCAGATATTTCTGTTCGGAGCCGAGTTCACAGCTGTCTACACAGAGTCGTGTGGGTCGCGCTGCGCTCGATCGCAACATGCTGGAATGCAGCCCATGGCTAAGCTCTCCAATGCCCACGAATAATAAGATCTCTCTCATGTAATCACTGTACTAACGAAAAGGAGTCAATATGTCGACCATTGCTACATCCATCGAGGTCAACGTGCCGGTACGGACAGCCTACAACCAATGGACGCAGTTTGAGGAATTTCCCCAGTTCATGGAAGGAGTAAAAGAAGTCCAGCAGCTGGATGATCGTCATCTGCATTGGAAAGCTGAGATTGGGGGGCGAGTAAAGGAGTGGGAGACGGAAATTACGGAGCAGATGCCGGACAAGCGTATCGCTTGGAAGAGCACAAGTGGCCCCATGAACGAAGGGATCGTGACGTTTATGCCCGTTTCGGATACGAAGTCAACAGTTCATTTGAACGTCGCCTATGAGACTGAGGGTATGATTGAAACAATGGGAGATGAATTGGGACTGGTAGTGTCTTCTCGTGTAAAGAGTGATTTGGAGAGATTTAAGGCATTTATCGAGTCGCGTGGCGGAGAAACTGGTGCCTGGCGGGGTTCGGTAAAGTGAATGAGAGAACCTGGCTCTAGGATGTTGCGTAGCGAGTCACTTGTTTAATGGAATATGAGAAAGACTCATCTATCCAGCGATTCAAAAAGGTGGCGAGACTTGGTTCTTCGACAAGCCGAGTTCACAGATGTCTACAAAGACTCTTGTGGTTCTCGCTGCGCTCGATCGCCACAGACAGGGACGTAGCCCATGGCTAAGTGCTCCAGTGCCCATGAATGATGGTTCTCTCATGTAGGGAATGCGTAGACATGAGGCCATGACAACCGTACGACAAGTCATCATCGTTGGCGGAGGGTTGGCTGGACTTTCTGCGGCTCTCTATCTCGGCCGGAGTAAACGCGACACGTTGCTGATCCACTCGGGCAGATCGATGGCTAAATGGGAGGCTAATGTCCAAAATTATCTCGGATTCCCCGATGGCATTGACGGGACAGACCTGCTCGAACGCGGCTACATGCAGGTGACTCGTTTTCAAGTCGAGATGATACAAGATGAGATCGAGACACTCACAAAGGCGGGCGAGACCTTTTATTTACGAGGCCGGCAGGGGGACTATTATGCGAAACGCGTCCTCATCGCAACGGGACTCACCCATCTTCCACCGGATATTTGCGGAGTGAAAGCATGCCTTGGGCGAAGTCTGTTCTTTTGTAAGGACTGCGATGCGTATCGGATGCAGGGGAAACGGATCGTTATCATCGGACGCAACAATGAAGCTGCGGACTATGCGCTCGCG
This sequence comes from uncultured bacterium, assembly GCA_965233175.1. GTDB lineage: Bacteria > Nitrospirota > Nitrospiria > Nitrospirales > Nitrospiraceae > Palsa-1315. Next base: position 32,904 of record CBDDRW010000070.1, read on the forward strand.
ATGTTGCTATTCGCCTCCAGCGTGAGGCTGACCACCAACGGTCAAGAAGCCGGATGGGATACTGAACATGCTGGCTGGCTCAAAGAATATCACGTTCCAATCTGTCAGGATCGGATCCGTATGGTGGAACATGAGGAGGGGCAACTCCGAACGCTAATTTTTGAGCAGAACGACTCATGGGCGGTCGATGCCGCCTTCACGACCCGAGGCGATGTCTATCACAATCGCTTGGCTGGAAATGTAGGAGCCTCGATCGACAAGGAGGGAGATATCATCGTCGATGCCTCTTTGCGAACCAGTGTGGCTGGTCTCTATGCCGCAGGCTGCGTGACTGCGGCGAACTGCCAAATGATTATCGCCGCCGGTCAAGGGGCCATAGCCGGGCAGGCGATTAATCGGGATCTGTTTGAAGAGAGCTTGCGGAACCATACCTTACCCAGTTTGGGTCAATCGGTTCATCAGCAGGAGGAATGTGCAAGAGCTGTGGCGGAATGAGCGACAAGGCTGAAGCAACCAATAGTAAAAGATGGAGGGTATCCACGTGGCAAAAGGGAAAGAGAACGAAAAGAATCAGAAGGACAAAGACCTCGCGATGTTCCAGGAGGATGCCACGGAGGAATATCTCACAACGAATCAGGGCCTCCGAATCAATGACGATCAGAACTCGCTCAAGGCGGGCGAGCGCGGACCATCGTTGCTGGAGGATTTCCACCTGCGTGAGAAGATCACGCACTTCGACCATGAACGGATTCCCGAGCGCGTCGTGCATGCTCGTGGTGCTGCAGCCCATGGTTTTTTCCAAGTATATGAATCCATGGCGCCTTACACAAAAGCCAAATTCTTACAACATCCGTCTGTGAAGACACCGGTCTTCGTACGTTTCTCTACCGTGGTCGGATCGCGTGGATCGGCGGACCTTGCCCGGGACGTCCGCGGGTTCGCGGTCAAATTCTACACCGAAGAAGGGAATTTCGATTTGGTCGGGAATAACATTCCCGTCTTCTTCATTCAGGATGCAGTGAAGTTTCCTGACCTCGTCCATGCGATTAAACCCGAACCCCACAATGAAATCCCACAGGCGGCGTCGGCGCACGATACATTTTGGGACTTCATTTCATTGATGCCGGAATCTCTCCACATGATCATGTGGGTGATGTCGGATCGCGCCATCCCAAGAAGCTTTCGCATGATGGAAGGGTTCGGCGTCCATACCTTCCGGTTCATCAACGAAAAGGGCAAATCACGATTCGTCAAATTTCACTGGAAACCTTTGCTCGGCGTGCATTCAGTCGTCTGGGACGAAGCGCAGAAGATCTCCGGAATCGATCCGGACTTTCACCGCCGCGATCTCTGGGAATCAATCGAAAACGGCGACTTTCCGGAATGGGAATTAGGCGTACAAATCGTTGAGGAAAAAGACGAGCATACGTTCGACTTCGATCTACTCGATCCGACCAAACTGATTCCTGAAGAAATCGTGCCCGTCACACGCATCGGCAAAATGATGCTCAACCGCAATCCGGATAATTTCTTTGCCGAAACTGAACAGGTTGCGTTTCACCCCGGCCATCTCGTGTCCGGGATTGATTTTTCAAACGATCCGCTGCTGCAGGGTCGTCTGTTTTCATACACCGACACACAACTCATTCGCTTAGGCGGTCCAAACTTTCACGAGATTCCGATCAACCGTCCGATAGCGCCCGTCCATAACAATCAACGGGACGGCCACATGCGCCAAACGGTCAACCAAGGCCGAGTCAGTTATCATCCAAACTCTTTAGGGGGCGGATGCCCTATGCAAGCCCAAGCTGGCATGGGCGGTTTTGTCAGTGTTGCAGAAAAGATTGACGCCTCGAAAGTGCGAGCACGAAGTGACAAGTTCTTCGATCATTTCAGCCAGGCAGCGCTGTTCTGGAACAGTCAATCCCACCCGGAGAAAGCCCACATCGTGCAAGCGTTGCGGTTCGAATTGGGAAAAGTCGAAATGCCCGCAATTCGAGAACGGATGGTCGGCCTGCTTGTTCAAGTGGATAGAACGCTCGCGGGGCTTGTGGCGCAAGGACTAGGACTGACTATCCCCTCCAAACTCAACACTCCTATGAACATGAGCGTCCCGGCAGATGGCAATGTGAAACAATTCCAACCCAAACGTCTTGCTCCCTCGATGGAACGCTCACCTGCTTTGAGCATGGCGAATACCATCAAGACCGGTATTGCCACTCGCAAGATCGCCATTCTTGCCGCCGACGGAGTCGACGAGGCGGCGCTCTCAACCATGAAAAAGGCCTTAACAACAGCCGGTGCGCAAGCCAAGGTGGTCGCTCCAAGACTTGGTGTACTGAAGGGCTCAAAAGGTGCGCAAGTAAACATTGATTTCAGTTTTCTCACCGCCGGGTCGGTCCTATTCGATGCGATCTACCTGCCGGGCGGAGAGGCCAGCGTGGAAATTCTGAAGGGTGATGCCAAGGTGCTCCTCTTTGTCAAGGAGTCGTACCTCCATTGTAAAACCATCGCGGCAACCGACGCGGGCATTGAATTGTTATCGGCGGCTCAGCTCGGATCAGATAAAACGGCGAAGAGTCACGCCGAGGGCGTCCAGCAGGATACAAACAGGCTTCTGGCGGCCGATGAGGGCGTCATCACGGGTCGAGGCGCGCAGATGAGTCAGGTGGCTGCATCGTTCATTCACGCCATTGCCCAACACCGCCATTGGGGCCGAGAAGCAAAGGGACAGATGCCTGCATAACGAGACTAATGTACGCAACTGACAATCCAACAAAGGAGACGTCATGAAAAAAGAACAGCTGCATGAACTGCTTTATCAATCTTTAGAAACCGAAGCAGGCGGGGTTCAAGTCTATGAAACTGCCATCCGCTGTGCAGTGAATCAAGACCTGAAAGCGGAATGGCAGAAGTATTTAAAACAGACGCGCGATCACGAACAGATCATGCGAAGGCTCGTTGAAGCCATGGGGCTCGACCCCGCCAAGGAAACACCAGGACGCCAGGTCGTCAGGCACAAAGGCGAGGCATTGGTCGAAGCCATGAAGATGGCTCTGAAAGCGGGAAAGCCAGAGGCCGCCCAATTGGTTGCCAGCGAATGTGTCGTGACGGCTGAGACCAAGGACCATCAAAATTGGGAATTGATGAATCAAGCGATTGGAACACTTCAGGGCGACGAAGGAAAAGCGATGAAGGAAGCGTGCGAGAAAGTAGAGGATGAAGAAGACGAACACCTCTATCATTCAATGGGTTGGAGCCGAGAGCTATGGATTGACTCGCTCGGATTGCCTGCTGTGCTTCCTCCTCCCGAAGAGGAAAAAGATGTCAAGTCAGCCGGAGAAGCGGCCCGCGCGAAGAAGTCTCGAAAATCAATGATCGGAAAATAGTTGGGGGAGCGAGGATGCCGTCATGAGAGCATCCATGGAGGGGCTGAAACCGCCATATCTCTCGTGACGTCACCGAAATGGGCAAAGTTCTATCGTTTGTGCCTTCAAAAGAATCGGATAACCAGTAAAACGCAAGAGAAAACTGCAGGATGTACAACGATGCTGTTTAAGATCTGGCTCCTGATAATATGAGAAGGATTATCGCCGAAGTCCTCAACCCGCATCGGAACATTCTCGTTCGGTCGCTTGCTGGAAGATGCTTGCCCAGGGTGAGAAGATCAGGAGATTAAAGAGGGAGAACTAGTCGAAATCCGGCCGACATTCGATTCAAGGGTAGCTCTCCGTGACGAATCGTTATGAATCACGCAGGATAGATTGGACACGCATGATCGGAAAATGTACCGCTTGTCTGCATACGAGCCATTCGACCAGATTCCCACCTGTATTGTTATGTGTCCTTCTGCTCATAGGGCTTCACGGTTGTAGCCGCCTTCCGGTGGTTCAATTCTCTACCGGCACCGTGTTACATGGCTCTCTCAGCGATCACCCCATTGAACATGTCGTGATTCTTGCGGTTGACGGCCTCGAGCAAGGGACACTCATCAAATATCTCACGCAGAATCGTCCACGAAAGCCAGGAGGCTTACACGATCTACTTGGTGTGCGTGTCGATGCAAACGGCCTGCAGTTGACTAAGGGGATTGCCGTCCAACAACCCTCGACCGTGTTTCCTTCCTATACCTACGCAGCCTGGACATCGATGTTTACCGGTGTGTTCCCAGGCGCTCATGGTATTACGGGCAATAACCTGTTTTTCAGAGAACGCGAAGTCGCGAGATATTTCACGGAGTATCATATCGACGCAGTGAAGGTACAACTGGCGGACGACTTCCTTTCCGACGATATTAACAGTCGAGTGAAAACTATTTACGAGTATGTCGGACAAAGCGGGGGGCAGAGCATTGTCGTGCACCACATGCTCACGCGTGGGAGCGGGCAGGGGGCGATTCGGTCTGACTTCGATACTCTGCTGAGCTATCAACAGAATCGAAGTAAAGCCGTAGACGAGAATGCGCTATGGGAGGCAGTGAAATCACTCAAAGATTTCAATGGCGCGGCCAAGGAAGGAGCGGAGATACGGCTTCCGAGCCTAATGACGATCTATTTTGCCGGGCTCGATCATGCCGAGCATCTCTCCCCAGAGAGTCCGGAACAGGCACGGCTAGAATATCTTGCCCATCTTGATGACCTTATTGCAAAATTCATCGCTGGGGACCCTGCTATCGTGAGAAATCATCATGCCACACCAACATCCCCCGTCACGTCGGTCGACCCGATTCCGTGGCGGGGGTTGCGGGATGAACCGGTCATGCAACGGACACTCTTCGTGTTGGTGTCAGATCATGGCCATACCACGATTGATTGGGACAAAGTCCTCGGCATTGAAGACCTCAAGATTGTGTTCACTGAACTGACCGGCATAAGCGGGAGGTCCTATCATCTCGAAACTCCGGCATTAGGCAACGAAGGCATTTTGTCCAAAGTCCGTGCCTTATTTGAATTCTTCTCCAACGGGACCATTTCTAAGGATTCGAATATCGTCGCGACCTTAAATGGCGGCGCCCTGGGACTCCATATCAAACCTGCACAGGGACAATGGAAGGATAGCCCGGATTATCAAGGCGATATCGCTCCTATCTTGGAACATCTGTTGCTGACGCTCCACAGGAATGAACAGGGGCCGGAAGGCGTGCTATACAAACAGGGAGACTACTATGTCTTCATTCCTTATCGGTACGATGGGGCAACCATTCAATTGCTGCCGGCGGTGCCTCTCGATCAGAGCCCGCTGAATGATGCCGCATATCCTATGGCGCTACGAAGGCTCAAGGGACTCGCGTCACGATTACCAACGGATTCTCAGAGTGCACCAGACATCATTCTGCTGGCCGATAGGTCTAAAAAACTCACCTACCTCAACAAAAAGGATTGGCGGGTCCTCGAGGCACTCGACGTGACCACTCATCGACACTTTCACTCTGACCATGGGCATCTCAATGCTTCAGACTCGCTTGTGCCGATCATTTTTGTGAGGGGGGGACAGGAAGGAAGCAAAACGCTGGCCACGATTTGCGAGGCGTCTGTGGTGGACGTCACCCCGACGATATTAGACATTCTGGGGCTCCTCCCGTCGTTTCATGCAACGCTGCAGAATCGGCCTGACGAAATGAAGGGACATTCACTCATGGCCGCTATCGATCGTATTCTAACCAAGACCGGTACAACAGGGACTGATAACATGTGTGGTGCGCCCATCCCTTCCCCTCTGCCATGAATGCCAAATTCGTGCACGTTATTCACGACGTCCGTAGCGAACGCATGCAGACGAGCAACGAGACAAGTGACTTGAAAACGTCCAACCCAGAGGCAGATTCGTGCGATAGCGATGAGCGTAAGATATGAGATTCTCAGAACTGCGTGGTCGTATAGAGGGCAATGTAACAGCGGCGATCGACGCCGACTACGAGCGACTCAGGTGTGAGATGAATTGGAATCAGCTGACGCCCATGCGCTCTCCCTTGCTGCCCGCGCCGAACGGTCATTTGCACGAACGAACTGACAACGCCTGCAGGCGCTCCGCCGGACATACGATCCTGATGGTGTCTTTCAGGGAGGCTTTAGCGGATGAGATTAAAGTGAACAGTACTTAGTCTCGACTAATTCTAGGAATCATGGCTCAACAATATAATAAATTTCGCGCTCCCAAATTTTCCTTCTTGGCAGACTGATTAGTCCGCCCGACGGAGTCCACTCCCACCAGCTTTTCTACTACTAGGGATTTTACCTGGATGCCGCGCGCTGTCCTTAATGTAAAGTGTTGTAGGAGAAAAGAAAGATCTCATGCATAAGCAGAATCGGATCGAGGAGGGACCATGAAGGCGATCATTTCCGGTTCTCAGGATGGGAAGAATGCGGCAACGGGGGGACCTCATGGGACATCATGGAAAGCATTGATTCTATTGATCGGAGCCATGATGCTCATCGGACTTCCGGGATGCTTGAGGCTAGGATTTGGGGGCGATGATGCCGGCTCGAGGACTTCCAAAAACACAGCAGAGACCGCAATCTCTCGTGAAGTGGCGGAAATGGTCAAACTGTATCGCATATGCCTTCAGAAGAATGAGGATAATCCTGTGAAAGCCAAAGAGAACTGCGGGATGTACAAAGATGCCATTCGGGACTTGGCTCCTGACATGATTCAGCTGCGAGACAAAAATCCCTCGCATCGACGCGATGTCGAACCCTAGATTCGTCCTGGAGCTGTTTTTGTATATCAACGATCAGACATGGGTATTCTCTATGGCTCATCCGCAGGCTGCTGTGAATGTCATGTCTTAGCCTATAGAAGAACTCTATCCTATCGCTGAGTTGATAAAAGAATGAAGGAATCAGTCCAATGTCTTGTCGTCTGAACTTCTTCAAGGCAGAGCGTACAGTCGGTGTATGCATGGGGATCTTCATCATGACGTTCGCCGTTATGTCTACCCTTGCGTACGCAGGTCCAATCACGGTGCGGTTTCCAGAGGGTATGACGCATGGTTTCCTTCAGGTCAGGTCGGCTACCGGTGAAATCATTGGCCAGGGCGAGATGATCCAGGTGCCTAAAGAGGGTGATTTAGTCGAAAATCAGTTGGTTTTCCGGTTCAAGGACGGCTCCCTGCACGATGAAAAAGTGGCGTTCTCGCAACAACGGGTGTTTACCCTGATCAGCTATCGTCTGGTCCAACGCGGCCCATCGTTTCCAGAGCAGCTTGATATTTCCATGGACCGGGGCACAGCGGAGTATACGGTGCGCTCACGAGCGGGAGAAAATGAGAAGGAAGAGGTGCTGACTGGGCATCTCGATTTGCCCCAGGATGTCTACAATGGCATGCTGATCACCATGACAAAGAATTTACAAAAAGGTGTCGACGAAACGGTGACTGTGCTCGCGTTCACCCCAACTCCTCAAGTCGTCAAAGTGCATCTGCACGCAATAGATGAACAACCAGTTCTCATTGGTGATGTGTCCAGGAAGGCAATTCGGTATACCTTTACCCCGCAAATAGGCTTGATGAAAGAGTTTTTCGGCAAGGTCCTCGGCAAGCTTCCTGCTGATTTTCACTACAACTGTTGGATTATGGTCGGCGCGGCGCCGAGTTTCGTAAAATTCGAAGGACCGTTACAACTGATGGGGCCGATCTGGCGCATTGAACTTCTGAGTCCTCGCTTGGGCACACAGACCGAAGACAAAATAATTTCTTCCAAATAGGTCCGCGCTCCTTTCCTATCGTGTTTGTTTTTTAGAGCAAGAGGTAAAACGGTGTTGGTCCATATCATCGCCGACTATGGAACGGGGGACTTGGCTTTTGCCGAAGTGGTGCAGCGCATTAAAATTCACCTACCGGATGCCGAACCGATACTCGTGCCGGTTCCCCCCTTCTGTACGCTGGCTGCCGGCTTTTGTATCGCGCAACTAGGTTTACATGCTGCGCCGCCGGGGAGCCTGATTTATCACAACGTAGCTCCGCGTGAGGATGACGAGGCAATCCGGCGAGGAAATGCGGGAGAACGCTTGGCCTATGCAAGACTTCCCACTGGGGTTCGTGTGATCGGGGTCAATTCCGGCTACTCCCTTTCCTTCATCAAAGACGTCGCGGATAAATTTCGTTGGGCGGCGTCCCCGGCGGAAGGCAGCCAGTTTCGTTCCCGGGACGTCTTCCCGCAAGCCGCCGCGGCCATTGCGCTCGGACTTCCTACAGCCTTGGGAGAGGAGATCGACGCCCATGTTTTACCGTCGCCGCCCTCTTCGGTGATCGCCTACGTCGATGGTTATGGAAATCTCAAAACCACCATCGCATACGACGCCGAGAAGATCAGACAAGGAACGCGTATTGGAGTGCGCGTCAATGATCACGAGCATGAGGCGACAGTCAGCGATGGTGCCTTTGCTGTTCGGCACGGCGAATTGGCCTTTGCACCAGGGAGCAGCGGCTGGCCGAAGGCACAAGGTAGGGAAGTCCGGTGGATAGAAATCTTTCTGCGGGGCGGCAATGCATGGGAGTTATTTGGAAGACCGGCAATCGGTTCAGTCGTATCCATTACGTAGCTTTGGTGGTGTGGGTCTCGCACAGCCAGCTGGGGATTTTCCTAGTGCCTTACTGGTGGGGATGCTGACACTGTCACAGTGAACAGGAGAGGACGAATCGCGACCACCTTTATTGATCACTCAGGAGGATCCTATGAAAATCTTATGGCTTATTCCCGTGGTGTTGCTGGTCGGCTGCGGCCCCCGATATACCATTCCAAACTTCGAAACCGATGAGGTTGAAAAGGTTGTCTCAAGCGGCCGTTCTCCACAGAGTTGCATAGAGAACCTTAAAGAAGACGCAAACAAGTTGAATGTGAGGGTTCGACTCATCGACATGCAACATGAACAAACATCAGGACCGGTCGCATGGATGTACGCCTATAGCTATGTTTGTACGGGGAAAGTGGTCAAGGGGAGGTCTGAGGAGCGCAAAGCATTATGAGCAAGGGTTCTTTCATAGGGTCCGGCCCAGCCCATCTTAGCGCAAGATTTGAACTCATGACCCTATTTGCCCATCGGCCATTAGTGGAGATAACGGCGTGAGTCAAAACAAGACAGACCTGTGCGTGGAGAGACCGAAGCCGTCCGAATCCGTCCAAACTCTTCCGCGATCTGATACCCACGCGTTACGCATGGAATACGTAGAAACGGCCCGACTCAAAACACTTTTAACAACCTCATCGTGTGACTTCCTGGGTATTGTCCATCATGAACGAAGTCCTGGCGGGTCGAATGGCTTAGGCGCTTGCCCAACTGTCTGTCTTGATCTCCCGCAATTTAGCGGACCTCCAATAACCGAGGTGTGGACGAGCACCCTGCCTGTTACCTATCACCAGGCTGATGGCATCCACTGCGCAATGAATGAAGAGGTCCTTTTTGGCGCAATTCAAATGGAAGAACCCGCAGGCACAAGGCTGGATATCGTCACGTACAACGCCTATCATCGTCTGCTCGCCCAGGCTCGCGCTCTAGGCTACATGCATTTATTGCGGGTGTGGAATTACTTCCCCCACATAAACCGAGAATCCGATGGGCGGGAACGATACCAACAATTTTGCGTCGGTCGCCATCGTGCTCTGGCGGAAAGCCTTTCGGATTTTCCTCGATCCCTGCCCGCGGCGACTGCTGTCGGGACGATGTCTGGACCACTCAATCTCCATTTCCTGGCGGCTAAACAACCCGGAATCCATATTGAGAATCCACGGCAGGTGCACGCATATGAATATCCTTCTTTCTATGGTCCAAGCAGCCCATCGTTCGCAAGAGCTACCCTGCGATCCTCCAGTACCGGCTCTCATCTCCTCATCTCCGGAACAGCGAGCGTGGTCGGTCATCGGAGTGTCCACATCGGTGAACCGTATAAACAGATCCTGGAGATCATCCACAACTTGAACACATTGATCGGACATACCGAACGGCTCCACAGAGGCACTCGAGGGCGATGGAGTAGCGGGGCAGTTTTTAAGATATATATTCGACAGCCAGAACACTTCGCGACGATCCGTAACCTCTTCGAGGAGAGGCTCCCTTCCGATGCCCAGGTTCTGTACCTTCAAGGAGAGATGTCTCGACGTGAGCTGTTGGCAGAGGTAGAGGGCTTGCTGAGTCAAGAAAAGTTCCAGGATGTGAGTCGAATACGGTTGCCGACATTCAATCGTTTTCGAAAACATTCGGTCACCCGGCATGCGAAGCCTAATCACATGAGGATCGTATAGTCTGGATTCTATCCCACACTCCTTAAGTCTCGGCTTGATTTCAATCTCGTGATGACATGCGTAGCTCTCCTCCCATACCATGGCATTTCACCATTGATGTGGACTGGGTTCCAGGGTCCGACGTTGGACTGGAAGGTTTGCTTGATTTTTGCGACCGATGGAAGCTCAAAGCCACGATTTTTGTTGCCGGCCGGTTTGCGGAAACCTACGCAGATCTGATAGCCGATTGTCGGCGTCGCGGGCATGAACTCGGCACACATGGATGGGAACACGGGAGCCTCGAGAACGATGAGGATTTCAGATCGGCCAGTTATGAACAACAGCGGGCATGGATCCGGCTGGCAACGGAAGCAGTGGAGAAAGCCTCGGGAGTTCGCCCCGTCGTCTTCCGCGCGCCGAGCTTGTGGATCAGTGAAACCACCCTGCGCGCGCTCGAAGATGAAAGATATTGTTACGATTCATCGGTGCCGGCTCGGCGGTTTGATTGTGGATTCGGCCGGGTGCATTATCTAAAATATTTTCGAGCTCCGATCGAACCCTACCGGCTCTCGTCATCCCACCTACGTCTGCGGGGACACAGTTCGCTGGTCGAGATGGCCCCATCAGCGTTTCTGTTCCCCATCAATATGGCCACGCTCCGCGTGCTCGGACTATCTGTGATGAAGTGGATGGTGCGGAGGATTTCTCGGCGTGCTTCGCGCATCGTGTTTTACTGTCACCCGCATGAATTCGTACATGCTCACAGGCAATCCTTCCCACGCAACATGTCTCAATGGAATATGCAAGGGATGACACCGGATAATTTCTCCACACTTGACGGATTTGTTGAACACATGTTCCTTCAAGGATATTCATCTACTCTCTTTGCAGATTCGTTCAGTAGCGCCCTTACTGCATCCAATGTTCGCCCTTCGTCTGAGGGAGAATGTTTCGCCCTGAATGCCGAGTAAAGAACCCTATCGCTCTTCCGGGAGATGGGCTATTCATCCCCGCTCTGTCGGCATGAACAACCCCACTCACATATCTGCGAGCGTTCCGCATGACCACAAGTCGGCCTGTGCTCATGTGACGTCGCTATTCAGGAATCCATGGCTGAAGGGGTACGTAAGAGGAAAACTGCGCATCGATCCGATGTATGGTGTCGTCTTCGACTATCTTCACCGATCCAATCTACCGATCCTGGATCTTGGCTGTGGCGTAGGTATCTTGCTGTATTACTTGCGCCATCGCGGACTTCAACTGCGGATGACCGGTCTCGATTGGGATGCCGGAAGAATCGCAGTAGCGCAGCAGATTGCTAAAACCGATTACCAGAACTTGAGTTTCATTCATCAAGACGCGCGGAAACCGATGAAGTTTCAGGGGCATGTGACGATGCTCGACCTCCTCCATTACCTCGACGATATCGACCAGGGTCGACTGCTGACTATGGTGGCCACACGCATCGCGCCAGGCGCCGCCGCGATCATTCGCCAGTGCCCGCGCGATGCGAGCATCCGTTTCAAACTGACCAACGTCGTGGAACGTATCGGGCACGCACTGTGTTGGCATAAGGGGAGTACGATCATGTTTCCTACGCGCGACACGATTGCACAACCGTTCCGTGAGCGAGGTTTTATCGAGGAAATCATCCCGATGTGGGGGAGAACGCCATGTAACAATTATCTGTTCGTGTTTCGTCATCCGGAAACAAGATTCATCGAACAGAAGAATGTGAAGGTGGTTTGTCTCGATGAATGATGATGGCGGCGGTTTGGGCGCCCTGTTCATTCATTCCAGTCTCAGGACGGCCCATTAGCAGTGCCGGCACTCACTTTCGACGAGTCTGAGGAGTGCCAAAGAGCGAGCGGTAGAGTCCGCTCGGATACATGCCCCTGGAAATAAGTTTCCAGGCCACCATGCCGGTAATGCGTGCGACATCACGCACCGGAAGAAAATAACTCGGTCGCGCTCCAGGGCGGTAGAGGGCTTCAATGGGAACGTCGAGGCTTTGATGTCCTGCGCGCGTGGACTCGATCAGAATTTCGCTTTCGAACACGAAGCTCCTCACTTTTCCATGCGTGATCTTCACACGACTCAATAGTGACGCGGGATACACACGAAAGCCTGATTGACTATCGGCAAATGGAGAGCCTGCGGCCCAAGAGATCCAGAAATCGGCCACGCGGTTCGCCACATAGCGCCAGAAAGCGGCCCGACGCCGGTCGCGGTGGCGTGCGCCGATAATCACATAATCGGGGTGGAAGACAGCCTCCGCGAGTAGTCGTGGAATGTCTTCCGGCGCATGCTGGCCATCGCCGTCTAGCGTCACGACACCTGATGCCCCGGCAGCCAACGCCTGTTGAAAGCCACGCCACAAGCTGGCGGCCTTCCCTCGGTTGGTGGGATTGCGCAACAAGACTAGGGATAATCCTGTGAGAGCTTCTGCCGTGCCATCGGTCGACCCATCGTCCACGACAATCACGTGCTCGATCTGTCTGATTGCCCGATCAGCCACGTCTCGAATCGTGGCGGCTTCGTTATAGGCGGGAATCACCGCCCAGTAGCGGGCCAGGACATTGACGCCCGAATGAGCGTGAGCGTTCATGCCATCCCTCCATTGAGACCGATGACTTGGCCCGAAATATAGTCGGCCTTGTCGGAGGCCAGAAATCCAACCAGGTATGCGACCTCCTGGGGCGTCCCAGCTCGCTTCATCGGTACCAAGGCTTCAATCTTTTCCGGCTTGCAACTCTGCTGAACCATCCTCGATTCGATAAAGCCCAGCGCCACCACATTGACGGTCACACCACGGGAGGCTATCTCAAGGGCAAGCGATTTGGATGCGCCGTGGAGACCCGCTTTGGCCGCGGCATAATTGGTCTGGCCTCGATTGCCGAGCTGGGCCGAGACCGATGAAATCGTGATGATCCGTCCCCACCTTGTCCTGATCATCGGAAGAAGCAACGGTTGAGTCACGTTGAAAAACCCACCCAGCGAAACCGCGATCACGTGGTTCCACTGCTCTGGCCGCATGCCAGCCATTGGCGCATCGTCATAGATACCCGCGTTGTTCACAAGCACTTGAATTGGGCCGGCTTCCAGAATCTGTGCCAAAGCCTCTTGGGTGGCGTGAGCGTCGCTGGCATCGAAGCAGGCGACGCTGGCCGATCCGCCGTCTTTGATAATCTGTTCGACTACTTCTTGAGCCGACGTACGATTACGATGGGCGTGTACGATGACGTGCAGGCGTTCTTGTGCCAGCTGCCGGCTGATTGCAGAACCGATTTGACCGCTACCGCCTGTCACCAATGCTCTCTTCATAATGATCCATCAAGATACTTGAGGAAGATGGAGGCGCGCCCCTCCAATAACGCCTGTCGATCGGCTGTCACGCGAAAGGTATAGATGAAACTGCCCATCTCGCCGACCAAACGGGTCGCCTGAATCGTCAAGTTCCCAGTCACATTGTCCAGACGAGTGGCCCGAAGCATGAGATGTTTTACAGCTCCAAGGTATCCTACCGCGAGTCTGCGCTGATTCCCTTGCTCCAAAAGCCCGACATGCACGGCCATTGCTTGTGCCGCATACTCCAGTCCGCAGATCGACTCCAATCGATTGCCTCGCCGGAGAGGGTTTGTCTGGTCCCGATGCGATGAAGTCATGCACAGAATGCTGGCGCCATCCCAGCGCTCGACCCTATCCAATAGGCACATCGCGCCATGATGCGGAATCAACCGGCTGAGAGCGGCTTTGTCAACGGTCAGCATGGCGTGACCCTCACCGTTACGTATTGGTCTTCTAGATATTCAAGGTTGACCAGTGAGTCGCGCTGGCTCGCGATAGCAGCCAGAAGCGGTAACACTCGCGCCGCATGGTTCTCTTTCCGAAGCGCTTCCAGCCGCGCATCATTCATGATCGTGGGGTCTTCAGCGGGATCGGCAGAAAGATCGAGGTCGATCCGAACTAGGTTATGTGCTGTAGGATAGTGTATGAACAGCAGTGCGGCAGCGAATCCACCTCGCAGAGGTCGCGCAGCTAAGAGAGGCGGCGGTGGAAGCTCATAGGTCACGACGAGTACAGGTTTCTCCTCGGTTTCCGCATAGGCGGCAGATTCCAGCAAGGCGGCACAGAAGGAAGATTCATAACAAGCCAGGACGGTCGACGATTGCTGTGAACCCGTCGCGATACCCCAGTAGCCGGACACCGCATTATGGACGGAGTGATGGAACAGAGTGGGAGAGATCGTCCGGTGCGGCGTGGCGAGCGCCGTACAAAGACGATCCAGGACCTCGGTCTCACCCTCGGATGACGCGAAGATGGAGACCACCTCTCGCGCAGTGACGTCCGCTTGTTGCATAGCTTCCTGAGCCACATGGAGAGCCCAGCGCACACTGTCGCTGCTGCGCCGTTGTTCGTTCGGCGGAAGCATGCTGACACTCGGCGCGGGCATGACCGCTTCACAATAAGGAATCTCGCCTGCCAGCACATTCCGGCCTTCCGCCCAACCTGCGAGCCCCGGCCCCAGTATGCCGATTCCGTTTACGTACAGTGCCATCAGACCATCCCGAAAATAAGGCTGCAATTATTGCCGCCAAACCCGAAGCTATTGCTCAACACCCGCCGAACCGGCTGCTCCAGATTTTCCAACAGCACATGACTTCGCAAACTGGGATCGATGCGAGTGGTATTGACTGTCCCGGGAACAAAATTCTTTGTGAGGCACAGCGCGGCAATCGCCGCTCCCATGACTCCAGCGGCCCCCAACGTATGGCCCATCCATCCTTTTGTCGAGCTGCAGGGAATCGAAGGGCCAAATACCGAATGAACGGCTGAATCTTCGATACTATCGTTCGCCTTGGTCGCGGTGCCATGCAGATGAATGTAGTCGATATCGGTTGAGGTGAGGCCACTCCGCGCTAAGGCCGCGCGTATCGCTTCAATCGCTCCGGTTCCCTCAGGATGGGGATGTGACATATGGTACCCGTCACAACTCTCCCCATAACCTAATAACGCGACCGCCACAGACTGACCCGCATGTTTGGTTTTCTCCAGTAATGCAAAACCCGCTGATTCGCCCAACGTCAGTCCGTCGCGGTTCTCGTCACTTGGACGGCATGGACCACTGGACGTCAGTCCCAATGAGGCGAATCCATACAGAATGGTCAGGCAGAGGCTATCCACGCCTCCGACCACCGCGGCATCGCAGAATCCCGCTTCGATGAATCGTGCCGCCGTGGCAAACGCCTTCGCGCTAGATGAGCAGGCCGTGGAAATCACCATTGCCGGTCCTCGCAGACCCAGGTATGCGCGTACAAAATGTGCGCCGGAAAACATGTTATGTGTATACCGTTGGGAGGCCAGATACGACGAGGGCAAGGCGCCGGTGTTTGGGTCACGGTGGCAATACGCATGTTCCGTTTCCAAGATGCCTGATGTGCTGGAACCGAGGATAACCGCCACACGATGGGCGCCGTAGCGCTCCCGCGCCTCTCGCGCGGCTTGTATGAATCCATCCTGCTGGAGTCCGAGGAGCGCGAGCCGATTATTCCGGCAGTCGAACCGCTGCAATTCCTTCGACGTTGAATCATCGCCGAGGAGCATCTCCTCCACGCCGTCTACCCGGCCAATGTAGGTGGTGAGTTTTACATCTTCGAAGTCGCAGGGCCGCAATCCTGACCGCCGATTTCGCAACGCCAGATACGTCTCTTCGAGTCCCTTTCCTAACGCCGAGACCATGGTGTAGCGGGTCAGGATGAGAGGCGCCATCTTCCTCGCCCCATTCTGTCGATTGTGGGGGCGCACGTGATTAGATCGCAAAGAATCCATCTGATTATACTCACTCACTGTACGGCCATCCCTGGGAGAAAAGGTGAATGCTTAGCAGGATGCTGAAAAAGTCTGCCAGCGGCGTTCTCGTGTCGCTCAGAGGCTGAGGAGCACCCCTCGGAACACTGAAGGAGTTTTTCCGTTCGCCAAGATCTATTGGAAGGGCGAACGGCTCCACGAAGTGCGGACCGTACCTCCTCGCCTCTTCGCTCACTGCGGGCCTTGCCCGCGGAACGGCGCGTCTTGGCGCGCCGGGGATGGGCGGGTGAGAACCGTGGCCTCTTTGAGCATCCTGAATCTTTTGCGACATCGGCATAATATGGAGATTCCAACGGCATTTTATGTATAAACAGAGTTTTCCCACAGCCTGTTAGGCGATTCAGCGAGCACCGCGGCAAAGAGCAGGCAGGCCAGCGATCCGAGCGCCGTGGTCAGCCCGATAGCCCGGAGCACGGGGATGTGGGAGAGTGCCAACACCCCAAATACCAAAATCGTCGTCGTGCTGCATACAAGCAAGCCATAGACGGTGCGTCCTCGTTCCGACCGGGTTCCATGTCTGCGGTTGAAGAATAACGCATAGTCCAACCCGAGACCGATGACCAGAAGAAATGATGCGATGTGAAACAGAGAAAACCGTTCACCGAATGCGTGCAGCGCAGCAGCCACAACCACAATGGCGCTCCCAATCGGAATCATCACTCGCAGGACAATGGCGGGCGCACGCAGCCCGATCAGTAAGACAAGACCGATGGACAGGGTGCCCCATCCCAACAGCCGTAGCGTCTCATTTCGATACAGGCTCACCATTCGGTTTGATTCTTCTTTCAGATCCAAATAGCGCACCTCCTGTTCACTCCAGGGAGCCAGGAGTGCTTGAAATTTCTGTCTGTCGCCCACTCCGCGCAACGGCAAGACCGCAACCCAGTGTCCCTCATGCATAAACAACAGCGAGTCCAACTTCAGTTTCAGCGAGGTTCCACGGAACGTCTGTAGGTCCACCAACTCCTGCGTCTTGGTGTTCCCTGCTGCTTCCAGGAAGGGTTGGAACAGGCTGGGTTTGAATGGCAAACCCTTCAAGGCGGCTGTGAGGTTCTTCTCCAAGGTCATGTGATCTGGTACCAATGCCTGGCGCGCTTGCTGTGTCTTACGGCTGGGTAGATAGCGGCCAGCAAAATCGTATCCCACCAGTTCCCCTTTATTCATGAGGGTGTCCAATACCGCTCCCACCGCTTCGCTCCGTTGAAGAACTTCTTCTTCGTTTGAACCTCCCACTACGATGAGGTCCCGAACATCTGGCGCCCCGAGTTCATTCCGAATGGCTTGATCCCGCTCTTTTTTCTCGATTGAAATGGGACTCAAATTGGCAAGGTCCTGCTCCCACAAGGGCGCTTCCGACCAGACGAAGAAACCGAGGGCAAGGCCCACCATCAGCGGGACGACGAGTCGTGCTCTTGTCAGCGCATCGATCCAGCGTGCGATGCGCAGTCCATCACGCTTCGTGTGAAACTGTATCGGAACGATGTGGGGGAGTATCCAACGGGTGACGCAGGCGGCCGTAAACAACCCGGCCATCGCGAACAGCCCCAGTTGCGACAAACCGGGAAACCCGCTTAGCAGTAACGCGGAGAACCCCAAGGCCGTTGCCACTACGCCGAGGCCCATCGTCGGCCAAATCTCTTTCATCACGGCCGGGGTCCGGCTCCCCTTGGTGAGATGACTGAACAGATGGATGGGATAATCGTCCACGACGCCCAACAATGTAATTCCAAAGGCCAAGGTCATGCCGTGAATAAATCCAAAGGCAAGATTCACCGCGACGATCCCGACCACGATTGCGCTTGCCAAGGGAATGAAGCTGAGAGCCAGAACAGAGACTGATCTGTAACTGGCGAAAAGAAATGTGGTGACCAGCACCGTGGCACACAACGACAACCACCACACTTCCTGCTGGATGGTCTGTTGCATCTCAACGGCTATCACGCTGGGCCCCGTCATCACCAGATGAATAGGGGCAGCACCATCTGAAGTTCCGGCAATGCGTCCGAAGGCCTCCCGAATTTTCCCTTGCAGTTGTTCCTGGGAATCCATATCAAAACCGGCGGCATGCGTCTCCCCCAAAAGCAACGCGCGCTGCAGATCAGACGAGAACCACACTCCATGGCGTCTCGCCGGAGTGGTCCCTGGCGTCCATGCTTGAAGAATCTTCATGAACTCGCCGGTCGGATCGGCAGGAATCAATTCTTTGACCATAGGCGATAACGGAGAAGTCAGTTCGCTCAACCGCAGCTCAAGAGAGTCGCGAAGATGATCTCGGGTGAACGTGGACTCATGGACGCTTGGACTGAGAACGTATCGATGTTGAAAGAGGCGTTCGCGCTCCTCCTTTGTCCAGGCCTGCTCTCCATTGCCGACATAGTGGAACGCGCCGCTTTGGCGCATCCAGGCAGCCAACTGTTTGCTGGCGTCGGCCACCCGATCGGTATCCGTTCCTTCAAGAGTCAGAAGGATGAGCCGTCCGGTCGAGCCTGTCCGTAATTCAGTGAGGAGCAGGCGTTCTGTCGGCGTGGCGCCTTCCGGAAAGAGGCGGGACAGTTCGGTCTCTACCTGTGTATGCGTGGCCACAAACCATACTCCACATCCCATCGCCGCGCACCAGATCAACAGTGTGATCCAAGATCGCCTTGTCACGGGAGACCCGTCGTCATGACCATGACAGACCGATCTCCGCCTGGTGCGAGGATCTCTATGCGCTGAATGTGTTCCCTTTCTCCGGAAAATCGAATGGTTTCCGCCAATTCTTGTACGGATGCGTCCAGTGGACGTAGAATCAAATCCCAATGACGGGGCTCGCCCTGCAGCGTCATGCTATAGAAACGTCGTAAAGTCATGACATCATTGGAGAGCGTGGATCGAAACGCTTCTATAAATGCCCGTAGTGCAGGATAGTCTTGCAATGAAAGGGTCCCGTTCTTACCCTTTGGGTTGCTCTCAAAACGAATCGTATCGCCCTCAATGAGGTACCGTTCCTCATGGGGAGCGGTGATGTGTTTTTCGAGGCCGGCGGGAGGGGTGAATCGCAAGGTCCCTTTGGTTTTCATCGGTTGGGTGAGCAGGGTCGAATATGTGGTTTCTTCAAACCGGATTTCTGATTCAGGGTTCCTGGCCAGGCGCTCAATGAGCTGTTCCACACTCCACTCATTTGATCCTGCCTCCTTCTCAGACTGGGGCGAAGTTTGGGCTGCGGACATCGGCACAAGACCCGGCAAGAATAACCAGATGAGGAGCGTGGCCGACAGTCCGAACGACCAGTTACCGTTGTTCTTCCCAAAAGTCATAAAAATTGAACCAGTTGTCAGCGGCCAGGCGGCAGTAGTGTTCCAAACGATCGGCATAGCATTGGGTCCATCGCTGAACCTCCTGATCTCTTCGATTCCGGTCGATGGTTACTTTTTCGGCGAACAATTCAAAATGAACCTCGTAGCGGACGCCTCCGCGGTAGAGCCCGAAGAAAAGGATGACAGGCGCTTGTAGGACGCTCGCGAGCCACATAGTTCCGGCAGGGAATTGCGCAAACTGGCCGAAGAATGTACAGGGAGTGACATGATCCTGCTTCAGAAGACGATCCGCGAGGATGGCAACTACCCCTCCGCGATCCAAACATTCCTTGACTCGCAGCATCGAGTTCGGAGAACCGGACTGGATCACCGCATCGGCGACCGGCTTGTTTAAGTCTCGGAAGAGGTCCCGAATCATCGGTGTATGCTGCTCGTACATCAACACCTTGATTTCGAGATCCTGATGAGTCATCCCGATGCTGCGCACAATCTCGAAGTTACCAAGATGTGAACCGAGCAGGAGGCAACCCCGACCGCGAGCCAAACAGTCCTTGAGCACGTCGAGTCCCCGTATATCGATATCGAATCGATTGACTTGTCCGGAGAGAAGATAGACTCGATCAAGGAGCGTCGACGCAAAACAATGGTACTGCCTGTACAGATCGCGCCAGCTGATCGGGCGTCCCAGCACTCGAATGAGGTAGGGTCGGAGGGCACGACTCCTTTGTCTCGAAGATAGAAGATAGTAGGCGCAGATAGGATAGAGTAAGGCGCTCGCGAGTGGCCGCCCGACGGACAGCGCCACCCAGATCATAAAGCGGCACGCAATTCGGCTGCCGCGTTCGCGTTGGCGTAGCCAGGCCACTGTCACGAATCACCCGAGGAGTCACAGGCTGCGATGCGGTAACAGAGGCAGCCGTTCGCAATGAGTCGAGACCCGGTTGTACACGTGAACTCGATGGCCTCGTTGTCCTGTTTGTCCAACGTGATGGTGAGTGGTTCTCCAGGGCTAAGGGGCGACAGAAACTTCGCCGACGGCATGCCCACAAACTCGATGGTCTCTTGGGCCATGTCGCGGATGACGTGCATGATTTCCCCCAACATCACGACCCCAGGGACCACGGGATGACCGGGAAAATGCCCAGCCAATGATGGATGGTCCGTGTCAATTGTGATGATCCGGTTAGGTCCCATGCCGCTCCTCCGTGCGATGCTCGTGCAATAGTCCGATCAAGGCTTCTCTCGTGAGTTTGCCGGTATCATTGCGGGGAAGAGTGGGAACCAAGTGCAGCGGTCTGGGTAGAAATACAGGATCAATAACTGTCCGCAGCGCAGAGAGAATATGCTCGACTGCCTTTCCAGGCGCGACAACAAAGGCAGTCAGACGTGTGACTGTGCTTCCCGTTTCATCCGGGAGGACGAACACGCCATCTTGCACACCTTCGATTTCGCTGAGTTTCTGATTCAGGTCGCTTATCGAACCTCGGCGTCCTGCAATCTTCACCAAATCCGTGCCACGTCCGTGCAACACGAACCGCTGCGATCCTTGCAGGGATACTCGATCAGGAAAGCGAATCGGCCCAGGCAAGTAGGGTGCTCGCAGGGAGCACCCGTCTGATCCCTGATGCAGAGTCACACCATCCAATACTTTCCAGGTGTTCTCAGCGACAGTCCGTCTTGTCGCGACGGCTCCTGCCTCCGTAAATCCATACATCTCGTGCACTCTGGTTTGGAACATGGTTTCGGCTTGTTGGGCCAATGAGTGAGGAAGTGGGGCAGTCGCGGAGAGAATGCATTCCAAGGGAGGCAGTCGCACGCCTGCGGTGACGCAAGCTCGGATATGCAAGGGCGTCGTGACAAGCATCCGTGGCGATGGAACGTCAGTCAATGCCGACCGCACATCTTCAGGGAACAGCGGCCGCTTCACTTGGAATGCCATCCCATGTTGCAGAGGGAGCATCATGGAGGCTTCGAGCCCATACATATGCCGGTGAGGCACGGTCGCCACAATGGTGATACGAGTGGGAGTCTTGAGCCCAAACCTGGTTCCCGTGGCCCGAGCAATTGAGATTAAGGACCCCCAAGTTTTGGAGTGTGGATGAGGGTTCCCTGTGCTGCCTGATGTAAAGGCTATCAAGGCTGGGTGGTCAATGGGGATCAGAAGGGCCTTCTCATTGGAGGACGAATATCCTGCGCCCTTAGGGATCTGAAAGGAGGGAATGTGTTCAACTCGTTCCGTACCGTCTACCAAACAGTATCCGGCGCCATATTCTTGAGCTATCTTCGACAAGGCTCCCGCCGCACGACTGGGAGGCAGCAGCGTGGTCTGTCCGCGGACCAGCGCGGCAGCGAACCCCACCAGAAACCGATAGCGATCTTCAGCGAGGTTCATAACCGTAGATTTCTCGGGAAGTATCTCGGCCAAGGCGGCGACATCTGAAAGAAAGCGATGATGGGTAATCGGAAGGCCATTCTCAAAAGCCAACACTCCGTCGGTGTGGTAGGGATCGAGCAACGCGGCGCAGTTCATAAGGCCACCAACAGCTATTTCGTGCGATGTTTTTCGATGGATTGACAGAGCGAACGAAGTGAGGAGAACGTGGCAACTGTGTCTGGATCGTCTGAACGGATTTGATAGCCATAATGTTGAGAGACCATGAGAGCCAGTTCGAGCGCGTCAATCGAATCGAGGCCCAGGCCATCACCGAAGAGCGGTTCTTCCGGCTGAATCTGCTCAGGCTCAACGTTTAGCGTGAGTGCCTGTACGATGAGTTTCGCCATGTCCGCTTCCAGAGGAGATAGGTGAGACACGAATCGGTTCCCTCCTTTCACTGCGCCATTCTGTCCGCAGGAGTAACAACACAGTATGGCGGCACGTTTAATGCGCGTACTAGGCAATTCCCTAGCGCCATGATTCAGTGCCGTGATTGAGGGGCTGCTTTACAAACTAGATTGGTTTTGTCGTGTGCGGAGGAGAGTGCATTCAGGCTCAGGGATTTTGGTGTTGACCTTCCAAGCTATGGATCTCAATACCTCCTCTCTAATACCGAATTCCGAACGTCAATCCTGGCATGACATTAGCGTCGTTCCCGTTACCCGTGTCGATATCCGTGAAATTGAGCAAGAACGTGGAGATCAGACTTATTTTTTCGTTCAAGACATAATCCAAACCCACACCCAGAGGTATTAAGAACGAGGTGTCGGAAGTGAGGAAATTGGCATGCAGTAAACCGATTCCCGCTTGGAGATTCGCCTTCAATCGCTGATCGACGTGAGCCATGGGAATCCAAAGTTTTCCTTGTCCGGAGAAGCCAACCTGAAATAAGTCTCCCGTTATAGCTAATTGCCCGAGAGGTCCTACTGAAAGCTGATTATTGAGAAAATAATCCGCGTGTAAATTAGTCGCAAATGCGGTTCCATCCGGTGTGTTACCCAAGAACCCGACAGCTGCTCCTCCAGACCAAGCCCCAGTTTGTGGTTCTTGTGCTACCGACACTCCAATGGGGATGATGAGTGCGGTCAAACACAATGCGGATATGGATCGCCACGCCTGCTTGGTTAGTCGAATCATTCCAGCTCTCTGATTCTCATGACGATCGTTTCGACTCACGACATCTTGATGGTTATTCATTCGGCCGTCCTTTCTTCGTCTTCGTCCAGGGAAATAAAACTTCTACTGTCCTTGGGCAAAGTATCGCGACGATCTTCATGTGAGTACTAGACAATTCCCCAGGTCTTCATCAACCGAAAGGTTGGTATGTTAGATGTGATGCGATGGCAGCGTCGGGCCGCCATAGAGTGCCCTTCTTCGCTTCGTGCAACTTAGTCTCGATCTTAGTTCGACACGCGTGGGTGATCATCGCTGAAGGCACAATTATGGCTGGAGATAGACGATATGGATCTAAGGTCTAGATGTTTCCTTCTGGCTCCTAAAAAAACGGCCATTTAGCCGACTCCATCGTTCAAACACGATAAATCCTGTGAGGTAGTCATACTCGGTGGTGGAATCACGGGAGCCCTCGTAGCCTACTATTTGACGCAGGAAGGCGTAGAGACGATTCTCATAGACAAACGAGATATCGGTGCTGGGAGCACTGCCGCAAGCACAGCGCTGTTGCACCTGCACCTCGGTCGAAAGAATCATGACGCTGATATCTGCCGGTTCGATAGATGAACAGTCCGATCGCGAGAGGCGGGTACATGCATAAGAAGGATGAGCTTCTATTGAACTGAGCTAAGGGTCAGAAGGGGAAACTGCACCATCATCCCTATATCAGCCAGAGATTAACCAACTAACCTTTGCTTCCGCATCCGGGATGTGTACAAGGACAGGGACTACCTGTTTTTGCATCTCGACACTCGGAGGAACAAAACTCCTTTCCAGGTTCTGCGGGACATGTACAGCGTGGATTCGCGCATGATTTTGTTGCCATGATACTCCTCCTTCTTCCGTGACATCCGTTTCATACGGCCAGATTTAACGAGGTCCCCATAAGCGTCAGGGTTATGGTAAGAAGTACCCCCGGCTTTCGCTCGGAGTCGTATACCTGGAAGCAACGGTCTGTCGATAAACAAACAACACGGTCATCGCTCCGATAACGGCCGCCAAAGAACTGATCAGATCCTTATCCTCATACCAACCAAGAAAGAAGCCAATACATCCACTCGCGAGCGAGCCTGCGATACCCAAAGTAGTGGTCACAACTATTTCGCCGCGCTTGCGCCTAGGCATCAATAGTTTCGGCACCACCGCAACGATCAATCCAATCATCATCCATCCGAGAATTGATAAGACGATGGATCCCATTTATAGCCTCAAAGTCGAATTACATCACGAGGTTACACCACCATGAAAATTTCAGTGCTAGAAAAATCCCTAGTTTTATTAAATCGTATACAACTGACGAGCTTATGATGAATCCTGTGAGAAATGTTTTGTCTGGTGACTTGTGCTCGGGGTCTTCCCAGGTCGCTCCGCTCCAAGGATATCTATAATCATAATCCTACGTTAAGTTTAGTCCGGCTTTGTGCATTCATCTTCATTGGTTGTCTATCGTGGATGAATGCCCGCATGGATAACGAAGGAGAAGTCCCATGAAAGAAGAACACGCGGGCCATACCAATTCAATTTGGATGGCCACTGTTACTGTACCTAAATTTTCCAAGCTCCTCTCGAATGTTCAGGCGGATGTCTGCATCATAGGGGCCGGCATTGCAGGATTGACCACTGCGTATTTATTAGGGCGGGCTGGAGAATCTGTCGTTGTTTTGGACGACGGCCCGATTGTATCAGGTGAGACTGAACGGACAACGGCTCATCTTGCGACAGCGTTAGATGACCGCTATATGGAACTGGAACGATTGCATGGCGAAAAAGGGGCGCGTTTAGCGGCGGAAAGCCATTCGGCAGCCATTAAGCAAATTGAGCGAATCGTTCGTGAGGAACATATCGATTGTGACTTTGAGTATTTGAATGGATACCTCTTTGTGCCGCCGGGGGAATCGACCGGCGTTCTTGACAGAGAAATGGCTGCAGCGCAGCGAGCCGGCCTTCGTGATGTCCATATGGTTCCGCGCGCCCCCATCACATCATTCGATACCGGCCGGGCATTGTGTTTCCCACGGCAAGCACAATTTCACCCCTTGAAATATTTAGCGGCAGTGTCGCAGGCCATCATGAGGGATGGAGGCCGCATTTATACAGAGACGCATGCGACAAAGATCGAAGGAGGCAAATCAGCCCGTATCGAAACGCAGGATGGTAGGACGATAACATCAAAGGCAGTCGTAGTAGCGACCAATACTCCTGTAAATGACTTATTAGCGATTCACACTAAACAGGCAGCGTATCGTTCATTTGTGATCGGAGCGACCGTGCCGACGGGCTCCATCAGACCTGGACTGTATTGGGACACAGCCGACCCCTTTCACTATGTACGGTTGAGCCGTTCGTTATCGGGGAGTGATGTATTGATTGTGGGAGGCGAGGACCATAAGACGGGGCAGGCAGATGATGCCGAGGCTCGCTATGGACGGTTAGAGAAATGGGCGCGTGCCCGTTTTCCGATGATGACGGATATCGTATTCCGTTGGTCGGGGCAAGTCATGGAAACAGTCGATGGTCTAGCCTTTATCGGACGAAATCCGATTGATGAACCGAACGTCTATATTGCGACTGGCGACTCGGGCAACGGCATGACACACGGAACCATTGCCGGTATCTTACTCACCGATCTAATTCAAGGTCGCGATAATGCGTGGTCTACTCTGTATGAACCGTCTCGTAAGACGCTTGGTGCGTTGAACACCTTCTCCAAGGAAACTCTCAACATGGCGGCGCAGTATGCCGACTGGGTGACGCCGGGAGACGTCAAGGAAGACCTGTTAGTTCCTCCCGGCTCCGGTGCCGTGGTCCGTCGAGGTCTCAAGAAGGTCGCTGTGTATTGTGATGATACAGGCCAGCTACATGAACGATCTGCAGTATGTCCTCATTTAGAAGGTATTGTCATGTGGAACCATTCAGAAAAAACCTGGGATTGCCCCTGCCATGGGTCCAGATTCGACAGATTTGGGAAAGTGGTCAATGGGCCGGCTATCACGGATCTCCCGTCAGCGGACGAGTCGTCGGCGTCTTAAACCGATTGAAAACCGAGATCTCACAAATGCCGAGCTGCCTCCGTCCTCGAAGACATGGAGAGAGGGACTCTCTCCGTCGCTCATATCACCTTGTTTAGGAAGCGTGATGAATCTACAACGTTGTTATAATGCCAGCGAGGATATATTTTCATTACCGCAACACATCAAAGAGCTCTATGGTCCATTTGGATTTCCTGAACCTGCCGACGACAGTCGGCCGTATATTACCTCCAACTTTGTCATGGGAGTTGACGGCAGAGTCTCATTTAGAGAGCTGGAGGGCCGTACCGGTGGCAGGACGGTTTCAAGGAGCAGAGAAGATCGCTGGCTGATGGATTTTTTGAGGACACACCATGATGGGCTGTTGGTCGGTGCGAGCACCCTCCGTGATGAACGAGACCAAGAGGGGGAGGGTTGGGACTATGGCGTCGATGATGAGGAATTGAAGAAATATCGACAGGATACTCTTGGCCTCGGACGGCAGAAAATCTTCATTCTCAGCGGTTCTGGAAATATTGATCTCACTCTTCGTATCTTCAGCTCTTCGCGAGTTGAACCCTGGATCATTACTGCTCGAGAGGGGCAAAAGACTCTCCAGTCGCAGCTCGAACGCTTAAAGCGAAATGGAACACCTAAAATCCTATCCACTGGTGAAGGAACGCGGGTTGATCTTACTGTCGCTGTACAACTGCTTCGGCAAGAACATGGTATTCGAACGCTGCTCTGTGAAGGTGGACCGACTCTCTACGGAGAACTTCTCAAGAGCCGGCTGATCGATGAGGACTTTCGGACGATATCTTTCCAGGTCTTGGGCAAGTCTCCTCAGCTTGGGATCGACCGCCCTACAGCGTATGGTGAGGTGACCTATACGCCGGAAACCGCACCATGGTTTAGATTGATGAGCCTTCATTATGCGCCACCATACCACGCCTTCCTTCGCCTTCGGTACGAGGGTGCAAGACAATTTCCGGCCTAAGCCACTGAGTGACACCTACGATACTAGCGCATCCAGCGATCGCGCGGTGTCGAGGTATATGTGCTGTTGTCGTGATGGACAGGAGGCCGAAAGCCGTTCGATTATTTGGAAACGAGGATCACGCCGACCTAGTATGACCAGTAAACCACACAGCGTGTGCGTTTCGCGCCTCTCCGACCTCGGCTTCTCATGAAAAACTCAGGGGTATTCCTAGTACATCCTGTGCTGGGCTCGCAGTACAGTAAAAAATAATTTAGAAAACGCAATGGGACAATACACGATGGAAACACGGTGGCGAGCAGTGGAAGCATTGCGAGATCTGAAGTAGGAGGCTCGACTTCGAAAGGAGTCGAACCTCTCTTCGTGAGTCGTTGGACTTTTTTTCCACCGGATCGTTAGCGAGCATAAGAGGTCAGAAAGGAGGTATTAAAAATTCCTAGGGTAAAAAAATCCTCCCTAAAAGACAGATGCGCCAAATTATGAGATGCCCCGTTACTAACTATTTTTCTTTGGAGGCCAACATGTCATTCACCCGATGGATTATCTTCGCTTCGTTCACCGGCGGTATCATCGCTTTGTCGCTCCAGCCGAGCGGCTTTGCTCATGCCACATCAACTACTACCTTTCTGGTGGCCAACCCCCATTCTGGGAGCACACAAGAGACGCAACGGACTTCCCCCGGCATGAAAAAGGGTATGTCCGGCGCTGAGTCGAGTGGGAAAATGCAAATTGATAAAGACGCTCAGTCCGGCAGCGATCGGATGAGTAAGAATTCCAAGACCATCGATCAATCTCGTGACCAAGGTGGCGGCGGATCCCAGGGGTCCAGTGAGAAAGATCAGAATTTGGGAAGCGGTGGCACCCCTGGACCGCTTAACCCCAAAAATCCCGGAATGAGCGCCGAGACAGGCACAGGTAACCAGTAATTGTTTTTGTAGGCCACCGGTCACAGTGAGCAAGGGTATCCCCCCTGAGCTGGTCGAAGGCGACGAACCGTCATAATTCATGCATGCTAAGGAAGCCTTCATCGGTTATGAGCAGAAAACGTGCAATCATTTAGAGCCAGCCGCAGTCACTGAGAGAGAGGGTGTAGGAAACTGAGAGAGAGGGTATAGGAAGAGGAGAAGATTCGGTTTTGTGTCAGCGAGAGTTGGAAGCGAATTGTCCGAACTGTTCGATGGTGTGAGTTGAGCGCGTAGTTGAGCGATTCGCTGCCGAATCTTATTGAGAAGAGGCCGCTCATTGATAGGAACTCCATCTGTGTGCCCAAGAACGCCTTCCCACACCTGTAATGCATCTTGTCCTAGCCCCTGTTGCTCCAATGCGAGCCCCACGTGATAGGCCGCATAGATAGTAGGCAACGGACAAGCTGCCGCGCTCCTGAGAACCTGATTGGCTTCGTCCTCCCGACCTTGTGCCTGTAGGACTTTACCCAACCCGAGAGAGGCGCTCATTAAACAGGCGTCGTGCTGAATTGCGGCTCGATACAGGTCCGCTGCGCCCTGAATGTCTCGCATGCGATACCGCAATTCTCCCATATTCTTTAACAGCACAGGATCACTCGGCGTGATGGCCAGTGCCCGCTCATATGTCGTCCGTGCCCGGTCAATCTCGCCCGTCGACGTGAACGCGAGGCCAAGATTGCGCAACACGCCTGGCCTCTCCGGTTCCAGTTGCAGGGCCGATTCATAATGTTGGATGGCGAGATCCAGAAGATCACGGTCTTCGTGCAGGACGGCCGCCATCAGATGAAGGAGATGCGCCGTCGTGAGAAATGCCCGAGTTGTCTCTGTCTGTTCTTTTTCAATCTGTACTAGAGGGGCGTCATGCGACTGCTTCGTCGAATAAGGAATAAGACTCTTTTTTAACCAGGTGCGCAGTCGAGACGCAGGGATTGAATACCCAAGCCCGGCTCGCATCATCACCGTGCCGAGCCGGGACCCTTCGGCATTCTTGACATGCTCCACATAGGGCACAGTATGGATGATCAATCCCGCAATCTCGCCGGTTTCACTCTGAACCAGCGGGCCCCCGCTACTCCCCGCATTCAGCATGCCGACAGTTTGCACAAAGGGAAGCGGCAAGCCGGTTGTTCGAGACCGTCCCATCGCCTGGCCGGTAATCGTCATCGGAATCACCGTCGCATGGAGCGTCAACCCCATTTGTAATACATCTGAGATACGCGGATATCCCACTGCTATTGCTTCCGTACCTTCTTCAGGATCCTCTGCCGCCAACGGGAGAAACGCAACCGGATGGTCTGTGTGAACACGAAGGGCGGCCACATCGAGGTCAGGGTCAATCGCGATGATCTGCGCCACAGGGTCGACGGCTTGATTACGGATATAAACAAAGAGTCGGGTGGAATCTTCCACCACGTGAGCATTGGTCAAGACCAGACCGTCGCTCGAGATGAAGACTCCGCTGCCGAAAGAGAGAGCATTGGATTCATCGTTCACACCGACGATAAGCACCGTCGTAGCCTTGGCCTGGCGGTAGAACTCGCCCTGGGTCAATGAAAAGGCCGTCTCCGCTGTTGAGAGCAACAACAGGAGGGTGACCAGGACAGCTATCGGGTTGAAGAGCAAAACGATCCCGCGACGGAGTGTCTTCTGCAAGGCATGAGAAGAACCGGCATGCCCTGTCTTGATGAGGAGCTGCATCAGTGGGCACATTATCAAATGAGAACAACAGTGTCCATTGTTTACCGTGTTCAATGGAAAGGAAGACTAGCCCACATGATGGGTCGTCGCCCTTCGACACGCTCAGGGTCCCAAGCCCAGTCGAGGGACGAAATCGTGTCCTCCGTGAAACGTTTCTCGTGAAGCGTGAAGCGCGAAACGAGAATGCGGAAGATGCCTGGAACGCTTGTAAGTGAAACCTCAGAATCCAAAACGAAAAACGCTTCACGCTTCACGAACGACGATTCACACGGTAGATCGGCAATTGCAGGGAGACGTGTTCATAAATCATGCTGGCTAGGGTTATTCCTGGTAGGCACGGTCCTGGGATGCGTACAGTCTCCATACTATAGAGACCGCAAGGGGTAAAACGGGTAAAACTTTGAACCTCTCCAGTTCAGGAAATGACATGGCCTCCCTTGACGGAAAGAGCGTATTTCTTGGAAATTCATACACCCAACAAATTTTTGCGAGGTTCCCATGAAACTGGCAGACAAGAAATGCAGCGATGACAGTGAAGCCCCGCCATTAACATTTTCTCGCGCTAAGGAGTTGTTGAAGAAACTCGGACAGGGTTGGAAGCTCAACAGGCTAGGACATTTGGTGCGGCTTTACACGTTCAAAAACTTCGCGCAGCCACTGGCATTTGTGAACAAGGCTGGAGCTGTCGCTGAGGCTGAGGGCCACCATCCTGATATCTATTTGGCCTGGGGGAAGTGCAAGGTCGAGATCTGGTCGCACAAAATCAAGGGTCTGACGGAGAGCGATTTTTTTCTGGCGGCGAAAATTGAGCGAAAGTTCAAACCGTTTCGGGCGCCGTTCTAACTCACCAATTCATCCCCACGTCATCGGCCAAGAGATGCGTGTCGATTCCAGACCTCTCGGCCGGACCGTTCCACACGAGATGAAAGTTTATAACTTAGCTTGCAGACCCCCGGCGTCTGCCTACATCATAGGAGACAGACCAAGGCCCAGCAAAAAGGTACACGACATGACACCGATCGTTTTTTTTGAATGGATCTCATGATCTCCTCCCAGATCAAGTGTACACACATGCGTCTTCGATACCTCAAATCTACGCTCTGTGGAAATGTTGTTAAACTAAGAACGTTCCTAGTCATATATTGTGCGGTTGTCGGTTTGAGTCGCTGAACCACTTCAGAGGGGAGGGTATGAAGATCCCGCTTCCTGCTCCTAACGACCCGACCAGAGAATCTGTTTTTCGGTTGCACATTCGTCGCCTCACTCACGCCAGTGAACCGCCCCGAACCCGCTTTCTCCAAGAAAGACATACATAAGGCTTACGCTGCTGATAGTCTGATCTCTGTCGGCCACTTGTGGATAGGTTGCGTCACGATGGGACACGACATACCGGATGGAAATTCCATGACGGTCGAAGATTCTCATAGTGAGTGATCCGTCCGCTCGCATGATATTTTCCCTGCCTTGGGGGTCCGCAGAAAGTAAACCAGTGACATAGTACTCGCGCCCTGTTACGTCGAGCATAGCTCTATCGCCAAGAATCAGACGGAGGGCGAGAAGGGCTTGCGGAGTGGCGCCGTAATGATAATCCCGCTCATCCGTACGTTGGACGCTGCCGGCTGCGCCATATCCTACGCCACCGAGAGAGGTTCCCTGAAGCGCTACGTCCTGGGAGAGCCAGGTCTGCCAGGTGGTTCCGAGTGAGAGCGCGGTCGTTGAGACGCGAAAAATTTGTGGTGCGATATAGTCGTAGCTCCCGTAAAGGCCCCAAAACCCGCGCGTGGAATCTCCGGAAGCATAGCTGGTCCCGATCAGCAGCCCGCGGGTCTCAATGCTTTGGATTGTGTTGACCGTGGTACTGGTAAGATGAAAGTCAAAGTAGTCGAACGGCCGTGTATAGGTATAACCAGGTTTTCCCGGAAGCCCGTATGAAAATGTAATATCTCCGATTGCTCCCCGTTCTTTGACGGAGGACGAGACGTTCTCACTACTGGAGATCACGGTTGCGCCGACACGAAGACGCATAAAGGTCGCTGGCTTGTGACTCGGGTAGACTTCGTCGAATCGGTTGCCAAACGCGAGGCGGTTAAAACCCGTGGGAGGAGAAATGACTGCGGCGGCCAGTTCACGCCAGAATCCCGGCTTCCCGTTATCGTTCTCTAGCAGGAGATTGGCCATTCGGAAGAGTGGCTCGCCCAGAAATGTCCCCCCAAAACTGGTTGTGATCTGGTCATTGATGGAGGGGGGTGTCTTCTCCCCGGCGATTTCCCAGAGAAAACTGCCGGCGCCAGTATAGAGAAACGACTCCCAAAAATTGAGACCGGCCGATCGAGCCAATCCGAAGTAGACTGTTCCACCGTAGGGGTGCAAGAACTGATTGACGGAGAACTGGTCTCTGTCAAGGACCCACCGCGAGTCGGTTATATGCATGCGTACCGTGTCGCCGTCCGTGCGGTACTCATCCGTTGGTTCGGTAAAATGCCGATCGTAGACATTCAGCAAAAAGATATAGGCGGGAATCTCAATAGCCGGAATGAGATAGCTTCTGCCTGGCCTCATTTCCCAGACCGATAACTGTTTCGATGACTCGGGGGCCGGCGGGCCCAGGGGAGCAATTTGCGTCGGCCAGCTGGGGTCTGCCTCCTGCGCAAAGGTCATACTTTGCGAAACGAGGGCGAGGATGAGAGCACCGATGGTAACCGCGCGCAAAAAAAGTTGGGAATGAGGCCTCCATTTGATCGATGTTTCTTTTTCCAAAAAATGATTCATCCGTGGGGTAATCAGAGACTGAAATGCCTAAAGTGTGAGTCGATCCGTTTGCATCGGTGAACAGGTTATTCTCAAAGCAATAGATCGGATCGGAGTCATCACCCTCCCAAGCTAGCAGAGACGAAAAAGCCGCATACGCATAGGAAAGTGCCGACTTCGCACTAAATGGATTAAGATTTTATTGGGCCGACCGAATCGATAGCGCGTGATGTTTATCGTTCACCTTTGCCTCAATCTGATCACCCTTCTTGACTGTTCCCATCATTTCAGTAGTTTTGTCCGTATGCAAACGGATTTCCTTGCCGTTTTGCATCTTGATGGTATAGTTAGCGTTTTCCACGCGAATCAGTTCGCCTTTGATCATCTTTTCACCAGCGCCATCTTTTTTCTTATTGTCCACATTCTTTTGCTTGTCATCATCAGATTGAAAACCCTGTCGATCAGAGACAGAGTCAGTTTTCATCACATCTGAGGGCGATGGCTGATGCTCGGAACGGGCCGTGTTGGATAGCCCCAGGCACAGCAAGAAACTACAGGACAGAATGCCGACGACTTTGCGAATAGAAATCATGGGACCCCCTCGGTTAGATGTTCCACGCCTGGCAATCGAAACTAAGTATACTCATTAATTCACGTTCAATTCAACGACGTTGGGCGTGGCACAGTCTCATCCGCCCGCTGGTGTGAGAGAGAACAGTCAATGAGCGATAGGTTGATCCGTGAAAAACGAGATCGCGTGACCCTGATCGTCCACTTTTGCCATAACATGATCTCCCGGTTTAGCCTTTAGTGCGGATCTTTTTTCAGTTGTGGTGTCAACATGCATTCGCACGACTTTTCCATCCTCCTCTCTGACGAAAAAGAAATTATCTCCTTCGACGCGCACGACTTCGCCCTTGATCGTCTTGCCGGGTTTGGAGTCCCCAATTGAATCACTGATCATCGTTGCGGGTGGACGGGTGTTGAGCTGGTCTGCGGACGATGCGACATTCCACAGACTCACGCTCAGCAGGACACTGCATGACAGGATACCAATGAATTTTGAAATAGGGATCATGATGGACTCCTTAGGTTAGGAAGGTGAGTTAAACGAATCACCTTTCAATATAGTCTTGTTGTAGGGCCTACGGGTCTAGGAGTTACCCTAGGTTCAGTAAAACAACGCATGCGAAATGGTATGGACTAATCTCGGGAGTTTCCTAGTCGTTCAGTTGTTTTGGGCCATCTATAATGCCTTCATTAGCTTGTGAATAATTAAGACAAGAGTGGCTGTAAGAGACGAGGAGTGACGCATTTGAAGAACGTACGATTGAAACCTATTCGTGAGCAGGTGATTGTCATCACTGGCGCGTCGAGTGGGATCGGCCTCGTCACGGCTCGCCTGGCAGTCAAACGGAGTGCCCGGGTGGTTGTGGCTGCAAGAAATGAAGAGGCGCTTCATCAGTTGACAGAGGAAATTCGTGGTGATGAGCGTCTCGGCGGTATGGCGGTTGCGGTAAAAGCCGACGTGTCTGACGAAACAGCCATGCGTCAAGTCGCTGACAAAGCCATTGAGCAATTTGGAGAGATCAACACCTGGGTCAATTGCGCCGGGGTGTCCATCTATGGCCGTCTATTGGACGTGTCGTTGGAAGACCAACGACGATTGTTTGAAACGAATTTCTGGGGAGTGGTGAATGGCTCGCGGATTGCGGTTGAACATCTCCGCAAGAATGGTGGGGCACTCATCAACATCGGCAGCGCATTGTCGGACCGGGCTATTCCGTTACAGGGCACATACTGTGCGAGCAAACATGCGGTGAAAGGCTACACGGATTCTTTACGGATGGAGGTGGAGCATGATGGCTTACCTATCTCTGTCACACTTGTAAAACCTGGCGCAATCGACACGCCTTATACCGACCATGCGAAGAATTATTTGGCGCACAAACCGATGAATCCACCGCCGATGTATGCGCCCGAGGTCGTGGCCAAAACCATTTTGTATTGCGCCGAACATCCCGTTCGAGACGCATTTGCGGGAGGAGGCGGGAAAATAATTTCGCTAGTCGGTAACCTCGCTCCCCGATTCACCGACAAGCTCATGGAGTCGTCATTATTTAACATTCAGGAGAGCGATCGTACGGAAAGCAAGGAGGAGGTACATAGTTTGTACGGTCCGACCACGGGGTTGAAAGAACGCGGTGGTCGTGCGTCATATGTGGCGGAATCGAGCCTGTACACGCAAGCGTCGCTTCATCCATTTTTAACCGGAACGGTGATCGCCGTGGCGGGCTTTGCACTTGCCTCCATTTTTCGAGGCATGTCATCCAATGGGTCGAGCGAGATGCAGCATTGATCAATACTCACAGATTGCATAACGCACTATTTGGAAAGTCTTAGCAAGGGGTCAACGCACTGGTAATTTGCCTAGTTCAGCAGCCTCATAAGGAAGTGTATTGTGGAGTTATACGCAGTCCGCACACTCAACTTTTAAACCCAGGAGGGATTTATTATGCCGACGATGGAAAACAACGATAAAGTCGCTACCACCGAAAAAGCTTTTACGGCTGCATTTCTTGGGCTGTGTCGGGCCCTAGAACATCAGAAGATCCTCATGCCCGGCGCAATCGCTCAAGAAATATTTCTTCAGAGGAATATGCTCAAGGACGATCCAGAAAGTAGAAATGTTAAAAAAGTTCTTGAAACTATCACCAAAAAACTTGAAGAGCCGGTCACTCCGGTGATGTCGACTTAGAAGAATCATATCTCGTAAGAAGAAAGATCACTTGAAGGGTGATGCTGTATGAATGGGGGGCCTTCGTGAGTTTGCTTGATTATAAAACTCACGAAGGCTGCCTCTCTCCTTTGGAAGGCGTGCGTATATTGGCAAAAACGAATTTCAAATCGTGCAGCGTCTGAAACGAGCCCAAGCAAGGCTAGAAATTGATTCCACTACATACGATTGTGATGAACGACACCTCCATGAGAGGCCGGCCCTCCATGAAGCTATGCATAGGTAGTTCAATGGGCCGATATAACGACGGGTCTGTGCATAGGTGACGTCTCAAAGAGCGGTCGCCCCATGACCGCTAAGGGCCGCTAACATCATCGAAAGCACCGCGCGTTGACGTCTAGTAACGGGAATACCCGCTTCGGCTAATTGCAGTGAGAATCGATTCTTTGGTTCGGACGTTGTCTTCGATATGCGTCCGTTTATGCAGTAAATAGTCGGCAGCCCGGCGAACAGTCCCCCATAGTGGGAGAATAGAATAATAGAGCAAATATGCCCGAACGAGTTCGGTGGGAACAGAGTCGAGAGATGGACCTCGTCGTTTACATTTTATGGAGGAGCGTATGACCACGACCACCCTTTCCCGTGATCCGGCAAAAGCGAAAGAGTTTTTTGAAGCCAAGATGGCCTTTACTACAGGGCCTGTCGAGTTGGAACGGATGATGAAGAACAAGGAGGTGAATATCGTAGATGTGCGGGCGGCTGAGGACTATGCCAAAGGCCACGTTCCCGGCGCGATTAACCTTCCCAAGGACCAGTGGTCGACGATGAAAGGTTTACGCAAGGACAAGACTAACGTGCTGTATTGCTATTCCATCGTCTGCCATTTAGCGGCTACCGCTGCTGTGGAGTTTGCCAGCCACGGCTATCCTGTCATGGAATTGGATGGGGGATGGCGCTGGTGGAAAGACGATGGGTACGACATTGAGTGATAGCTGGCATGATGTGCTTGCGCGAGCAAAGCCATCGTGCACAGGGATCGCCGTATGACTAATTTCAGAAACGGGTGAATCGCTCGGTCGCTTGTACACCGATACAAAAACTAGAGCGATCCTGATGACTGAGAAAGTTGTCGATCTGATACATCGGTCATCCGAATATTGAAAAGGAGGTCTGTATGTTGTCCAATACGCCGTACCGCCCGCAGTCATTTAATCTACATGGTTTGCAAGGGATTTCAGACAAAACCGTCGACATGCACATCGGATTGTACGAAGGCTATGTCAAGGCTGCAAATATGTTGCAAGAGCAGATTGCCGGGTTCCTGAAGGATGGAAAGGTTGATCAGGAAGAAATGCCGGCCTACTCAGAGCTCACGCGCCGGTTGGGTTTTGAATACAACGGAATGGTTTTGCATGAATATTATTTCAAAAACCTCACCCCGCACGCCTCACTAAAACCAGAAAGCGCGTCGGCGTTCAGACGGAGCGCGGAGGCATCGTTCGGGAGTTATGAGCGATGGAAGACTGATTTTGTCAGCGTAGGAAAGATGCGCGGGGTGGGCTGGGCCATATGTGCTCAAGACCCTTCCAGCGGCCGTCTGACCGACCATTGGATTACGTTGCACGAACACGGCCATATAGCCGGTTTCATTCCGGTGCTCGTCATGGACGTGTGGGAACATGCATTCCTCATGGACTATGCCCCCTCGCAACGCGGACAGTATATTGACGCCTTCTTTGCCAATGTCGATTGGAAAGCGGTGGATCGCCGTATAGAAGACGGTGTGAGGCAGCGCCGAAGTGCAGCATAATCACTCATGACTTATGCGTACTTGTGTGTGTGTTTGAACTAGGCCGCAGTTTGTTGTGATACCACCGGCTCAGGGTCAGGGTATGGCTCGGCAAGGCGGCGAAATTTGCGGCTGGAGAAGGCAGCCACGCAGGCAGTACACAAGAGGACGAGTCCGATTCCGAGCAGACTGACGTGGGGCCCCACAGTATCGGCAGTCCAGCCGAATCCGGCCATGCCGGCCATTGCGAATGCCATGGAACCGGTGCTGAAGGTCGTGAAGACGCGGCCGAGCAGCGGCGCCGGCGTGATTTCTTGAAGGACGCCCCACACAATCGGCATAAATAGGGCAGTACTGCCGCCGATAATGAGGATGAATGCTCCTGCGATCAGCGGCGCACTCATCAAGCTGAGCCCGCACATTGCTACACCGCCTACCACCATAGATCGAAAGATGAGCGTGAAGCGCTTCGCGAGATTGGTTTGAGCGAGCGATGCCAGCCAGGTCGATGACGCCAGCATGCCCGCCCCCAATGCAGACCATAACACACCGGTCTCTAGCGCGCCGGCGCTGAGGTTTTGTTCCGCAAATACCGGCAGCATGAAAGCAAAGGCACTGGCCGCCAAACTATAGAGGGCAGCCGCCAGCATGAGTACGAGCACGCGTTGTTCGAACCACACAAAGCGAACGCCGGCCATCAGTTCCTGTCCCAACGTGTCTCGCCTGACTGTCTGAGCCGTCGACCTATGCAGGGGATGCAGGTGGACGCCAATGAGGCAGAGTGCCGACACAAAAAAAGTCACCGCATTCACGTAGAGGACATTTTGTGATCCAATGAGGGCGATGCCGACGCCGCTGAGGAGCGGCCCGATCAAAAGCCCGATGTTGGCAGTGCTCTGTAAGAGTGCATTGGCTGCGGTGAGCTGATCACGGCGTACAATCTGCGGCACTGCCGACGAAAGAGCGAGCCCGAAGATCGTGGAGACCACAGCTAATAGAAAAACCGACACATACAACCGCTCGAGCGTCAATTCGTCGATGGTGTAGAGCAGCGGGATGAGCAGGACCAACAATGTGCGCGCAACATCTACCCAGACCATCACTGACTTCTTGTTAGCCCTGTCCAAATAGACACCAATGAGTGGTCCCAGGACCAAAGGCGGAATCGTTTGCAACAAGCCGATCATGACCATTTTCATCGCCGAATCGGTCAATTGATAGACGAACCATAACAATGCGACGCGATTGAGACTATCTCCGATCTGGGATGTCATTTGTCCCCAGAATAGCAGGCTAAAGTTCCGGGTCTTGAGTAACTGCCATCCTGGAGCACGTGTGAGGCTTTTCATGCCGTTTCTCGCAACATCATCTGTATCCGACAGCTTGCGTACCTCTGTGTGAGCGTTTCGACAATTTTTATATCATGCACAGAGCTTGCCGGGCACACGAACAGTCTGACTGCGGATGAAAGCTTGATTTTGCGGCTTTTTTACGTTGGCGGCCGTCATCACGCTAAGCGCGTCCTGTTCATCAAGACAATCTGTCTGAAAAGGCTCAATTTGTCCCACGATCATCCTGAAACCTGCTTGTCCAAGCCCTTCTCGTTCGGTATCCCGCGCCAAATAAATCCAGCTGAGAGCGCCGTTGCTGCCATGACCATGCCGATGGCGGCAACCGTCAACGAAACGCCCACTCGTTCCATGAGCCATCCAAAAAATGTAATACCGCCCAACGCCGCTCCCATCGCCCCCATCGTATAAAAAGCCAGTGCTCGCCCCAACATATGCCGAGGAGTGACTTCCTGAAATACACCCCAGGCAACAGGCGTGAGCACGCCGAGACCACCGCCCAGAAGAATCAGCAATCCTGCGGCAGTCACCGGGCCTGTCGTCCATATCAACGCCAGCAATACCGCGCCGCTGATCGCGCTCGCCAGTATAATCAGCTGAATCCGGCGCTTGACGTTCCAGGCGCTGATCTTCGTAAGGCCCAGAGACATGGTAAGAATGCCCACGCCAAGCATCGACCATAAATATCCGATCTCCAGCAGCACAAGATCGAATAAAGTTCGCGCAAAAACGGGGAAGAGGGTTGTGAACGCACTTGCCGCAAAGGTATAGATCGAGGCAATGGCGGTGAGAACCAAGACGACCGAGCGGGCCTCCTTCATATAGAAAAATCCCTCGAGGATGTCTTGCCAAGTCGAGAGGATTGGAGGACGAGACACCATGGAGCTGGCGGGGGGCGCAAATCGAATAGGAACAAAACAAGCTGCAGAGATCATATACGTCACCGCATTAAGACAGAGTACCTTCTGAGAACTGAGAGTGGCAATGCCTAAGCCGCTAAGGGCTGGCCCTACGATGATGCCCAAGCTGGTCGTGATTTGGAGGAGGGCATTGGCTGCCGTGTATTGCGACCGAGAGACCAATGACGGGACAGCCGCGGTCAATGCCGGAGTGAAAACGGCCGTGGCGACCGCGTGAAGCACTACCAACACATAGAGGGAGCCCACAGAAAACGAATCGATGGACATCCAGCACGGGACCAGACCGATGGTGAACGCACGTAGAAGATCCGACAGGATCAAAAGCGCTTTTTTAGGAAGGCGGTCCACCGCCACACCGAT
This sequence comes from uncultured bacterium, assembly GCA_965233175.1. Lineage (GTDB taxonomy): Bacteria > Nitrospirota > Nitrospiria > Nitrospirales > Nitrospiraceae > Palsa-1315. The sequence goes on from CBDDRW010000070.1 coordinate 72,460, forward strand.
GAAAGGGGCCAGTACGATGGCAGGAGCCGTTTGCAAAATGCCGATGATGCTTGTTTTCAATGGAGAGCCAGTCACTGAATACACAAACCAGAGTAAGGCCAGCTTGGAAATGCCGTCTCCCACCTGTGAAACAACCTGGCCCCACCACACGAAACTGAAATTACCATTGAGGAGCCAATCCCGCGACGAATCGGCAGGCTGGAGTTCTGTTTTGGCGAGCGCGAATGTTCCTTTACCTACACGCGTGAGTCGATCCTCCCAGCAGTGTGATATGACCTCGGGGAAGGCAAATCAGTACCGACGATCGAACAGTCGTTTTCATTATTTATTGTCGCGTAGTTATCAGTGGAGACCGACTAGGCTGTTCCCCAGGGTCAAATGAGTTCAACAATGGTCGGTTTGGGGTAAGGGGTTCGCCTAGTCCGGTGAATCAGGCATCCGTGTTACGGTTTTTGGTGTGACATCGCCAAAAATCCTAGGAATGATCATGGCAGGCGGAAAGGGAGAACGGCTGCTCCCTTTAACCGCGGCTCGAAGTAAACCGGCGGTCCCGTTCGGCGGGCAGTACCGAATTGTCGATTTTGTGCTCAGCAACTTCGTCAATTCCGGTATCCAATCGCTGTATGTGTTGGTGCAATACAAATCACAGTCCCTCATCGAGCATGTGCGTGAAGCCTGGCATGTCGATGGAAGGATCACGCCCGGTTTCATCAGCGTCGTGCCGCCTCAAATGCGGGCGCGAGAGGGTTGGTATGAAGGGACCGCAGATGCGGTGTATCAAAACCTGAATCTCATCGAAGATTACGCCCCGGACGTCATCGCCATATTTGGAGCCGATCATATCTATCGAATGGATATCGGCCAGATGGTGCGGCAGCATATGGAACACGATGCCGACGCGACTGTCGCAGCATTGCCGGTTCCAATGGAGGCGGCGACCGGATTCGGCATCTTGCAAGCGGATAAAGACGGACGGATGATTGGATTCGAGGAAAAGCCGTCGGACCCGAAGCCCATGCCGGGGCGACCGGGATATGCGTTGTCGTCGATGGGCAACTATCTGTTCAAGACCCATACGTTGATTCCACTCCTGAAACGAGATGCGACTCGGCCGGGCACACACGATTTTGGCCGCAACATCGTGCCTGAACTCCTCACCGACCACCGTGTAGGAGTATATGACTTGCTGTCGAACGAGATTCCAGGGGTTCGACCATATGAAGAGCGCGGATATTGGCGGGATGTGGGAACGCTGGAGGCCTACTGGCAGGCGAATATGGATTTACTGGGAGATAAACCCAAGTTCGATTTGCGCAATTCTCATTGGCCGATACGTCCCGGCCCGTACCGTGGCCCCATGGCGTCGCTCGTACGAACGCGCATAGAGGATTCGATGATCGGCCAAGGCAGCCAATGTGTCGAAACGGTCATTCACCGGTCCGT
>CBDDRW010000071.1:0-72139 GCA_965233175.1 uncultured bacterium
TTCCACTGTGGGTGCAGATTAAGACCGACATCGACGGGGAACGACTGAATCAGATTGTACAGAACGGCAAGAAGAACTAGCTCGAAGCACCACATTTTCACTACAAAGGCCTAGCCAGGCCCCTAGCCAGAGGCGCTGCAATGCGTTCGGTTCTACGGCCCGCTGATTAAGAGTCTCAATGAAGACACATCTCAGATCATCCAGCAAGACCTATCATCATCAAAAGGGGAGGATTTGTAAGAGCGCCCTTCACTATGGGGCATGGTGTATCAGGGTGTTTTGGCACCAGCTTGGCACCAGATTACTTAATGAAAGCCCACACGGATCATCAAACTACGGACACGGCATTCCCTCCTTACAGAGCGTATTGTATTGCCCTATCTCGGCCTGAGGGGGTAGCTCCTCATAGCCAACGAAAACTGGAGTTGTGGTACAGGGTGGCTTGGGTGCCACTGATGCTATCGCCGCTGCAGTGGATGCCGCACTCGCCAGATTTTGAAATGTCTTCCCTTGATCTGGCATAGATACCGTATTTATACTAAGTAGAACTCCATCGCCATTCAGAGTAGCTGCGAATGTGTATGCTTCGAGGAAAGCACGTTTGTAGTGCAGTCTATAAGGATGTTCCCAGTCTGCAATGGATACGACCTTCCGGGTGACGACATAGTCACAGTCATTGGAAAGTGTTGGTGGTAGACCTGCACCTGTCGGCGGAAGGTTAACTTGAATAAATCTGTCTACCTGGACCCTGGGTATTGCGCGATATACAATGATGCCTTCTACATCCGTGCCCTTAGCGTATTCTGTCTTAATTATTTTTGAATCTAGCGGAGACATGGCGATGGTGCCAGTGCATGCGGCCATGATTATCCCAATGAGCGCAAGGGCTGTAGTTCGTAGCATGATTGTCCTCCTCCTATTTTTCGCCTTCGCGCTCTTCCTAGGTGCTGCGTGCACATAGCTGCCATAGAGGCGAGCCTATATTAAGTGAATCACTCAAGTTGATGTAATGTGGCATTGACGCGAGTGCCGTCGGGTAAGAGCACGACGGCCAATAAGCTCCCATGTGTCCCAGCCGTGAGCCCTTAGGTAGACATCTCTTCCGAAGACGAACACGGACAGAGCTTGCTTCGCTCGAGTGCCGAAGGCTACGGGATTTTCTTGACTGCAACCCCCTGTTCATTCCAGGAGGTAACTCTCCCAGTGCTGTTTTTGAGCACGGCTGGCTTTTCGACAAAAACAAGGGCCTCGGGCTTTGGGTCCAGACGATTGCCATCGGTGACAAGGGTGTAAAACTTGATCAGCGGAACCCCATTCTTCTCCGTCGGGTGGGAGCGCTGGAAGGGAGTCAATGTCTTGAAAATCTCAAGATCGATCACCACGTCACGCTTATTCACGGGCAACGCCAGGAAGGCTGCGAGTGTTGCAGCACCGTGCGTATTTTCGCTAAACCCCACCAGACGCCGGAACAATTTCGGAAACACCACCGGACCTTTGTCCTTTTTTGCCTCTGCCGAGTTATCACCCGCCGCACCGGCTGGTAGCCCGTACATGTCGTTCGTAGCGCGCTTAACGATGGATTTCCTGATGCCGGTCTTTCTGTTTGCCCACAGAGCATTGATAGTTGTGATTTCCCCCATTTGCGCCGAATTGTAGTTCGCTGGGAAAGCCCATCCATTCTCAACGAGCCAGTGGTTCACATTCAATATGCGATTGCCGTCCGCGATCATGATGTCGCCCACGAACCGACCGTACGTGTCGAAAACTTCTGAGGGGGACTTGACCAGCGTCTCCACATGGCATTCAAGCGTTGTCCCTAAGGCGAGCTTTTTGAGTTGATTGCGCAGTTCGAGCGTCGCTCGCTTGCTCCAACTCTGTCGCACTTCCGGTTTCTTTTGGTCGACGTGATAATGCAGTTCTGGAGCGTCAATCCCTTGTAGCCGTACTTTGATGTGTGCATTTGACGTCTCCTGGCTCACGATTACATAAAGGGGAGAGCGACTGCCGTCCTTGTTTTTTCGCGTCTTAACCCAGGCATACTTGAATGCACGGGTCACATTGCCCTCGAATACGAATGAGGTCGCAGGATGTACTCGAACGTGCACAGTGTCAGCATCGGAGAGAATACCTCCCGCCTTCCCAGTCGGCCAGAACTGCTGGATGTCGATCGTGCCTTTGACTCTCAAAAGTCCCATAAGTTCTCCAATTGACTTGTCCTGTTGTTACACTTTACGTGCATTTTCGTCGAGAGACCGGGGTCAATGAGGAGATAATTCACCCATCCGCAACTCGGGAAGGTTCAACACGAACGATAATCCTAAATCCGGCACAACCACTATGAACCAGTTCCTTTAGTGCGAGGTCACTCTTTTCTTGTCCTTGTTCACGTCTCATGTAGGGGAAGTGCGTGTCTCAGTAACAACGATCTCGCACACGGCACACGCATCGACACCCGTTTGGTCGAACCATCGACAGCTTTTTCGAATAGAACACTCCGGAAGAGGTGTATCGGCTTGAAGCTGATACACCTGCGCGCGCGCGTCATCCAAGACTGAATCGATCACGCCGCACCGCTCGCCTGTCCATTGGTGGCATCCTCCCTTCGCACAGGGACTGCTAAAGCGGAAGCGGCTCTCCGGTGGACGGCTGCCCTCCGCCGTTGCGTTCTGGACAAAAGCTCTGTCAACGACAATGCGGTCTTTGGCGAAGGCCACAGTGCCGTTGGACAGAACAATGCCGAGCAGAATCGCTCCTTCCTGACAGTGCGAACTGGGGCATAGCTTGCTCATATGTGGCCTATGTTCAGCGCTGCGTTATTGTTAACACCGGCTGCTTGAGTTCTTGAAAGTTCTTGAGATCGCGCAACCAGAGACCACGCCATTCCGGATGGAAGAGGATGGAGCCATAGCCACCGGAAATGGCTTTAGCCTGCTCATGCCGATGCGCAAGGTCCAGTTTGCCTAGTTCGGACAACACCGCCCCTTGTATTGCCCCCGCAATTGCCGCAGCCTGCTGTTCAGTCAGTTTCGCTGTATCGATCCGAACCACAAAGTCACTCATAATCGTTCTCCTTGTTATGTATCAAGCCCCTACAGTGCGGACCTGTTCATCCAGATTGTAAACACAGACGCGCGAGGGACCCTCCTTTCGGCGCGCCACTCGGTGCAGCCTGTCGATCGGTAAGATCAGCAACTCTCATGCCGATAGGATCTCGTTTAGCAGGAACTCATAAATTCACGAAATTGTGAATGACGGCGGCCTCTGGGAACGGGAGGGGTGTATCAAAACCAATTCAGTAGGAGAACAAAACAATACAGCCGTTAGACTAGGAAGCGGTCTTCCAATCGTACCGGTCCTTGCCATCCATTTGTAACGTGATGCTAACCCAAGGGGAGGGCAGAGGCGGCCTGCTTCGCCTTCTTGCCCTAGGCTTGGCCTTTCTCAGGGCAGTCAATCCCACTGAGGCGGATGCGTAAGGAGTGTTTATTGGAAAGAATTTCGATGGTGTCGCCGTCGAGAATTCGGACGGCCTTGCCATAATATTCAGAACCTGCGACGAGAGGAACGGGGAGCTAAGAGCGCCAAGAGCAAAACGGGGAGACTAGGTAGCTGCATCAGTCGCAACCACACGAAGGGCTTAATCGTCCATCGCAACAGAGAGCACGATCTTTTTCGCAGCCGCACACCCCGCCATGATGGGAACAACACCCCCGTCGCTCAATCGATAGCAAGCTTCGTTCGCCTGACTTCCCGCTGGCACAATCGATAATTGTGCTTCCGCCAAGGAGCACCAGCCCTAAGACTCCCGTGCCAAAGAGTTTCATCGGTTCTCCTTGCAGGCAGGCTACTTCTGCTTCGCCACAATCTTGTATTTGATCCCTTCATAGGTGGCTCGTGGAAGAATTTGCTTCTGCATCAACTCATCCTTCCGCTGATACGGTCGGCCTTTGATGATCTTTTCAGAATAGGCATCGCCAATGCCGGGTAGGGCTTTGAGTTGGTCTGCCGTAGCCGTATTGATGTCGAGGAGATCGGCTTGACCGGTTTTATCAGCGGCAGCAAGGACTGTGGAATCTATCGGGATGGAGACACCGATTGCCAGCAGACAGGCACAGACGAACATTCGTAGACAGTTCATAATACCTCCTTGAGTTGAGGTCCGCGAATCTGCTTTGCCGTCAGCGCCGTACTCACTCCTCGAACTTGAACCTCAATCTTCCTGGTCATAACCAGTCCCCGCCGACTGAGGGACAAACACACTGTACGATGATCCTCCTTCGAATATCGCTTGATAACCCACTGCTTCCTTACGAGGGCCTTTATGACCCCACTCAATGTCGAGCCTGTCACACCGAGCGCCGCTGCAGCCTCCTTCACGCTCGCATCTGCATGACGACATAGAAAAAGTAGTAGGCCAGCTTGGAGAAGCGTGACGCCGATCGGCTCCAAGCGTCGTCGGAAGTCATCGTTAAGTTGCAACACCAGTTCCAGGAGTGACAGATTATTTTCGCTAGCGTGCTCGGCCCCTTGCATGGTCAATGCGTTGTCCCCTTTGCTACTTGCTGCCCCATCTCTATGATTCGACCCAACCGCTCCAATAGGTTCAATGATTGGTGCGAGGTCAGCCCGTGCTTGTTCAGTAGCGCCAGCATATCGTCAATGATCGTGTTCTCGGTTTCGGTAAGGAGGTACGGCTCAGGGAAGGCGGTTTCAGGAATGCTGGCACGAGGATTCTTGCCGCGAAACTCGGTGATGATATCGTAGAGGTCTTCCTTCGTGCAGAGACCCTTGCGTTCGAGGACTTCTACGATGGCCGCGATTTCCCACATGTTGGAGAGGGTGGCTTCTTCGATGGACATGGTGTCGCGTTTGGGGCGGTCGGTGCTCATGCTGTAATCTTGTCCATGCCGAAGTTGCTCGCGGCTGCGCGGTCACTTCTTGTTGCAGGCCACTTTCAACAGAGCTTCACCAACACTCCCAGGTGGAACTCGATTCCACTTGCCTTGGTCTGGTTTGCTCGAAACCAGCCTACCGTTTCCCATACTGCCAGAGTAGTAAGTGATCGCCAGGGTCCGAAGGCGTTGTTCAGCGCAGCCATATTCGTTTCGCTTCTTGAAAGACGAAAACGAATAGCCGTCCTTGGTTCCTCTTTTTTTGTGGTCATATAATTCCCACATCTCCACCCCATCTTCTTCGTGGCGAATGGTGTCTGGGTCTACGTAGACCGTATAACCGCCAGAACTTTCGGATGAGATCACCGCTACCCACTCCGCGTACAGTGGCCCATTGCATAGCGCAACGATTGTGGTCAGTAACCAGAACCAAAAACCATAGGCCAGCGGCCATCTGAGGAAGAGACCTGGGTTATGCGAAAGGGCGTTTGGCCCGGAGAAACGACGGTAGGGACGAAGCGTGAAGGACATAGGGACCTCGCTGAGAAGAGTATTGTAAAAGCGTGCGAACGAAGGCGCAATGGAATCAGCGAGATTCCGAGGCAGGTACGGGTCAGTTTAGAGCAAAGTCGTGATGATTGCGGACCACACATTCACCACACACGATGCAGTAATAGTTGTCCGTCGAATGGCCGAGAGCAATGCCTTCCACCTCTAGGTACCGATGTTCACATGGTAAAAACGTCGCCCGTTGTTTCCACTTCACTCTTAAGGCACAAGCGCGTGTTGTTGTCATCATGATTCATCATACCAGATGGTCTACCCTCGCGGGGGCGTAATCTCCCGCATATTGGAGATGGCCGCTTCTTCGATGGACATCGTGTCGCGCTTTGGGCGATCGTCGCTCATGGGATGCTCTCACCAGATTCCTGTGCCAGCCGTGTGACCCAATGCTGTACCCGACTCTGTGCCGGGTTCTCAACCACCACGGTTTCCACGCCATACTCCTGGTCTCGGACCCAACGCACGGTCACCGCCACCACGAAGAGCGGGAGTTGGTCCGGCACATTGATCGTCAATGGACAGGTTTGCCCAACCCGCAACGGCACATCACCGGAGAATCGCCACCCACGCACCGACAGATTCCAGACATGCCCATGACCTTCACGCAGCCCCACATGATAAGTCACCGGGCAACAGATAGGGAAGCGACGATCGGGACGAATTGAGAAGGACATCGGCACCTCGCAGAATAGTCTATGATTGTAGGAGGCTGATGAACATGGCGCAATTAGCCAGAAGGGGGACGGCGGATGGCGATTCGATTGTGGGTCGATCACGCATTCACCCCGACAAGTCCATGCGAAGACACGACTTGATTGAGGATTCGCGCTCACCAAGCTCGAAGCGCCCCTGAATCTAGGCGGGGACTGTTGCGATCGGGTCGATTCCACTCGCATAGGCTCTCTAAGTACGGATGTCATGGCTGGCGACGATACAACGATGATTTTCCCATACGAAAGAGGGGAAGAAATGATACGTATAACCTGATATTTAGTATCACCTCTCGGAGCATTTACCATGTTGCCGGACACCGACCTCTCCATCTCACTGCTCTTCATTGATGACAATGCCGCGGACCGCAAAGTCTTTGCAGAGGGACTGAAGCAGTGCTCTCCTGACTATCGGATATTCGAAGCCAGCGATGGAGAATCGGGGCTGGCGCTGTATCGATCTCAGCGAATCGATTGTGTCCTGCTCGAACTGAACTTCCCGGATCAATCGGGCTTCGAGGTCTTAGTCAGCTTGGTCCCCATCGCCAAACGGCCAACCGTGGCGGTCATAGTCCTCACTCGCCTGGCGCATCGCGGCTTATGGGAGTTAGTCAAGATGAATGGGGCCTATGCCTGCCTGCTGAAAGACCATACAACGGCCGAGGCGTTGGATCACACGATTCACAGCGCGATTGCGGTGATAGGCATGTTGCCGAAGGAGGATCGCCACCGGCCATTCTATCCTCTCTAGTTCCGCCCTAGATTGCCTATCCTCCAGTTTAACGCTGAGTCTCTTCCAAGGGAATGTGTCGTTCGGCTCAGATACCGTTACCGGCTTAGACACAGTATGTGCATCCGAATTCTCAAAAAACAAAGGCCCGGCACCTTGCGGCGTCGAGCCTTCTCGCTCCAGACTGCAATGCTTTTACCGCTCGTTCACAATGTTTCCATTGTACTCTTCACAGCTTCTTGCATTGCGCACTGAAGCATGATGTCAGTCTACCGCACCGAAAGACACGGCACATACGAGAAGAAACCCTAGTTCTATCGTCATCTCTTCAGTGTAGGGTCAATAGTAGACCAGCCCTGACTCGTTCTATGGTCATGCTCCGTTCAAACTCTGCGAACACCCCGAGCATTTGGAACAGTAGTTTGCCTCCTGGCGTGGTCGTATCGATGCCCTGCTTGTGCAAGTGGAGGTTGGCATGCTTACTGTGGAGTTCGTTCAGAAAAGCGACGAGGTCTTGAAGGCTTCGCCCCAGCCGATCAACAGACCACGAGATATTCATGGGGAAATGGCGAGCAGGTAGACCAAACACATGTGCAGCCGTATCCCAATTCCGATGAAAAACCCAGTGATTTTATCCGCCCGTTTGACGGATACTGGGGGCACTGGTGTGTCGAGATAAGAGCCGGCCGGATCTCAGCCCCCATAGGGCGAGCGACTCCAACCTCGATCTCGTGGGAGATGGTGAAACCAATACAGGTGATTGAACTTAAATGCCTCGTGCAGCAGTGGCCTCAGCTCGGAACGTTGAACTGAGAGCCAATCATGCACGCCTAGAAAAGGAGACGCAATGAAGTATCAGGCGTGGGTCGCGAAAGCGGCGAAAAAACCGATGACGCTGGAAACTATTGATCTCGGACCGCTCGGGATGGAGGACGTTGAAATCGCGGTCGAACACTGCGGGTTGTGTCACTCCGATCTTTCCGTCTTGAACAATGACTGGGGCTTTTCGAAGTACCCCGCGATTCTCGGCCACGAGGTCATCGGTCGGGTTTCGGCTATCGGTACGAATGCAAAAGGTCTCACGGTCGGACAGCGCGTCGGCGTTGGCTGGAACTCGGGGAGCTGCATGCACTGTCACCAGTGCATGTCGGGACGCCATCACCTATGCCCGCAAGTGCAATTCACCATCGTCGGTCATCGTGGCGGGTTCGCGACCCATATCCGCTCGCACTGGGCTTGGGCCTTCCCGATTCCGGACAAGCTGAACCTCGCCGACGCCGGGCCGCTCTTGTGTGGCGGGATTACGGTCTTTTCGCCGCTGGCGATGTACGCCAAGCCGACCGACCGGGTGGGCATCATCGGCATTGGGGGGTTGGGCCACATGGCCGTGAAGTTCGCCGCCGCGTTCGGCTGTGACGTGACAGCGTTCACGTCGAGCGAAAAAATTTTTGAGGATGCTAAACGGTTCGGGGCACATCAGGTCGTCTCAAGCAAGGACTCGGCGGCGATCAAGAAACTCAGCGGCCGCCTCGACCTCCTCATCAGCACCGTCAACGTAACGCTCGACTGGGACGCCATGATCGGTACGCTCGCATCCAACGGCCGATTGCACGTTGTCGGTGCCGTGTTGGAACCGATCCCGGTCGCGGCATTCTCGCTCATCATGGGGCAGCGCAGTGTCTCGGGTTCGCCGACCGGGTCCCCGGTGGCGATCGAGACGATGCTCGACTTTGCCTCGCGACACAATATTGTGCCGCAGACCGAGCACGTCCCAATGAGTCAGATCAACGAGGCCTTTGCTCGCCTTGAAGCGGGTAAGGCCCGCTATCGTATCGTGTTAGATGTGGATTTCTGAATTACATGTGGACATCTGAGGCCCGCGGAACGAAGAGCCCCACACAACACCTCTCCGGGATGAGACGCTCGCGCGGAGAGGGCGCCGGACATCTCGTTGCCCAGCGCCCCCCGCGTTAGCGTTTCGCTCCTTGCAATCAGAAATGCCAGGAGAGGCCACCGATCACATGGCTGGCGGTGTAATCCCCCCGGAGTCCTGCCGTTTGACCCTGCGCTTGGTTGAAATCAAACTGCGCGTAATTGAATTTGTATTCGGCGAAGATGGCCCGATGACGATTTACGAAATATTTCGTGCCTGCGAGGTCGTTCAAGCCAACTCGTCCGTTATCGCTGCTTCGTCCAAATTGGTTGGACGTCTCGGCGAAGAAAATGTCTGGGCCCACGCCGGCGTACACCTGCAGGGGGCATCGCGCATTCTCGTCGAGGGACGACCGTAATTTTGTATTATGATGCTAATAAAAGCTAATGCCTCGGCAATATGCATAGTGGGGATACCGCAATCGAATGCTCAGCTGCGAGACCAGCAGACTTCCATCTCCGCACGCCCATTCAAGGCCATACGGAGTAGGGAAACTAAGGCCGTATCAGCTCCGCCTTCCTCTAATAGATCGAGCGTCGCCTCTGTGAAGTAATAGTCCTGATCGTCCCCGGACTCCTCCTCCAGTAGCTCAATGAGAAATCGCAAATTGTCCTCGGTAATAGTGCCTATCGGTGCACCCATCTCTTTGTCATATAGTTGAATCATTCCATCTCCCACGCTCTAGAGTCTAGCTTTTGGTTCGTCAATCGGCGCCTGGCTCGCCCTTTCGAATAATCCTCCATCAATAGCGGGGTGACCGTACTCTTCTACCCAGACCACGCACCCGCCATTTTTGACCCGCTGCATGGAAAGTCCGTTGTTTGTCTCTCGGATGGTTGCCATCTGAAGCCGTACGTACTAGCCATTTCAATCCCGAGATAATGACGATGCGACTGCGATGTCGGCATCGATGGGACTGCTAATACTCAGAAATCGCCAGGCAAACATTAACAGGCACCAGGCTGGGAGCAACTGGGAATTCCCCGAGAGGTTTTGCGCCATGAGGGGCGAGCATGTAGCGGGTAAGCTCATCTGTTGCCGTCTCGTTTTTTTAAAATCACAAAACGTATGGTCCTTCTCTCACCTTCCCATCTGTCGTTAGATAGCACTATAATCCTCGCATCTTTTCACCTGCGAAGCGAAGGCACAATGTCCGTTAGCGGACAAAGTGTTCCACCGACCAGGGCATGTACATTTGTCTCCATTTTGTTATTTGTCTCTAACTGCCTGACATTGCGGTGCATATCCATGCGGTCGCCGCGACCTTCATTGCTGGCAGGCGATTTGCGGGTATTAGATTCTAAATTGAACTGGATTGGTTCCAATTCGGTGGCGGCGAGAGTCGAGACCGATGCGCAAATATCTAACAAAGAGGTGAATTATGCTTAGCATGAATGGGATTATTGTTTGGGAACTTCTCCTTGGTTTGGGAGTGCTCGGTCTCATATTCATGTCGTTTGCAGATACCGACCTCATTGCTGAACGATTGCCGAAGTCGAAGAATGAGAGGGAGGCCAGTGGATTTAGGACTGCAATGAAGCAGACCGATCTCTCAACACATGTACATCAGAATGGTGGCCCTAGACTATCGTGGGGATTCGTTGCTTCTGGCAAGAAGCCAAGCCGCTACCCGATGCGCTAGGAGATCAGCAGACCTGTTTTCCATGGAAGAGGGAATCGTATCCTTCGGCATGTGGAACGACGGACGCACTCCACACGTCAGAATTTGGGGACATGCAGTTCGATACTCTACAGCGGAGCTCTCACACGACCCACTGCACCTCCCAGGAGTTCAGCAATCAGACGTTTAGCAATTGCCGGTAGCCACTACCGAGCAGATGTTTACCAACTGCCCCATTTTGCTTATAAACGTATTTAAATTGGGATGAAGCTGTTCCAACAACGCCCCAGACTTCGACTGTGTTGCCATCCTCCTGGCGTCGAATCGAGCCAAAAGGTGAAAACGCCCGATAGGCTTGGCCCCGGTTTCCTCTTCGAATTCTCTTTTCGCTACCTATAGCAAACTGCTCCCAGTTCTCCATCGCCGACTAATCCCTTCGGCAGGCTCCTCACCCCGTCGTCCCAATTTTGAAATGTGGTGGTGTGCCCGGATGATCGACAAAGAGTATGGCCTGAGCCATATTCCCCTGCCATTCATCATGGTTGAGTCCTGATGTTCGTGGGTAAGGTATTGTCAGGCAGTTCCTGCACAGAAGATTGGCCGGACGATTCAACCACTCTAATGCCACCGTGTGTGTTGACTTTTCCATCTTCCGAAGCAGATTCCATTCGGACGACGTACGGGAAATACACCGGCGAGTGAAAACAGAGGCTGGCTGATTCGTTGGGGCGGAGTGTCGTCTCGAGTCCGCCGGTATAAAAACCTCCGAAGTTATTGCTGCATGAAAGCTTTGCATGTACTGATTCAGGAAACACAATGCTGATAGGCCTCATACGTTTGTTTATCCATCGGACTTTATCGCCTACGCTTAATTCAGCGACGGACAAATTAGCCTCCACAAAAATCTCCTTGACGCCTCCGCTCTGCGAAAAGGACGGCATGCTCTGACAGCCAAGTATGGAAATGACCTGCGCCGCAACAACGACGATGGAGGCAACTGGTTTCGTAGACACCTTTTCCTCCTCTAGGCGACTGCCCTCCACGCTTCACCGATACAGCGGCCAGTCCCGTCCATTCGTCAGGTCAGACTCTCTATCTATGGACTCCTGCAACTATGACAGTGTGAACAAATAAGATGCAAAAACACCGTCCACTGGGAAAGGTCCCAACGCCCCCTCGCCCTTACCCTTGGCATCTTGCCGGCATTCCCCCCTCTCAAGCCTAAGTTCAACTATGGGTGAAAGTGGACCCTTCGCGTATGTACTTCGTGGCGAGAAGCCGCTCCGGGAGGTTCTCATCATCCCTTGCGACTCTATCAGCGGTTGAACTGATAGAGCACTCAGATTCTAAAGCATCGGGGGGCAACGGGCTCAAAGGTGGTGCCGTTGCGCCGACCACACTTTCGCAAACCGCTCTAGCTATGAACCCTATCCAATTTGTAATCGAATGTGCAGCACGCAGTCTTCTATGATAGTGAAGCGTGGTATGACCACCCGAAAGTCCAGCATCACTCGTGCGCCCTCCCGATCGCGTCATATTTTGCCGTACGGATAAGCTCCACGGGGTGGATGGTCAAGCTGGGAGTCTCTCCCCGCAAATGCACCCTCCGCACTTGACCCTGTTGTGGCGGGATAAGTCCTAGTTTTTCAGTCGCCACTCCCGCAATCCGCTCGGGAGACGTCAGCGCAGAAGCCTTCACTTGCAATTGGTCTCTCTGTCGCTCAAGCAATATTTTCTGTGTCTTCAATCGTTCGATCTGATAACCCAATCGAATAACATCTGCACGTTCCCAGACAAATACGAAAACTAATAGCACACCGACTACTATCGTAATCGCCTTCATACACTGTCCCCCTGATCAGTGATATAGGCTTCGATCCTATCCCCCTTTACTACCTTATCCAGTTTTGTGCTCGCATCGACGTGAAGTTTCACTGCCTTCCCATCGATATCCTTGCCCCAATAATACTCGCCATTCACACCGCGTTGTCCCCAGTTTTCCTTATGTCGTAGGAGAAGATTGGCTTTTAGCAGAACGGTACCACTCATCGGCCCATCGACTAATCTCATCCTTTCGGTCTGCATATTTCTTCTGAGCCAGCCCCTTGAACTTCTCGTAGTCTCCCTCGATCTGCATGAGATCATCGTCCGTAAATTCACCCCACTTCTTCTTCAGCTCACCCTTAAATTGATTCCAGTTCCCCTTGAAATGATCGGCGTTCATCGTAATTCCTCCTTTTGATTGTGAGACAATGACCCAAACCGGCGGTGCTCCCTAACAAGACACACAATATAACCTTGGCGATTGATGAGAGAGTACTGGGACCTCCCCTGGCTGCTCACGTTCACCAAGACCGGGGGCCTACTTTACATTTAAGGGCGCATGCCGCCAGCGCAAAGGAGGTGGGAAGATCGGGACATCACCCGGAAATGATGCCGATATTTGCCGTACTCCCTCCCTCAGACCAATCTCTGTGAGGTTATTGTTTGAGCGGCTTAATAGATATTGTATGTTGCCGATCATGACCTTCGAGCATCTGAATTTTCGCCTCGATAGGATCGCCCACGCGAACGTGTTCATATATCTGAGTGTTGCCGTCGACGTGCAAGGCCGCTTCCTTGCCATCGTACTTCTTCACGGAATACGTATCGCCGTCTATCCGCAATAATTCGCCCTTGACGGTATTAATGCCCATCTGTGCTTCTTCAGAGCACTTCGTGAGATTGGATTGCCCACCCTTCATCTCGGCACAAGGATCAGGCGAAATCTTCTTCTCTACAACCTCCGAGGCAGAAGCGCTAGAAAAACATACACTCAGTACGAAAGCACACGCCATGAGACTAACGATTTTTGGGACAGATGCCATTGGAGACCCCCTATGTTTGAGATTAAACTACAAGATGTATCTATGCGCTTCCTACATGGTCTTCTGACCTAGGTATACACCTAGGCGACTATTACAGTGTTGGTTGCTGGCGCAGGAATCCAGCGGCGGATTTTATAGAAACTGACCGGACGGACTGGATGACAGCCGCAATGACCACTATGACGGTCGGTGGGTCGATCTTGCTGCAACGCCTAGGCGCATGAAGTGCGGGACACCCCTACCTGCCAACCAGGAACACGAGTCCCCACACTAAGCGGTTACCAATCCATAAGAGGTGATGAAACATTGAGGAGTGGTCTTCCGCACTTGAAAGGTTGTGCGTTGACTGCTCGTCCTTCCTGTCGGACACGTTCCAGTTAGGGGAAACGTAGGAGGGCAACTCACCTGTTGTCTGTCACGCTGCATGTGGATATTCACAGGCACACAGTTTTACTCACTCTCTAGGGAACACGGCCTTCTGCCATCACTTGCGTGCCTCCACGATAGCCTGTTGCGCGACATGGAGACCAGGGATATTACTGGTGTTCGCCCATTTGGTCGACTGATTCCCTACTGTTGAAAGAGGGGACGCACACTAGGGATGACGACAGTAAAACTTATTCGTCTAAATCAGATCTAACGGAGGTATGTATGCGCGGATTATTGCTAGGAGTAGCGGCCGGTTTGATGCTGGGTGGAATGGCAGATGTCCGGGCAGCGACAGAACCATCGACGATCTCGCCGGGTGGTGGGAAAAGCCCGGCCCGTTCAAGGGTCTTAACCAGGTACGCCTATCGTTCTTCTTGGTAAAGTGAGTACCAGCAGGCTGTTAGAGAGTAATGGCCTAGTCAGGGATGCCTTTCAATGACACGAGTGACATTCATTTTGTTCTGCACTTTAGTCATATTCACTTACGGCTGTGGAGGAGGCCCGAAATATGTACCGGACATCACGCTCACAAAGGCGGGGCCGATCATCGATGCGATAGCGGAGTTCCATAATCTCTACCCGACCTACGCCTTGTTGTCGGGACAGGAGACTTTCGGTCTCGACGCGCCCAAGGCAGAAAGGGTGGAACCCAGTGAGCTGACCGGTCAAGTCGAGAGCGAGCTCCTCAAGGAACTCGACGCGGCAGGGATATTTTCACGGACAACCCGTTTCCACCGAAACCCCGATGTCATTCTGTCCGGACGGATCATGGCCTTGCATGAGCACTATCGGCCTCAGATCTGGGCCAAGATTCCAGACTTCTTCCCTGTTGTCGGAATGGTCACGCAGATGCTTCGATTGAAAACACACGTCAGCAGCGGGGAGGCCCACCTGACACTCTACGTCTTGAAATCGACGGGCGAGGTCCTCGGTACCTACACTGGCCAATCTATGTTCAAAGAGACCTTCATTCCTACTCAAGAGGTCCCTCCCGGTGCCCGCCTCAATCGAGCCTTATCCGAAGCCGTCCATCAAATTCAGGACGAAATCTCCCAAGACGCCAAACTGAGAAACCTAGTCTCACATTAGGATTCATCTGTATTCAAATCCAGGTCACCGCTCAACACCGTCTTATGCTGTCTTCCGGTTGGTCCAATTCTTGGTCCATAGGCTGGCTAGAGCCGGTTGTTCGCGAAGGTGTCGCAGGCCTTCGGATCGCCGGATTCAAGTCCACGTTTCAGCCACGTCATGCGTTGCTCGGAGGAGCCGTGCGTCCAGCTTTCCGGTCGAACCGCACCGCGAGACGTTTTTTGAAGCTGGTCGTCCCCGATAGCGGACGCGGCGCGTAATCCTTCTTCAAAATCGCCTGGCTCGATCAGATTCCGTCCACGCTTCGCGTGGTGGCCCCAGACGCCTGCGAAACAATCGGCCTGCAGTTCCATTTGCACCGATAAGGCGTTCCTTTCTCGTTCAGAGGCCTGACGCTGGAGACGCGTGACCTTTTCTGCAGTGCCCATGAGATTTTGTACGTGATGGCCGACCTCATGCGCAATCACATAGGCCTGGGCAAAGTCGCCGGATGCGCCAAGTCGCTGGGCCATGACGTTGAAAAAGGAGAGATCGAGATAGACTTTGTGATCGCTGGGGCAGTAGAAGGGACCGACAGCCGAAGACGCGGTTCCGCACGCAGACTGGACTGCGCCGGTGAAGAGTACGAGTCGAGGATCTTCATATCGTGGCCCAAGCAGTTGTTTCCAAGTAGTTTCCGTGTCGGCGAGGACCACCGCGGCGAATTTTCCCAGGTGGTCGCTGGGCGATCCGGTCGGCGCCGGCTCGGAGGGCGCAGATGATTCCGGCATGCTCTGGACACCATTGAGCATCTCGAGGAGGGTCAAAGGATTGATGCCGGTGAAATAACTGACGGCGAGCACCAGCACGATGCCGCCTATGCCTAGTCCTCCGCCGACCCTGGCCGGTCCCATTCCTCGACGATCTTCGACGTTGCCGCTTTCTCGTTGTCCTTCCCAGCGCATAGGACCTCCTGATAGGACGCGGTGTGCCGAAAAGGCGAACACCGTTGTTAAATCGCCGAAAGACCACGATCAATTATCACTCTCATTGAGACCACCAGTCACCTTAACCGTTTCGCAGCGGCATAGTGACGGAACGCATCGAGCCGACGCCCGAGCTGTTCGTACAGGTGTGCCAGATTACAATGGGCTTCTCGAAAATCCGGGGCGCGCTTTAGGGCCTCCGCATAGGCCGTGAGCGCGCCGCTTTTATCCCCTCGATCTTCCAGCACTACCGCGAGGTTGAAATGCGCAAGCGCGGACTCCGGCCCACACTCTAGCGCACGACGGTAGCAGGTCTCGGCTTCTGTGAGAGCCCCGGCGTCATGATGGAGCAGACCCAGATTGATATGGGCCTCCACAAACGCCGGCTGTAATTGGAGGGCCTCTTGATAGGCCCGCTGGGCTTCATCCCGCGAGTCGGTCTGGAGTGTCAGGGCCCGTTCAAACCAGGTCAGGGCGGCCTCGGCCTGTGAGGGCTGCTCTCGGCGCGGCACTTTGAGCCGGGCGGGCTTGACGATTTGCTTGGTATCGAAATTAAGGAGGAACTGACCCGAATCCGGTTGCCAATGGGACCGACCGTCCCAAACGACGACGCGCTTGCCGGACGCATAAATCGTCAGGCTCGACATCCCCTGGTCTTCACCAAGCTGTCGCTGCAGGGACAACAGGACGGTGCGGATCCGTCGCACAGAGACTCCCCCGTCCTTGAGCCCTTGGGCTGTGCGGAGAAGGACGAGATGTTGAAAGGTGTACCGACAGGGCGGTGTATGCGACACAGGGAGCAGCGCGGCACGGAGGCATGATCGCAGTCCAGCCTCACTCACGCGCAAGATGCGGCGCAAATCGGCGGCAGTATAGTCGGCGTTCATCGTCTCCCAGCATTCGCCTTCTTCGCCATCTCACGGGGAGCTTGCGCCGGTAACGCCCGGGACCGAGTGCTTTTCCTTTGTGCGGTCTGAGCGACACTGTCCTTGAGTCGCTGCATCAAATCCACCACGGGAGTGGCCGACTTGGCTGTTTTGGAAGTCAACTTCAGCATCTTGCCTTTGGATTTCTGCTCGATCAGGTCCAATACCCGCTGCCGATACTCATCATGGTACGCTTTGGCGTCAAACGTATCGCTGGAGATGGACTCGATCAACTGGGTCGCCAACTTCAATTCCCCGACTCCTGGTTTCTCATCACTCCGAGGCCGCACCTCCCACTCCCGAATTTCGTCGTGGTAGTGCATGCGATGGAGCAGCAACCGGCCTTGCATGGACCGAATGACATGCAGGCTCTCTTTTCCCCGCCAGACAAATTTCGCTAAGGCGACACGCGCCATGGTCTCCATCGCTTGCGCCAGGAGCAGATACGCCTTCTCATCGAGTTTTTCTGAGACGAGATAATACGTGTTTTCCTAATAGATGGGGTCAACCGCACTTAACGGCACGAACTCGAGGATCTGCATGGCATCGGACTCCGACGCTTCCAGTTGATCTAACTCGTCCTGGCTGATGCGGACATACTGCTCCTTCGCAATTTCATAGCCTTTCACGAGTTCATCATAGGTGACATCGCGGTTGCAGATGGGGCAGAATCGCTGTTGTTTGATACGGCTTCCGCAGGGCGCATGCAACTGGTTAAAGTGAATATCTTGCTCATCGATGGCCGAATAAATCCCCACCGGGATCGTCACGAGGCCGAACGATATGTGTGCGGTTTCCAGTTTGTGTGCCAAGTTCTCCCTCCTCCCTCAGTAGTCTATTGTAGGACCAGAACCGCGTGCCCGTACTCGGGTGACCCCTAGCCGTCGAGGGAAAAAGAGAGGAGGTTTATAAGATGCGCGTTGAGCCGACGCTCGATGAAGGAGGACAATTCCGATTCAGTATCGTCAGGCCGGCGACAGATAGTAGGAGGATCAGCACCACCAAGCTCACCACGAGCCATTTGAGGAACGTAGGGATCGTCCCGAACGTGCCCCTGGACACTGGGGAATCCGTCTCCGAGGTGACTTTCGTGCTGTCAATACCCCATGACATTCTGTCTTGATCCTTTCATCTGCATCGTCGAGGGTCCTAGATTCAGGTGAGCCATTTTTCACTATTGTTACAAGAAGATATTTGATGTGGGGCTAGGAAGACTCCTAGCGATTGACGTGCCAGGAAGAGCAGAGAGCAATCTCTCTTACGACCAAAAGAGGAATGGAAAAACAAAGGCCCGCACCTTATCGGCGTCGAGCCTTATTAGCTTCAGACTTGCAACGCTTCCACCGTGTGCTCCCCCACAGCTGGCCTCCGCGATAGCCTGTTGCGCGAATGGAGACCAGGGATATTACTGGTGTTCGCCCATTTGGTCGACTGATTCACTACTGTTGAAAGAGGCGACGCTCACTAGGGATGACGGCGGTAAAATTTATTCGTTTAAGTCAGATCTAAAGGAGGTGTGTATGCGCGGATTATTGCTAGGAGTAGCGGCCGGTTTAGTACTGGGTGGAATGGCAGATGTCCGGGCAGCGACAGAACCATCGACGATCTCGCCGGGTGGCGGGAAAAGCCCGGTCATCGGAGGACGACCTGATGAGCAGAGCCCTCAGCTGGGACCCGGCAATCGCGGTACCGGGCAACTAGGCAGGCCTTTGATTAATCCAAACCAGGTGCGCTCAGAGCCCTCAGGTCCAGGTACGATCGTGGGTCAGGTGCTGTCCGTCCGAGGCGATACATATATCGTGCGCGAGCCGGATGGCCATGAAGTGGTGCTGAAATCCACGAAGGCCACCGACGTCCAATCGGTAATCAATATGGGCCAGACCGTGAAAGCTCAGGTGGATTCAACCGGCGCGCTGATTCAGATCAAACCGACGGAACGGTGATGTCTTGGAGTGACTTGAGACGTGGTATGGATCAATCGGTACGATGATTTGGGATCTCGTTAGTCCTTTCTTTTCCGACTCTAAAAATGTGTGTAGTGAACATTTGGTCAGAAGGACACGCGCCGCTGATGGTTCAGACTCTTGTAGAGAGACGACAACTGACCCGTGGGGACGCACAAGCCGGTCACGCACGGGTGGTGTGTCTCCCAATTCATAACACGCAAGTGATTGCGAAACACCGGGTTACCCAGCTTGACCTCGCCGCCGAGCCCATGTCTCAAACGGTGAAAACGTGTGTGTTGATAAGGCCTTGAGAGCAGTTGTTCTGGCCGTGCGCGCTCTCCGATAGGCGCCCTCTTCTCCATACTTCGTGATCGCAAACTTCTTGTGCTGAGCTTTGCCATGACCGATCGGCCATTGCGCCTCCCAGTAGAGTCGGCGAAACCGTCGACCCTTGTACGTCTCCCACCGATCAACGCGTGTTAGGCCGGAGATACCTGAGCGGTTGTTCTTCTTGCGGATGGCACAATAGGTCGCCTTGCTCAGGGGAGGATGGGTCTTGATGAGCTCGTCCCGATACAATTTGGCGGCCTGAAGTGCTGCCTGCCGCCCTCCATGGCGACCGTCGCTAAAGTCGCGCACGAAGACTCGCTTGCGGCGCTGGACGGTCACACGCCAACAGTGCGTGCATGAGGCGGCATGATCGACACGTCGGATATTCAGCGTGGGCAGCTCGCGCATCATCCGTGTGATGGTTCTCTCCGACCAGAAGGCAGCTTCAGCTCTCACTCCATCATAGCAACAACAGTGACTCTGTCAATCAGGTACAACATACTTCTGGAATTCAGAACGGTCCTCTATTTTGTATGTTACATCGCGAACCGTTCTGGGGTTGTGTCGGGTTAGGCCGCTTCCTGATAGTCTTCCAGGCGAGCGATCCCATTGTCATGCTGCACGTGCGGCCTCTGTGCCATGACCTGCTTAGCCTCCTCAATCGCTTGTTGCGCGACATCAATCAAGGTGCGGATGTGGGGATCGACGATGTAATCCAGCGCTCCTTCAAGTTTGAGCAATGCGGCATCTAACTTTGTCATCTCGTCCCTCCTGGTTATGGCATGGGACCATCCCCTGCCAGTTCAAGCTTCACAAGACGGGTAGGTCACGCCGCTTGTCTGATGATGGACTCGACTCCAAGATGAACATCTCCATCCCGATAGTTCGGCTTACCACTGGGTAGTGCCACGACCTGCTCCTGCCGAGCCACACGATGCTGTGCGATCGCGGCGTCGTGAACATGCCCGCAATTGATACACCGTGAGCTAGTGGTCCACATCTCTCCAAATCCGCCTTCCATGTCTAACAAATGCTCTTCCATCATGAGACCCTGGCACCGTGAGCAATGCATGATTGTCCTCCTTGGTCTTGTCCGTCGCATTGGTCGTCGCTCATAGGACAAGGGTAGCCGCTGGCGCTGTTCAGCACTAGACCGAAAGGAAGTACCCCAGAGGTAGGGGTTTCTGGTCGAGAATTCGCGTACTCTCAAGGGGGTTCTTCACATCATTATTGAGGTAAAACCCGCAAGGCGAGCGCGAGGGCAGGACAAGACCAAGGCGAGGCTTGACACCACCTCCTGCTCCATGTGACAATTTGTCACATGCGGCCCACGCAGTTCAAACAAGTCCGGACACATCTCGGGTTATCGCAAGAGCAACTCGCCGACTCGCTCCATCGAAACCGGCGCACGATCATCCGGTACGAGAACGGTTCCGTTCCAATCCCGGCTGTCGTGAAGCTGGCATTGGATGAGCTCGGCTTCTCACAGGTCACGCTGGCTGGAGTCGTGGCAGCCGGTGTTCCGATTGAGCCAATTCCACAGACGGAACGAGTCGATGTGCCCAAAAGCATGCTCGGTCGTGGGGACACCTTCGCCTTGAGGGTGAAGGGCAGTTCCATGCGAGATGAAGGGATTCTCTCTGGCGATGTGGTCGTGGTGCAGAAGCAGTCCACAGCCAGGAACGGTCAGACCGTCATTGCCCTAGTGAATGGCGAGGCCACGATCAAGACCTACCAGCGGAAGGCCGGAACCGTCGAACTCCATCCGGCCAATGAGACCATGCAGCCCATTGTCGTCCAACCCACGGACGTATTCCATATCGAAGGAATCGTCGTCGGGGTCATCCGTCACCTCAGGAAGTGAGACGAGAGTGAGTCAGTCTCATGGACCGTCAGATTGTCTGTTTTGCGATTCCTGCCGTTGAAGTCGCCCTCGCGCAACTCCATGAGCCTCGCCTGGGAACCCGACCCGTTGCCATTGCCTCCCTCCACACTGCGCGTGCCCGTATTCGCGAGGTGTCTTCTGAAGCCATGCAGGCCGGCCTTGTCGTCGGCATGTCGGTGGACCGAGCCCGGTGCATCTGTCCATCGCTCCAGGTCATCGCTCCCAACCCATCACGCGTGCGCATAGCAGATGAATCGCTGTTGCGGGTGATCACTCGATATGCCCCCGTCTGGGAGCTGTCACAACCAGGGTCCTTTCTCATGGACGTGACCGGCACACGGGCAATGTTCGGACCCGCCTATGATGTCGCGGCCAAAGTGCAACAGGAAGTGCTTGATCGCCATCGCCTTGATGGTGTGGCGGGAGTCGGAAGCAACAAACTCATTGCGCAGACTGCCGCGACCTTGATCGCCCCCTCGGAACTCTACGATGTCAGGCCGGGATCGGAGGAAGTCTTCATGTGCCCACTCCCTGTCGGCACCCTGCCGGGCCTGCAGCGGCCCTGCATGCGGAACGTGGTCCACCTGCTTGATGATCTCAATCTCTGCACACTGGGAGACGTGGCAAGCAGTCCCCTTGATGCACTGGAGGTGGCGTTTGGCGATTACGCTGGATCACTTTCACGCTGGGCGCATGGGATCGACACGGTACCGGTACTTCCCCCAACTGTTCAGCCGATGCTGGAAGAGACGATGCTCTTCGAGCCGGATGAAATCGATGATCCGGTCCTGATTGGGCGAAGCCTCGACACATTACAACGGCTCTGCCGAACCCTACGCCGTCAACGCCGTGTCTGTGGACTCCTGACTCTCAGCATCCGGTACAGCGATCATATGGAAGCCACCAAACATGAACGGATCAAGCCAGAGACGTGTTGGGAATGTGACCTCTCCCCGAGAGTCGTGTCTCTCTTCCACAGATGTATGCGTCGTCGCATTCGAGTACGGGCACTCACGCTGAGCCTATCTGGCCTGACGACCTATGCTGAGCAACGAGTACTGTTTGAGGAACCGACACCAGATCATCGACAACGGGTGAGAGCCCAGAAGCTCGCCGTGGCCCTGGATACCCTCAAGGCGCGGTTTGGGGAACAAGCGATTCGCTACGGACGGTCGTAAATGTCCTTCGTGCACCTGCAGACGCATTCATCCTTTTCACCGATGTCGGGCATCCCGACGTTGGAAGGCCTCTGTCAGGCCGTGCGAAGACAAGGCGCGCAGTCTGTTGCGCTGACCGATACGAACGGTCTCTACGGGGCGATTCACTTTCTTGCAGTCGCTCGTGAAACGGGAGTGAAGCCGATTCTGGGAGCCGAAGTGGTCCATGGCCCACATCGGGCTGTCCTGTTAGCGAAAACACCAGCTGGGTATGCCAATCTCTGTCGGATTCTTTCCGCTCGGCATAGTGACGAGACGTTTAATTTCATCGAGACCGTGGCACAGCATCGCCCGGGGCTTGTCATTCTGTCTGATACTCGATGTGCCCTGAGCGCGTGGGAGAAGGAGTCGGGACAGGACCTGTATGTCGAACTCACGCCAGGTCCTGCACTCTCGGAAGCTGTCGCATTCAGCCGGGCTCACCACCTTCCCCCGGTTGCCACCACGCGAGCGCACTTTCTGCTTCCTTCCGACTATCAGGCACATCGGCTCTTACGGGCCATCGCCGAGAACACCACGCTGTCCCGTTTGAGAGGAGACCAGTGCTGTGCTCCATCACAGTGGCTGATGCCGGACACTCAGCTCGCTCGCGTCCTTCCGCACGTCCCAGAAGCCTTACTCAACACGCAGAAGATTGCTGAGGCCTGCCATACCGATTGGAACTTTAAACAGACGATCTTTCCTTTGTTCCGGCAACTGTCCTCTTGCGCTGCCTTCGAGACGTTGCACCGCAAGACCTACGAAGGGGCCCGTTGGCGCTATGGCATCCTCTCTGCCCCAGTGACTGAGCGCATCGAGAAGGAACTAAAGGTCATTCATGAGAAGGGCTATGCCGACTACTTTCTCGTCGTCGATGAAATCGTCCGGCAAGCCCCACGGACCTGCGGGCGTGGCTCGGCTGCGGCTTCCATCGTGTCCTATTGTCTCGGGATCACCCATGTCGATCCGATCCGGCATCACCTCATGTTTGAGCGGTTCCTCAATCCGGGGCGGCACGATCCCCCGGATATCGACATTGATTTTCCCTGGGATGAACGTCCCGCCATTCTTGATTGGGTCTTCAAGCATTATGGGCATCAACAGGCTGCCATGGTGGCCAATCAGAACACCCTGGCGACGCGCGCCGCCTTGCGCGAGATCGCCAAGGTCTATGGGCTTCCTGCTGGTGAGATTGGAAGGGCCCTGAACCTCCTTCATCGGCGAGCAGACTTCGTTGAGGTCCAGTCAGAAAGGAACGTCAAGAATTGGGCGACGGAGGTCTGCTCAGCCCTGCAGCTCAGGGCCCCCTGGCCCGATATTCTCCACTGGTCGGTACAGCTTGAAGGGCATTTCCGCAACCTCGGGCTTCATCCTGGCGGCGTCGTGTTGGTGCCGGATGAAATCCGGCGCTATGTGCCGGTAGAAATATCGGCCTCCGGCCTGCCAGTTATCCAATGGGAGAAAGACCAAACTGAAGACGCGGGACTGGTAAAGATTGACCTCTTGGGTAATCGGTCGCTGGCGGTGATTCGTGATGCGCTGGCTGCGATCAAGCACAACACAGGGCGTGCAATCGACTATGCCACGTGGGACCCGCTCAGCGACCTGAAAACGAATAAGCTGATCCGGCAAGGAGAGACCATGGGGTGTTTCTATGTGGAATCGCCCGCCACACGGATTCTGCTGAAGAAACTGTGGGCTGGGATGCCGCCGGACAGACGCGCGGCGGCTGATGTATTTGAATACCTCGTCGTCGTGTCCTCGCTCATTCGTCCGGCTGCGAACACCTTCGTGGAGGAGTTTGTGCGACGAGCGCACGGACAACGGTACACCTCACCTCATCCTCTGCTTGATGAGGTGCTAGCTGAAACGCATGGGATCATGGTCTATCAGGAAGATGTGATGAAGATCGCCGTGGCGTTAGGCGGATTCTCGATGGAAGACGGCGACCAGCTCAGAAAGGTCTTGAGCAAGAAACATAAGGCACGGCAACTCCGCGACTATCAGCGCCAGTTCTACGAAGGCGCGGTAGCCCGTGGCGTGGCACTCCGTGTCATCGATGCCGTGTGGGCCATGATCATGAGCTTCGCCGGATATAGTTTCTGTAAGCCGCATTCAGCGAGCTATGCGCAAGTCTCGTTCAAATCTGCCTATCTCCGTGCTCACTATCCAGCCGAATTCATCGCTGCGGTCATCAGCAATCAAGGCGGATATTATTCCGCCTTCGCCTACCTGTCTGAGGGGAGACGGATGGGACTCACGATTCTTCCTCCAGACATGAATGCCAGTGTCTGGACCTATACTGGATCGGAACAGACCGTTCGTGTCGGCTTCATGCAGATCAAAGGCCTTCAAGAACATATGGTGAAGCAGCTCATGACTGAACGACACGCCAACGGGCCGTATCGGTCGCTCTCTGATTTCCTCACTCGGGTACATCCTGACGTGGCCCAAACCAAGCTGCTCATTAAAGCAGGATGTTTGGATTCAATTGCCGGAGATCTGACGCGACCGGCCTTGCTCTGGCGGCTCCTGGCGTCACAAGCCTCGACATCGCCGAGCTGTATTCCCGTTCCAGAGGCCTACTCGTTCCAGAAATCTCTCGCTCATGAGCTGACTCTCTTTGGGTTTCCCCTTCAGTGTCATCCCCTTGATGTGTTGCGGGAGGCGTACAAAGACAGTCACCGCATTGTGGCGAAAGACCTGCCTTCGCACATTGGGAAGGACGTGACGCTCATCGGCTGGCTGCTGACCGAGAAGATTGTCTCCACGAAGAAAGGCGATCCAATGGAATTCATGACCTTAGAGGATCAGACCGGGATGTACGATGCGACTGTATTTCCTCAGACCTACCGGCAATACTGCCATCTCCTGGCCACGAATCAGGCCTATATGATCACCGGCCTCGTGGAAGAGCAGTTCTCCACGATTACGGTTACCGTGAGAACGCTCAGGCTCCTGAGCACCGTCGACATTCAGGAGCCCAGTGACGCGCTTGAGGAACTAAGCGCATAGTCGGTAGACTCTCGCTCCATGGCACTCTCACCGCTCATAAGATTTGGAACATCCACGTGGACCTATGAAGGCTGGCAAGGCCAGGTCTATCTGAAGCCGTACACCAAGAGCCTCTTTGCCAGGGAGTGCCTCGGCGAGTATTGCCAATACCAGTACAACGGCGAGCCACTCTTCAGGACGGTGGGCAATGACTCCGCGTTCTATCGACCTGCCATGGCCAACCAACTCCTGCGCTATCTCAATCAGATTCCCGAAGACTTCGAGCTGTGTAGCAAAGTTTGGGAGGAGATCACCATTCCTCGTTTCGCCAGTCATGTCCGCTACGGTGTGAAAGCTGGCCTTCCCAATCCTCGCTTCCTTGATGCCAAGTTGTTCAATGAACTGGTCCTGACGCCGTATCGTGAAGCACAGTTTGAACCGCACGCGGGACCCTTCCTGTTCGAGTTCCAGCGGCATGAGCTATCTGCCGAGGAGTTTTGCTCGCGGCTA
Organism: uncultured bacterium; assembly: GCA_965233175.1. Classification (GTDB taxonomy): domain Bacteria; phylum Nitrospirota; class Nitrospiria; order Nitrospirales; family Nitrospiraceae; genus Palsa-1315. Next base: position 25,588 of record CBDDRW010000071.1, read on the forward strand.
GACGGCTTCTTTCGTCAACTTCCAAAAGATTTCCGCTATGCGGTAGAAATTCGCAACGCAGGTCTTCTTGGACCTCACTATCAGAAGGTGCTTGAAACTCATGGGATTGCCCACGTCTACAATCACTGGTCCTACATGCCGGCACTCGCTGAGCAGCACACACGCATGGGTGGCTTTACCGCACCGTTCACGGTGCTGCGGCTACTCACCCCGTTGAAGATGTCGTACGAAGCCGCCAAGAAACGAGCTGAACCCTACACCAAGATTGTTGAAGCGCTTCCTGAGATGCGGCGGGAGACTGTGGAGCTTGTCAGGAAGGCGGTCGCGGAGAACCGCCGCGCCTATGTCCTGGTCAACAATCGTTCGGAAGGGAATGCACCCCTTACCATTCAGGCTCTCGCCGATCAACTCAGGGACATACCGACATGATTGGTACTGATGCTGATAGGTGTCCATCGTCATCACTCACTGAAGTGGAGGAAGCCCCCGGCCAAAGGCCAGAGGCTTCCGATTAAACACTACTGAAGTGAATGTCCACGCACCCAGTCCTTTGCCATTTCAGCGAGAGAGGACAGCGCGTCGAGGTCGTTCAGACCGTAGGAAGATGAAGACTTCCAATGGCCCTGCGCGTCCTGGTAAGGGCGTGAAAAGGTGACGGAGAAGTAACGGCCCCTCTCCCCGGTGTTCTCCCAGATGGCGGCATTGACGTTGCCGGATCGGAACGCGGTTGCTGGTTTTGAATGTGGTGTAGCCAAATGATTCCCCCTTGTTAAAAATGTTGACTGGCTCTCTCACCGCACAAGAGAGCCAAGCGGCATTTTTAGGGGGGAGCAGCCCGAAAGCCAGAGGGCGTACCGACGTGGGAACAGCAGCGAACATGACAGGGTTCTTAGGTGGCATGGGCGTTGCGCCGCGCCGGGGGAAAGCCTGTAGGCGGAAGGGCGGTATGGCTACAACGAAGCAGGGAAGTGCTTGAGGGCGAATATCTTGCTGCCACCTAAGAGAATACGAGCGGGTTATGCTCGAGGGATTTTCTAGAAGTGGTAAGCGGATGAGATTAATACCCAGTGCCGCAAGGAGCTTTAATCGTCCCGGCGGTTAAAGGAGCACATAGTCTCCTTCACCACCATGCAAACAGAAGCCTGCCAAGAACAACTAGCCAGGAAATGGTAAAGACGATCGGCAGCGCGGCCGGCGAAAACATGGCCGAGTATCGAAGCGGCGGGGGACCCTGAATAGCCGGATATAACTTGCTTGAAGGATCGCGAGGCGCCTGAGAGTTAATGTGACCTTCATAGAGTTGGCGCAGATACACAATGGTCTTGAGAGATGAAAGAATACCGATATAGGTCAGAACTCCTGCGAAGAGCGCGGCGGTTGGCATCAACCAGAGGAGTAATGTCTGTTCCGACTCGAAGAGATAGTTTTTAGCTTCTTTCGATGCATTCAGCAGTGATGCATACGCCCCGAAGAAGAAGGCTTGGGTGAGAATTTGCCAGATCACTCTCTGACTTACTTGATCGTTCTCATGTTCGATTTGGCTGCGAATGACACCGTAGAGCTCCGCCAGACTCAGCTCACTATTTTTTGTGTCCACCAGCGCCCCTTCCATTTTTTCTATCCCGACCGACCATCCTCGAAAAGCCCTTGCCGTTCGCGCACCTTTGGCGATTCGATACTTTGCTTAAATCGCGTTGCGTCCGATACAGTATGTCTGTCCTACTGCACCCATGGAACTGGGCATTTTATCTCTAATCTGCATTCTCCCACATCGCCTGCAAACCTGAGGGAGTTACCATCACCTGCTCGCGTTCCTGGGACTATGGAGCTAGGCTTACTTCGGACGGTTCCAGTGGCGATGCTGGCTAATGGCTTCACTAAATGACTTCCCTGAATCATTGCTAGACCTATCGGTGATAACTCCAGGAGCATTCCCGACGCCGACAGCCTGGAGCAGCTCTAGACCTTCTCCGATGGCTGCGAGCGCTTTTCCATGGTCATACGCCTCTCGGACAAAGTGCCGTGCTTCCGGTTCGCCAACGAGCGCGGTGATGCTTTCTTTCCCGCCTGGCACATAAACCGCGTCGTACATAATGGAATCGGTGGTCGCCAAACTCTTATCGACGTTGACGCCTCCTTTGAGCTCACCCAGATGCGGCGCCACGATTTCCACAGTGCCCCCTTCTTTCTTCACCCAAGCCTCCAGCCGTTTAATATCGCCTGTAGTCACTCCGTCGGCTGCCAGCACCGCAATCTTACGGCTCTTCATCGAGTCCTTCGGACCTTCTTCTTGACTCAAGCCTTTCGTCTTGCCGGCTCTGGTGGCGGGCTGCCCTTTCGGGGCAGGCAGACCCAGCTTGCCGGCGACCGTCACTGCCAGGACTTCATCGACTTTCGCCACATGCTCCAGCATCCGCTTCTGAATCTTTGCCTCCGAGACTTTGCCTAATTCAAAGATGAGGGCTTGAGCAATATGGTCTTGTTCCGGCAGGGTCAAGCTGTTGAAAAAGAGGGCGGCCTGCGTATAGTGGTCGCCGAACGATGGACTGCGTTCTCGCACCTTGGTGCCTTGCACCGCTGCGGGATAGTGCACGTACCCCTGTTTTTTTGTTGGGACCTCTGGCCCGCTCAATGAGTTCGGCTCGTAGTTCGCTTTCCCAGGCCGGTTGGAAAAGCGCATGACCCCGTCTTGGTTAAAGTTATTCACCGGGGATTTCGGTTGGTTGATCGGCAGCTGGACGAAGTTCGGCGTCCCAAACCGGTTCAATTGCGTATCGACGTAAGAGAACAACCGTCCTTGGAGCAGCGGATCGTCGCTGACAGCAATGCCCGGCACGAGATGGCCAGGATGAAACGCGACCTCTTCGGTCTCGCTGAAGAAATTGTCAGGATTACGGTTCAAAGTCAGCTTGCCCACCCGGTGCAGCGGAAACTGATCTTCCGGCCAAATCTTCGTGGCATCCAGGATATCAAACGGGGCTTTCTCCGCGTCCTCATCCGGCACGAGTTGCAACGCCAGTTCGTATTCGGGGTACGCCTTATTCTCAATGGCCTCCCACAAGTCTCTCCGGTTAAAGTCCGGGTCTTTCCCGGCGAGTTTCTGCGCTTCGTCCCACACGAGGGAATGCACGCCCAGCAGAGGCTTCCAATGAAATTTGACGAACGTGGATTTGCCTTGCCCATTGATCAAGCGGAAGGTGTGCACCCCGAATCCGTCCATCATGCGATAACTCCGAGGAATGGCCCGATCGGACATGACCCACATAATCATGTGCATCGATTCAGGAGTGAGGGAGATGAAATCCCAAAACGTATTATGCGCGGTCGAGGCCTGCGGAATTTCATTGTCTGCTTCTGGTTTGAACGCATGCACCAGATCGGGAAACTTGATCGCATCCTGGATGAAAAAGACGGGAATGTTGTTGCCCACCAGATCCCAGACCCCTTCGCTGGTATAAAACTTGGTGGCGAACCCTCTGGCGTCGCGCACCGTATCCGCCGACCCGCGTGATCCGTTCACCGTCGAGAAGCGGACGAACACCGGGGTTTTGACAGCGGGATCCTGAAACACCGCGGCCTTAGAATAGGCCGCCAAGGATTTATAGACTTGGAAATACCCATGCGCCCCCGAGCCACGGGCGTGCACGACGCGTTCCGGCATGCGTTCATGGTCGAAGTGGGTAATCTTCTCTCGGAAATGGTGGTCTTCCAACAGGGTCGGTCCTCGTGCGCCCGCTTTGAGAGAATTGTTCTCGTCGTCGATGCGCAGCCCTTGATTGGTGGTGACGGCATCGCCCGTCGCCACGGCGGGTTCCTGCGCGCCACGTGGCGCCATCGATGCGGCTTTGTTGTCCCGATCCGCCGACGACGAGGTTGAGGGCGCGCCGACGCATCCGGCTAGCAGCACGAGTGTCACGAGGGTCTTCACACTGGTATTCACTGACTCGAGGACGGTGTGTTGGATGCGCATGATCTCGAACCTCCTTATCTTGTTCGTGGTGGTTGTATGGTTTACGGGGCTGGCGTGGGACCAATGCCGAGCGCGGCGGCAATCGTTTTGATTTTTTCGAGATGCTCCTTGATCACCGGCAACGCACTGGCGGTCCACTGGCGCACCTCCTGATTCGGTTCCACCAGCGCATGCTGCCCGAAGTGCTTCATGTTCTTCGTGTGGTCACGGAGCATAAACATGATATAGGCGCGATCGAACTCCTTGCCCGATAACTGTGAGAGCTGGGCCTTCTGCCGCTGGTGCTGCTCGTTCGACTGCATTCGAAGGGACACTCCTTCTTTGGTCGCCAGCTGTCGAATCTCTTGTTGGGCCTTCTGATGGTCTTGGACCATGCGGGCACCAAATTGTTTCACTTGCTCGTTGGCCGCTTTTTGCACGGCTAATTGCCCAAGCTCAATTTCGCTTTGTTGGCCTCCGGCGGCTTGGTCGAGAAACGACGCCGTGTCTGACGCTGCCGCTGGTTTGACGGCTCCCGATGCCCCGAGTGGCATCCCCAGCGGAATGGTGAGTACGATCATCATGAGATGCATACGACGCATGAGTGTCTCCTTCGGGCGTGCGTTACGCGTGTTTTTTGCCTTCTGTGTTCCTCTCAACCCGACCGTGCCAACCATCAACGCTTTCCTCGGTTGATCATGTTGAGCATGGTGCGGTAGGCCAATACGCGTGACTACTAGGCAACGGCCTAGTTCAGATGACCGTGTGCAGCCTCCGTCGCAACCCTTGCCGGATGGGCGCGACCTAGGGAATGTTCCAGGTACGAAGCTTTCCTCCACATGAAAGAATGCGAACTCATTTTTGAAACTTTCTAACACATGAGGATCTTATGGCAACTCAGTCCAATTCGGTACTCAGCATGCTAAAAGCAGACCACAAAAAAGTGAAGGAACTCTTCGCCGAGTACGAAGAGGCGCCGTCACGGAAGCAACAGGACATCGCCCAGACTACTATTCAGGAGCTGGAGATCCATGCCGGGTTAGAAGAGGGGCTTATCTATCCCGCGATTCGAAAGGGAACCAAGGACGACAAGCTGATGAATGAAGCCACTGAAGAGCATCATCTCGTGCATGTGCTTATTGCCGAACTGAAAGAGCTTGACCCGAGCGATGAGACCTTCAAAGCCAAATTCACCGTGCTGGGTGAGGTCATGAAGCATCACGTGAAAGAAGAAGAAGGCGAGATGTTTCCCGAGGCTCAGAAGGCGAAGATCGATTGGGAGGCACTCAAGGCGGAGGTCATGGAGCGGAAGGAACAATTGATGGCGCAAGCCTAAGGGAACCACATTTGATGTGATGCCTCCTGTGCCCCAACTCTTGCTGAAGGAGATGACCATGAAACTCATGAATACATTCTCAGTCGGTGTGGCCATAGTGGGGATGACCTGTCTTGTCGGTCATGCATCTGCAGCCAGTACAGCAGCCGACGATCTGATCTCGGATTCCATACTCGTGGCACAGAGTACTCCCTCGCCCGGAGGAAAAGGGGGCGGAACTGCAGGCGAAATGGGAAGGGCAGACAAAGGCTTACCGACGAAGAAAGAAAGTAAGAACCCCGGCATGAGAGCCGACGAGACAATGCCGAAAAAAGCAACACCGGGGACGGAAAAGGATACTGGAACGGGGGGAAATACAGAGTCTGACAGCGGGAGGACTGGGACGAGTTCCGGGAGCTCCGACTCTTCCACCGGCAATACGGGCGGGAGCGGCTCTTCGGGAATGAGTGGTAGCGGAAGTGGTTCCAGCAGTGGTGCTGGTGCTGGAGGTAAATAGGTTAGGTTTGATGGAAGGTCCCATTCGTTATTAATTTATTCATGCACGTAGCGCGCGGGTAGAGGTAAGAACCATGGAAGCTCTCTGTTGGCACGGCACAGGCGATGAAGACACGGATTATTTTCTTTAGGAGCAGAGCGGGAAGGAAGTGACCATAAAAACCGATCAGAAGACGGTGCAACCGGTCATTGATTAAGGAGATCGCATTTCGGCAAATGTGGACGATCAGAATTACGCCCCAGTGGATTCGATCGAACAAAATGACGGATCGCCGAACTGAGCACGCCTCAGCTGACTGCACTCCGAATTAAAATCAGCTGCATGCAGTGTGTCGTAAGCGAAGAGAGCTTACGGCACAACTCTGAAGCAGGAGCATTGTGCACATCGAGCCATAGCCCGCTGTGCGACATCGTATCATGAGAGGGACGCGACTACTGATGCTCTTGCTTGGTCCCTTAACATTCATAGCATTCAGTCCACAACAGGCAAAGTTGTTTGCCTAATAATCTTTCCCTTTGGCGAAACTCAAGAAAGGCCGCCATCGACAGCCTTAGTGCCCTCGATTAGCGAGACGTTGTACTTAAATATTCTTCCCGTGGAGGGCGCAGCATGGCAAAATCATTCCGGCAGTGGCCTGGATCACCGTATCCCCTTGGAGCTACATGGGACGGCAAGGGCGTTAATTTTGCCCTCTTCACCGAACACGCCACGGCAGTGGAACTCTGTTTATTCGCTTCGATCGACGCACAACAAGAATCAGAGCGGGTTAAATTCACAGAATATACGGATCACGTTTGGCATGCCTATTTGCCAGAAGTGTTGCCAGGTCAACTATATGGTTATCGCGTCCATGGACCCTATGAGCCGTCGCAGGGCCATCGTTTTAATGCCCACAAGGTGTTACTAGACCCCTATGCAAAGGGGATCGGCCGGGATGTGCGATGGGGTGATGAGGTGTTTGGCTACCCCTTAGGTGGGCACGACGGCGACATGGCATTTGACGAGCGCGACAGTGCCCCCTTCGCACCGCTCGCCAGAGTCATCGACACCTCTTTCACATGGGGAAACGATCGGGCTCCACGGACACCCTGGCACAAGACGATCGTGTATGAGCTGCATGTGAAAGGGTTTTCCCAGTTGCATCCGGCTCTACCGGAAGGCTTGCGGGGGACCTATGCAGGCCTGGCATCGGAGGGCGTGATCAAACACCTCACGCAACTGGGTATCACGGCGGTCGAACTGGAACCTGTACATTACTTTCTCAATGATCGGCATCTGCTCGATCGGCAGTTAACAAACTACTGGGGATACAACACGCTGAGCTATTTCGTCCCGACCAATCGGTACGCCGCTACGCATATACAGCAGGATGCGGTGCAGCAGTTCAAGATGATGGTAGCGGCCATGCACGAGGCCGGAATCGAAGTCATTCTGGATGTGGTCTACAACCATACGGCCGAGGGCAACCAACTCGGCCCGACCTTATCCATGCGTGGCATCGACAATGTCGCCTATTACAAACTGACGGAGGGCGATCGTCGCTACTATATGGATTACACAGGCACCGGGAATTCTCTAAACGTCGGTCATCCGCGGGTCCTTCAGCTTATTATGGATAGTCTCAGATATTGGGTGACGGAAATGCATGTCGATGGATTCCGCTTCGATTTAGCCAGTACCTTGGCGAGGGAACTCTATGAAGTGGACCGCCTGGGGGCGTTTTTTGACATCATCCACCAAGACCCGATTCTGTCTCAAACGAAGTTGATCGCTGAACCATGGGATGTCGGATCAGGTGGCTACCAAGTCGGAAACTTTCCCGTCTTATGGAGCGAATGGAACGGTATTTATCGGGACAATGTGCGCAGATTTTGGAAAGGTGATGCTGGCCTGCTGCCTGATTTCAGCACGCGGTTAAGCGGCAGCAGCGACCTCTATAAAGAGGGTGGGCGAAAGCCGTATGCCAGTATCAACTTCATCACCTGCCATGACGGATTCACGCTGCACGATCTTGTGAGTTACAACGAGAAACACAATGAAGCCAATGGGGAACATAATCAAGATGGCGCGAACGACAACCATAGCTGGAATTGCGGGGCTGAAGGGCCGACGGACGATCCGGCGATCACGGCACTCCGCGCGCAGCAAAAGCGGAACTTTATGACAACCCTGCTGCTCTCCGCCGGGGTACCGATGATTCTCGCCGGCGATGAGCTCTGTCACACGCAGCAAGGGAATAATAATGCGTACTGCCAGGACAACGAACTGACCTGGCTGGATTGGAGTATGAGCGAGGAGAAGAGTGATTTCCTAACATTCGTCCGTACAGTGGTCGATATCCGGAAATGTAATCCGGTGTTCCAGCGGCGGAAATTCTTTCAGGGGCGGCCTCTCGACGGTGCCGATGTGCCAGACATTTCCTGGTTCCAACCGTCCGGAGAGGAGATGTCGGATGACGCCTGGAACGCGGGGTTTTCACAATGTCTAGGAGTGCGCTTCCCCGGCGATCTGATTGGAGACGTGAATGAACGCGGGGAGCCGATCAGCGGGGATTCGATTGTACTGCTGGCCAATGCACACCATGAAGCCATTCCCTTCACTCTGCCGTTACGGGGTGAAGGGGAGGAATGGGAGCGGTTGATTGATACGGCGGATCCTCTAGCCGAGCGCACAAAATACCAGGGCCGCACATCATACGATTTAAAGGGTCGCTCGATGGCTGTCTTTCGCTCTGAATCTCCGCGGCGGGAGACGGTCTGATATTCCTTGTAGTTGCGCCAGGGTAAGTAGGATTGTATGGATTCCTCAGCCCAACATGACGACTAATGACCACGAGCAGGAAATAGTGTCAGGAGCGGAACCGCGATCGGAAAGGGCGGGCCATGGTTGCGGTGCATTCGGTCAAGGGGACGGATCGGTTGTGTGGCGACTGTGGGCCCCCAAGGCAGGCCGCGTTGACCTCATCTTGATCAACGGTGAACGCCGATCGACCCATGCGATGACCAGGCAGGAACGTGGAATTTTCACCTTCGCCCAAGACTCGGTGGATAACGGCCAACGCTACCTTTATCGGCTGAACGACGTAGCGGAATATCCAGACCCAGCCTCGCGGTGGCAACCCGACGGAGTCAATCAGCCGTCTGCAGTGCTTCGGACAGAGGGATTTCGCTGGTCTGACGAAGGCTGGACCGGCGTGCGCCGGGAAAACCTGGTCTTCTACGAACTCCACGTCGGCACGTTCACGCCGGAAGGCACCTTCGACGCCATCATTCCGCGCCTCCCTGCCCTGCGCGAACTTGGGATCACCGCGGTGGAGTTGATGCCCATCGCCCAATTTTCGGGGGACCGTAATTGGGGCTATGATGGAGTCCACCCCTACGCGCCGCAACACAGCTACGGGGGCCCTCATGCGCTTCAGCGATTAGCGAACGCGTGCCACCTGCATGGCCTCGCCTTATTACTGGACGTGGTATACAACCACATTGGGCCGGAAGGGGCCTACCTTCAAGAATTTGGTCCGTATTTCACGGCACGTTATCACACTCCGTGGGGCGCGGCGGTCAATTACGATGATCGCGGGAGCGACCCCGTTCGAGCGTTCGTGCTCGACAATGTTCAGATGTGGCTTGAGGACTATCATCTGGATGGATTGCGCCTTGATGCGGTGCACGGCATTTTTGATGCTGGAGCACGGCACATTCTGCAGGAGATTCAGGAATCCGCCGCGCTCATTGCACGGAGGAGGGGACGGTCAACTCATATTGTCGCCGAGAGCGACCTGAATGATGTGCGCCTGCTGCTTCCCACCGACCAGGGTGGTTACGGCCTCGATGCGCAATGGAGCGATGACTTCCATCATGTCGTGCATGTGGCCCTTACGGGGGAGCAGCAGGGTTATTATGCGGATTATGTTCCGCAGGAGCATTTTCCGAAAGTACTGAACGACACTTTTGTCTTAAACGGCATCTACAGTGCACATCGAGATCGCCGACACGGCGGCACCGATGCCGGCCTCCCGGGCGATCGATTCGTCGTCTGTATCCAAAATCATGATCAAGTCGGTAATCGGGCACGAGGAGAACGATTGGGGTCGCTTATCAGTCCCTCCGCCCGGAGATTAGCGGCGAGCCTCCTACTTCTCTCCCCGCATCTGCCCCTCCTCTTCATGGGAGAGGAATATGGCGAAGAACATCCCTTCCAGTTTTTCTGTTCATTTAGCGATCCGACCTTGATCGAAAATATCCGGCTCGGCAGACGCAGGGAATTTGAGGCGTTTCATGCGCAGCAGGGGGACGTGCCTGATCCGCAGTCGTGCGCGACCTTCGAGGCGTCTCGTCTGACATGGGCATGGGAATCGAACTCGGAGAAAGCGGGCCTCCGACGCTTGTATCAGGATTTGATCGAGGCTCGACGTTCGTGGCCTGCGCTCCATGATTATGCACAACGGATGGCCCGAATGTTACCCGACGTCGAAGCAGGCATGGTGCTCGAGCTGATTCGAGTTAATGAGACACAGGGGTCTCCATGCGGCGTCCGAGTGCTGTTCAACCTGACCGATACAACGCAGACCGCCACTGTAAGCCCCGACTTTTTGTGGACATCTGAATCGGAACAGTACCACGGCATGCGGCGGCGCGATACGCCGTCGGCGCAGCTCTTGCCCTATGAATGTATGGTTTTTGACAACAATCGTTGAACACATCAGGGCAGCCAATCCTGAGCGGAGAAATGGACATCGGATTGACCATCGAGGAGAGGACATGAGTACCGACGCGTGGGGAATTGACGGTACATACGAGGATGCGGCCGGAGCGTTAAAGCACATATCCGAGAAAGATCTACAGGTCCTAAGGTCGGCGATCGGTCAACCCCCTAAAATGTCTGGATCATGGTTCGAGGATCGCGTGAAAGTCGTGCGCCTGGGCGAGTCGATTGCGCTGCCATCCTCAGCTGAGCTGACTCTCGAAGACGGCACAGTCCGGGAGATTCAGGATCGTTTACCACAAGATCTTCCAATCGGGTATCACTCGCTTCAACTGAAGAAACGGTCCTCCGCACCGGTCCAATTGATTGTGAGTCCGGGACATTGTCATTTTCCCCCGGGCCTTCGAATATGGGGATGGAATGCGCAGCTATATGCAGCCCGCAGCCGGGACAGTTGGGGAATGGGAGACTTGGCTGACCTACGCCGTCTGACCCGATGGGCCCAGAGCCTGGGTGCGGGCCTGGTGTTGATCAATCCGTTGGATGCGGTTCCTCCAGTGACCCCGCAGGAGGCCAGTCCCTACTCTCCTTCCAGCCGACGATATCTGAATCCGCTCTACCTTCGGATCGAAGAGCTACCCAATGCCTCAGAGCTTCAACAGGAGATCCAACGGCTGGCCAACGTTGGGCACGCACTCAGCGAGACGCGACTGATCGATCGAGACAAGGTCTTTCGCTTGAAACAGGAGGCATTCCAACTGCTGTGGGCTCGCTTCAAGGGTGATCCTGATTTTGATCAATTTCTGACAGCAGAAGGCGAAGCGCTCCATACATTTGGCGTTTTCACCGTGTTAGCGGAACGACATGGCGCAGATTGGCGCCAGTGGCCCACGCTATATCGTCGTCCTGATTCCGAAGAGGTGCGCATATTCGCGCGCACGGAGAGCAACCGCGTGCGTTTTCATCAATGGCTGCAGTGGTTGCTCAACCGACAATTGGCAGGGGCGGCGCAGTCGTGCCCTCTGATGCAGGATTTGCCAATTGGGTTTTCGCGTGGTGGCGCCGATGCGTGGGTGTGGCAAGATCTGATCGCCGCCGAGATGAGTGTCGGCGCTCCCCCAGATCTTTACAACACCGATGGCCAGGATTGGGGCCTGCCTCCATTCATTCCGCACAAGCTCCGTGAAGTCGGGTACGGGCCTTTCATCCAGACGATACGGGCGGCATTGCGTCACGCCGGCGGTCTTCGCATCGATCATGTAATGGGCCTCTTTCGGTTGTGGTGGGTGCCCCCAGGCGGCACAGCCAAGCACGGCGCCTATGTGCGTTGCCCCGCTGACGATCTGTTGGCCATCATTGCCCTCGAAAGTCACCGTGCGCAGGCACTCGTGGTGGGAGAGGATCTCGGCACGGTTGAAGCCGGTGTCCGTGAAACGCTCGCTGACCATAACGTGCTGTCCTATCGCGTGCTATGGTTCGAAGACGAACCCCCGTCCACCTATCCGGTCAAGGCCTTGGCGGCAATCACAACCCACGATCTTCCTACTTTGGCGGGGATTTGGACTGGAGCTGATCTTGATACTCAACGGCAGATGGGACTGAGAGCAGATACATCTGCGAACAAGAAGTTCCGCGAGAAACTGGTCCAGACGAGCGGCGTGAGCACCGATGCAGATGTCAGGCTCGCTACCACGAAAACCTTTGAGCAGCTTGCTCTCGCCCCCTCCGCCATCGTCATGGCCACCATGGAGGCGGCGTGCCTCGTGACCGAGCGGCCCAATATGCCCACCGCGGGAGACAGGTATCCGAACTGGTCCGTCGCATTGCCTCTCCCACTCGAGGAATTGGAAACCTCAGAGCATGCCCGCACACTCGCCGAGATCCTCAATCGGAGGAACATCTCCACCTTGCCGGAGAAATCCACTCATGCCGGCTGAACTCGCCACCTATCGTCTTCAAATGTCCTCCGCGTTCACGCTGGACGATGCGGCTGCGATTGCCGCGTATCTGGCTCAACTCGGTATCAGCCATGTCTATTGCTCGCCTCTCTTACAGGCAGGCAAAGGAAGCACTCACGGCTACGATGTGCTTGATCATAGTCGGATCAATCGAGAATTGGGGGGAGAGGCAGCCTTTGACCGGCTTCGGGAGGTGCTCCGCTCACAGAACCTGGGCATGCTTCTGGATATTGTCCCCAATCACATGGCCATAGGCGGACGGGACAGCCGTTGGTGGTGGGATGTGCTGGAGAATGGACAGTCGAGCCGCTATGCGCCGTATTTTGATGTCGACTGGTTCCCTCCGGAAAGCAAATTACACCACCGTGTGATGCTGCCGGTGCTCGCAGATCATTACGGGCGTATTCTTGACGCGGGAGACATTCGGCTGACGCGCGAGGAAGGGACGTTCACGATCCAGTATCATGACCATGTGTTTCCTGTTTCGCCTCGATCGGTTGAGTTTGTTCTGACACGGGCTGCCTCTGAAGCAGCGTCGGACTACCTGGCTTTCTTTGCGGATGCGTTGGCACAACTACCCTCGTCACGGGCGACGGACTGGGCGAGCTTGCGACGGCGTCACCGGGATAAAGGGATTCTCTTGAACCTCCTCACCAGATTGCTACAGGAACATGACAGCACCGCGGCGGCGGTCGACCGTACCATCGATGCCATCAACAAAGACCGCCGGGCTCTGCACGAACTGCTCGATCGGCAAAACTACCGCTTGGCTTTTTGGCGGACGGCCACGCAGGACCTGGGCTATCGAAGGTTTTTTGACATTAATACGTTGATCGGATTACACACCGAGGATGAACGCGTGTTCACCGATATTCATGACTTAGTGTTCCGATGGCTGGGACCTGACGGCCCCGTGGATGGCGTGCGCGTCGATCATCCGGACGGGCTGATGGATCCGCAGGAATATTTGGAGCGACTTCGCCAACATGTGCACAGCGGGTGGATCGTGGTGGAGAAAATCCTCCTTCCCGAGGAACAGTTGCCAACCTCCTGGCCCGTCTCCGGGACGACCGGCTATGACTTTATGAACCAAGTCTTAGGATTGTTCATCGATTCGACGAGTGAAGACTCGCTCACCCAATTTTATGCCGACTTCACAGGAGAGACAAGGAGCTTTGCCGATCTTCTTCGCGAGAAGAAACATCAGGTGCTGCGACAGGTGTTGGGCAGCGATCTGAATATTTTGACGTCGATGTTGTTAGATATTGGTGAGCGCCATCCTCACCATCGGGACTATACCAGGCACGACTTGCATGAGGCCTTACGGGAGGTCATGGTGGAGTTTCCGGTGTACCGCGCCTATGTCCGCCCGCGCGCTGGGCAGATAACGGAAGCCGACGCGCGCGTGGTCGCGGAGGCGTTCAAGAATGTCGAAGCGAAACGGTCGGACCTGGGATCTGACCTGCTCGGTTTCATCCGCGACATTCTCCTCCTCAAAATCACGGGGGAGGCCGAAAGCGACTTTGTTTCACGCTTGCAACAGGTCACCGGCCCGGTTATGGCAAAAGGTGCCGAGGACACTGCCTTCTATTGCTATCACCGGTTTATTGCGCTCAATGAGGTGGGCGGCGATCCCGGACGCTTTGCTGTGACGGTGGATCAGTTCCATCGCTGGTGTCAACACATGCAGCGGCACTGGCCAAAGACGATGCTAGGCACATCCACCCACGATACAAAGCGCAGTGAGGATATGCGGGCCCGCTTGGCCGCGCTGACAGAAATGCCTACCCAGTGGACAGAGTGGGTATCGAGCTGGTCTCAACGAAATACTCGACATTGGGGCAACTTCACGCGAGACTTGAATTTTGAATATTTCTGGCTTCAGACGTTAGTGGGCTCCTGGCCGCTGAAGCAGGAACGGGCGATGGCCTATGCTGAGAAAGCGATACGAGAAGCCAAAGCGCACACCTCCTGGACCGATCCACAAGAGGATTATGAACAAGCCATCAAGACCTTTGTGCAGAATGTATATGGGGACCAAGAGTTTCTGCAGGAACTCGCCCATCTCGTCGATGATCTTGCCTTCTATGGACACCAGACCTCACTCGCCCAGACATTGATAAAACTCACGGCACCAGGCATTCCGGACTTCTATCAGGGAACCGAGTTATGGAATTTTAGCTTGGTCGATCCAGACAATCGGCGTCCTGTGGATTACGGGCAACGGCAACGGCTGTTGCATGAAGTGGCTGTCATGTCCCCTGAAGCCATCTGGAAGCGACATCAGGAAGGGTTGCCGAAACTCTGGGTCATTCGGCAAGGCCTCCGACTCAGACATGAGCGGCCCCATGCGTTCGGACCCACGGGAGAGTATAAGCCATTATATGCGCAAGGGGAGAAGGCCGCCCACGTCGTAAGCTTTATGCGGGGCGGAGAGGTGGTGTCCATCGCCCCTCGATTATTCCGACGGTTGGCGGCTAATTGGGGACGGACTACTATTGAGCTACCAACAGGGCGCTGGCGCCAGGAGTTAGACGGCCAAACATTCGAGGGCGGAAGGTGCCGATTACACGAGATTCTCCAAACCTTTCCCGTGGCGCTGTTATCTAAAGTCAATTAGTAGCTCCTTGCCTGGTTAAGCATCATTCTACTCGCTTGTTCTCGGAGCGACGTGTGCCGCTCATTCAAGCCCTTCTTTTCCTTGCTTATGGCATCCGCATTGCCGGAGGAACGCCGAACGATACGATCAGGCTGCCATGCTGGGTGAAATTGCTCTGGGCGTGCTGCTCGGTCCCTCCGCACTGAGTTACCTCCAGCTTAAGCCACACGTTAAAACCAACTTCGTGCTCGGCGACTACTTCTCATGCTCATGCCGGCATCGAAATGGATCTCCACGCTAAAAATGGACGTAAAGGCGGGACCAGCTCTAGGGTTAGGGGGGCGGAAAACAGCCGCAGATCTATTAGGCAGTTAAGCGTGGAAACACTGCGAGTGCGCGGCTGTTCGAGATGGACACAGTTGTTCCACCGAACAGACGGTTCAACTTCCTCTCGCTGACCAATCGCTGGTACTTTTAGCGTTCCCCAGTGATCGACAGAAAAATCGTTGTATTGCCGCGATTGAGCAAGAGAAGCACCGAGGATTTCGGAGTCAGTTGGCTGGTGTGTCGCTCAAAGTCCTTCACATCTTTTACTGGCTTACGATTAATTTCGCTAATGATGTCGCCAGTCCTCATTCCTGCCCGCTCAGCGGGACTGTCCGGTTCAATCGCTGTCACGACGACGCCTGCCCGACCCTTCGACCGTCCGAATCGTTCGGATGAGTTCGAAATATTCTCGACCGTGATCCCCGCGAGGGCATGCTCGCCCTTGCTACTATCGCCATCTTGAGGCCGTGTTTTGGCAAGTTCTTTAGGCAGTTCGCCGATGATCACGGTGACGTGCTGAGTTTTCCTCTCCCTGAGGATCGACAACGCTACCGTCGTGCTGGGTGCGGTCTCAGCCACTAACGCTCGCAACTGGCCCGGATCCCTTACCGTGACCCCATTATAGGATGTAATAATATCACCCCGTTCCAGCTTGGCTTTTGCGGCTGGACTATCGTCCATAACGTCTGCGACTAACGCACCCTTCGTGTCCACGGTCCCGAACTCTTTGGCCAGATCCTGGTTGATTTCCTGAATCGATATCCCTATCCACCCCCTCACGACCTTCCCATGCTTGATCAGGTTATTCATTACACTTTTGGCCATGTTGCTGGGAATGGCAAATCCGATACCCATGGACCCTCCGGTCTGACTGAAGATTGCCGAGGGAATTCCAATGAGTTCGCCCTTCAGATTGACAAGCGCACCTCCAGAATTGCCGGGATTAATGGCCGCGTCAGTCTGAATGAAGTCCTCGTAGTCGACGATTCCCATATTCGCACGGCCGACGGCACTGATAATCCCCATCGTGACAGTCTGGCTGAGCCCAAAGGGATTGCCAACAGCGAGGACCAGTTCTCCAACCTGTAACTGTCCCGCATCGCCCCATGAAAGGACGGGAAGGTTGGAGGCGTCAATCTTGATCACGGCCACATCGGTTTTGGGATCTGTTCCGATTATCTTCGCCTTGAACGTGCGCTTGTCGGGCAACGAGACAGTCAATTCCTCTGCGTCTGTCACCACATGGTTATTCGTCACGATATAGCCATCTGACGCCACGATCACTCCTGAACCAAGGCCTTGCTCTCGTCGTTCGCGAGGCGCGGGCATGCGACGCTCGAATTCCTCGCCGAAGAAGCGGCGGAAAAACGGGTCGTCAAAAAATGGACCCGAGCCCTGTTCGCTCTGATGGTTCTCCTTCTTGACCGCGGAAATATTGACGACAGCGGCCTTCGCCTGTTGAGCAATGGGGATGAATGGTTGTGCTGAGATCCTTGCATCTGGGGCCGATTGGAGAGTCGGCTGTGCCGCCGCCGCCAGCGTTTGGACCGTCACGTCCAATGACGGAGAATAGGTTACCGCTCCCATTAGGAACAGCAGCACCCTGGAGGGGAACGAAACCGCGAGACGCCCTCGGACCGTTTTAAGCAATCGATTCATGACCATCCCCTCCGTTACCCCGCATGAATGGATGTGGCATGATCTCCCGCACACATACAGGCAATAGGCCAACGCAATCGTCACACGCGCAGAAACGACCGCTTTCACCACGCCGCATCGATTCCTTTAAACCCAACGTGCCGTTTAGGCGACCTTTACCTCAATGGATTTGGGCTTTGCCTTCTCCGATTTGGGAAGGTGGAGCGTAAGAATGCCATCTTTAAAATCCGCTTGAACCTGGGCGTCGTTCACCTCATTGGGCATCGTGAAGCTCCGCACGAAGCTCCCATAGGACCGCTCGACCCGGTGATATTTTCTGCCGTTCTCTTCCGCCTCTTGCCGTCGCATCCCTCGAACAGTGATCACACCGTGTTCTAGCGTGACCCTTACGTCCTCATTCTTCACCTCGGGGATCTCGACCTTAATCACAAACTCGGATGTCGTCTCGCTAATGTCCACCGGAGGAGTCCAATCGGCCGTGGTCATGGCCTCGTTCCCATTGCTTCCCTGCGGCACACGAGCAACGACACGATTCAGACGATCTGACATATCCTCAAGCTCTCGAAAGGGATTCCATCCTGCCCGATTCATCGAAGCACCTCCTTGGTGGATGTGGTTACGCGTTTTGTCCTCAGTTAATTTCATTTCTTGCCAAGTCAAGTCCACTCCTCACTTCAGAGAGCATCAGAATGTATCTTGACTTTACGTGTATCAGAATTATGCCTAGTGTGCATATTGCGTAACGCACATGTTCTAAATGGATGGGATCAAGAGGAGGCGGTTAGGACTCATTCCGCCACAATTGCGACAGCCAGCAGTCCAGCCTATAGGTGAGGGGCTGAGATCAGCTTCAGGTTCATCCCGCATGGTGATCCATTGAAGTCAGACGCAAATCACCCACACTGCAAGCACGAAACACCAGGAGGCGTCCTATGAATGTCGTCGTAGGGATGATGCATGGATCGGAGTATGGGCGATGGGCACTGAACTGGGTGGCCAAGCTCCCGCTCGTTGAGCGGCCCCGGGTGACGGTGGTGCATGTGATGGATACCACCACGCTTCGCGCGCCGTTTCTCCCGCTGCCGGTGGTGGCGAGCGCCAAGGCGTTTGTTCAGGAAGAAATAGACCGCATGGAAGTGCGCTCGGCCCAACTCCTCTCGGACGTCAAGCAGCAACTCGCGGCGTTGAAGCTCAGGGGCACAGTCCTGAGGGAGGAAGGGGCGGTTGCCTCGGAGATTTTGAAACACGCACCGAAACAGGGCGGGCTCTTAGTGGTAGGAAGTAAAGGCGTCGATACCCTCCATCGGTTCATGCTGGGCAGCGTGTCAACGAATCTCCTCTCGTATGCACCATGTCCTGTGCTGGTCGTCAAGCAGGATGCGGCACCATTACGGCGGATCATCTTGGCGACCGATGGGTCGGTCGCATCGGCGAAAGCCCTAGAGTTTGTGCTGACCAAGTTACAGCCGGGTCGTTCGACCGGCAAGAGGGGGCGCGTACCCATTCATGTGAGCGTAATTCATGTAGAGCCGTCCAGCTGGAACCCGGAACTAATGGGGGTCGGCCACCGATCGGTCGAGCGGAGTGTACGAAAACTGCTTGAGGCAGGGTTTATGGCTGAGCCTATGTATCAGCTAGGAAAGCCTGCGAAAGCGATCATGCAGGTGGCGTCCAGGCAGCATGCCGATCTGATTGTGATAGGAGCCAAAGGACTGGGCGGAATTGCCCGGATTCTCCTCGGGAGTGTTTCGACCAGGGTCGCAGAGTACGCGACCTGTTCCGTTCTCGTTGTTCGATGACAGAGCGGGATCCGTCGCGGAAGGGACAGTGCCCCCCCCTTGACTTTCAAATTCGACGAACCTATCTGCGTCCACAGATTGGCACCCTGGGACCACCGGACACAGATTCTGGAACAAAGGTGGTGCAATGATGGGTTCTAACTCGGCAGTCCCCACCACTTCGATACTTCTCATTGATGGGAGCAAGAATCAGCGTGCGTATTGGGCAGATCAACTGAATCAACGCTCCCCTGACTATGAGATCCTAGAAGCCGCAGATGGTGAATCAGGGTTGGCTCTCTACCGGACTCAGCCTATTGATTGCGTGGTACTCGAACTCTCCCTGCCTGATCAATCGGGGCTTCAGACGTTAGCAGAGTTAGTACCCGTGGCCAGGAGGCCACAAGTTGCGGTCGTAATACTCACCCTGATGACCCATCGAGCTGTCTGGGAAATAGCCAGGCATAATGGGGCGTATGTGTGCTTGGCAAAAAAATTCACGTCGGGAACGGATCTGGATAATAGTATTCGTCGTGCGATTGAGTTTGTGAGGCTGATGAGAAGTGAAGAGCACACTGCATAATCCTCCCCTTGCGCCGCAAAGCCAACACTCCATCGCTCTACTCTCTCGCTTAGGGCTCTTCGCTGGACCATTCACCCCCACGGGCGGTAGATTCGACCCCCACCACGACCTTTCTTGGGGGTCACCCCAACCCGCTGTGCAAACTTGTGCTCAAAATCCTCATAAAAGACCGAATCAGAAAGACCGCACCCACAGGCTCCAAAATCGCTAGCAGGACATTGAAGATCACAAGCGGTATGGGGAAGGTAGACAAGAACACATGGCTGAGAAGCCTGAGTGCGGTCCTTGCCGAAAATCCTCAATGGTTAGTAGTGGGTGGTCGTGTAGAAAACTTATGGCTCATTTCCCTCTATAGCAGGGGTGGAAATGAGTTATAACTGATAACCCTCAAAATGCCGGTGAAGCTGCGCGGACATGCCTTCGAACTTCATCGGCGGTTTCCTGTCACAGTGTACTCCAAAGATCACCTCTACCCAACCACCAAAAGCAGGCTGACTGTGGGCGTCACCAAGTGATCGGTGCGGTCCTTTACATGGATCTGGATCGGTTCAAAGTCGTGAACGATACGCTGGGACATACGGTGGGCGACCTCCTGCTTCAAGGGGTGGCAGAGCGCCTAAAGCAGTCCGTGCGGACAGGCGATTCGGTAGCGCGGGACACCGATCCAAACTCCCAATCCTGTTTGGCGAGATTAGGAGGCGACGAATTCACGGTGTTGCTGAATAACTTGACCCATCCCGACGATGCCGGGCGTGGCACACCGGATCCAGCAGGAATTGTCCAAGCCTTTCCAAATAACAAATAAGAGGTTTTCGTGACGGTGACCATTGGCATCGCCTGCTTCCCTGCAGATGGTTTCGACTTGGACGCACTGCTTAAGAACGCGGATACCGCGATGTACTCCGCCAAGTCGGTGGGTCGCAATGAATATCAATTCTACTCGCCGTCGATGAATGAGGAGGCCGAGCAACGCTTCGCCTTGGAGAATGCTCTTCGTCACGCCCTGGTCCGTGATGAGTTCATCCTGTACTTCCAGCCGCAGCTCGATTTGCGAACAGGCGCCGTTGTTGGAGCCGAAGCGCTGATCCGCTGGAAACATCCAACCATGGGCGTTTTGCTTCCCGACCGTTTCCTAGGGGTGGCCCATGATACAGGTATAGGAACGAAATTGGGCGAATGGGTACTTCGGACAGCGTGCTCGCAGGCAATGGGTTGGTGTGTGGGCGGACGACCGCCCATTCGGCTCGCGGTGAATTTGTCCTACTCGCAGTCCAATGATTCAAACCTGGCCAACACAATCGCCTGCGTCCTGGCTGAGACGAAGTTTCCGGCAGGATTCCTTGACTTGGAATTGACGGAAACGATCGTGATGACACACCCCGAACGTTCCATTGAGACGCTTCAGAATTTACGAGCCCTCGGCGTGCAACTTTCGCTCGACGATTTCGGCACCGGTTTTTCTTAGCTTCGGCAATTGCAGGAGTACCTCCTCGATACGTTAAAGATTGATAAGTCCTTCGTTCGGGACGTTGCGGCGAATGAGCGGGATGCGTCAATCACCCGCAACGTAATCGCAATGGCGCACAGCCTAGAATTGCGCGTTCTTGACGAAGGGGTTGAGACGCAGGAACTCGCCTTTCTGCGTGAACACGGCTGCGAAGAGATCCAGGGATATCTCCTGAGTCATCCACTTCCTCCCGATCAGTTCCTTTCAATCATCGCCAAACACGGGGTGACAGATGCTGGACGCCGCTTCATTTCCTTCAGACGATTCGCCACATAGCCACTGTCAGTATTCCGCTTCACGTCGAATGTTGTTCCCGATTGCTTGCGTATAAATCTTCTGGCACTGACACGTAGCTCCCCATGTTTCTTCCAGTGTTCTACGTTGTTGGCCCTCGATTAAATCATAGACTCCTAGCTGATCGTCTTACGTACCGTGGCAAGTCCCCGCCACCTACCCTCTTACGTATCATTAAGCATTTCTATCCGTTCGCATCCTAGGTACATTCCCTCCAGCCTGCTACCTGATGGTTGTCCTCAATAGTCCCTAACTGTCCTAAGCAGGCCTAAGTAGGGTACTTCCTATCATCATCTCACGCCGGTATGGTCAGCGCCGTGCTGACCGAAGAAAGGATTGGGCATGAAGAAGAAGGAGTTGCTCACGGTGAAGGAATTGGCGGCGGAACTCCGTATGAGCGTGAAGACGATTCAACGCGCCTATCGCGAGGGCGATATCCCGGTGCAGTGGTTACGGCGCATAGCTCGGTTCAATCTTGCACAAGTCCAACGGGCGATGGCACGCAATGGACGAAGCCGCATGCTCCGTCTCAATACCAAGTCAACTGTGCAGGGCGCGACCGACGGCGCAGCCGACGGCGCGCACAGGAGAATCGCCCCCGTTCGGTAAAACGGGGGCGGAATTTCCACGGTTCTTCACGGAGGAATGTATGAGTATCTGGACCTGTGCACTTGGCTGGTTTCGGTTCACTGTGCCGGACTCGACGGCAGATGAGGTCATGTCACGAGTGGGTGGGGAATGGATCAAGGATAAAAAAGGCTTCTTAGGCTATCGCCAAGGCTGGTTGTCCCGTGGGCCTGCTGGTGGACTAGGCCGGATCGGCACTGGGGCGAGCTGGGCCCCTCGTGAAGTGCATGTGGACCTCTCACAAGAGCTTATCAGTGACTGGACCTATCAAAAATTTCACGAGGTGGCGACATGGGTCTTTGAGAAACAAGGCCATTTTGGGCGCATTGACGTGGCCTTGGATGACCGCAACGGGGTGATCGATGTCGATCGCATCTATCAATCGGTGAAGGCCGGCAATTGTGTCTCACATTTCCGTCAGTCCCGATTGATTTCTGGTCTCGATGTGGGTTCGGGCCTCGATACCGGCCAAACATTGTGCATGGGCTCTCGCCAGTCGGACACCTATCTCCGCATCTACGATAAAGCGGCGGAACAGCGAGCGAAAGAGAAAGTGGTGGAGGGCACGTGGATCCGGTGGGAAATGGAATGGAAATCGGAGCGTGCCGATGCGGTCGGGATGGCCTTGTCTGGGCTCGATCAAGATTCATTCCAGAAGTACATCGTCGGGGTGTTTCGCAGTGCCTTGGATTTTCGGGACTGCACCAGAGCCGATGATCCCAAAGATCGCTATTACGCGCCACTCTTGGACTGGTGGAAGGTCCTGACGGAGGGCATGCAGCGGGCACGACTGGAGATCGCGAAATCGGTGCAGAAGATCGAAGACGTGAAACGGTGGGCAGAGAAGAGCCTCGCGCCCATGTTGGGGCTGCTCTGTGCGCATCCGGAGGCGGGGGAAAAGTGGTTGGTCGGCATTATCGTGGAGGGGGTGGAACGATGGGGAGGCAAACAGTTGGGGTTGCTCGCCAGCGGCCAAGAGGCCCGGCGAGTGCGGGATCGGATGCGGGCGTGGGATCCCAGAAACGGGTTCTCTGCCGGCTCTGTCGAACCGGTGTCTTGAAGCTCTACATGTGCGGGCCGCGATTGCGTGGCCGGTGTAGGTCCTGCGGCATCGTGTTCGTGTTCCTGTGGTCCTGTTATCGACAGGGCTGGTTTCAATGGTCCGAACGAAGGGAGACAGCATGTCAAAGTTTGTCGCGAACTGCGTGGTGATGGGGGTGAAGTCGAAGCCGAGTCAGGATGGGACGCGGACCTATCGGACGGCGATGCTCTATTTCGATGACGATACGACGAGCCTAGAAGCGAGTATCTCCGACGAGCACGAGCATCTCTACAGACTGATGGAGGCCAATAAGATGAAGCCCTGTCATCTCACGGTGAATCTCAGAGAGTACAAAGGGCAACGGTTCATCGATGTGCTCGGATACTCACCGACCGGCTCTGTGGCTCTTCCACCGGCCAGTAAGTAACGGAGAAGGGGACGAACAATGGTTTGGACGGATCTGACAGTGGTGAATCAATTGGAGTTCGCGGCCTTGTTCGTCCTCTGTTTCCTGATGGGGATCGTATGCGGAAAACAGTAACCAGAGTCAGAACAGTATTCTATCTCCTCCTGACGGAGATGATCGCGATCTATCTGATCGCGTTCCCGGTGCATGCCTTTCAAGTCTCCTCTTCCTCGACGGGCTATGTTCGGGTGGCCACGGCCTCGGCGATCTCTGCCTATCAGGTTGCGCAACGGGCCGCGTTCACGGGTGCCCTTGCGTCGGCCATCTCGGCGCCGACGGTGGCCTCGGTCGCGGTGCGGCTCGCTACGGGGCCGGTCGGGTGGGGGCTGCTCGGGGTGTCGGCGGCGCTTACCTTAGCGAATATGTATTATTCGAGTCAGGAAGTCCAAACCCTCAAGACCGCGGCATTGAATGCCCAACCGTCCACGATTGCCGTCCCAGGTTGGACCACTCCAACAGGAACCACGATCTTCAATAACTGCTTACCACTGACGGTCGGGTGTAATCAGATTCTACGAGTGCCAAACGCACGCCCCGTCGAAGTCTGTTCGGCGGTCGGGCAAACTCCCCTCATCGCGGGACCTCCAGGATGGAACAGTGGAACCTCAGAATGGCCCAGTGGCGGTCCGTGCCGTGACGCCTTCGGCTATACCTATAACGGATCAAACGGAGCACAAAGAGCGGTGGTGGCTCCACCCACGAGCCTGACGCAAGCCCAAGCAGAAAGCTACGTGAATAGTCTGCCCTCTGGCAATCCCAGTTCGATCGAATCACAAACGGACCCGCTCGGTGTCGGGGTTCCAGCTCCTGCGGCGGAGACCGTCACGATCCTCCCGGTGTCACCGACCGACGTAGTCCCGACAGTGAAGCCGGCCTCTCAGGTGTCACCCACGGATGCGGTGATTGATCCCAATGCGCCACCTCCAGCAGGGCCACAACCAGCGGTACCCTCGACGCAAACCACGACGACGACCACGACGACGACGACGAACCCGGATGGATCGGTCACCGAGCAGGAAGAATCGACCAGCTCGGTCTCCTGTTCAGCCGGGAATCATGACACACGGACGTTCGGATCGGTGCTGCAGGACCACATGAACCAGTGGCAAGGCTCTGGCCTGCTCAGTGCACTGAATCTGCTGAAAACGCTGACCTGGCCCTCGGCCATTCCGACCTATTCGCTCCAGTCGAATCTCTTGGGCAGCTTCACGCTCGATTTCTCGGCCTGGTCCGGGATGTTGACCGCATTGCGATCGCTCATCATCGCGCTCGCGGCCTTTGTGGCCTATCGCATCATCTTTGTGGGGAACGCATGACGGCCATTCTCAATCTGATCTATTGCTTCCTGATGGACATGATCCAGAGCTTTCGAGATATCTGGGTGGTTGGGTGGGACTCGGTGCTATCGCCTGTTGATGCCCTTATCGCGTCGGTCGGGACCGGAGGGCTCACGGTGCCGACCATTGCCAACGAATATGCCTGGCTGCTCGGCGCGACCGGCATGTCGCAAGCCATCGCCATTATCGCCGGCGCGATGGGGGTGCGCTTCATCCTCCAAACTATTCCGTTTGTGCGGTGGGGGTCATAGCACCATGGGCGCACACAAGGACATATATTACTGTGATTTCCCAGGGTGCTTTCAAGTGGCCTGCGGATTCTGGGCATCAAAGATTGCGGTGTTTCACGCCTGTGTCGATTGTTGGCAGGCTCACCGGCATTATCGATGGAGATGGGTGTCCGCGCCGTATGTGAGTGTGACATTTCAACGCGCGGTAGAGAATGATGATTGAAATGTTGGAAGGGGTCCCAGGTTCCGGCAAGTCCTACTATGCGGTCTCTGAGCGGTTGCTCAAGTGGGTCCGGGCCGGTCGGCGTGTCTATGTGTTCGTCGATGGCTTCTATCTGGATCGCCTTGCGCTGTTCGAGGGCGTCGAGCTGTCAGTCCTCGAACAGCAAATTACGCTCTGGCAATCCGGCGAAGACGTGAAGACCGGACTCCTGAATGTCGAGCCGGGCTCGGCGGTGTTGATCGACGAAGTGCAAACCGTGTTTCGCTCGAAAGACAAGCCGGACCCGCAACTCTTGCGGTGGCTCGAAACCCATCGGCACCGGGGCATCGATCTGGTGTTGATGTGTCAACAGTATGGGCAAGTCACCCTTGGTGTGAATCGGTTGGTCGAAGCCACCACGAAGTTTCGCCGGCTGGATCGCTTCGGGTTGAAGAATCGGTATCAGGCCTCGGTGCGAGGGAATCCGGAAGAGCTCGAAGTGATCCGGATGTTCTCGGGCAAGTATGAGCCGAAACTCTATGCGTACTACTCCAGCTATGCCTCCGCCTCAGTGCGCGAAACCGCGCGAGGAGGGTCCATGTTGAAGAGTCCGACGTTGCTCGTCGGGATACTCGGGTTGCTCGTCGCGGTGGTGTGGTTTGCGTTTGGGGGCTGGCTCTCAGGGGTGAAGCCAGTCCCACCAGCGGCAGCGGTCACGACGCTTCCAGTCTCGCCTCTGCTGCCTGCGGCTCCCGTATCTCAGCCGGTCGCGGGTACATCCGTTATCGTGCCTTTGACCGTGCATCCGATCCGCATTCAAGGCGGCATGACGACTAAGCAAGAAGGAGAGACGGTGTGGCTCTGGGTGTCGGACGAGGGGCGGCTGATGACGGAAGACGAGATCGCAGGTGTGTCAGGCGGGACGGTCTCCTCACGCATGGTGCGCGGGGTGCGGGTACTAACGGGAACGGGGGTGATCTATGGGGGCACGAGAGCCGATACAGGGGAAGCAACAAACCTTCTTGAACGACTGGCAGCGGACCGGGCTGTTAGCCCGGCTCCCGCCGTCTCGGCCACGAGTGTGGGGCCTTCGGTTCCTGGGCCGTCTCACGATACACCGGCCCCGGACCCTCCTCCGCCTATTCCAACTCATCCAGGGATTCTGGCGACGCCACCAGGGTTACTCTAGGGAGCGATGATGATGGATCAAGCGGCCATCGATGCGCTGGTGTATTGGGCGGGTGCCTTCTTCCTGGGAGGCTTTACGGTGGGGATCATCGTGAAGCTGTTGCTCGGGACAACCAATTGAGAGGGGGTGATTGAAATGTGCAAGACGATGGGGCTCTTCGTGTTGGGACTGCTGCTCATGGCGCAAGAGGCCATGGCGCAGATGTTCCCGGTGGATGCCGCCACGACCACCACGATCACGAGCGTGAAGGGTGACATTGTGGCCTGGGGTGTGGTGTTCATCGGGGTGGCGCTGACGATCTTCGCGTACAAACGCGTGAAGTCGTTGGTGCGGTAATTCAGGAGATGGGGCGGTAGCCTGTGCACGGGCTGCCGTCTTGTCGTAGGAAAAAAGGAACGTATGGTACTCGCAACTGTCGCGACGGATCTGCATCAATTAGGGCAAGCGCTCTCAGCAGATCTCATCGGCTGGGGGGCAGCGGTGATTGGGGTTGCGCTGACGGCCTCCGCGGTGATCTGGGTGCTGCGGCTCGTGCGCTCCTAAGGGCTTACGCATCAGGCCAGCTCTGATCGGCGAAGCTGTAGTAGCATTCGGCAGTGAGGATGAGATGGTCCAGCAATCTGATGCCGAGCAACTCGGCGCCTTGCTTGAGGCGGCTGGTGAGCACGCGATCTTCCTGGCTGGGCGCCACATCGCCAGAGGGGTGATTGTGCGCACACATCCAGGCGGCGGCATTCATCAGGATCAACGGTTTGAATACTTCGCGGGGATGCACGATGGCCAAGGTCAGCGAGCCGATCGAGACGATGTTGACGCCGATGATGCTGTGCTTGGCATCCAGCCCGCAGACCAGAAATTGTTCTCGGTCCAGTCCCGCAAAGAGCGGTCTGAGAATGGCCGCAGCGGTGACCGAGTTGGTCAACGGTGAAGAGGGCGGGAGGGCCCGGTTATCGCGCACCAGCATGACCCGGTATCGCGGGACCGCATACACATGGCACGGCTTCGGCTGCCGTATGAGATTCATACTACCCTGTGAACTGTGAATGGCCATATCCGCCTCCTTCTTCATCAAGATGTTTTAGCCCCACCCTTCACAGCTAAGGGGTGGGGCGTCGAAGAAGGCGGCGGGATGGCGCGTTCGCGGGGGACAGGCCTGAAGTGACATCGGAAGGCCTGGCTCCTGCTCGTCAGCGCCAGCTCGCATCCACTGAGAGTGCAGTCCGAATCCGACGCTGGCAGACATGCGGGTGCATCGTTGGGGGAGGGGGGGGGTGTCGTGAGGCTCTCCCGGATTGGTGTTCGATGGAGTTTTGTGGACGGTAACGGACGTTCTTTTGTTTTCCGGGGGGACCATGAGTAAACTTTTGACAATCGATGAGGCATCGGAGTATCTAGGCATATCCAAATTGACCCTGTATGGCTGGGTGTCCGCCAGGAAGCTGGGGTTCATCAAGATTGGGCGTCTGGTTAAGTTCAAGCAAGAACACCTAGACCGGTGGATTGACCAGCACACAGTAAAGGCTCGGCCGACAGCGCAAGAACGTGTAGAAGATCGTTCAGAGCAAGGATAGCAGCGTGATGGTTTCAAGCTGTTTCGATAGGCATGTAGGGAGAGAAATATGGGACTGACCAAACGCCCTGATAGTTACTATGTCGAGTTCCGTGTGATCGACAGTGCAGATGGGAAGGCTTTGGTCCTAGCGAGTGGCGTACCGGGTGCGAGGAAGAAACGGTGGAAGGTGGGCTGTCTCAACAAGACTATGGCACGAGAGATGGAGTCGGCCATCAAAACTCGTCTCCTGCTAGGTCAGGAACGCACCGAACAGGCTAGACCTATACTATTCAAAGAGTGGGCCAAGACCTACTTGGATATGGAATCCGTGAAGACGTTACGCAGTTATCAAGACCGTGTAGAAATTATGGAACGACAGCTAGTTCCGTTCTTCGGTGCAAAGATTCTCAGTGAGATCAGTCCGGCAGATGTTGAGGCGTACCGAGGGCGACGCATGAAACGTGATGGCAGCCCCGCAAGTATTCAGACTGTGAACAATGATCATACTGTACTTAAGCACTGTCTGAACGTTGGGGTGAGGCGTGGTCTCCTCGTGAACAATGCAGCCGCGAGAGTAACTATGCCCAACCCTCTGAACGAGCGTGACAGGGTGCTGACTGAGGAGGAGTGGGACAGGCTATATGACGCTGCGAAGCCGCATCTTCGTCCGGTCTTACTGACCGCCTATCAGCTAGGCCAAAGGTTTGGCGAGATTGTCGGTTTGACATGGGATCGAGTGGATTTGAAGCGCGGATTTATCACGCTCCGAGCACTCGATACCAAGACAAAGACCGCTCGGCAAGTGCCAATGACGCCAGATGTAAGAGCGACTCTGCAACAACTAGCGAAGGTACGAAGACTCACCACGCGCCACGTCTTCACCTATGCGGGCCGAGCGCTTCAGCGTGTTACTCGTTCTTTCAAGGCAGCGCTGACGGAAGCAGGAATTGAAGATTTTCGATTTCATGACCTCCGGCACTGTGCTTCAACAAACCTTAGAAGGGCAGGCGTAGACACAGCAACAGCAATGAAGATCGTCGGCCATAAGTCGGAAAAGATGTGGAAGCGATACAACGCGATTGATGAGGAGGACTTGACGCAAGCGGCGAAAACCCTTAACAAATACCTTCAACGGAACACGCCGGGAACACTTGATGTAACTGACCAACCAGCCCATCAAGCTAAGTAGTTGAAAATGTTGACTGCCCCCGTAGCTCAGTTGGATAGAGCAGCGGTTTCCTAAACCGTTTGTCGTACGTTCAATTCGTATCGGGGGCACCAATTTTTCAAGATGTTATGCTGCGTAGTACGCCTCCTCGCTATGTCACTGTGATCGAGATTGTGCTCACTTAAAAGCCCCATGCCTATCTACGAGACTTTCTCCAAGAGACAGAAGAGGCTCGCAAAACAAGGAGAATCAGATCCTTATCGCTACGATATATTCCCAGAAGCCCTGCGCGTGCAGGTTGCAAGACTCCTCACTGACTGTCTGGGAAGACACTCCGATGAGGACTATGAAGATGATAGAGCCACAAGCCGATGGAAGCATATTCACACCACTCTCTCACACGAATATGGGCGATTTGAGCTCGCGCAGGGGAATAATGCACAGACGAAATGCATTAATTTCCTATTGCGAAGTAAGAGCGTTGAAGAGTGCCTGGACTTAGTAGA
The DNA here is from genome assembly GCA_965233175.1 of uncultured bacterium. Lineage (GTDB taxonomy): Bacteria > Nitrospirota > Nitrospiria > Nitrospirales > Nitrospiraceae > Palsa-1315. The sequence goes on from CBDDRW010000071.1 coordinate 55,097, forward strand.
GTTGGGCTTCAAACTCATCCGGCTACTGGTTGACGACTATGCGGAAGGCCATGGAGCCTATGAGGAAGAACGTAAACAGTGTGAGAATGCGATCACAGAATTAAACTACAGACTTCGTGAACATGGTCTCGGATATCAGTTTGAGGAGGGAAAGATTATTCGGGTTGATTCTCAATTCATCCATGCAGAGATTGTAAAACCTGCACTTGTTCTCCTCCATGAAATCGCCTTCGCTGGGGCATCTGAGGAATTTCTTCAAGCACATGAACACTACCGAGCAAAACGATATCCAGAGGCCATCGCAGGTGCCCTTAAAGCCTTTGAAAGTACTATGAAGGGGATTTGTGATTTGCGAAAGTGGGTATACCCAGGCACTACCACGGCAAAGGGGCTGATCCAGGTTATCTTTTCGAAGCAGTTAATACCTTCATCTTTAGAAAGTCAGTTTACAGGATTACGATCGGTGCTGGAATCTGGTCTGCCCACTGTCCGGAATAAACAAGGAGGCCACGGACAAGGGAAAGACTCTGTTGAGATTCCGTCCTATATGGCAGCATATGCACTACACTTGGCAGCATCCAATATCGTTATGCTTCTCGAAGCTCACAAGGCACTAAAGTAGCACTCCCTGAAAGCGGGCGTTTCGCCATCTTATCTCTAGCATTGATGGCCATGACCTACCTAACATTCAGATGCTTAATTGGGCAGGACAAACGATCGAGACGCTACTGTATTCTCTTCGCGAGCGAACCAAAGAAGAGATGAAGGAAGTCGTTTTAAAGGCAATTAGTGAGATGAAGCCGGAGGTCACTGGCTACCCCTCGACCGCCTTATGGACTCTGCGAGAGAAAGGAGTCCAACTAAGAAATAAGCTGATAACTGTCCAGGACCTACCTCAGTGGGAAGCCGAATTTGAGGCTTGGCATTCTGAGTTGTTAGCCGAAGCAGAAAGGGCATCGCCTCCACTTCGCCATTGGCTAAGTCCACTGGATAAGGTTAATCAGTGGGATGTAACCCCATGGGTCAATGAAGAGCATCGCCGACAACTCAACTGCTTTCTGAAATCCTTCATAGGTTAGAGGAGTATCTAACAAAAGATATTCGTTAAGCGAGGCATCCAAACAGTTCATTTTGGTTCAAACCGCCTAGTGTCAAAAACGTGATTGAATAGGTGCAAATAACCTCCCGAAGAATAAGCTTTCTTGCTTCTTAGGAATTAGGTTCAAAAACAAATGTTTTGGTAGTGTTGATCCCACTGGTACGGTTACTCCGCTATCACGATGTTGTCTGCTGGACCGGTCGCCTCATAGGAAACCGTAACCACAGCCCCGCTTGTCGTCTTCACGATATTATGGTGACCCTTCAACGTGACCTTGGTTCCGTCGGGCCAAACAATCGTGGTACCGGACGGCACGGCAACCGATTGCCCGCTGCCTAGCACGATCGAATTTCCGGCTGCAAGCGGCGGAAGTTGTTCCGTTGCCCCGCCCCTTTCACAGGCCAGCGGCGTGGCCATGCACACAACAAACAGAACAATTCCAAACACCTTCAGGGTCATTCTCACCTCCCTATTTAGTCACGGCACCGTCAGTTGGAGCAGATTTCTTCCTTGCACGTATGAGGAAAAGGAGGAACAAACATGATGTTTGGAGAATACAGTAGCCTGGCAGACTGTCAAGGCGACAAGTTGCTCCCCAGCTGTGCTATCAACCAGTCCATGCATGTGGGCGAATCTCATGGCCGTAGCATTGGCCACGTTTGCTATACTTCATAAGTACTAAGGAACTCTTCTCGCAAACGTGAACTGGAAGATATGGGGTTAGCATGCGTCACCTGATGATAGTGGCCGTTGTCATACTCGTCTCGTTCTTTAACTCGTTGTCGGTCGAGGCGCAATCACAGGACAAATATTCCAGAGCCTCGGTACCACTCACATTCATAGGCATGGGGGGCGAACCCTTAGCGGCGCATGTAGACATCACCTATGAGCGCAAAGTGGAATTGACAGAGCCGATCATCGACTGGGACGCAACCTTTGTATACTCCGTGAGATCCTTCGCTGGTGGGGCAAAGATTCCAGGAGGAGCACATCTGAAACGTAATGGGCTCTATGGGCAACTATTCATGCGGGCGTTTGAACATGCTAAACGGCTCAGGGATCGCGGTCTGACTGATGGGCGTTTCGCGATTACTTTTAAATTTATAGAGCAATTGGAAGTCAAAGAGCCGCAGGATCTGGAAGCGACCATCGCCGTGACATTTCTAATGCTTCACGATGGTCGGTCCTCCGCGCCCGGTATGATTCTAGGCGGACTGGATTCCCAAAGTCGTCTAAAACCCGTGGCCGATTTGAACACGCGCCTCACAGTCATGCTCAAGCGTGGTCTTCGAAAAGTGATTATTCCCTCTGGACAAAGGAAGGAGATTTTAGATTTGCCCCAGCAAGCAATCGACGCAGGTCAGCTCGAGGTCATCGAAGCGGCAACGCTCAAAGACGTCTATACACTTATGGCGATAGATTACCCGCATTAGTAATCTGGACATCACCAATAGCGTATTCGTTCTCATTCGGACGGTCTTCCGGATTAAGGTCATAAACAGTTGTTTAAACGCGCACGAAGATTAGAGCAAAGCCCTGAAACCGAACAAGATTTTGGACAGCCTGCATATCATGACAAACATTCAGGCTCTTCAAGGATTGACACAGGTCGCATTTGTGCCCAGCGCTGTGAGTACTAACAAACCGCAGGTCATGACGGTGATTTTCTTCCTGTGCGGCCCCATATGGTTTTGACAACGAACCCGCTCCAGCCTGGCTGGCGGCTCGCGTCCACTCCGACCCCTTTGTCGCCGTGAAATCCACCGGCTTTATGAATTCCCCACTATTTGTGTTACAAGATGATATTGGTCAACGGGAAAAGGTCCTTGAACAAGATGTCTCAAAACACACCGATTCTGCAGCACGTGTTTCATCCTACAGACTTTAGCCGTGAGAGCGACATCGCCTTCGCCCACGCCCTCAAGGCTGCGTTGTTCGCCCAAGCCACGCTCACCATTCTCCACGTGTCGAGCGGTGAGAAACCGAATTGGATGGAGTTCCCTGGCGTGCGACAGACACTCGAGCGGTGGGGATTGCTACCGAAGAACAGCCCCAGGTCCGCTGTGTCTGAGCTGGGGATCAATGTCCGGAAGGTTGTCACTAACGACGAGGATCCGGTGAAATCGGTGTTGGGGTTTCTCGAACAGCACGCCACCGACCTAATGGTCCTCGCTACACACCAGAACAAAGGACGAGGCCTGTGGCAGGAGAAATCCGTCGCCCAACCGCTAGCCAGGAAATCACGTCAAATGACGCTCTTTGTTCCCGCAGGTGTGAAGGGATTCGTGTCGTTTCAAGACGGCGTCGTGTCACTCAAAAACATCGTCATCCCTGTCGCCCAAGTTCCGAACGCACAGCCTGCAATTCAGGCCGCCGTCCGAATCGCGCAGGCGCTGGATTGTACCACCGGCCGGTTCACAGTTCTCCACGTCGGCGACGATAGCTCCGCGCTGGAGCTTGACTGCCCCGAGCTTCCGGGATGGGAATGGACCAGGTTAGCACGGGAGGGCGACATCATTGAAGTCATTCTGCAGACCGCTCGCGCAAAAGAAGCCGATCTCATCGTCATGTCCACCGAGGGCCACCATGGCTTTCTCGATGCCCTGCGAGACAGTCATAGTGAAAAAGTACTCCAGCAGTGCGCCTGCCCCTTGCTCGCTATTCCGGCCCAAAGTTGGGTCTCGTCCGTACTATAGTCGGCGTCCAATTGAACGCGGCTTCTTCGTCGATCACAGATGTCGGCGATATGTACTGTCCACGACTCACTGTGCACGTTCCTCATGATGATCCTCGCGACAGGTGGGCGCCTAGTTGTGGGGATGGAGATACGCGGAATATAGCCTAGGAAAGTCTTAAACTGCATGTCAAGAAAGCCAATTGTGCTCATTTTGTGCTCAACTCCACCTCACTCCAGCTCATTCCTGCCCACTCCAGCCAAAGTTCGATTTTCCTCTAACTCTTGGCCAGAATTGGCCTGAATGAGCCTGAGTAGGCTGGAGTAGGGTGGTGACAACGCTTTCCTAAACCGTTTGTCGTACGTTCAATTCGTATCGGGGGCACCAATTTTTCTTCTAATATTTCAGTGACTTCTTCTACCGACGCCTCGCTAGCTCTCCCTGTTAGTTCTGCGAGTGTAACCGAAAGTGTAACCTTCTCTCGGTTAATGTATTCCTGCAGCCGCCCTGCAGCCACCTCTAGATCCGCGTCATTAACGATATTATATCGATCAAAGACACTCCGAGTTTTTGTGACCAGAGATCGCCATAGCCACCTTTTCCGGAATCCCCGCCCTCTCCATATTTCGCACTGCTGTCCTGCGAAGGTCATGAACCAACAAGCCCTCTAAGCCTACTCTCTATTTGCCTTCACAGTGTCTCAAACATCTCGTCAGGTTCCATCGCGGTGGCGTCAGCAATAATATTCGCATAGACTGCGAATGCCGACATGGCAATGATCTCCATAATCTCGGATTGATTAAGCCCATGCGCACGCAACGAGTCATAGTCGCGTTCCGTGAGGGCCTGTGGATCCCGGGAACATTTTAGCGCAAACTTCACCATGTCACGCAGTTTCGGATCAGAGATGTTGTCAATATTGCTAACCAAACTTTCCAATAGTTCAGGCTTCACCCCCAACATGCGACAACACGCAATGTGCGCCGCCGTGCAATATTGACAGTTTCGATATTTGGAAATCGCCACAAACATCATCTCTTTCTGCCATCGTGGCAGTGCTCCAGTCACGAGGATATTTCTCACCGCGTCCCAGGTGCCTCGCACTACTGTGGCAGAATGCCCTTGCGTCATAATGAAATTGGGGGGCGCAGGAAACGACATGCGCCGATAGAAGTCCTCATACACCGCATTGACATCTTTGGAGGCTTTCTCGGGAGGGAGAATAGGGACGTGTGGCATGCTGGGGGCCTTTCTCACATGCGTGTTGTTGTCATTTTTCATCATACCAGATGGCGTACCCTGCCTGATACGAGTGGGAAGACGAGAATCGTAGAATCTCTTCCGTCCTGGAGGTGGAAGGAATCGCGCGCGGCCATTTGGCGAACAACTCTTACTGCATGGTGTGCGGTGAATGTGTAGTCCGCGATCACCACGACTTTGTTCTAAACTGACCCTGTACCTGCCTCGGAATCTCGCTGGCAAACCCTCGCCCGTGGGCCTTGCGCCGTCCTTTGCGTCCCTCTATATTACGCAACCTTCCAAGGCCCGTAGCCCTTCACGATTCAACTCTAGGCAAGAGTTCTGGGAAAAGCTACTTTGGCTGGAGTAGGCGAGCATGAGGTGGAGTTGCGCACAATCGCATTCGTTTACCTTTTAACCACCATGTTTCCGCATTGGATATCGATATAAGTTCCTGCCAAATAGCCGTTGACCTTATGACCCAGACACAGTGTAAAATGATCACAGAAGAGGCTTCCCACACTGATCCACTTCCATCCTACAGTTTTTGCCGCTTCTGTGGTCACACCAGACCTTCAAGAAATGTGTCATTAGCGCTTCGGCTGCCAGTAATTTTTGCAATAAGTTGAGGAGCGTATGGGCACTTTGTTTGCCGATAAATGCCGAAGCTCCCGCCGTTTCCATTGGCTGGGGAAGGCTGGTTTTCTAGAGCCAGGAAGGTCGAATTATGAGTGATAAAAAAAACGAAATTACAAAGACTAGCGATTCCCGCTGTGTAAGTGGCGTCGAGGGCCTGGATGAGATCCTCGGGGGGGGATTACCCAGCGGTTGCTTTTATTTACTTCAGGGCGATCCAGGATCGGGCAAGACGACGTTGGCTCTGCAGTTCCTGCTGGAAGGCGTACGTCGGGGCGAAAATACACTGTACATCACGCTGTCCGAAACCAAAGCGGAGCTGCTCAAAGTCGCCCGCTCACATGGGTGGTCGTTGGACGCCATTCCATTGTTTGAGCTATCGGCCATCGAGTCGCTTGTGCATCCAGAAGCACGCTCCACGGTATTTCACTCCTCTGAACTTGAGTTAACAAAGGTGACCGATCTGTTGCTAGAGGAAACCCGGAAAACGAAACCTACCCGGATCGTGTTCGATTCGCTCTCTGAGTTTCGGCTCATGGCCGAAACGGCGCTGCGATATCGACGACAGTTGTTACACCTTAAACAAGAGTTCGCGAAGTATCAGAGCACAGTCCTGCTGCTCGACGACAAAATGGACAACAACTTAATCGGTGCCGATCCGCATGTATTGAGCCTGACGCATGGCGTCATTGAGATGGAACAGCTCTCTCCCGATTACGGCCGGTCCCGCCGACGGTTGCGCATCCTGAAGCTGCGGGGAGTAAGGTTCCGCGAAGGCTATCACGATTATACGATTGAGACGGGCGGTTTGCATGTGTTTCCACGCATCGTGGCGGCGGAGCATCATACCGAGTTTCGGCACGAGCCCGTCTCGAGCGGGCATACGGACCTTGATAACCTGCTAGGCGGCGGCCTGGATCGCGGGACCACCACGTTAATTATGGGTCCAGCGGGCACAGGTAAGTCCACGATAGGGATTCAATATGCCGTTCAACTTGCCCAGCAAGGCGAGCCCAGCATGCTCTTCGCCTTCGATGAAATTCGCAGCATTATTCTGAGCCGCGCTACGGCACTCGGACTCGACCTGGCGAAGCATGTGAAGAGTGGAGTCATTGACATCCAACAGGTGGACCCGGCCGAAGTGTCTCCGGGAGAGTTTGGCATGCGGATTCGTCGCGGTGTAGAAGCGGGTTGCAAGCTGGTAATCATCGACAGTCTGAACGGATACATGAACGCCATGCCCGGAGAGAAGTATCTCACTAACCAGCTGCACGAATTGTCCGCCTATCTCAACCAACAGGGTATCGTGACCATATTCATGTTGGCGCAACATGGGCTGCTCGGTCCGTCAGAATCGCCGGTGGACCTCAGCTATCTCGCCGATACGGTGGTGCATGCACGCTATTTCGAAGCCGGCGGCATCGTCAGGCAGGCGCTGTCAGTGATCAAAAAGCGCAGCGGCCATCATGAGAAGACCATTCGTGAGTTCACATTGGAATCGGGCCGCGGCTTGCGCATCGGTCCGCCGCTGAAGCAATTTCACGGCGTCCTGGCCGGAACGCCTGTATTCCATGGGGGCACCGAACAGATGATGGAGCGGTCTGATGCCGGTCAATAATCCGGAGGAGCGTATCCTGATCTTGGCCCCGACTGGGCAGGATGCCGCCGCGATGGCCGCCTTATTCCACGCTCATGGATGGTCAGCCATGGTGTGTGGAACCGCCGGCGAAGTCTGCTATCAACTGACGGCAGGCTCGGCCGTATTGCTGATGACCGAAGAAGCGTTGGAATTGCCTCAGCTTCCGGATGTGCTCCGACAACTCGAGACCCAGCCGCCTTGGTCGGAATTGCCACTGATCATGCTCACGCATGGAGGCGAATCGCAATTGACTCGGTTGCTGAATCTCCTTGCGGAGGCAGCAGGCAGTATTACCTTGCTTGAGCGGCCTCTGGGAAAGGCCACCTTGCTGCGCTCGATCGAAGTGGCGTTAAGGTCTCGCCGTCGTCAATATCAGGTGCGCGACCTGCTCGAACAGCAGCGGAAGTTTTCGGAAGAGCTAGAGCGGAAGGTCTCAGAACGCACACATGAGTTGGTGTTTTCGCACAACCAACTTCGGGCGTTAGCGACCGAAGTAAATTTGGCCGAACATCGAGAGCGAAAACGGCTCGCGACTGAATTACACGACCATTTGGCTCAGCTGTTGGTGTTAATACTGTTGAAACTGGGTCAGTCTAAGCAGGGTCCGTCTTCCTCTCACGAAATGATTAAGCAGGCGGAAGACATGGTCAAAGAATCACTCACCTATACGCGAAATCTTATGGCAGAACTGAGTCCGCCGGTGCTGCGTGAATTTGGCCTTTTCGCGGCCCTTCGGTGGCTCGGTGAGCAAATGCAACACTACTCTCTAACCGTCACCGTACACACGGACTCTCGAGGAGAAGTACAATTACCTGAGGCCCAGGCGGTGCTGCTCTTCCAGTCGGTTCGTGAATTGCTCATCAATGTCGCGAAGCACGCGGCGTCCAAGCAAGCCTCAATCGTAGCTGAAAAGAAGGAGGGCGGTCTGAGAATCGTCGTGGAAGATAAAGGCGTCGGTTTCGATCTGCTTGCGGTAGCGCCCTCAAAGAGCTCCCCGCTGTCCTCAAAGTTCGGCCTTTTCAGCATCCGCGAGCGAATGAACGCCATGGGCGGTTATTTAGAATTCCATTCCGCATCAGGAGAAGGCACCAGGGCCACGCTAGTCCTCCCGCTCTTGACGGAATCTCAGCAGGCGCTCGCTCAACAACCCGCGAAAGAGTCGATGCCTGAAGCACTCGCACATCTGAATAACAGCCCACTTGGTCAAAATCGATGTCGCGTTCTCATTGCCGATGATCACGCAATGGTGCGACAAGGATTACGCTCCATGCTCGAAGGTTTTTCCAACATCGAGGTGATCGGTGAAGCGTCCAATGGGGAGGAAGCCGTGGAAATGGATAGACAGTTACAGCCTGATATCTTTGTGATGGATGTGACCATGCCCAAGCTAGACGGCATCGAAGCGACGCGAAGGATCAAACAGCAACATCCAGGCACGATCGTGATCGGACTCTCTGTCCACAATTCGCCACATGTGGAAAAGGAAATGAGAAGCGCGGGTGCTGCGGCCTTCCTCAACAAGGAGATCGCCGCTGACCAGCTGTATGAAACTATCAAAGCAGTGCACCATCCAGGGCAGGGCCACTGAGCGGCCTATCTCAATCATTAATGACGGTAGTCGGCTCTCCCAGGGACTTGCCTAGTGGTTCGTGGCTTCCTTGTCTGGTAGGTTAGCACATTAATGGCTGTACCAACCCCATCCCGATCCAACCAGGATCCCCTCCGCTTTCCCGAAATGGCCCTCTTGGCTGCCATCGTCGAGTCATCCGACGATGCGATTATCAGCAAAAGTTTGTCGGGAATCATCCAGTCCTGGAACTCTGCGGCGGAGCGCATCTTTGGGTACACGAAAGCCGAAGCCGTGGGACAACCGGTCACCATCCTCATTCCCGAAGATCGGCTGCCTGAAGAAACGCTCATCCTTGAGAAAGTCAGACGGGGCGAGCGCATTGATCACTTTGAAACAGTGCGGATGCACAAAGATGGGAGCCGAGTCTTCGTGTCGTTAACCGTCTCGCCGATCAAAGATGCCGCAGGACAGATCATCGGCGCGTCGAAAAGTGCCCGGGACATCACCGAGCGGAAACGGATTGAGGAGGATCTGAAGTCGCTGACGTTCGAGCTGGACGCGCGGGTGTCGCAGCGGACCCATGCCTTGACGGTCAGCCAAGGCCGGTTGCGCGGCCTCGCGACACAACTCAGCCTAGCGGAAGAACGGGTCCGCCGTGCCCTTGCCACGGAACTGCACGACTATCTCGGGCAATTGTTGGTCGTCTGCCGGTTGAAGTTGAGCCATGCCAAACAAGCCACCGCTGAACAGCGAGATCAACAGTTACAAGATGCGGATCGTCTGCTGCTCGACGCCATCACCTATACCCGCAGTCTCGTCGCCCAACTGTCCCCGCCGGTCCTTCGCGATTTTGGATTGATCATGGGGTTGACGTGGCTGGCCGAACAAATGAAACCCCATGGTCTGAATGTCGGGATGACACTGCACGTGCCCGTGGTCGATCTCAGCGAAGAACACGCCATCCTCGTGTTTCAAAGTGTGCGTGAATTACTGATGAACATTGTGAAGCATGCCTGCACGACTCACGCGACTCTCACCGTCGATCTGACGCACGGGGTTCTTGTGGTAACCGTACAAGATCGAGGCCGGGGATTCGATCCGTCCGCTGAACCGTCGGCGACCGAATCCCACTTCGGGCTCTTCAGCATTCGCGAGAGGATGGAAGCGGTGGGCGGGACCCTCTCGCTCACCTCGATTCCAGGTGAGGGAACCACAGCGAGGCTGAGCTTATCCATTCCTCAGCCGAACCGTCCCTCGTCAGAGGCCGATCCTGTGCAGCCTGCCGTGTTCGACCGAGCCACACCGACTCAATTAGTGCGCGTCCTCATGGTTGATGATCATCCGATGGTGCGGCAGGGCCTCCGGGCCATCGTCGAACAATTTGAGGGGCTCCAGGTAGTCGGAGAAGCAGCGGATGGAGGGGAGGCGGTGCGACTCGCCCAGAGTCTGCGGCCGGATCTCGTGATTATGGACGTAAACCTGCCCACGATGGATGGAGTCGAGGCGACCCGACAGATCACAGCGACATACCCGAGTATCGTGGTCATTGGATTATCGGTTCAGAATAGTCCACAAGTCGAGTCGGCGATGAAGAAGGCTGGAGCGGCCGCCTATCTGACCAAAGACGCCGCCCCGGAGCAATTGCAGCGGACTATCTCCTCGGCAATCCTCCAGAAGCGTACACCATCATAAACACGATGCCTCACTATGAAATCAGTTCCCTCTATGTCGGACGGCCAAGTGCGGTGTCTCCAATCATAAAGAACCCATATTGGGGGTGTGGGAGGACCCATTTATGCCTTCAAGGATTAGAAAACTAAGTACGCACCGGGGGAAAATTTTGTATTTCGGCATAGTGTTCCACTGGAAACAGGCTCGGACTTTCCCGCTAGAACCAGATCTTCTCGCGCCGCCGCTGGCGCCTTCCCGAATCCCGCGACTCCTTCAACAGCTGCTTTTAAGTGCGATGGGCTGAGGTGTGCGTACCGTTTGACTAGAGCCGTGGTCGAATGGCGCAACAGCGCGGCAATGGTGCCCTCATTGTGGCCGGTCATCGCTAGCCGACTTGCGAAGGTATGGCGGAGATCATGCCAAGTCGCCCATTCAATCTCCACCGCGGTCACCGCAGGCCACCAAACACGGTTATAGAAGTTCCTGGCACCCAACGGGGTCGCCGGGTTCTCCGAGGGAAAGACTCACTTCGACCGCTGCCACGAATCGAGTCCTCGCAGAATCGCCTTGGCTTCCTCATTGAGATGGGCACGCCTCCAGTCTTCGTGGTCGGAAGGGTCAGGATGCCCCGTTCCAGGTCGACATCCTTCCATTGCAACCGGAACTGTTCGGCCTGGCGGAGTCCGGTCAGAATTGCCAACCGTGCCCATGGGCCATGAATTGGCCCCAGCTTCCCCAACAACATCTTTTCCTCTTCCATCGACAGAAACCGTGGTTTTCCCTTTGGCTCCTTATACATCGTCAACTTGAGCACGGGATTGCTCGCAAATCGCCCACCCAGCGAATATCATTCGCATCCTACACTTTAGGAATGTGTAATGTCTTGCTGACCATCAAGGTGCCGGATAGCGCGAACAGTAAGGATAAGGGGTGAAGATCGCAAGGCCCGAGTGTCCATGTGCCCCAGTATAGATTCTCGTCCAGCCGGCCCTGCCACACGGCGATTGCCAGCACGCCGGTTAACACCATGGTTGTGGGAATTGGGGTGCCTTCGAAATAGGCCACCTTGTCCTTGCCTTGAGAGAGACGCTCGGCAGTCACATTGTACCGAGCCAGTCGACTGACTCCGCAACAGACGAAATATATCAGAACAATCCAGTCCCACCCCCCGCTCATGCCAATGGCGAAGCCGAGTGCTGCCGGAGCAACCCCGAAGGAGATGATGTCAGCCAGCGAATCCAACTCGCGGCCCAGCGCCGAATGCATACGCCTCCAACGGGCGATACGGCCATCGAGCCAATCGAAGACAAGAGCCACCGGCGTCATGGCTGCGGCGGCGAGTAGAAATGTCGGCGACCGATTGCCCATGTACAGCATGCTGAACAACACGGCTGCGAGCCCGCTTGCGGCATTGGCAAGGGTCAGAAAGTCGGCCAGGTGAAACTCGCGGATCATCGAGAAGTGTTTAGGAGGAGTGGATATCATCTTAAAAATCTATCTTCCAGATTCCGCCGAGAGTGGTGTGGCAATGGATTCGAGTGACCGCCCCTCTGCTTTCACTCCCAAGAATAGTTCGACGAGCGCGCCCACGAGCATCAGACTGGCCTTTGTCGAGCGGGATCCAGTTGTGCCGTAGGTCTAAGGCACTAATCCAGAGAGGTGCGGGACAGTCCAGCATAGCCGTCATGAATGTTTTTTCATCCGATGGAGGAAGAATCCGATGAGAACCATTATGAATACAATACCACCAGCGACCGCGAGACCTCGGTGAACTGTGGCAGACGCATGCCCGCACTATACTCACGAGCAGATACCCGACAATCACGGTATTGATACACAGCGTCATTAGCTTCAGAGCGGTCACGTCGTCGAGTAGGCTATACAGCCGCCACGGGATGAAAGAACCAACCCCGACCACCGAGAGATAGGAGGCCCAGGGCTTCGAGAACCAGAGACCTCCTCCTTGTACCAACGCAATATACAAAGGAGTCAACACTGAATGCCTCCAACATTTCATTCGTGACTGGCAGAATGCTGGTCAGGAGCCAATGAAGGAAGCGATTGTCAGGATCTAAGCGGATGACGCGGAGCCACTGCTTGACGACAAGCAGTTGATTCTGATCCACGAGAACTAACCCGCCGACTCCCACTGCAATTAACAGCAATCCTTGAACCACATAATAGATCGCGAGCAGCTTATTAAACCATGGAGAAGACTGCTTCACGGAGAGGCCATTCCCAATACTTGCAGCAGAGTAGGTATTCTCCTTCTCACGGCCATAGTTCTCTGAGCCGCGTTCGAACCCAATGCGAGTAGCGTTCATCCTCTTCTATGTCAAGGCTGAGTAGGCGGACTTGCCCCACCGATGGAGTCGCGATCTCGAGCGGGTCCCCTTCACACGTTCCAGCAAACCAATCGGCACAGGCCAGGGCTCCCCAGCCCTCCTTATATCGCCACTCAGCCTGTTGTTTGCAGGTAGAACATGGTTGCATAGCCACTGCTCCATCTTTATGTTGGCCTGATTCGTAGTCACCAATTTTTGCGATCTGTTCCATAACTCTATTCCAGCCCAGCGAATCTCATCGTGAGCGGCATATCCACGTATCTTGCTTCATCCCCGAGTCCCCTGACGAAGCTAAGGCCCGGTTCCTTTCGGATCCGAGCCTTCTCGCTTCAGACTTGCAACGCTTCCACTGCTTTTTTCGCAATGTTCATTGCGCCAGCCATAGTTTTTGCGTTGCGTGCGCTAAAGCATGATCCGAACGATACTTCACTCCTCAATAAAACGTACTGGGGAAAACCCCAAGTGCTACTTATTCCCATAGGGCACGGCTTGCGTGGGTGTCCTCCATCCCTGGGACTCGAGGCTTGCAGGCTCGCACGAGATGCTCTGGTCACTGGATCCCAATGATAGGTAGCGTGGGCACGGTCCCACAGAGTCCATCGGTCGATCCTGGTCAAGCCTCCAGAGCGGGGTTCAGCAACACGGTCATGTCGCCAAAGCCGCTCACGATCTCTCGTAATCGTGTATTAGCCTGTCAGAGTTTGGTTGACCGCCCGCTTTAGTCTTAGCGTTGATTAAATCTCTCTCCATGTTTCTGTTGCTGTTTGAATAGAACCTGACCTCCGAAACTATGGCCGACAGTGAGCAATCCCATGAAGGTATGATCGCTACCTGGGGACCTGTTTCGAGCGACGTATAGCTATTGTAACCTGACAAAAAACTCCCTACGGGCAGCAGGAACAGAGCGCCTATAACGGGCACTTCGGACTTGCTATCACTCACTGATGAAGAATTCTTCATGCTCCCTTCATGGACCAATCATGTGACATAGCTACAGTATTGCCAATGGCTGATAACGCCATGCCGCTTTGAAGCCGTGAGCACTCCGCTTCGAACCAACAACCGGGTGGGGGCAAAAAAGCCGGAGTGTGGCGTCGGTTGGACCGGAGTCCATAATGGAAATTCCGGCTGAGAGATCAGCGGCTCGATTCCGAGGGTCGCGAGGCCCACACGGGTATGGTGCGTTTCATTCTTAACCAAGGAGATGACGATGAACCTTACGAAGATAGTCTCAGCATCCGCTGTTGCAGCGGGGCTCATATGCAGTGGAGCTTACGCTCAAACCTCCGACTCCGCTGAGGGCAAGACGCGTTCTCAGGCATTGCTCATGGCACAGGGTTCTCCCCCCAGCGGAAGCTTTTCAGGTAATCCGTTCCGTGGCGTGGTGGACCCGAGCGTGCCAGGCGGAGTTCGGAACCCAGAAGCAGAGAGCGGAAGTCCCACGAATCCAAAGAAGGGCCAACAGGGTGGAGGCTCGGGGGTGGGAACAGACAGCGGGCAACATGACACTTCAGGGTCGAGTGCGGGAAAGACTTCGGGAGGCTCTAATCCCCCCGGTGCTACGAGCGGCAGTGGGTCCGGAGGTGCCGGCAAATAACAAATCTTAGTGGGCTCAGTGCAGGAGTGCACTCCGCTGAGCCCACGGACCCTTACTCTTCTGAATGGGAGGTCTGGAGCCGCTGGGGGCCGCCGAAGCCGGCGATACGTCAGCGGTGATGACCTGAACATTTGTAAGTTTGCCGCTTCGATGGCTCCGCTCTGAAACCCGCTTTCCGATAGAAATTATACCTCTGTCAGCTCTTATGTCGCTCAATATTTCGCGGAGTGCTAGAGCATGGAGTTTTGAAACTTTTGTGTTCCATTCCTTGCTTTAAGCTGTCCAGAAAGAGTTGTTTTTGACCTTGACGGCTGCCTATTTGAGGCTGCTTTGATCCAATGGGTTGCAAGAGGTGACACCAATGGGGTTTGTGGTAGTGTGAAAAAGTTGTCGCATAGGTGGCACGCTCCTCAGGCGCGCCACCACCTCTCTCCTATATCTCTCCTATTGCCCTACATAGACGTAGGCTGCGCCTGTCTGGAAACACGTTTGCTATACTTGATCGGTACTAAGGAACTCTTCTTGCCAGCGTGAACGGGATTACCTAAACACACCTGCGCTTCCATTGCTCGTTCTTCGGTCTCCCTACTCTCTGTTACCCCCCGATGGGAGCTGAAGGCTAGCGACAATCTCAAAAGTCTACTCTCTCAAGGTATTTTGAAACATAAGCGAACTAACAAACCGCAGGTCATCACAGCGATTAAGTCAGTGCGTGGCGCCATAACGACAACAATCCCAGGAGGGTTGTCATCAGTTCAGGGTAGTCAGAAACTCTTCATGAGACGGAGAATAATGTGAAAAAGTTATTTTCACATTGTGGATAAAATCGCTAAGACTTTGGGCTCTCTTTCTCTGGCCGAGATGGACCCCAGAGATCGCCTAAGCCTAGCGAGTCCCACAAGTCTTTCTCAGACCTGAGCCAGGATGAGAGCGTGATGAACGAAAGCGCATGGGCCAGCCTCTTTATGAGTTTCCGATTTGTCTTGAGTGAACCTCCTTAGAAAATGATGTCCTTCAACTCCCCCAGTATAGTCAGTAATGCGCTGCCATGGCCGGCGTTATGTGGAGAGAGCGATGAATTAGGCGGAAATTAAAAGTCCAAATACAGCACAACAGCGGCTTCAAGGTTAGACAATTTACGCGAGAAAACCAAGGTCAGACTGTGAAAACCATCGATTTTCATTCTGAGCTCGTGCGTTCTTCTCTTGCATCTTAAACCTCACCCGGCTAGACTAAAAATAGCTTTCCTGCGCCTAAGTGCTCTAGAGCCGCTGGTTCACCAGCGGGTGTCTTGAGGTCATGTGGCTCTCCCGACATCTGTTACATAACGCTGATTAATCCCATATTCTTTGTGGGAAGAAGGAGTCAAGGGTCATGGCACTACTGATTACCGACGAATGTATTAACTGTGGAGCTTGCCTGCCAGAATGTCCGAATGAAGCTATCTTTGAAACTCGCGGCGACGCGGAGGCGAAGGGAAATCATGTAGGCGACGGTCAAGGAGTCGGAGACGCTATTTACGTGATTACCCATGACCGCTGCACCGAGTGCGTCGGACACTTCGAGGAACCGCAGTGTTCCGCCGTCTGCCCGGTCGATAACTGCTGCATCGCTGATCCAGCCTATCCGGAAACGACGGAGGTTCTGCTCGAGAAGGCGAGAACGCTCAACCCGGATAAGGCAATCGATCCGGCAAAAGTTTGGAACGGCGTGCGGAACTGATCGTTTCCACTTCGAGCTCCGTGCCACGTTTAGGCTGCTGACAACGCCGCTGTACAGTGTTCTTAGATGAAAGAGAAGAACGTACAACTATGCGTGCTTTGGCATGATCGAAACGATTAGTCATGGCTGATAAAATTCCAAAAGTAATTTCTAATGCAACTGTCATTAAGGTATTAGCTAAAGTCTTTGCTTTCCAAGCCATCGAGATCAACCTATTGCGTTCGCATGCTGGAATATCCGATGCCGATTGGAAAACCCTTAAGACCGAAGCCTTTAAGAAAGCCTACGCGAAGCAACGCTCTTTTTACGAAGATCGCTTGACGGGTGCGTTCGCTCTAGAGCGCATTTCCCAGTCTGAACGCGAGACAAGACTTCTTGAACTCTGGCTAAAACAGAGTGAGGATTCCCCCAAAGACGAACCGTGAACCAGTGTTCTCAGCATGAGAACATGCCCTTTCCTGCGAGTGACGCCAGGCACGGGAAACAGTTTCTGACGCAGGAATTACATCCACCGATCCTCTCTTCTGCTACCAGGGCAGGACAAATCAGCCCCATCTATCTCCACTCGGGCAGTATGCTGAATGTGGTTTCTTGTGGGGATAGCTTGTCTGTGGTCGGATCGCCAGAAATTCGAAAAACGCGAGTCTGTGCACAAGCCTCCCGCTCACATCAAATCCACGGACGGTTGAGTTAAGAGTCGTGCCTCTTGCTGCTGCATCTCCAATCTCCGCCGTTGGCGTGGGTTGTGACAGTGCTCGATATAGTCGAAGATATCCGCTCTGGCTTCGGCTCTCGTCCGGGTAGTGTTGGCGATTTACACGTTCGCGTTTGAGCACCTCGAAGAAGCGCT